>NZ_JBYIRW010000014.1:0-225669 GCF_057708325.1 Nocardia sp. bgisy134
TCTCTCCCCCCCCCCCCCCCCCCCCCCCCCCCCCCCCCCCCCACCGGGCTCAGCAGTTGCTCGGCGCGGACTCGCCGCGGAAGCGGGCGTCGAGCCAGCCCAGTGCGGCAGGGATGCCGAGAACGGCGGCGGTGAGATGATCGGGCACCGCGATCTGCTCGGCCTGCACCCGCACGCCCGCCGCGCACCACCTGCGGTCGGTGTTGACGATCGCGTCGACCGGAACCAATCCGTCGATCGGAGAATGCCATTCGAACACCGGCGTGCGCGGCACACCGGCGTGCAGCTCGAGGCTGTTCTCCTCCACCACCGCTCGCGCGTCGCGGTTGTCGATCATCGAGGTCGTCTTGGCGAAGTCCATCGCGCCACGTCCCGCGCCCGCGGCGATGATGTCGTTGGTGCAGCTGTTGGCCATGGCGTCGCGCGCGGCCAGCCCGCGGTCGTTGAGTTGCTCGCTGAGCGGGAACCGCTCCGGGTACTCACGCTCCAGGCCGAGGCCCGCGGCCA
The DNA here is from genome assembly GCF_057708325.1 of Nocardia sp. bgisy134. Classification (NCBI taxonomy): domain Bacteria; kingdom Bacillati; phylum Actinomycetota; class Actinomycetes; order Mycobacteriales; family Nocardiaceae; genus Nocardia; species Nocardia sp. bgisy134. The sequence goes on from NZ_JBYIRW010000014.1 coordinate 508, forward strand.
AGGCCAGACCGAACACCGGGTGCGAACCGAGGCCGAGGCCCTCCATCATCTTGACCAGGTTCATCGGCACCCCGCCCATCGCGGCACCCGCGAGCTGGAGTTCCGGTGCGTACTCCGGCGCCAGCGCCGCCGCCCACGCGGTGGCCATCCCGCCGCCGGAGTAGCCGACCATCGCCGTAGGGCTCTGCGCCACTTGCAGATCGGACACCTGCTTCACCGCGCGGATGCCGTCCAGGGTGATCTGACCGCCCAGCTTCGCCGCGCCGTAGGCGAACTGCGGGCCGAGATGATCGGGGAGGGCCACGCTCCAGCCGCGCTGCAGCAGCACGTTCCAGCCGGGCGCCTCGCGCACGATCAGATTCGGATCGCCGGTGTAGAGCACCCGCGACACCGAGCACTCGGCGCCGAGCCCGTTGATGATGTGCTGGAAGGACAGCAGCGGGCCGTCCTTGCGGTGCGCCGTCGGGGTGAGCACCGTGGTGGTGGCCGCGATCGGCTTGCCCTGCGAGCTGGTCGAACGGAACCGCACCACGGTGACGGTGGTGTCCGGGAAGATCGGCAGCGGCGGCATCTGGCGCACCGCCAGCACCTCGCCGGGCTTCTTGTCGGCCAGGTCAGGGGGCGAGGCGTAGAACGGATCCGGATCGGGGGCCGGATACAGCGGTTCGCCGTGGGTCACCCCCGCTCCGGCGACGACCATCATCGCTCCGAGCGCGGCGACACCGAGCGCGCGCATCGAACGCAGGGCCTTCCTCATGGACTTGTGCCTCCCCAGTGGGTCCAACGTTGGAGAACATCCTCATCAACGGACGGTGGGGATGGCAGACGCGGTGCGCAACATGTTGACAATTCACAGTTCGGGCAGCGACACGCTGTGACCGCCGCGCACACATACTCGTGAGAATCCCCACCGAAGCGCCGCGCGGCCTGTGACTTGTCCAGCCAGTGGGATGGAACATGTTCTTTGCTATGGTCCCGGACCTACCGTCGAGTAACCGGCGTACGGCCGCGCCGGACCGGAAGGAGACGGTGGCATGGACGGCACACAGCGCATCGCGGATCGCTGGTCGGGTGTCGCGGACGCGCTGACCCGGCGCGTGACCGTCTACTTCGACGGCCCGACCCCCGAGGACGAGATCGTGCTCGCGTACGCCGCGACCAGCACCGAGGCGTGGGAATTCACCAGCGCGGCGCTGCACGCCGGCCTCACCGTCACCGTGGACGGCAAGGTCGGACCCGAGCTGCGCAGGTTGCCGTGCCGGTCGCTGTGGACCTGAACGCGAGGTGACGCGCCGTGCCTCACGGACTGTCCAGCACCCGATGGAGGAAGGCCATCGTGTCCGGCAGCGAGTCGCGGGCGGTAGCGAGGTGGTCGCCGGGATAGACCGCCACCTGGAGATCCGCGCCTGCCGACGTCAGCTCCGCGACCAGGGCTGCGCTCAGGGGCGCGGGCACGTCGCGATCGGTCAGACCCTGGCCGATGAACAGTGGCACCGTGTGGCCCTCGGTCGGTATCCGCAGCATCGAGCGCGCCGCGGCCAGCAGCGCCGGATCCGCCAGCGGCTTCGCCAGCATCTCGCCGATCGAGATATCGCGCACCATGGCGTCGGCCTCGGCGACACACTCGCGCTCGACCAGGGCGAGCACATCCCGGCCCACGGGAGTCAGATAGCTGTCCACGTCGACTTCGGGCGCGGTCTCGCGCAACCCCACGAGGATCGAGGCGAAATAGGCGGTCGTCATCCGGAGCGGAAGCCGCGGCACCCAGGGGCCGAGCAGCGGCGCGATGTTCTCCAGATTCGACGGCGGCCCGGTGGCGACCGCGCCGCGCAACCAGAGCTCGGGCGCGTCCTCCGGGGCGATGCGCGCGGTGAACAAGGCGGTCTGCCCGCCTTGGGACTGACCGAGCACGGCCCACCGGTCGCTCAGCTCGGGCACGACAGTCCGCGCGGCGCGCACCCCGTCGATCATGCTGCGCGCCTGCGACGGTCCATCCAGATACGGGTGCGTGCCCGGGGTGCCGAGGCCGACGTAGTCGGAGAGCGCCACGGCGTAGCCGGCGCGCAGCAACTCCGGATAGACGGTGTCGAGATAGAGGCGGCGCGGCTGCACCGTGAACGCGCAGTGGTCGGCGATCCCCACCGTGCCGTGCGCGTAGGCCACGATCGGCCATCCGCCGGGCGGCGGCGGACCCGGCGGCAGATAGATCGCGCCGCTGCTCTGCATCGGCCCGTGCGGGCCGCGCGACCAGTAGACAAGCCGTAGCCCGGCGCCCGCGTCCGCCACTTCGACGACCTGTGGCAACGGGGACACCTCCGTGACCGAGCCGGGCAGTCCGGCAGGGTTCGCCGCGCCGGTGCCCGCGGGCGCAAGCACCGAGATCACGACCCCGAGCACGCCCCCCAAGATCAGTGCGCGATTCATCGACCGATGATTGCCGTATCGATGCCGGCGGGGCAAGACACCACATTCGGTGTCCCGCTCAGGGCGACCTACCCCCGCCACATGCGGGCCATCGACGGACGTCGTCCGGCCGCGCACGACTACGCTCGACCGGGACGTCCGCGCCACGCCGGACACCACGGCGGCCATGTTGGATACCCACAGCGGCCACGCCGGACAAGTACAGCGCTCGGGAGGGAACGACAGTGAGACAGCGGACGCGGACAGCACACGACCGCCGACCGCGCGTGGTACACGGGGCGACGGTTGCGCTACTGCTGTCCCTCGCGGTCGCCGGTTGCGGCGGCGATAACACGTCCACCGCGACGACGTCCGATCTGGGCTCGCCCACGCCGTCCGCGCGCCTGACCGCACCGCCGACCACCGCGTCGATCGCGATCACCTCACCCGCCACCCCCCTTGCGGCGCAGCCGACGGTCGACCCCTACGAGGGCATTCCCCTCGTCGACCACGTGGCGTGGACCGAGAACGTGGACGGCGCCCGCCTGCTCGTCTTCCCCTCGGAAGCCGGTCGCCGCACCACCTATCCCGGTTCGGACGAGCGGGCCTGGCAGGAGGTTCTCGCCCAGTCCCCCGACGCCGACACCCCCGGCATGCGCGACCAGTTCATCTGCCACTGGGACTGGGCGCGTCTGGTCCAGCCGAACAAGCCCAGCTGGAATATCGAACCGTGGCGGCCCGCCGTCGGCTACCCGGCCACCGTGCAGGCGTCGTGCAACCCGGGCGGACCCGAACGCTGACCGACCGCCACCCGCTACCGGAAAGGACACCCATGCGCATCGTGATCGCCGGTGGACACGGCAAGATCGCCCTGCTGCTCGCCGAATCGCTCGCCGCGGTGGGTCACTCCGTCGACAGCCTGATTCGCAACCCCGTCCACGCCGCGGATGTCGCCGCCACCGGAGCCCGCCCTCTCGTGCTGGATCTGGAACGAACCGACCGCACCGCACTCGCCGCAGCGCTGACCGGGGCCGATGCCGTCGTCTTCGCGGCGGGCGCGGGGCAGGGCAGCGGCGCGGCCCGCAAATACACCGTGGACAAGGGCGGCTCGGTGCTGCTCGCCGAGGCCGCGGAGCAGGCCGGAGTACGACGTTTCGTGCAGATCTCCACCATGGGTGCCGGTCAGCCGCCCGCGCCGGGCACCGACGAGGTGTGGGCCGCCTACATCGATGCCAAAACCCAAGCCGAGGACGATCTTCGAGCCCGCGATCTGGACTGGACCATCGTGCGCCCGGGTCGGCTGCTCGATACCGAGGGCACCGGCCGGGTCACCCTGAGCGCGGACCGGGTCGGTCGCGACAGCATTGCCCGCGCCGACGTCGCGGCCGTCCTCGCCGCCGTGCTGTCCGCTCCGAACACCGTGCGCACCACGCTCGACCTCGTCGCCGGGGATACGCCGTCGGCCGATGCGGTCGCCAATATTGGTAGCCAATAGATTGCTGATTATCGTGTGACGCACCGGATTCGGCCAGCGGGATCCCCAAGACGGTTCCGTCGGCCGACTTATCCGGCCGCCGCCGACCCGCGATTTCGCACCGAATCCGAAACGATTTCCCGACGCTGCCGATTCACCATTCGAGACCTCGCCGCGCGGGGGCGCAATGACGACGCTTCGCCACACGGAGCGTCCGGCCATCCGCGCGCCCCCGCCGAGGCGCACGCGCCGGTCGGACGGTCCGGGACGCATCGCCGCGGCGAACGCCGCCCGACCTGGCCAGCCGTACACCCGGCCTGACGAGGAAGAACACTGGGAAGAGGGCGAACCCGGAGGCTGCCGCGCCGATCCAGCGAACCGCCCGGTCGGAACGCATGGCCGCGCTGGTCACAACTGTGAAAAACCTTTTGCGCGAATACAATCGATCGTGCAGATGTACTTGCATCTGAAAGGCACACGGACCTAAACTCAGTTCCGCAAAGCTATATAGAGGACAACCAGGGGAGGCCGTGTGGGCGAACCGAGGGCAAAAGTCGCCGGAGGTTTGCTGCCGCCTACAGTCAGGGGCGTTCTTATGGACCAACCACTTACAGGCGGCCGGATCGGGTTCGCCGACACCGCACTGGCCGACCAGCCAGCGAACGGTAGAGCTATGAGCACATCGTCGGCCCCGAGCGGCCACAGAAATACCGCGTACTCACGAGAAACGGCAGTCGCGTTCGTCATCGATGCCGTCGAGTCCACCGGAGCGGCCACCCGGAACGATTTCGACATCGATCGGATCGTGTCCACGGCGCACGCCATGGCGGACGACTGGGATCTCGAGGCGTTGCAGCCGGCGACGTTCTGGCGCATCGCATCCACCTTCATCAGGCAGTAGCCGGTTAATCACCGCGCGCGGCGGCCGAACAGCGCTGCGCGCCAGCGAATCTCGCCTGCGGCAGGACACGGCCGGACATCACCTCCGTCCGCCGAGCCGGTGTGCGCGACACCCAGCGCGACCTCGCCGCTTCTCGCGTCGTCCGGACCGACGACGACGCTCGAGCCACAACGGGATCTTCTCGCCGTCAATCGTTTTCGGCCCGAGCCAGGCGGCAAAAATCAGAAAAGAGACCGCTCGTGATCTTCAGGGCGTCGAGCTGCATCAGCGGCGCCAGGTAGTTATCGACGGCAGATAGTTATCGACGGCACCGCACCGCATCCAGCGGCACTCGGTGATTTCTCGGATACACCGCGAGGTCTTCGGCCGTACTGGCAGACCATCGGCGGCGCCACATGATCTTCGGCGACGCTCCTCAGCGCTGCCGGACGATCGTCACGCGTACGATGCCAACATCTCGACCGACTTCTGCGGCGGCAAGGCCTGCACGCTCAAGCGGTCCATCACCGAGAGGTACAGCGCCAGATCCTGCCTGCGGTCCAGGTACAGGGCGCTGGTCAGGTGCTCCAGGTACACGATGTCGGGTAGCTCGGGCTGAGCGAAGCGCAGGATGCTGAAGGAGCTGCCCGCGGCCGCGTGCTCGCCCGCCGAGTACGGCAGGACCTGAAGGGTCACGTTCGGTAGGCCGGCCAGCGCGATGAGGTGCTGCATCTGCTCGCGGTGCACCTGCGGCCCGCCCACCGGACGGTGCAGCGCGGCCTCGTCGATCACCGCCCAGACGATCGGCGGATCCGTCCGGTGCAGGATCTCCTGCCTGCGCTGGCGCACGGCGACGCGTCGTTCGGTGTCGGCGTCGTCGTTGCCGAGAGACAAGACGGCCCTTGCGTATTCGGGCGTCTGTAGCAGGCCGGGCACAAGGTGCGCCTCATAGGTGCGGATCTTGTTGGCCGCTTGCTCCAGCCCCAGGTAGGTGCCGAACCACGAAGGCAGCAAGTCGCTGTAGCGGTGCCACCAGCCGGGCTCGTTCGCCTGTCTGGCCAGCGCGAGGAACCGCTCGCGTTCGACGGGATCGGTTACGCCGTAAAGGGTTAGGAGATCGCGGATGTCGCGTTCTTTGAAACCGGTGCGGCCCAACTCGAGACGACTGATCTTGGCGTGCGAGCCACGAATCGCGTCGCCGGCGGCCTCGCGGGTGATGCTGCAACTCTCGCGTAGCTTGCGCAACTGCCCACCCAGGGCGATCCGGAGCACAGTCGGACCATGCTCCGCGACAACCGATTGCACGAGGCCGTCGTCGTTGGGTTCTGCGATCATGGAGTTCGTCTCCGATACTCGAGGTTGCCCACCAGTGTGTCACACACTTGTCGTTTCGAGACACACCGCACCGACCGCAATGTTACCTTTCAGCTAGTCAAATCGTCGAATTCCCCGGCCTTTGCTCCGCGAACGAACGCGTCGATCTCGGGGCGTGTGTAGAAGAGGACCGCGCCCTCGGGGTCGCGCGAGTTACGCACGGCGACCAGGCCATTGGACACCTCCGCTACTTCGACGCAGTTGCCGCCGCTCGGCCCGCTGTACGAACTCTTGCGCCAGGCGCTCGTGATCTTGTGTGTGGTTGTACCCGACATTTCCCACTCCTCGGTTACTGCCAGTGTGAGGGACCTATCCGCTTGGGTGCTTGCAGATGCACGCTCAAACGTTCTTGCATTTGCACCCACGTCCGGACGATAGCACGAAGTTCACCATGCGGCGCAGAATAATTCGGACCTACCGGTCGGCTTTGAGACCGGTGATTCGTCAGTCGCGGAAAGACCGTGATCAGCTGGCGGATCCAGTCCGCTGACACCACCCGAATCTTGTACTGTCACAGAGCACATCGGATGTACCGTCCATTCGCGACAACCTCGGTGCAAGACGCGCGCGGCGCGCCGCCGAACATCGGTCAAGGGCGGCGGACATCCGGCCAGCACGCACGTTCCCGAGGAGTCACACGCGATGCCCGAAGACCAGAGCCCGCTCATCCGGACCGACATCCCCCATTCCGCCCGAATCTGGAACTACTGGATGGGGGGCAAGGACTACTACGAAATCGACAGGGTCGCAGGTGATGCGGGCATCGAGGTCGACCCCGACATCACCACGATGGCCGTCCAGTCGCGCCAGTTCCTGATCCGCGCGGTCAGCTACCTGGCCAGCGAGGTCGGCATCCGCCAGTTCCTCGACATCGGCACCGGCCTGCCGACCATGCAGAACACCCACGAGGTGGCGCAGAGCGTGGCGCCCGACGCGAAAATCGTTTACGTCGACAATGATCCGCTCGTGCTGACCCACGCGAGGGCGCTGCTCACCAGCACCACCCCGGAAGGCGTCACCACCTACGTGGACTGCGACTTCCACGACACGGAGCAGATCGTCGCCGACGCGCAGAACGTCCTCAATTTCAACAAGCCGATCGCCGTCATGTTCATGGGCGTGCTCGGCCACGCCAAGACCTACGACGAATTGCTGCGCATCGTTCACACGGCGCTCGACGCCGTGCCGTCGGGCAGCTACCTGGTGATGTGGGACGGCACGGACGACAGCCAGGAGTACGTGACCCTCTGCGAGAACTACACCGGCACCGGCGGCGTGCCGTACGTGCCGCGCCCGCAGGCCCAGATTCGCGCCGTCTTCGACGGTTTGGAGTTGGTCGACCCCGGATTCACCTCCATCACCCAGTGGCGCGCCGAGAATACCGAGGTGGGCGAGATCCGGCCCATTTCCGCATACGGAGCCGTCGCGCGCAAACCCTGACGCGCACACCGCGGATACCGGCCAGTCGGCAAATATCCGGCGCGCCGAAATATCCTGACGTGTCATCGATAATCGCGCCGGGTCGGCGAAATTACTGACGCATCAGGAAATAGTGCGACGCGCCTGGGAAAGCCGCTGCGCCACAACGGCGGCCGTCGGCATCCGTCGACGGCCGCCGTTTTCCATTCCTCGCCGTCGTTCGTGCAGATGTACTTGCATCTGTAAGGTACGCGGCCCTAAACTCGGGCAAAGAGTAACGCGGGGAGGCGCGCAGGGAGTTCGCGCCGGCGTCGACAGACAATTCGCCTCCCCTTTGCCAGACGCGAGGGGCGGTCGACATGAGTCAGCCATTTCGAACTCCCCACCGGGACGCGCTCTTCGGAGGCGCCGGTGTAGAGACGTTGCGACCACCCGCCGCGGGCGATGTGTCCGCCGCCGATTGCGGCGCCGAGCCCGGTGGCCTCACCTATCGCCGCGCCCGCGAGATACTCCAGTTCCACGAGGTGCACGGCCCGCAGTGCAGACAGTGGCTCGCGGCGGCGGCGTACTTGTCCGCGGGCCTGGACGACGAATAGTTTGCCCTCGAATGTCGTTGCGGCTCAGTCTCTTCTGTCCCGATCACGCGCACGGCGCGTCACCGTAGACGACGAGCCAGATCGCCCGCCCCAGCGATTCCGCCAGCGCGTCGTCGGTGACGACCGAATTCGCCGCGAAGGCGGCCGTGATCGATCGCTCGACCATCGCCGTCAGCACCACCGCCGTCGCGGTCGGGTCGACGGACGAATCTATTCGCCCCTCGGCGCGATCCGTCTCGAGCCGAGTGCGCACCACATCCACGAAGGACGCGACCCGACCTCTCCAGTACCGCCCCACATCTCGGTCGTAGGCGGCGACTTCACTCAGCGCCAGCAGCAGATAGCGATGTTCACGGAACCCCGCGATCATGCTGCCGATCGCACCGACCACTCCCGCCCTGCGGTCACCGTGATCGGCGCGCCACCACGTCTCCGCCGCGTCGAACAGGTCCGCGGTCGCCAGCTCCGCCATGCGGATCAGTAGCCGGCTCTTGTCCGGAAAGTAGCGGTAGAAGGTCGATCTCGCGGAACCCGACGCCGCGGCGATCTTCTGCACCGCGATCTCGGTGTAAGGCGTTCCGTCGGCGAGCAGCTCTTCGACGGCGCGTAGGACGCGTCGCTCGAATTCCGCGCGCCGGTCGTCGACCTGCTTGCGCGCGTTCTTCGGGGCTCTCGTCAGCGAAGGCATCCGCCGCCCGCACGTCGCGCGACGGTGCGGCGTCGCCGAGGTCGTCCGCTGGATGGATCCATGAGTTCCATTCTGCCGTGCGGCCGTTGACAGCGAGAGGCGCCGAGCCGCACCATCGATCGGACACCATGTCCGAGACGCAGTGACCGAGGCGGTTCGATGATGAGCGGCGCTTCTGCCATCCCGGTCGAGGACACCGAGGTCGTCGTGGTCGGCGCGCGCTGCGCCGGGTCGGCGGCGGCCGCCGCGTTCGCGCAGGCCGGTCGGCGGGTGGTGCTGCTCGAAGCGACTCGGCTTCCCTCCGACACGCTCTCCACGCACTTGCTGTGGCCCGGCGGAGTCGCGGAGCTGCGGCGTCTCGGTGCGCTCGATCGTGTCGCGGAGTTGGGCGCGCCACCGATGCGGACGGCCTACGCGGCGGGCGCGGGCCATGCCATTCGCTCCTCGTTCGCGCCGGTCGACGGCGTCGACTACGCGCTGTGTGTGCGCCGCACGGGCCTGGACGCCGCGCTCGCGGCCACCGCGGTCGCCGCGGGAGCGCAGCTGCGGGATGGCGCGCGGGTCGGCGAATTGCTCTGGCGAGGAACACGATGCGCGGGCGTGCGGTACACCGATTCGTCCGGCACGCACGAATTGCGCGCCGCTCTCGTCGTCGGCGCCGACGGACGGCGCAGCACGGTGGCTCGGCTGGCCGGTGCGTCCCGCCCTCGGCTCTTCGCGCCGAGCGGGCGGGACTGCTATTTCGCCTACTGGCGTGACACGGCGGTCGAATGGCGCGGGGTGGCCGCGCAGTGGCGCGACGGCGCCGATCTCGGCACCGCCTTCCCCTGCGACGACGGGCTGCTGCTCGCCCTCGTACAACCGCCCGCGAGCCAGGACCGTCCGGGACCCGGCGGGGCCGAACGACGCTATCGGGAAGCGATCGAACGGATTCCGGGGTTGACGGCGCGGCTCGCGGGATGCGAGCGCGTGGGTCGCGTCCGCTCGGCGACCGGGCTCGTCTCCTACTTCCGGGGATCCAGCGGGCCCGGGTGGGCCTTGCCCGGCGACGCCGGTCATTTCAAGGATCCCGTGACGGCGCAGGGCATTCGGGACGCGCTGCACTACGGCAGACGGCTCGGCGAACTCGCCGCCCCGGTGCTGCACGAACCGCAGCGCCTGGACGCGGCGTTGCGCGCCTGGGAGTCCCAGCGCCTCACCGAATGTCTCGGCATCTACCAGTGGACGAACCGGTTGTCTCGCGCGACGCCCATGAGCCCCTTGGAGATTCAGCTGTACCGCCGCGCCACCGGCGACCCGGAGCTAGCACGGGCGGTGACCGAGATCTTCTCCCGGACAAAGGATCCGAAGGACGTCTTCACCCCTGGCCTCGCCGCCGCGCTGGCCGTTGGCGCCTTGCGTGCGGCCTGGCCGTCGGTCGGTCCGGTGCTGACCGAACTCCTCCACGAAGCCCGCGACACCGCCGCCGACTGGTGGCAGTCCCGCGCGCACCCGGCCATCACGCCCGCCACCGCCGCCGTCCCAGGAGTTCGACATGCGTGATCAGCGACCGTTTTCCGGTATTTCCCCGACCCGTCGCGATGTCCTACGCGGTGCGCTGGCGGCGGGCGCCGGCCTGTTGGCGAGCGCTCCGATGGCCACCGCCGCGCCCGTAGCGCGGCGAGCGCCCGCGCCGGGGCGAACGGTCGCGATCTTCGGCGGCGGCGTCGCGGGGCTCTCCGCCGCTCACGAACTCGCCGAGCGCGGATACCAGGTCACCGTCTACGAACCCGCCTTCCTCGGCGGCAAGGCCAGGAGCATGGGCGTCCCGGGCACCGGCACGGAGGGCCGGCTCGATCTGCCCGGCGAGCACGGCTTTCGCTTCTTCCCCGGCTGCTACCAGAACCTTCCCGACACCATGCGGCGCATTCCGTTCCCCGGCAACCACGACGGCGTCGCGGGCAACCTGGTGCGGGTGGAGGGCACCGTCGCCGGATTCCGCGGGCGCCCACCGATTTTCACGCCGGTCGAGCTCGGCGCGATCGACCAGCTGACGCCGCAACGACTACAGAACACTCTGATGAGCGCGTTCGGTTTCGTTCCCGAGCTGCCGCCGCACGAACTCGCGTTCTTCGCCAAGCAGATGACGGTCTGGTTCACCTCTTGCGAGCAGCGGCGTTTCGGGCAATGGGAGTACATCACCTGGGAGCAGATCCTGCGCGCCGAGGGCAAGTCGCCCGCCTACCGCGACTACTTGGTCAGCGCGCTCACCCGGATCACCGTCGCCGCGAAACCGCACCTCAGCTCGGCGCGCACTATCGGCACCATCGGCGAGGCGTTGGTGCTGGCCGCGACCGGAGCGATTCCGCAGTACGCCGCGGGGATCGACCGTATTCTGAACCGCCCGACCAACGAGGCGTGGATCGATCCCTGGGTCGGCTACCTGCGTTCGCTCGGTGTCCGTTTCGTCATGAACCGGGGCGCGAGCGCGCTGGCACTGCGCGGTGGGCGCGTCGTCTCGGCGACCGTGCGTGGCGCGAACGGCGCGGCCGACACCGTCACGGCGGACTGGTACGTCTGCGCCATGCCGGTCGAGCGAGCGCGGCCGCTGCTCAGCGACCAGATCCTCGACGCCGACCCGCGACTGGCGGGCATGCGTCACCTGCAGACGGATTGGATGGTCGGCATTCAGTACTACCTCGCCAGGACGACCGAGCTGCCGGAGGGCCATATCGCCGCGCTCGGTTCGCCGTGGGCGCTCACCGCATTGCGCCAAGCGCCCATGTGGGTCGGCGATTTCGCCGCACGCTACGGCGACGGCTCGGTGCGAGAGTGTCTCTCGGTGGACATCTCCGACTGGGACTCCCCCGGTCTGCTGTACGGCCGACCGGCCAAGGAGTGCTCGCGCGCGGAGATCGCGGCGGAAGTGTGGGCCCAGCTGAAGGAATGGCTCAACACCGCGACGGGCTGGCTGCGCGACGAGGACATCCACTCCTGGCATCTCGATCCCGGAATCAGCTGGCGCGGTGGCGAAATCGACAATGCGACACCGTTGCTGGTCAACACCGCCGGCTCCTACGTGCATCGGCCGTCGGCGCACTGCGCCATACCCAATCTGTTCTTCGGCGGCGACCACGTGCGCAGCCACATCGACCTCGCGACCATGGAAGGCGCCAACGAGTCCGGCCGCGCCGCGGCCAACGCGATCATGGACGCCGCCGACGACCCCGGCCTGCGCACGCCGATCTTCCCTCTGGTCTCGCTGCCGCTCTTCGATCAGGCCAAGCTCCTCGACGCCGATCGCTACCGCGCGGGACTGCCCCATGTGCTCGACGCCTGACGTTCCTCATCGGCGACCCACGCCGGGCAGTCCACCGAAGAAGATCTCGAACACCGTCTGTGGATTCGTGTGCAGCTGGGCGCTGGTCGGCGGGACGAACGGCGGCCCTTCGTTGATGTCGGTGACGACATAGTCCGCGTGCGAACCCGGCGTGCGCTGTTCGATACCGGAGCAGTCCGGACCGCCGGTCGCGTTGACCTTCGGCAGATCCTCCGGGTACTTGTACGGCTCCGAGGCCAGCATGAAGTTGCTGTTGAACACCGCGCCCGGCTTCATCCCGCCGAATATCGCGTTCGCCAACGGCATGACCGAGGTGATGCCCATGATCACGCAGCGCAGCACAGGGCGATAGTCGTGCAGCAACTCGGCGCCCGGCCGCAGCAGCCGGACCGCCGTCGCCAGCTGCTGCTCGTTCTCGGTGAAGACCGCGCGGGTGGTCTCGGCCAGACCCAGCACGTTGAGCAGCATCTCGTCCAGGTCCGCCGCCCGGTCCGCGACGGTCACGCCGGTCGCGGTCGCGTTGCCGACCGTGCGCAGCAACTCCCCCGCGGTGTCGGCGTAGAGGCCGGTGACCTCGGCTGTGGCGGCCATATCGAGTCCGAGTTGCGGCAGGCTCGGATTCAGTTCTCGCAGTACGGCGTCGGTGCGCGCCAGCAGATCCCCGAGCGTGTCGCCGCGCCCCTGCAACGCCGCGCTCAACGCGGCGAGGGTGGCGTTCAGCCGTGCCGGTTCGATTGCCGCCAGCAGCGTCGAGAGTCGCTGGAACAGCGTGTTGAATTCGACCGTCACCGATTCCCCGCGAATCAGCGCCCCCGGCGCGAGCGGGCGCGACGACGGGTGGGCGGGCGCCACGAAGTTGACGTACTTCGCGCCGAAGACCGTCGTCGAGCGGATATCGACCAGGGTGTTCTCCGGGACCATCCGCAGCAGGCCGGGGTCGAGCGCCAACCGCAGCCACACCCGGCCATCGTGCGGTTCGACGGCCGCGACGCGCCCGATGTCGACACCGCGCAGGCGCACCGCGGCGTCGGGATCGAGCACCAAGCCCGTGCGCGGCGCATCGACGACGACCGTGGCGGTCGGCTCGAAGCGACCCGTGTACAGCGCCGAGGCGACAAACAGCACGGCCACGATCGTCGAAACCAGCGCCAGCCCGGCGAGTTTGAGCCGGATCGTCACCCACGTGGCCCACAGGTTCGGGTAGCGCCCCCGGAAGGACTGTTGCCGTGCGTCCAACTCTTCACCCCTTCGGCAGGGCCCTGCGCGTGATCACGCGATCGCGTATCCCTTGCTCGCGTCCGGTCGACAGTAGTACTGTCCAGACACGTGTCCAGCATATGTCTGGACAGGTATCTGTGGAAGGATTTCCGATGACTCTGGTGAAACCACAGCGCGTCTCCGGCGGCGAGCACGAGCACGGACATCTCGAGGAGTTCCGCTCCGATCCGATCGCGTTGATGCGCCGGGTGCGCGCCGAATGCGGCGACATCGGCGCCTTCGAGCTCGCGGGCAAACAGGTCATCCTGCTCTCCGGGGCGGAAGCCAACGAGTTCTTCTTCCGTGCCGGCGACGAGGATCTCGACCAGGGCGCCGCCTATCCGTTCATGAAGCCGATCTTCGGCGAGGGCGTGGTCTTCGACGCCAGTCCGGAACGCCGTCAGGAGATGCTGCACAACCAGGCGCTGCGGGCCGAGCACATGCGCGGGCACGCGGCCACGATCGCCGCCGAGGTGGAGCGGATGCTGGCGCGCTGGGGCGACGCGGGCGAGATCGATCTGCTCGATTTCTTCGCCGAGCTGACCATCTACACTTCCTCGGCCTGCCTCATCGGCGCGAAATTCCGCAACGAACTGGACGGCAGGTTCGCGCACCTGTACCACGAACTCGAACGCGGCACCGACGCGTTGGCCTACGTGGACCCCTACGCGCCGATCGAGAGTTTCCGCCGCAGGGACGAGGCCCGGGCCGCGCTCGTCGATCTGGTGCAGGGAATCATGGACCAGCGGGCCGCCCGTCCCCCCGCCGAGCGCGGCGACCGCGACATGCTCGACGTGCTCGTCTCCGTGCCCGACGAGAACGGCGCTCCGCGCTTCAGCGCCAGCGAGATCACCGGCATCTTCATCTCGATGATGTTCGCCGGCCACCACACCACCTCCGGCACCGCGGCCTGGACCGTGATCGAACTGCTGCGCCACCCGGAGCTGCTGGACGGCGTCGTCGCCGAGCTGGACGAACTCTACGCCGACGGCTCGCCGGTGAGTTTCGGTGCGCTGCGCCGGATTCCGCGCCTGGAGGCGGTAGTGAAGGAGACGCTGCGGCTGCATCCGCCGCTGATCATCCTGATGCGGGTCGCCAGAGGCGATTTCGAGGTCTGCGGTCACCACATCACCGAGGGCGATCACGTGGCAGCCACACCGGCCATCTCGAACCGGCTGCCCGAGGACTTTCCCGACCCCGACGCCTTCGACCCCGGCCGCTACCTCGATCCGAATCAGGAGGACATCGTCAATCGCTGGACCTGGATTCCGTTCGGGGCGGGGCGGCACCGCTGCGTCGGCGCCGCGTTCGCGCTCATGCAGCTCAAGGCGATCTTCTCGATCCTGCTGCGGGACTGGGAGTTCGAGATGGCTCAGCCTTCGGAGAGCTACCGCAACGACCATTCGAAGATGGTGGTGCAGCTGGAGCAGCCCTGCCGGGTGCGCTACCGCAGGCGCGGTGCGGCGGGCGGGCGGGGCGATTGAGCGCCGGGACTTCGGCGGACATGCTCGGACGGCCGCGGCACCACACCGCGGCCGTCCGAGCGTCACCGGCTCACTCGTATCGAACCTGCCAGCTCTTGACCCCGTTGATCCAGCCCGACCGCAACCGCACCGGATCCGAGACCTGCCGCAGCGCGGGCATCGCGTCGGCGATCGCGTTGAACATCAGATCGATCTCCAGCCGGGCCAGGTTCGCGCCGACGCAGTAGTGCGCGCCCGTCCCGCCGAAGCCGACGTGCGGATTCGGATCGCGCAGGATGTCGAAGACGAACGGGTCGGCGAAGCCGTCCTCGTCGAAATTGGCCGAGCTGTAGAACAATCCGAGCCGCTGCCCGGCGTGGATCCGCTGCCCGCCGAGCTCGACGTCCGCGGTGGCGGTGCGCTGGAATGCGGTGACCGGAGTGGCCCACCGGACGATCTCGTCGGGCGCGGTGCGCGGGCGTCGCGCGCGGTAGATCTCCCACTGCTCGGGGTGATCCACGAAGGCCTTCATGCCGTGCGTGATCGCGTTGCGCGTCGTCTCGTTGCCCGCCACCGCGAGCAGGATGACGAAGAAGCCGAACTCGTCGGAGGCCAGCGCCTCGCCGTCGACGTCGGCGTACACCAGTTCGGAGACGATGTCGTGCGCCGGACGATCACGGCGCTGCTCGGCCATGTTCCACGCGTAGCCCAGGATTTCGGCCGAGGCCACGGTCGGGTCGCCGTACTCGGGGTCGTCGTAGTTGAGCATCTGGTTCGACCAGTCGAAGAGCTTGCGCCGATCCTCCTGCGGCACGCCGAGCAGTTCGGCGATCGCCTGCAGGGGTAGCTCGCAGGCCACCTGCTGCACGAAATCACCCCCGCCCGTGCGCTTCGCGGCGTGCACGATGCGCTCGGCCCGTTCGGTCAACGCCGCGCGCAGGCTTTCGACCGCGCGCGGGGTGAATCCTTTGGAGACGATCCGGCGGATCTTGGAATGCTTGGGCGCGTCCATGTTGACCAGCAGCGCGCCGGTGAGCTCCATCTGCTCCGGAGTGATGTCGCCCGGCAGCCGGATGATCGCGCCTTTGCGCTGCGAGGAGTAGAGCTCCGCGTGCCGCGAGATCTCCTTGACGTCCGCGAGTTTGCTCACCACCCAGTAGCCCCCGTCGCGGAAGCCGCCCGAGGCGTCGTCGGACTGCCCGTTCCACCACACCGGCGCGGTGCGGCGCAACAGTGCGAATTCCTCGACGGGACTACGGTTCTGCCACAGCGCGGGATCGGTGAAGTCGAAACCCGTCGGCATCGACGGTGCGGTCATGTCTACCTCCTGGGATGAAATGTCCTGCGGCGATGCGGTTCACGCGGATCGGTGATCGGGTTCGCGACCCGCGACATGGTCCCGGGCCCAGCGGTAGTCCGGTTTGCCGCTGGGCGAGCGCACGATGGCGTCGGCAACCCAGATCTGTTTCGGCACCTTGTACCCGGCCAGGTGGCGCCGCACGTGCAGTTCCAGCGAGCCGAAGTCGATCGGGCCGGATTCCGGCACCGTGACGACCGCCGCGACCTGATGGCCCCAGCGCTCGTGCGGCACGCCGACCACCACCGCGTCGTAGATCCGCGCGTGCGCCTTCAGCACGCCTTCGACCTCTTCGACGAACACCTTCTCGCCGCCGGTGTTGATCACCATGTCGCCGCGCCCGAGCAGGGTCACCGAGCCGTCGGCCTCGGCCCTGGCGCGGTCGTCGGTCACCACGATGCGGGCGCCGTCCACGGATTCGAACAGCCGGGCGGACCTCTCGGGATCCTTGTAGTACCCGAGCGGCACCGCCCCGGTCTTCGCCAGCCGGCCTTCGGCGCCCGGCGGCACCGGACGCCCCTCGTCGTCGACCACCACCGCGCCGCGACCGGTCCGCACCCGGGGCCCGCGCGCGGGGTCGTCGTCCTTCTGCGCGAAACCTATTCCACCGAAGCCTGTTTCGGACGATCCGATGGAGTCGGACACGATCGCCGACGGAAACATCTCCAGTAGGGTGTTCTTCACCGCCTGCGAGAGCAGCGCCGCGCCGGAGGCGATGGCCAGCAGCGAGGACGCGTCGGCGGGCCGCTGCCGGTAGGCGTCGATCAGCGGCCGCGCCATGGCATCTCCGGTGATCACCAGCACCTGCGGCCGATGCCGCGCCACGCCCGCCCACACCGCGGCGGGTTCGAAACGGCGCTCGAAGATCACCGCGTTGCCCGACCACAGCGCGGTGAAGGTCGGCATCATCGCGGCCGCGTGGATCAGCGGCGGCAGTACGAACCAGATGCTCGGCTCGCCTGCCGCGCCGGTGCGCGACTGCTGGTACTCGTCGGCCACGGGTTCGCCTGTGTAGAAATCGATCCCGCCGCCGAGCACCCGCCACATGTCCTCTTGCCGCCACATGACGCCCTTCGGCAGCCCGGTGGTGCCGCCGGTATACATCATGAACAGGTCGTCGGGACCGCGCTTCGCCGCGGGCCGCGTCCCGGGATGCTCCGCCAACGCGCTCTCGTACGGTACGGCGTCGGCGTCGGCCTGGTGCACCGTCTCGTCGTCGACGCGGAGCGCGTGCCGCACGCGCGGGACTCGAGATCTGGCCGCCCGCACCGCGTCCGAATAGCGGGCGTGGTAGACGAGCGCGTCGAGATCGGCGTTGTCGTAGATGTAGGCGAGTTCCGCTGGGCCGTATCGGTAGTTGATGTTGATCGGGACGGCCGCGAGCTTGAAGCAGGCGATCAGCGTCTCCATGGTCTCCACGCTGTTGTGCATCTGGAAACCGACGTGGGCGCCCGCCTCGACGCCCGATGCCGCGAGGTGGTGCGCCAGTCGATTGGCCCTGGCGTCGAGGTCCGCGAAGCTCACACGGCGCTCGCCCTGGAGTACCGCGATCCGGTCGGGCATGGCGTCGACGGCGTGCTCGAACAGGTCGGCAAAATTGTTGGCCATCAGGTGTCGTCTCGCTCTCGGCCGTCACACCACGGTGAGCGGCAAAGGTTTTCCACGGTCAGCGAACTCGAACCGCGCGCCGGTGCTGAACCGCGTCACCGCCACCTCGGCGCACTCGCGAAACGGTGTGTCGGCGAGCCGGAAATCGACAGTCAGCACGCCGCCCTCGGCGTCGGCTGCCGCGGCGAACCAGCGCGGGTTCACCGCGCGGGCGAGCGCGTCCAGCGGGGCGAGGTGGTCGGGGGCGAGCATGGCGGGCCACGCGCCGTCGGTCCCGGCGCCACTTTTGCGCGGAATGCGCAGGCGGACAGCGTCGTTCGCATAGTCGATGGCGATGCCGGTGTAGGGCAGAGGATTCAGCGCCGGATGCGCCGCGAGCACCGTGGCGAGAGCCTCCGCGTCGTCGCCGAGCCGCAGACAGCGGCGGATTCGGTCGGCGGTGAGTCCGGCGATGCCGGTGAACTGCTTGCGCGCGATCGCCGCCGCGCTCGGCGCGTCGGCCCTGGCCCGCACGGCGAGCACGAAACCGAGGGTGAGCAGATGATGCTGGAGGCACACCTCCTCGGCGATGCGCACCAGTGCGGAGTGCGAGAAGTCCGCGAAGCGCAGGTCGCTCAGCAGCGGTCCCGCGTAGTCGGACAGCCCGTCTTCCGCGGGAACGATGGGCGCCAACTCCGTACGGGCCGCAGCGGAATCGGCGACGAGCCCGGCGTCGCGCGGTATCGGCGGCGGCTCGTGCGCCGGATCGATGGTGACCCGCCAGGCGCAGACCGGCGTGCGGTCCGCGGGATGGCGGGGCGGGCGGTGGATGGGGCGCACCTGCGCGTGCGGATTCGTCGCCAGTGCGGTGGCGTCGAAGGTCGGGTCCTCGATGTCGTGGCACATCGAGACGACGAAGTCCTCGCCCATCGGCTCGACATCGGCCAGCGCGCCGCAGTGATCGAGCCAGAACTCGCCGTGATCGCGATCGTCCACGCGGAAGCGGAAATCCATGAACTGCGGCGGCGCGCCGATGTCGAGCTGCAACCCCTTGAAGATGGTCGGCACGTCGTCGCCAGCGAAACCCAGCGCCCGCTGCATCCTGCGCGTGTACACCGGGCTGGCCAGCTGCCACTCCTCGATGGCGACCTCCGTCATGCCCGTCCTGCCGAACGCGGCGATGGAGTGCGCCATTCCGGAACGGTCGATGAGGTGCCCGCACAGCAGCAGTTCGGGCACCAGCGCCGCCAGCGTCTGCCGGGAGAATCGCGCGTAGCGGCTCGGTGTCGTGCTCATCGCCGTCACCAGAGCGGGGCGGGCGCTTCGCCGACGCCGTACCAGCCCGGCAGCGGCGTACCGGAGGTCGAGCGGGCGATCCGCTGCTGCATGCCGGGGGTCAGCGCGTTGTTCGTGATCATCTCCAGGAACAACGCCGAGACGTTGCCGAAGTCGAAGAAGTCGCGCTGCCACGACCATTGGAAGTCGCCGCCGTAGCGGAACCAGCTGCCGCCGATGCCTTCCGGGCTGTACGGGCGTCCGTCGGGGCGTTGCGCGTCGGCGACCTGCTTCCAGAAACCGATCACCGTGCCGGACCGGTCGTCGACCACGAACTCCTGATACGGATAGGTCCAGCCCTCCAGACCCGTCATCTCCTGGCCGAGGGCGATATCGCGGATCTCCTCGCGCCCGACGGCCATGAATTCCTGGGCCGGGCCGTAGTTCCAGCCGTAGGTGGCGTCCATGGTGTACATCTCGGCGAGGGGCTTCCAGTCACCCTTCTCCTCGCAGCGCTGGTTCTCCAGGACCCAGCGCCGGATCATCTCGTCGAGCTCGGCGCGGTCGTAAGTCGCCATCAGTGTGCACCTTTCGCGGCGTGGTCGTTCTCGTCGTCGGTGAGGGAGAGCGCCCTGGTCGGGCAGTAGCGGATCGCGCTCGCGACCGCGTCGCGCTGCGCCGGATCCGGGCTGGGATCGAGGATCTCCACGTGGCCGCGCTTGGGCACGGTGAAGACGGCGGGCGCCTCGGACTGGCAGACGGCGTGACCCTGGCACAGATCGAGGTCGACGGAGATCTTCACGGCGCTCTCCCCTCGCCCGCACCGGACACCCTGGCTGTCATCACACACCTCGATTTCGAGAACAGGTTCATCCAGACCGGCTGCGACGGATACAACCGTTGAGACAGATAGCTGGACATGTGTCTGGACAGTACCACCGTGCTGGTCGGCCAACAACGGTTTCGACGACAAGCGCATCGGCGACCGGAGCGGCGATTCAGGACCGCGGGCGCGACGAAACCACCGCTACCGGATTCCGTCGCCTCGGGTTTGCGGGCCCGACGGGTCACCGACCGAGACAGTCAGCCCGTCCAAGATCACGACGCGTTGCCAAAACCGTTATCACACAGCGATGTTCGCGCATCTGTACTTGCATCTGTATCGAACACCGACCTACACTCGGCCCGAAAGCAGAGGAGCTTCACCGAGCCCGTGCCAGCGTTGCCACGAGACTCCTCGCAACATCCCGAAGGTCTTTGACATGGATCAGCCGCTACATCGCTCCCGCCGGCTCGGCGTCGCCGATATCGCCGCCGTCTACGGCACCGACGCACTGCACCGACGCATCGCCCAGTTGCGCGCCCGTGGACAGCACTATGCCGCCGTCGCGATAGAGCGCGAGATCCGCAGCAGCGCAATGGAAGACGGCTCCGGGTAGGCCGCTGCTCCCGCGGCGGGGACCGGAACGGGCGCCCCTTCCGACCGGCTCGCCTCCGGCCCGCGCTCGGTCCGGCTCCGATCGAGCGCGGGCACCGGCAAGCGCGCGAAGGCCCGAACGACTTCCGCCGCGTCGATCGACGACCGGCACCGGCGACGGGCACGACCGGACCATCCTCGGCGAGAGGGTTCAGCTATGCGCGACTCGCCTCCCACCGTCCCGGACACTTCGCGCGGGAGACCGCCGGGCGGTGGCACTCCGTACCGCGCACGCCTCGATGCCGTCGCCGATGCCTTGCATCTGGGGCCTCGCACAACGGTGCTGCGGTGCAATTGATCTCATCGAACACTCCCCATGCCGATAACCGTTTCGTATAGTGATGCAACAATTCGGGCGCTGTTCTATGACGTCCGATGTGGCACTGGAGCACTACGAATGACCTTCACCGCGCTGGACCTGTCCGCCGACCCGTCCACCACGGCGCTCGAAATCGGCGGCCAGCCGGCGTCGGTACCGCTGCAGAACACCGACGGGGTGGCGTCGCGGATGGTCGGCTACTTCGCCACCTGTGTCGCCCCGTGCCGCACGCTGCCCGGTGAGCAGATGCGCGGCGACGTCACCAAGGTGACGCGATTCTGCCTCACCCTGGCCGCCGAGATGTTCGATCGCAGGACCGTGCCCGACGACGACCAGCTCGGCGAGGTCAGGGAGGCCGCCGCCCAGTGGGCGCGCGAAGCGGTGCCGCTCGGCACCATCCTGCGCGCCTATCACGAAGGCCTGCGCATCGCGTTCGGCTTGATCACCGAGAGCGCCAAGGCCGACGACGTGGACGAGGTGATCGTCGCGACCGATCTGGTGCTGGAACTGCTCGAGGTCATCACGGCCGCGGTCTCCGACGCCTACGTGGACGAGCAGCATCTCGTCGCCCGCGAGCATCAGACCGCCGCGCAGACCCTGGCCTCCGCGCTGCTGAGCGGGCGCGGCAGTTCCGCGCTGGCCA
Source organism: Nocardia sp. bgisy134 (assembly GCF_057708325.1). Taxonomy (NCBI): domain Bacteria; kingdom Bacillati; phylum Actinomycetota; class Actinomycetes; order Mycobacteriales; family Nocardiaceae; genus Nocardia; species Nocardia sp. bgisy134. Next base: position 22,039 of record NZ_JBYIRW010000014.1, read on the forward strand.
GGCAGGCGGGTATCCCGATCGCGGAGTCGTATCAGGTGGTGGCGCTCTCGGTGCCGGAGCATCCGGACGAGCGCGATCCGCGGATCGACGCGCAGGTGGCCGCGCGCCGCAAACTACGCCGACTACAGTCCGAGCTGGCCACCGTCTTCCGCTCGCGTGTGCTGGCCCTGCTCTCCACCAAGGGCGGCACACTGCTCATCCCCGTGGGCGAGGACATCCCCGAGCTCACTCCCGAACTCCTCGACACTCTCTCCGCCGGGGCCGAGGTCCCGCTCACCGCCACGGTGATCGTCGGCGACACCGATCGGATCCCGGATTCCGCCGAGCAGGCCCACGAGCTGCTGAATCTGGTCCGGGTCGGCGGCCGCTCCGCCGGGCTCTACCAGATGTCCGATCTGGCGGTGGAGTACCAGCTCACCCGCGGCGGACCCGCCGCCCGCCGGATCGCCACCATCCTCGACCCGCTCGACGCGCACCCCGAACTGTTCGACACCATGCGCGCCTACCTGGGCAACGACATGAACCGGCAGCTCACCGCGCGCCAGCTGTACGTGCACCCGAACACCGTCGACTACCGGCTGCGCCGCATCGCGCAGCTGACCACGATCGACCTGGCCACCTCGGCGGGCATCTCGCAGGCGGCCATCGCCCTGCTGGCCAGGGATCTCGACCGCAGCGTGGCGCGGCGCTTGTAGTCGCGCGGCTTCGGCACGGGCCGCGAAACGCCTCCAGCGGCGCGACGCCGACGGCCCGCAGTACGCCTGTTGTGGCACGACCGCGCAACGATGCGGATTCGTGCTGGTCACACGGTCCCGAACTTGCGATCCTGGAACCCCGTGAGTCTGGATGGTGAAAAGTATGCGAATCGCGGAGATCTTGCGCAGGAAAGGTAGCGAAGTCGCCACGGTGCCGCCCGACACGACGGTGCGCAGTCTGCTGGCCACGCTGGCCGAGCACAATATCGGCGCGGTGGTCGTCTCCCCCGACGGGATGCGAATCGCGGGCATCGTCTCCGAGCGCGATGTGGTGCGTCGCTTGCACGAGCTCGGCGCGGACCTGCTCGACACGCCGGTCGCGGACATCATGACCGTCGAAGTCCGCACCTGTGTCCCCGACGATCACGTCGACAGCCTGCGCCGGATCATGACCGACCACCGGATCCGGCACCTGCCGGTGGTGCGCGACGACATGTTGATCGGCATCGTCAGCATCGGCGACGTGGTCAAGAGCGCGATCTCGGAGCTCGCGACCGAACGCCAGCACCTGGTCGACTATCTCCAGGGCCGGTACTGAGCGAACGGCGCTACAGCGCCGAGAGGTCGCCGAGGTCGGCGGACAACCAGCGCTCGGGTCGCATGTACACCGCGACCTGCTCGCCGTACGCCTCTGCCGCCCGCAGATAACCATCGACCTTGTCCGGCGGCAGGTAGCGGGCGACCATCTCGCGGTGCAGCTCGTCGGTCATCGGCGTGATCCGGGTGACCGGCCCCTCCACACTGACGTAGCGCACCGTGGGCTCCAGGCGCTGCACCATCAGGCTGAAGCGGCCGGTCTGCCGGATGTACCGCATCTTCTCGGACTCCGGGCCGGTCAGCACCCACACCTCGGCGCCCGGCGAGTACTGGTACCAGATCGGCACGTTCAGCGGACCGCGATCCTGGCCCGTCGTGACGGCCAACGCCGCGATGTGCGGCTGCGCGAGAAACTGTTGACGCTCATCTTGGCTCAACGGCATGGGCTCCAGGCTAGCGCGTGAAACACGTTGCCCACCTGAAACCTTCGATCACCGTACGAAATGTGCGTATCGTTGAATGGTGTCCATGGCATCGGCGTGAAGGGAGCGTCACGTTGCGGTCACCCGCGCCAGGCTCGCATTTCACCCGCTTCCCTGCCGCGCGCGGACACTCCGCCGGCCACCGGATTCCCGCTTCGCCCCCGCCCCTCTCCGCCAAGGTACGCGCGCTGTTCCCCGCGCTCGCCGAAGCGAGCGAGGTCTACCTGGACAGCGCGGCCACCACGCAGAAGCCGCTGCCCGTCGTCGAGGCCATCCACCGCTACCACTCCTCGCGCACCGCCAATGCCGGTCGCGGCACCTACCCGTGGGCGACCGAACTGACCGCGCGGATCTCGGATGTGCGCGCCCGCACGGCCGCGTTCCTCGGCGCCCGGCATGCCGACGAGGTGGTCTTCACCGGCGGCGCGACCGCCGCGCTCAACGCCGTCGCACTGTCCTGGGGGCTCGCCGAGCTCGCCGACGGCGACGAGATCCTCTACAACCCGCGCGATCACGCCTCCGCGGTGCACCCGTGGCACCATCTGCGCGGCCTGCTGGCTCGGTTCGGCCGCCGCGTGGAGCTGATCCCCTATCGGACGACCGAACTCGGCGAAGCCGACACCGCCGACATCCTCGCCAAGGTCACGCCGCGCACCCGGCTGATCGTCACCAGTCACCTGCACCACGTCTTCGGCGCGGTGACGACGCTGGAGGAACTGCGAGGGCGCATCGATCCGTCGGTGCTGCTGTGCTTCGACTGTAGTCAGAGCGGCGGTCACCTCCCGGTGGACGTGACCGAGCTCGGCGCCGATTTCGCGGTCTTCGCCGCGCACAAGATGTTCGGCGCGCCGGGCACGGGAATCCTCTACTGCCGCAGACGGATTCACGATCGGCTGCTGCCTTTCCTGCCCGGCGGCAATTCGGGGGTGCGGCTCACCGAAGCGGGGCTGGTCGGCGGCGTGATGCCGGAGCTGCTCGAGGGCGGCACCCACAACATCCCGGGTATCCTGGCCCTCGGCAGCGCGCTCGACGTGCTCGAATCCTTCGGCCTCGAGGCCATCGCCGCGCACAATCGCGAGCTCACCCTGCGGCTCCTCGACGGGCTGCGCGCGGTGCCCGGACTCGAATTCCTCCCCGGTCCCGCCTACGCGCCCTGCGCCGTCGGATACGGCATCGTCTCGTTCCGTCTCGCCGGAATCACCACGGCCGACGTGGGTTTCGTGCTCGGCCAGCTGGGTTTCCTGGTGCGCACCGGCCTGCACTGCACCCCCGCGGCCGACCCCGGTGCCGACGACCTGGACTCGGTGCGGGTCAGCACGCACGTCTACAACACCCTCGACGAGATCGACCGGTTCACCGCCTGCGTCACCACGATCGCCGAGGAGGTCACGTGAAGACCGACACCCCGCGCTACGACCGGAGGGCGGCGTCCCGGGTCATCGCCGGACTCGCCCAGCCGGAGCTGTTCGACGACGTGCCGGTGCCGACCGGTCCCCGCCATTCCGAATTCACTTGTGCCGCTTTGGTTCCCGAGGAAGGCAGCCATCTGACCTATTCGCAGCGGCTGTACCTGGAGCGTTTCATGCGGCCGTGCCACCCACGGCAGGTGACCAGCGCGACCCACCGCATCGCGTGGACCGACAGCGATGGGATCCCCAACACCGGGCACTTCCGCTCCGACGGCCTGGGGCCCCTGGTGCCGATCGCGGTGCGCGAGACCGTCCTGGCGCTGTGGCACGCGCTGCGCGCCGACACCGGGCTGGTGCGCCGCGCGGAGCGACTCGGCCCCCGCGACCGCGCCGTGCTCGAGGGCACCACCACCGACCACGACCCGCTCGAGATCTTCCGCGTCGGCATCGAGGCGACCGGCCGCGCACTGGCCCAGCACGCCCTGCTCGCCCGCCAGACGCCCTACCGCGATGCGGTCGAATTCGCCAGGGGCATGCGGGATTCCGGGCTCTTCGCGGCGATCGCGACGCGCTGGTTCTGGGAATTGCAGGCCTCCACCTACCGGCGCGGAATGATCCCGGTGACCCTGGCCACCCAGCCCGACGGCACCGTGCGCTACACCGCCGACGCGGTGGCCACGCTGCGTGCCATGAAGGACGCCACCATCGCCGACGCGCACACGGTGATGCGCCGCGCGACCACCGGCGAGGGCCTGAGCGTCGCCGATGCCATCGCCAAGTACCACGAGGATCTCGACCTCATCTCCCGCCAGTACGCGCTGCTGCCGCCGGGCACCCGCCCCGCCTGCCTGGCCGCGATGCCGCATCAGCTCGACGGCGTGCACTACAGCTTGCTGCCCATGGTGGTCGACCGGTTCGTCGAGGTGTTCGCCGAGATCGTGAGGGGTTGCCGCCCTGTCGAGGTCGCCGCGACGCTCGACGAACGCACCGCCGACGATCCCGCGACGGCCGACGACCGGACCTTCTATGTACCGGACATGAACTGCAAGCACTGTGTTCGCACCATCACCGGCATTCTGGAGTCGATGGGCCTGGTCGTCGCCGAGGTCGATCTGATCACCAAGCGGGTGACCGCCGAGTTCCGCAGCCCGCGCAACCGGGCGCGCGCGTTCGAGGCGATCCGCGACGGCGGTTACAACCCCGTCGCGGAGCGGCCCGAGCCAGCCCACGCCGAAATCGCCTCCCAGCCTTCGGAATCCGCGGTATGACGGCGCCGCTACCGGCGCTACCCGCGAAGATCCACCCGCTGGTTCGCGCCTTCCTCGACACCCGCGACGCCCTGGACGAGACACTGATCCGGTTCGGCTCGCCCGTGCATCTGGTCTTCCCCCAGGTCTTCGCCCAGAACTTGAAGCAGTTGCGCGCGGTCCTCGATCGGGAGCGGACCGGGTATCGAATCTGCTACGCCCACAAGGCCAATCAGTCACGTGCCTTCGTCCGCACCGCTGAGCACGCGGGCATCGCCATCGATGTGGCCTCGCCGCAGGAGCTGGCCAGCGCGATCGGCGCCGGGTTCGGGCCGATGCGAATCGAGGTGACCGGACCGAAGGGCGAGGCGTTCCTGCGCACGCTGATCGAGTGCGGCGCGACCATCAACGTGGACAACCTCTGGGAGTTGCGCCGCATCGCCGAGCTCGCCGGTGAGCGCGCCACCGTGCCGGTGCTGCTGCGTGTCTCCGGCTTCCCCGGCTCGCCGCTGAGCCGTTTCGGGGTTCCGCTCGAGCACGTCGACCACGCGTTGGATCTGCTCAGCGCCCATCGCGGCCGGATTTCCTTCCTCGGCTTCGCCTTTCACATCGATTCCGGCGAGAACGCCGAACGGGTGCGCGCGTTCGACGCCTGCCTGACCTTGATCGAACGGGCGTACGCGCGCGGGCTTTCACCCCGCGTGCTCGACCTCGGCGGCGGTCTGCGCCAGGTCTTCACCGCCGACGCCGATCGGTTCGACGGCTACGTTCGCGCGTTGCGCGAGGCGCTGCTCGGCCGTGGCGATCCGATGAGCTGGGGCGACAATACCTTCGGCTATCACATCGATGACGCGGCGGTGCACGGCACGCCGGTGTTCCACAAGTACGCCAACACGATTCCGGCCACCCGGATGCTCGGCGACCTGCTCACCGCACCCCTGGAGCGGCACGGCGGGCGCACGGTCGCCCAGGTCGCCGCGGACAATCTGCTCGAGCTCTGGCTCGAGCCGGGCAAGGCCCTCGTCGACCATGCGGGCGTGACGGTGGCGCGGGTCGAGTTCGTCAAGGAACTCGGCGACGGCACCCTGCTGGTGCACGTCGACCTCAGCCGCGACGCGGTGACCCCGGCCGACCAGGAGGTGATGGTCGACCCGATCGTCCTGCCGAGCGCCGCGCACGACTCGGGCCCGATGAGCGAGCGGTACGACGAGGGCGCGCTCACCCCGTTGCGTTCGGCGGCCGACACCGCGCCCGCGCTGCGGCCGGTGCACGAAACCGGGCCGGTGGGTGTGTATTTCGCCGGACGGCTGTGCCTCGAGCGCGACCTCGTCACCAATCACAAGGTCTCGCTTCCGCAGCGTCCCAGGTCCGGGGATCTGGTCGTGTTCCCGAACACCGCCGCCTACCACATGGACCTGTCGGCGGCCTCCGCCTCGATGCAGGCGCCGCCCCCGAAACTGGCCGTGGCCCACCGCGCGGGCAGTTTCCAGGTGAGCCGCGACGTCGACTACGAGCCCCATATCCCGGTGGGTCCGGCGCCCGCCCGGCGGACTCCGCCCCGAGCACCGCGCCGGACGCCGGTGCCGCGCGAAACCGAGGCGCCCTGATGCTCTACGGCCACATCACCGAACTGATCGGCAACACGCCGCTGCTGCGCCTCGACCCCGCGGTGCACGGGCTCGCGCACGTCGAGCTGTACGCGAAACTGGAGTCGCACAACCCCTTCGGCTCGGTCAAGGACCGCGTCGCCTGGGGCATGATCCGCGACGAACTCGATGGCATCACCGCCGCGGGACAGACCTTGATCGAGGCGTCCAGTGGCAACACCGCCAAGGCGCTGCGCGTGCTGGGGGCGCTCTCGGGCGTCGGACTGCGGGCGGTGACCAACCGGATCAAGGTGGCCGAGGTCCGCGATCTGCTGCGGCTGCTCGGCACCGACATCGTCGAGCTACCCGGGCTTTCCGAGTGTCCGGACCCGACCACGCCGAACGACGTGTACTCCGTGATCGAGTCGACCATGGCGAAAGAGCCCGGCGTCTATCACCATCCCTCGCAGTACACCAACGAGAAGAACGTCGAGGCGCACTGCCTCGGGACCGGACGGGAGATCCACGAGGACCTGGCGGCCGAGGGCATCGACCGGGTGGACTATCTGGTCGGCGGGCTCGGCACCACCGGGTCCACCCGCGGCGCCGCGACCTATCTGCGCAAGCACAATCCCGAATTGCGCACGGTCGCGGTGGTTTCCGAGCGCTCGGACTTCATCCCCGGTATCCGCTCGGAGACGGAGATGTGGGACGTGGGGCTGTTCCAGCCCGATTTCTACGACCGCATCGTCAGCGTCGCCTCGGGCGACGCCGTCGACGCGACGCTGCGACTGGCCACCGGATACGGCGTGCTGGCGGGGCCGACCAGCGGCGCCGCCTACGCCGCCGCGTTGGAAACTTTGGGCGCGCTGGATCTTTCGGAGCGCGACGCGAACGACCCTGTGGTCGCGGTGATCATCGTCTGCGATCGCCTCGAACCCTATCTCTCGTATCTGCAGAAGCGCAGGCCCGAGTTGTTCGGCAGGCCGGATCGCCGAAGCGAGCCGACCGCCGCCGAACTCGCCGCGACGCCCCGGCTGACGCCCGCCGAGGTCGCGGAACTGGATCGCACCGGACGGCCCACCATCGTCGACACCCGCGGCGCGATGGCCTACCGGATCGGCCACGTGCCCGGCGCGGTGAACATCCGCGACGATCAACTCGAGGACATGCTCACCCACGGCGTCCCGTTCCCGCGCTCGCGACCGGTGGTGTTCGTGTGCCCGGTCGGTGAGATCTCGCTGCGTTTCGCCGCGCTCGCACGGCGCGCGGGATACGACGCGGTGAGCTTGGACGGCGGCATCGTGTCCTGGCGCGACGCCGGGATGGCGCTGGAAAGCGGGGCCTGAACGGCCGATGCCCGGCAGGCATTACTGTGAATCGGTGCAGACAGGCCAGGAATCAGAGGACGCCGGTCCCCGCATCTGGGGCGGGACGACGCTCACCGAACGCCGGGAGGCGCGGCGCTCCGCGCTGCTGGAGGCCGCCCTGGATCTGATCGGCGAGGCGGGGGCCGCGGGCGTCACCATGCGCGCGGTGTGCCGCCGCGCCAACCTCACCGACCGGTACTTCTACGAGAGTTTCAGCAGCCGCGACGAACTGCTCGACGTGCTCTACCGGCAGATCGCCGACGAGTTCCTGGAGCCGATGACCGCGTTCACCTCGGCCGACGACGCGTCCAGGGACCGGGCGCTCTCGGAGATCCTCGTCGACAAGGTGCTGGAAGATCCCCGCAAGTCGCGCCTGTTCCTGGTCGAGCCGTACTCCAGCACCGGCCTCGGCCAGACCACCATCGCCGTGATGCCCGCCTTCACCCGGCTGATCCAGGACCACCTGTTCGCCCACATCGCGGACCCGGTCCGGCGCAGACTGGCCGCGGTCAGCATGGCCAGCGGCAATGCGGGCATGTTCTCCGCGTGGCTGAACGGTTCGTTGCGCGCGACCCGCGAGCAGATCGTGGAGCACTGCGTCGCGACCCTCACGGCGTACCGCTCGATCTACCCCGCCTGATCCCGGAATCCCCACGGCCCGCCGCCTCCCCGAGGCGCGCGGGCCGTTGTCGTCCGCGACCTCGTTTCGGGACGAGCATTTGACGGCAGGTGCCATCACTTCTAAATTGATGGCACCTGCCATCAGATGAAAGGCACCGTCGCCATGACCCTGTTCAATCCGAAGACCGACACCTTCGCGGAGTTCGACCCGATGACCCAGCGATTGCTGACCTCGCTCGTCGGCTTCTTCGAGAGCAAGGGCAAACAGGCGCTCACCGCCGACGCGCACCGCGGCGAGTGGTACGACGACTGGATGGTCTTCTTGCGGAAGTCGAGAATCATCGCCTACATGGCCACCCCGAAGGCGCACGCGGGCGGCGATCCGGACAAGCGCTGGGACACCGCCTTCATCTCCAAGTTCAACGAGATCACCGGCTTCTACGGCGCGCAGTACTGGTACGCGTGGGGCGTGTCGACCCTCGGCCTGGCCACCATCTGGCAGAGCGGCAACGACAAGGCGCACGCCCGCGCCGCCGAGGAACTCGATCGCGGCGGCATCGTCGCCTTCGGCCTGTCCGAAAAGGACCACGGCGCCGACATCTACTCCACCGACATGCTGCTCACCCCCGACGGCGCGGGCGGATTCACCGCCAACGGCGGCAAGTACTACATCGGCAACGGCAACGTCGCGCGACTGGTGCCGACCATCGGCCGCCGCACCGACATCGAGGGCCCGGACGCGTACGTCTGGTTCCTCGCCGACAGCAGCCACCCCCGCTACACCCTGGTCAAGAACGTCATTCACGGCCAGAACTACGTCAGCGCCTACGATCTGGCGGATTACCCGGTCACCGCCGACGACGTACTGCACACCGGCCGCAAGGCCTTCGACGTCGCGCTGGCCGCGGTGAACTGCGGCAAGTTCAACATCGGCATGGTCACCCTCGGCATCGTGCAGCACTGCTTCTACGAGACCGTCGACCAGGCCGCGGGGAAGATCTTGTTCGGACATCCGGTCACCGACTTCGGTCAGGTGCGACAGATACTGTCCGACAACTACATTCGCATCACCGCCATGAAGCTCTATCACGAACGAACCATCGACTACATGCGCGAATCGACCCCGGAGGACCGGCGTTTCGTCATGTTCAACTCGATCGGCAAGATGAAGGTGACGCGCGAGGGCGAGCGCGTCTTCCGCGAACTCTCGGATGTCATCTCCGCCAAGGGTTTCGAGAAGAACACCTACTTCGCGGTGGCGCGCGGCACCATCGACTCCATGCCCCGCCTGGAGGGCACCGCGCACGTGAACATGGCGCTCACACTGAAATTCCTGCCGAGTTTCCTCTACAACGCCGCCGACTTGCCGCCGGTGCCGGTGCGCCGCGACGCGGGCGACGACGAGGCGCTGTTCCGCCAGCCCGGCGCGGCCGGGCTCGGCAAGGTGCGTTTCGCGGACTGGCGGCCCGCGTTCGCCGGCTATCGCCACCTCCCGAATGTCGCGCTGTTCCTGGAGCAGGCCGAGCGGTTCGTCCAATTCCCGGTACAGGCCCCCGCGACCGACGCGCAGCTGACGGACCTGGACTATCAGCTGGCCGTCGGTGAGTTGTTCACGTTGCTGCCCTACGGCCAGCTGATCCTGGAGCAGGCCGCGATCGCGGGCACGCCCGACGACCTCGTCGACGCCATCTTCGAGTTGTTGGTCCGCGACTTCTCGGCCTACGCCCTCGGGGTCTTTGCCAAGGCATCTTCCACTGTGGCGCAACAGGAATGGGCCCTCGGCTCGTTGCGCAAGCCGATCTCCGACGCCGGGCGCGCCGACCGCGTGTACGCGGAGGTGCTCGGTCATGCGGGCGCGTACCGGATGAACCCGTAACTCGCGCACGTCCGTGGCTGCCCGCCGGGCGACGCGCGAGCCCGACCGGTCAGGACGACTCGCGCTCGACGAGCTGGGCGAGCCGCTCGAGATCGCCTCGAAGCGCGCGGGAACGGTCGCGGTGGGCGGGGACGAACCGGTAGATCACCCGATCGAGCCAGACCGGGAGCGAGAGCACTCGGAACGTCTGCTCGATACACGTCCCGTCGGGAGTAGGGCGCAGCCGGAAGCGCCATTCGGAGTTGTCGCCCAAGGCGCCGTCGGTGACCCACACCAGCTCCCGCGGCTTGTCGGCGACCGTGCAGGTGCACAGCCGCCGCCAGCGCCAGAGACCCGACTTGCTGCTGCCGCGGAAGCGAGCGCCGACCTCGGCGCGGGTGCTGCCGCCGAGCCACTCGGCGCCGCGGCATTCGTGGCTCCATTCGCCGACGCGGGTGACGTCGGCGAGCACCGCCCACACCGCGTCCGGCGGCGCGGCGCAGAACACTTCGTTCCTGCCGCCCAACGGCACGCGCAGCGGGGAGAATTCGGCGGTGTGCCAGCGCCGGAACGCGGCCCTGCGATACCGCCTGATCATGACGTGCAGCATCAGCCAGCGCGGCACCGCGGGAACCATCTCGCCGATCGCGGCGGTGTCGTCGGGCGAGGCGCCGTCCACGAGGAACAGCCCCTCGTCGAACCGCTCGATCGGGCCGAGCGGTTTGAGGTTGTGCTCGTCGGCCCAGTGCCGCCATTCGCCCTCGGTGATCGCGGTCGAGACCACCGGCATCATCTGGCGCTCTTCGCGTTCCAGGTGCGGGAGCAGTACGGCCTCCAGCTCGTCGAGCGCCGCGAGAACATGTGCGCGAGCCTCACCGGCGGCCCGGTAGGCCACCGCGGCGTCGACCAGCCGATCCATGGCGGGCACGAGGGCGCGGTGGTCGGCGTTCATCCGATCGAGCAGCTGCACCGCCGCCGGGTCGTGGTCGCGGACCAGCGGGTAGAGGTGTTCGTCCTCGGATTCGTGGAGATGGCGCAGGAAGCGCATGATCCAGAGCAGATGCTCCGCGATCGCGACGCGTTGTTCGTCGAACGGGTAGGGCCAGGCGCTCAGCGCGTTCCTGGCCCGGAGCAGGTCACGGCGCAGCGCCGAGTGCGCGACTCCCATCGCGCGGGTGTCGGCGGGTCGTTCCAGGTCTGCGGAGTTGGTCATATGGATTACTCCTCGGCGAGGTCGAGCAGCCGAATCACGGTGTCGGCCGCCCAGTTTCGGTATGTGGCGGGTGTCCACGCGGACTCCTCGGTGAGCGCGAGGTAGACCTCGCCGCCGAGGACGGCGTGCAGCGAGGCTGCCTCGGCGTCGGTGACGGGCCTGCCCGTCACCGCCTCGAGCCCCGCCCGCATCGACGTCGAGCGATCCGCGCGGTCGCGGGCCGCGAGTGCCGCCAATTCCGCGTCGACGGCCGCGGCCTGCACCAGCACGCGGTGCAGTGCGGCCGATCTCCGGTTCACGGTCTCGAGCAGGTTGGCCAGCTTGGCGGCGCGCTCGCGGACGAGACCGGCCGCGATGGCGTGGAATTCCGGCCGCTCCAGCAGGGGCACCGGCTCGTCGTCCCCGACAACGGCCACGTCGAGCACCACTTTCAGGATCTCGCGCTTGTTGCCGACGCTGCTGTACACCGTCTCCACGGCGCAGCCCGCGCGTGCGGCGATGTCGCGCATCGATGTGCCCGCCCACCCGCGGGCCACGAACAATTCGGCGGCGGCGGCGAGCACCGCCGCCCTGGTCTCGCCTGCCTTGGCCTGACGCAGGGTGGAGCGATATCGCCGCGTGCTAGTGGCCATACTCCATTGTCGAACGGGCCTGTATTCGACACAAGGTCGTTCCAGCGAATTATTCGTTCGTCGTCACTCGCGACGCACCCGGCGTTTCGAAAGTCGCTACCGAAAAGTGGCCTGGCACACGTAGGCTGACGTGTTCTGGTGTCGAGGGCAGGAGTGGAGGCATGACCGATCCCGTGCGTGGATTGACGGGAACGATCACCACGCCGATCCGCGGCGCCGGGACATTGGGAGAGGTGCTGGTCGCGATACGCGGGGGGACGGAGTTGTATATCGCGCGGGCCGCGGAGCCGATCGGGACGGGCGCTACCGTGCTGATCGTCGAGGCGCATCCCGGACGCATCGTCGACGTCGTTCCCTGGATCCCGCTGATATCGGAGCAGCAGGAACACTGAAAGAGCAAGGGAGACAGACGTGCTGGGCTACCACGTACCAGACCCGGACGAGGCGATGCTGGTCAGCGGCGCCACGAGCAAGGACAACGCGCCGTTCAAGGTGATCATCGGCCGCGGCGCCTGGGTGGTTCCTATGTTCCGCAAGGTCAGCTATTTGTCGCTGGCCATGTTCGAGGCGGAGATCAAGGAACGCTGCGTCACCAAGCAGGCCATCCAGCTGGATGTGCGGGCGGTGATCGCGTTCAAGGTCGCCAACGACACCCAGTCGATCGTGAACGCCGCGCAGCGCTTCCTTTCCGAGCAGGAACGGGAGATGTCGGTCCTGACCGGCCGGATCTTCTCCGGTCACCTGCGCTCGATCGTCGGCTCCATGACGGTCGAGGAGATCATCAGGGAACGCCAGAAGCTGGCCGACGAGGTACTGGTCGCCTCGAAGGTGGAGATGAGCAATATCGGGCTGTGGGTGGATTCCTTCCAGATCCAGTCCATCGACGACGGCAATCTGGGCTACATCAACGCGCTGGCCGCGCCGCACAATGCCGCGGTGCAGCGCGACGCGCAGATCGCCCAGGCGCAGGCCGCGCAACGGGCCGCGGAGGCCGAACAGGAATCGCTGCGCAGGCAGGCCGAATACCAGCGCGAGACCGCCATCCTGAAGGCCCAGTACCAGCGCGATATCGACAAGGCCAACGCCGAGGCCGCACAGGCGGGTCCGCTGGCGGAGGCCATCGCGATGCAGGAGGTGCTCACCGCACAGGCCGAGCAGGCGCGCAAGGAGGCACACCTGCGCGAGCAGCAGTTGCAGGCCGAGGTGGTGAAACCCGCTCAGGCCGAGGCGGATCGGGTGCGCATCCTGGCCGAGGCGGAAGCCGATCGCACCAGGATCCAGGCCGAGGCGGCGGCCTCCAACAACCGGATCGCGCTCGATCAGCTGCTCATCGAACAGCTGCCGGAAATCGTCAAACAGGCCTCGAACGGGCTGGCCAACGCCAATCTCACCGTGCTCAACGGACCGGACGGCGTCGGCGAATTGGTGAATGGAATGGTCGGCCAGGGACTCACCGTGTTCAACTCTCTGCAAAAGGCGCTTTCGAACAACGAAGCGGATAATGGGAGCTAAAGTGGCCGGGTAGCGACGGCGGCGAGGAGCGGGTGTTGGTGTCCATCGGGAAATTGGTGTCGTTCGACAGCTCTCGGGGGTTCGGGTTCATTCGACCGGAAGACGGTGGACCGGATGTGTTCGTGCACGTGAACGACATCGGACTGGACGAGGACGAACTGCGCCAGGGCCGGGTCTTCGAATTCGATGTCACCGAGGGCGACCGGGGTCCCAAGGCGGTCAACCTCAGCGCGGTCGGCGGGGCGTCCGCCGCAGCGCCCCGCCACAAGAAGGACAGGTCGTCGACCGGCCAGCTCACCGCCGCCGAGCACAAGCGCCTGATCACCGAACTATTGCTGGACGCCAGCCCCGCGCTCACCGCGGGCGAGATCCTCACCATCCGCGACCGCCTCACCGCCTTCGCCGATCAGCACGGCTGGTTGGACTGACCCGGCGCCCGGCGGTAACCACACGCTCCTCCGCGCCGACAACGCCCAGCTGGCGGTCCCAGCCGGGGAATTGCCGGTGAACAGCGCACGCCCGGACCGCGAAGTCCGCCTCCTTGTCGTACCCGAGCTCTACGATCGACCGGGACGACCCGCTCCGCACCGATGAATTCGCGTCGGCCACGACGTCGACACGGGTGAAGGACCAGACCCGAGGAGGAACGTGTGGACCTACCGGTGATGCCACCCGTCCGGCCGATGCTGGCCAAGACCGCGCCGTCCGTACCGCGCGAGCCGGGGCTGAGCTACGAGCCCAAATGGGACGGATTCCGTTGCGTGGTGTTCCGCGACGGCGACGAGGTCGAGCTCGGTTCCCGCAACGACCGCCCGTTGACCAGGTATTTTCCCGAGGTCGCCGAACTGCTGAAGCAGGCGCTGCCCGACAAGTGCGTGGTGGACGGCGAGATCGTGGTGGTCACCGAGCACGGCCTGGATTTCGACACCTTGCAGAACCGGCTGCACCCGGCCGCGTCCCGGGTGAACAAGCTGGCCGTGGAGACCCCGGCCAGTTTCGTCGCCTTCGACCTGCTCGCCCTCGGCGACAAGGATCTCACCGGCGAACCGTTCGCCGAACGCAGGCGGCTGCTGGAGACGATCCTCGACACCGCGCTCGCCCGCGTCCACCTGACCCCGCTCACCCGCGATCCGGACGTGGCCGAGGACTGGTTCACCCGGTTCGAGGGCGCCGGTTTCGACGGGGTCATGGTCAAAGCCGACGCCCAGCCCTACCAGCAGGACAAGCGGGTGATGCTGAAGGTCAAACACGAACGCACCGCCGACTGCGTGGTCGCGGGATTCCGCTGGCACAAGGACGGCGAGGGCGTCGGCTCGCTGCTGCTCGGGCTGTTCGACGACGAAGGCCAGCTGCACCACGTCGGGGTGGCGAGCAGTTTCACCGCGGCCAAGCGCAAAGCCCTCGTCGAGGAGCTGAAACCGTTGCGAGACAACGCCTTGGCGAACCATCCGTGGCGGGAGTGGGCCGATGCCGCCGCGCAGGCCAAGGCGGAGGGCAAGATGCCGGGCGGGGTGAGCCGCTGGACCGGGGGCAAGGACCTGTCTTGGGAGGCGCTGCGGCCGGAGCTGGTCGCCGAGGTCCGCTACGAGCACGTGCAGTCCGGCCGGCTGCGCCACGGCGGCAGGCTGGTGCGGTTCCGATCGGATCGCACACCGGATTCGTGTACCTACGCCCAGCTGGACGAGGTGGCGCCCGCCGAGCTCGGCGCCATCTTCGCCGAGGCCGAGGCGTCCCGATGAGCGCGTCGGTGGACATCGAGGTCGACGGCAGAACCGTCACCATCAGCAATCCCGACAAGGTCTACTTCACCAAGCGCGGCGAGACCAAGCTCGACCTGGTGCGCTACTACCAGGCGGTGGCCGAGCCGTTCCTCGGCGTGGTGCGGGACCGGCCGCTGCTGCTGGAGCGCTACCCGGACGGAGCGTCGGGCAAGTCGTGGTTCCAGAAGCGGGTGCCCAAATCCGCGCCCGACTGGCTGCACACCGTCGAGGTGTCCACTCCCAACGGCACCACCAGCGACGCGCTGGTCGCCCACGATCTCGCACACGTGCTGTGGGCGGTGAACCAGGGCTGCCTCGGCTTCCACGTCTGGCCCAATCACGTCGCCGATCTGCGCATCGCCGACGAACTGCGCATCGACCTCGATCCCTCCCCCGGCATCACCTTCGATGACCTGAAGCATGCCGCGGTGCTCACCAGGGACCTGTTCACCGAACTCGGCATCGAGTGCCGGATCAAGACCTCCGGATCGCGCGGCCTGCACATCTACGTCGCGCTCCAGGAGAAATGGGACGGCTACCAAGTGCGCGCGGCCTCGGTCGCACTGGCCAGAGAGCTCGAGCGCAGACACCCCGATCTGATCACCGCGCAGTGGTGGAAAGAGGAACGCGGCCACCGGGTGTTCGTCGACTTCAACCAGAACGCACCGCACAAAACGGTGTTCGGCGCGTGGTGCGTGCGCCCGAAGGTGGGCGCGCAGGTGTCGACGCCGATCTCCTGGGACGATCTGGCCACCGTCGCGCCGGACGAGCTGACCATCGCGACCGTGCCCGCCCGGCTCGCCGAGCGCGGCGATCCCTGGGCCGACCGAGCGCCGCAGTCCATCGAACCGCTGCTCGAGATGTCCGACCGCGACATGGCCGCAGGCCTGATGGACGCACCGTGGCCGCCGCAGTATCCGAAGATGCCCAACGAGCCGCCGCGCGTCCAACCCAGCCGGGCGAAGAAACCGGACTGAGGGCCCGGCGCGGCTATTCCGTCCAGAGCACCCAGGCCCCGCCGCGCCCCTGGGTCTCGCATACCAGGGCGCGGCCCTCCGACGTGCGCCCGGTCTTGGCGACCGAGGAGTCGCATTTCGAGCCCGCTTCGTAGATGCCGGTGCCGACGTTGTAGGGGCCCGACCACTGGTAGCCGCTTTCCGCTGCGGCGTTGGCTAGGCATAGCAGCGTTCCGCCGTCGGCCGCGGCCCCGATCAGACCGGCTTGGGTTGCGGTGCAGGCCCCGCCCTTGCGCGCCGCCGGCTGGGTGGTGGTCGCAGGTGGCGGCGGAGGTGGGGCAACTGCGGTCGACGCCGACGTGGTGGCCACCGTGGCCACCGTGGTCACCTGGGCGGTGGTCGTCGTGGTCGCCTGAGTGGCCCGGGACATGGTGTCGGGCAACATGTTTCCCGACAGCACGAAGAACCCCGCCACCGCCGCCACCTCGGCGGCGCCGAGCAACAACGCGAAACAGGCCATCACGCGGCCGCGCGGATGACTGAAGGCGATGAACCCGAAGACGATCGCGACGGGGAACAGCGCGAGCAATGCGGCCACCAGCGCGACAACCGCGTAGGGATTGACGATCGGCCGGGACTCGTGCGGGAACGGATCCTCCGGATCCCGCTCGTCCGGCCAAGCCTCCGGCCAGCGCTCGCGTTCCTGCCACTGTTGCGTGCGTGCCATCCAGCTCCCTCTCGCGTCAAAACTCTCGCGCAGGAACCCGGGCTGTCCGGCCCCGCCCGATACGCAGACAGAATACGGACGAATTGCCGTAATAAGACCGAATTGTCCGATCGATTCGGAATAACGAACTCGGCACAACGCTCGCACCCGCGGCGCAGGAGGTTCATGCTGAGCTAGCGGTGATATCGCTGATAATGCGCTGGTTCACTTCAGGAGGGACCGATGCCAGGACCTACCGATTCACCGAGCAAGGACAAGCGACTCTGGCACGCCCAAGCGGGCGACATGCTCGGCGATAACTACAACATGCCCGGAATTGTGCTGTGCGCCCTGGGCGTCGTCGCGATGGCGTGCACGTTGACCGCGGCCGGTTACGGCTATCCCGGCTGGACGCAACTCGGCGCGATCGCCACGGCGCTGCTGTGGTGTCTAGGGGTCGGCGCGCTGCTGGTCGAGCACCGGAGACAGGAAGTGATCGAACTGCGCTACGGCAGGCGCGGCCACGCACCCGGCGGCCTCCGCCCGGTGCACTACAGTGCCGCGCGCAGGCCCGACGCCTGAGCCGACCGCGTCAGCCGGCCCAGGCTCCCCGACACACGGCGAGTTCGAAGATCTCAGATGCAGAAAACGACGCTGCCGAGGGGCACACAGAGGATGACGGACCCGGCGGGCGTGGCAGCGGCGGAGACCGGGGTCGCTTGCGCGGGAGCCGGACTCGCCGAGGCCGCGGGAGCTGCGAGGAAGCACAGCGGGAGAGCTAACGCGGTAGCAGCCGCGGTTTTGATGATTGTGCTGGACATTGTGCAATCCCTTGATTCGATCGAATAGTTCACGAACGCCCGGACAGCCGCTGGGTAGTGGGCCGGGGGCGCCTCGCCGATAGCCCGGAGCAGTTCTGCCGACGGGTTATCGTGCCGAGCCCTGGTGGGCAGGCGTGATCTGCCGGTCGCCGGGGGATGTCCCCGTGAGCGCATGCCGAGGAGTCGCTGGGTCGTTGTCGCTGACGACCGTCTCCGGTAATCCAGGTCTGCCGATGGCGGACGGGGCGGCTAGATGCCCCCGCGGCCAGGTCGGCACGCCGACCGGCAACTGGCCGGTGCCGAATCATCAGGTAACAGCCCGCCGCGGCATCGAGCAAACGAATGGAGACGCCGCGACGATGGTCGCGACGGCCCACCCTGGTTCACCGCGGGGAAGGCGTCTAGATCAGCTTACTTCCGGCTACCAAATGTGAAAACAGGAACAGGAAATTTTCAATAATTTTCCTCCGGCCAAATGCCCGGCCTGAACGAGGAATTCAGGCAGATCGGGCATCGTCCGTGCCGCTTATGCCGACCGCTTCGGCCGCGCTCAGCGCCAGTTGTCGACCTTCGGCATCGTCTCGGTGACCAGGGTGAACAGCATGTCGGCGAGCAGTTCGTGCACCTGTTCGCGGGTGAGATTGCCGCGGGTGATCCACTCGCGTCCCGCGACCTTCACCAGCCCGCCGTAGGCCCGCACTATCGCCCGCAGTTCCGTACTGTGCGCCGAATCGGCCAGCCCGACCATCACCAGCGTGCGCTCGGCGGCGGCGTCGTCGGCCTCGTCGAGTATCTGCTGCACCTCGGGGTCGTCGCCGACGCCTTCGTGGCTGGTGACCTTGACCCAGGTGCTGCCATGCTCGCCGATGGTGTCCAGCAGCCAGCGCACACTGGCCTCGACGCGCTCGCGATCGGTGCCCGCGGGCACGACCATGGTTTCGAGCTTGGGCAGGGTCACCATCCGGCGCACCACGGCGAGATACAAATCCCGCTTGTTGCCGAAGTAGTGGTTGATCAGTCCGCGGGCCACCCCGGCGCGCTGCGCGAGCTCCGCGGTGGACACCGCGGCATAGGGCCGCTCGCCGAACATGTCGATCGCGCAGGCGAGGATCTGTGCGCGCCGCTCGTCGGGTTCGAGCCTGCGTCGGCGCGGCGACCCGTCGGCGGCGCCGTTCGACACCGCCGCGGAGGCCTCACCGCTTCGGGTTTCAGAGAGACCGCGCAATGAGATCCTTCATCACTTCGTTGCTGCCCGCGAGGATGCGCAGGACGCGGGCGCCGGTGTAGAGCTGGGAAATCGGATACTCCGTCATGTAGCCGTAGCCGCCGAACAGTTGCAGGCAGCGATCGACAACGATACCGAGTTGGTCGGTGATCCAGTATTTCGACATGGCCGCGGTCGGTATGTCGAGCTCGCCACGCAGATGCTTGACGATCGCGTCGTCGAGGAAGGTGCGGCAGACCTTGGCCAGCGTCGCGCATTCGGCGAGCTCGAACTTGGTGTTCTGCATCGCGAACAGCGGCTTGCCGAACGCCTCGCGCCCCTTGGTGTAGTCGACGGTCAGTTCGACGGCCTTCTCCATCATGGCGGTCGCGAGGATGGCGGTGACCAGTCGCTCCTGGGCCAGCAGCTGCATCATCTGGTAGAAGCCCTGCCCCTCGGCTTCGCCGAGCAGGTTGGACGCGGGCACCCGCAGGCCGTCGAAGAACAGTTCGGCCGTGTCCTGGGCCTTGCCGCCGATCTTGTTCAGGATGCGGCCCCGAGTGAATCCGGGGGTGTCGTCGCCGACCTCGGCGAAGATCAGCGAGACGCCCGCCGCGCCCTTCGACGGATCGGTCTTCGCGGCGATGATGATGCCGTCGCAGAGCCAGCCGTTGGTGATGAAGATCTTCGAGCCGGTGATGACGTACTCGTCGCCTTCGCGCACTGCGCGGGTCTTGATGTTCTGCAGGTCCGAGCCGGTGCTCGGTTCGGTCATGCCGATGGACAGCACCATCTCGCCGCCGGCCGCCTTGGGCAGCACCCGCCGCTTGAGCTCCTCGGACCCGAATTCCATGAGGTACGGCGCGATGATCGAGCTGTGCACCGCCATGCCGAGCGAGCCGTCGCCCGCGAAGGCCTGCTCCTCGATGATCGCCGCCTCGTGCGCGAATGTGCCACCGCCACCGCCGTATTCGGCCGGGATCGCAGTGCACAGCAGACCGAGATCACCCGCCCGGTTGTACAGATTCCGGTCGGGGTGCCCCTGCGCGACGAACTTCTCCTCGTGCGGAACGACTTCCTTCTCGAAGAACGTCCGTGCGAGGTCGCGAACGGCCTCCACCTCGTCGTCACTCCACGCGGCCCGTGCCATGGTCCCGATCCTTTGCTCACCACGGACCGGCCCCGATGCCGATCCACCGCCACCAGATTCCAGCACTATTGGCGGCTTGTCAACAACATGGGCGCGAGTTCGCCCCGGGTAAGGAGAAGAGCTTGGCCAGGGTCAGCTCGCGGGGCGTGCGGAGTTCACGGTGGCCAGGGTCGTGAAGATCGGGGCGTCCGGGTCGGCGACTATGCCTTGGGTGCGGAGGAATCGGTCGATCAGGCCCCAGACGAATTCGGCGGTTCGGTCGACGAATTCGGTGGTGCCGGACGGATCGGGGCGTCCGGATTCGCCCAGCCACAGGTCGGTGACGGCAACGACCGAGCCGACGACGGCGCGGGCCAGGTAGTCGACTCCGGCGGGGTCGATCGAGACGGATTCGGCGATCTCGCGGGCCTGCCGGGTGAAGCGATCCGCCGCTGCGCGACCGAGGTCGAACTGCAGCACCGATCCGTCGGCGCGCTGACTCACCTGCGCCTGACCGAGAAACCGAAACACGTTGGGGTGCTGGAGAATACTGTCGGCGTATCCGGTGAGCACGCGGCGCAGCGCGACGCGCGGCGGTTGCAGCACCAGGGTGACGTCGTTGCCCGCGGCGGCCGCGGCGGATCTGGCCATCCGGTCACCGATCTCGGTGTACAGATCGGATTTGTCGGCGAACCGGCGGTACAGGCGCGGCTTGGTGATGCCCGCTTCCTTGGCGATGTCGTCCATGCTCGGCCGGGGCCCGTCGCGATCGATGACGCGCACGGCCGCGTCGACGATCTCCTCGCGGGTGATCGTCGTCCTCACGGTTCTGCCGTGTGTGCGGGCCACGTGCGCAGCCTACTCGTACCGTCGGTACGCCTGCCGTTCGCTCAGCCCTTCTCGCCGCCAAGCGGTGACCCAGCTCATACCGCCGTCACGTCGCTCACCATTGATTGGGGGTCTCCGCGCTGTCAGTATCGTGGAACGTACCGGCAGTACGTTCAGGGCTCCGTACCCCTGGAAGCGATGGACAGTGACCGAGGCGAGCACATGACCGAATCGTTCGACAGCATCGGACCGCGCGGGACCCATCTCCCGCGACGAGAGCGCCGGGTCCGCGGCGCCGACGGTGACCTCGCGGTCTTCGAATGGGGCCACCCCCGCGGCGTCCCGCTGGTCCTGGTGCACGGACTCAGCGACACCCATCGGGTGTGGCGCGAGGTCGCCGCGCTGCTCGCCGACGATTTCCGGGTGATCGCGTACGATGCCCGCGGCCACGGCGACAGCGAAACATGCTCCAGCGCGAGCGCTTTCCGGCTGGACAAGTTGGCCGACGATCTCTTCGCCGTGCTGGACGCGGTCAGCCCGAACCGGCCCGCGCACGTCTGCGGGCACGGGTGGGGCGCGATCCAGGGCTGGGAGGCCGTGTGTGACCCGCGCGCCAACAGCAGGATCGCCTCCTTCACCGCCATCTCCGGACCGAATCTCGATCACCTCGGCGTCCAGCTGCGCGAGCTCGCCGTGCGGCCGCACCGGATGGGGCGACTGGCGGCCGATCGCAAGTTCTGGCGGCACGGCGCGGGCTCGGCGCGCACGGCCGCGCTGCGGATCGCCTATCCGCCCCGCGTCCGCACCTGGCTCATCGAACGGCTCGGCGGCATCCCCGCGGCGCACGCGCCCATCGCGCCGACCTGGCGCACGGATCTGCTCGCCGGCGCGCGCATCGCGCACGCCAACCTGGCGCCCCGGCTGCTGTGTCCGCGTCCTCGGTCGACCGCGGTGCCGGTGCAAATGGTGGTCGACACCACCGACGTGCTGGTCCCGCCGTTCCTCTACTACGGCAGTGCCCGCTGGGTGGACCGGCTGTGGCGCTGCTCGGTCCCCGCCGACCACTGGCTCCCGAGCACCGATCCGCTGCTGGTCGCCGAGGCGCTCGGCAATTTCGTCGAAGACCTGGCCGCGGCCGACAGCAGCCTGCCTCGAGGCTGACACGACACCCGCGAGGGCTTCAGGCCTCGTGGCCCCGGGGGAAGATCGGCGACCGCGTCGATGCGCAGGCACCCCGCGCGGGTTCCGCCCGCCGCCGTGGTGACCACCCAGACGGGATAGTCCGCCGCGGCGAGCACCGCGTCGAAAGCGGTGCGGGCCTGATCGGGGGCGTTCTCCATCGGCTGTCCCTTTCGTGAGCGGCGGCCGCCGGTGCCGCCAAGGATGCGCTTCGCCCCTCGACGACACCGGCGAGCCGGTCACCAGCGATCCGGTCCGCGGGTCTCGTCGATACCGTCGACCCGTTCCGTCCGCACCCTGTCGGACCCGGTCCGTTCTTCGACGATGTCATCGATCTTCAGCTGCATCGGTTCCGCGGGCACCGATGCGTCGCGCCCGGTCGCCATCGCCACCGTCGGCTCGTCGTCGACGTATCTGCGGCCGCGCGCGGCGCCCGCCGCGTCGGGATCGGCGCCGATGGTCAACCGTTCCTCGGAACGAATCAGCTCGTCGTCGGTCCGGCCGCCGCTGTCGGCGGCCCACTCGGCGGTCGTCGCCCGGGCGTTCACCGGGTGCTCGCCATAGGGCCTGCCGTAGGTCTTCCACGCCGAGAGGGCCGGGTCGATGTCGTAGTGCTCGAACAACTCTCGTTCGCTGCGCTGGCTGATATTGCCGTCGTCGTCGAGGTACGGCGCGGACTTGACCTGGTCCTTGCCGACCCGCACCTGTAGCGTCGCGCGCTCGCGCCGGTGCTCGGCGCCTGCCAGCGGCACCAGCGCGTCGTGACCGAACAACCCCGTGGAGATGGCCACCCAGGTCGGGAAGCCGCTGGCGTTGTCCACGTAGATCCGCTTGACCTTGCCGACCTTGTCCCCGTCACGGTCGTAGACGATGTTGCCGAGTACCGAATCCAGCAGACTGCTCATGGTCTCCTCCTCGATCCTCACTGCGGGACGATTGCGGCGACCGGCCGAAAGAGCGATCGGCAAGACACCGCGGACCTGCATGATCAATCGATCACACAGGCAACTACCCCCTGTCCTCACCGGCAAACAGCACTCGGTCGAGCGTCTGTTTCGCCGTGGCCACGACCGACGCGGGTGAACAAGACACGGCCGGACCGCGACCGGACGCGAGGGTTTGCGACAATGGTGACTTCGATTGCCCAGCTCACGAAGGACCTCCACACCCCCGATGGCCGACAGCAGTATCGATCCCGACGAGCTCGCCACCTGTCTTCGGGTACTCGACCAGGCCGGACAGCTGGAGAAGGACCACCCCGATTCGCTGCTCGTGCAGCGCGCGGTCGGGCACATGTTCAAGAAGCTCAAGCAGCGCCGCCGCGTCGAGGCCCGCGACAAGATCGCCACCGCGGACCGCGCGGTCGTCGCGGCCACCGCCACGGGCTCACCGAATCGCATCGATGACGAGACCGCGGGCATTCCGCTGACCTCGACGACCAAGGGCGCCAGCGCGGGCACCCTGCTCCGCCCGCGACCCTGTTACATCTGCAAGCAGCGCTACACCCGCGTCGACGCCTTCTACCACCAGCTGTGCCCGGACTGCGCCGCGAGCAGCCACGCCAAGCGCGACGCGCGCGCCGATCTCTCGGGCCGTCGCGCGCTGCTCACCGGCGGCCGCGCCAAGATCGGCATGTACATCGCGCTGCGGCTGCTGCGCGACGGCGCGCACACCACCATCACGACCCGCTTCCCCAACGACGCCATTCGCCGTTTCGCCGCCATGGACGACAGCGCTGATTGGCTGCACCGGCTGCGCATCGTCGGCATCGACCTGCGCGACCCCGCGCAGGTGGTGGCCCTCGCCGACGACATCGCCGCGCAGGGCCCGCTGGACATCCTGATCAACAACGCGGCGCAGACCGTGCGCCGCTCCCCCGGCGCGTACAGCGCGCTGGTGGAGGCCGAGTCCGGTCCGCTGCCCGCCGGCGCACTGCCCGACGTGGTGACCTTCGGCAAGACCATGCAGGCGCATCCGACCGCGCTGACCGCCTCGCTCGCGCCGACGCTCACCGCAGCAGATGTCGCGGAGCTCGCGCTGGTCGCGGGATCGGCCACCCCCGAACGGATTTCGCGCGGCGTGGCGATCGACGCGGGCGGGCTGGTGCCAGATCTCGCGCACACCAACAGCTGGGTGCAGACGGTCGCCGAGGTCGATCCGACCGAACTGCTCGAAGTCCAGCTGTGCAATTCGGTGGCGCCGTTCATCCTGGTGTCGCGGCTGCGTCCGGCCATGGCCGCCGCGCCCGCCCGCCGCAAGTACATCGTGAACGTCTCCGCCATGGAGGGTCAGTTCGGCCGCGGGTACAAGGGACCGGGACACCCGCACACCAATATGGCCAAGGCGGCGCTGAACATGCTGACCCGCACCAGCGCCAAGGAGATGTTCGAGTCCGACTCGATCCTGATGAGCGCCGTCGACACCGGCTGGATCACCGACGAGCGCCCGCACTACACCAAGATCCGCCTCGCCGAGGAAGGCTTCCACGCCCCGCTCGACCTGGTCGACGGCGCCGCCCGCGTCTACGACCCGATCGTGCAGGGCGAGGACGGTGTCGACCTCTACGGCTGCTTCCTCAAGGACTATCAGCCCTCGCCCTGGTGAGCCTCCGCCGCCCGCGCTGCCTGGCGAGCAGAATCGGTGGTGACACAGCTACCACGATCTGGAGGGCGCATGGCGGACGAGACTGGATCGCGTCGAACCGGAATCAGCGTGCTGCTGCGCGACAAAGCGCCGTTCCTGCGCTGGTCGATGATCCGCTTCGCGCTCGGCGGCCAATCCGTGCTGCGCACCGGACAGGTGGGCGACGGCCGCGAGGAAGCCGTGCGACAGCACGTGCTGAGCACCGCGACACCGGGCGATCCCGACAGTGTGCTCGCCGCCATCGATGACTTCGCGCGCACCCGCAGCTTCCTGATGAACGTCGGCGACGAGAAGGGTCTGCTGCTCGACGCCGCGGTTCGGCGCGCGAGGCCACTGCTCGCGCTGGAACTGGGCGCCTACTGCGGATACAGCGCGGTGCGAACGGGACGCCTGCTGCCGCAGCGGGGACGGCTGGTGTCGGTGGAGGTCAGCGCCGCCAACGCCGCGATCGCGACCGACGTGATCGCGCACGCCGGGCTCGCCGACCGGGTCGAGGTGGTGGTCGGCAAGATCGGCGACGGCGGGACGACCATGCGCAGGCTCGCCGTCGACCACGGATTCGCCGCGAGCGCGGTCGATTTCGTCTTCCTGGATCACTTGAAGACCGCGTATCTGCCCGACCTGCTCGCGCTGCTCACCGTGAACTGGCTACACCCGGGCTCCCTCGTGGTCGCCGACAACGTGAAGATGCCGGGAGCGCCGCGCTACCTGCGCTACATGCGTGCGCAGGAGGGCAGGACCTGGCGCACCGTGGAGCATCGCACCCACGTCGAATACCAGTCCCTGCTGCGCGATCTCGTCCTCGAGTCGGAGTACCTGGGCTGAGCGCACCCGCCACCGCGCCCTATTCGGCGCGACGTGCGGGATCGTCCAGCTGCCGAGCTACGAAATCCGATACCGCGCCGACGTGTTCGTCGAGGTAGAAGTGGCCGCCGGGAAACGTCTCGCGGGCGAACGCGCCCGAGGTGAACGCCCGCCATCCGTCGGCCTGCTCGGGTGTGGTGGTCGGGTCGTCGGTGCTGACCAGCGCGGCGAGGTCGCACGCGAGCGGCTCGCCGTGCCGGTGCCGATAGGTTTCCACGGCTTGGTAGTCGCTGCGCACCGCGGGCAGCACCAGATCGGCGAGGCCGGGCTCGGTGCGCAGCAGTGCGATCGGCGCGGGATCGGCGGCGAGGCGCTCCAGATCCGCGATGAGCGCCTCGTCGGATTCCAGGTGCAGGCGACGGTGTTCGACGAAAGACGGTGCGGGACGGCCCGAGACGAACAGGGCGGCGAGCTCCTGCCCTCGGGCCTCCAGCCTGCGGGCCGTCTCGTAGGCCAGGGTGGCGCCCATGCTGTGCCCGAACAGCGCGAGACCGGACCAAGGACCGCGTCCCAGCAATTCTCCGGCAATCCGCTCGGCGAGTGCGTGCAGATCCGGGACCGCCGCTTCGCCGAGACGGTCCTGCCGTCCTGGATACTGGACGGCCAGTACCGCCACGCCGGAACCGAATTCGAGGGCAAGCTCACGGTAGGCCGCCGCCGAACCGCCGCCGGGCGGGAAACACACCAGGTAGTGGCGCGGCGCCGGGTCGGTCCGCAGGACTCGCAGCCAATCGGTGGCGGTGATCGTCTCGTCCACGTCGGTCTCCTTCTCCGCCGGTGCGGCTAGTCTCGATCTGGTGAACGCGCACACACGGCTGGTCCACGAGTACGAAGCCGGAATCGGTGTCCCCGTTTCCGGCATTACCCACTCCCCCGATCCTGGCAGCAATCTTGCTGCGACACTGCCGGTCTGGGCGCTTGCGGCGGGTTCGGTGGCCACGGTGGCGGCCGCGGCCAACCGGTTGCGCGACGCGCACGGACTCGCTCCCGTGCCGCATCGGATCGACCCGGAACGGATCACCGCCGCGTTCTCGAGCGACCGCCTGCTGCGCGCGGACGGCCGTCAGGTGCCTGTGTTCGCCGATCTCTCCGGATTCTTCCCCACTTTCGACGGTTGGGTGCGCACTCACGCCAACTATCCGCATCACCGAACCCGTCTGCTCGCCGCGCTCGGCCTACCGGAGGACGCGCCACTCGACCTGGCGGTCGCCCACATCGCTATGAGCCGCGCGTCCGATATCGAGGACAACGCCGCCCTGGCGGGCGCGATCGCGGTCCAGGTGCGCACCGAGGAGGAGTGGGCCGCCACGCCGCAGGCGGCGGCCGCCGCGTCCGGCCCGCTGGTCGCCATGGATCCGCGGCAAGACCGCGCGGGCGCGCCTTTCCGTTCCGAGGCGACCCCGTTCCAGCCGTTGCGCGGGGTGCGTGTGCTCGACATGACCCGGGTGATCGCGGGCCCGGTCGCGACCAGGACGCTGGCGCTGCTCGGCGCGGAGGTGCTGCGGGTGGACCCGCCGTGGCTGCCCGAGATTCCGTGGCAGTACGCCGACACCTGCCAGGGCAAGCACTCCGCGATGGTCGACCTGCGCACTCACTCGGCCGTCTTCCACGACCTGCTCGCCTCCGCCGACGTGCTCGTCACGGGATACCGCCCCGGCGCGCTGGAGCACGCCGGGCTGACCACCGCCGTGCGTCCCGGCCTGGTGCACGGCCGGGTCAGCGCCTGGGGCGAGTCCGGTCCCTGGGGCAGCCGCCGGGGCTTCGACAGCATCGTGCAGTCCGCCACCGGCATCTCCATCCTGGAGGGCGCGCCGTCGGTGCCCGGCGCGCTGCCCGCCCAGGCACTCGACCACGCCTCGGGCTATCTGCTCGCGGCGGGCGTGATCGACGCCCTCGCCGCGCGCACCTACGACGGAATCGGCCGTGACGTGCGGGTCTCGTTGGCGCGCACGGCGTCCTGGCTGCTCGTCAACCCCGACCGCGGCCTGAGCCACGGCCCCGCCGCGGCCCCCAACCCGGAGATGACCGTCCACCACGGCGGCCTGGTGACGGCCACGCCCGCCCTGGCCGAGTACCCGGATTACGCCTGGCCCGCACCGCAATACGGGGCCAGTGCGCCCGCCTGGCCGGTGCGTACCCGGTAGGGGTCGCGTCAGGCGTCGCGGGCGAAGTCGGCCAGCAGCGCCGGGACCGCGGAATCGAAGCCGGCGATGTCGAGCATCCCGGCGTCGGACGGGTCCGCGATGCTGAACTTCGCCGCCGTCATGCCGACCACGACCAGCTTCGCGTGCGGGTTGACTTCACGGCGGTACCGCTGCAGGGCCTGGTGCGGGTGGATGCGGCCCGCCCAGGTCTCGGAATCGGTGTACACCGAGAACACGTCCACCTCGAGACCGTGCCGCAGCGCGTACGTCATGGGCAGCGAGCAGTCGGTGCCGCCGAACGGCAGGCCGGACACGGCGCGCACCGCGTCGTCCAGCCGCTGGCGCGGACCGATCGCCAACGGCGTCAGCTCCGCGTCGCTCGACCACGCGCCGCTCCTGGCGGTGAAACCGACGATCGAATGCGCCGTCTCGGTACTCGCGGTCACCAGCGCCAAGGCGGCGCTCGCCTCCCGCGCCGACAGCGGCGTGCCACCGATCGTCACGGCCATGGAGCCGGACACGTCGAGGGCGAGCAGGTGGCGCTTGCCGGTCGGCGGCACCGCCTCGAACGCCGCGTAGAACGCGGAGTCCAGCGCGTCCACGATCGGCGCGGCGGGCTCCCACCGGCCGTCGCCGCGTGCGGATCGACCCGCGGCGTAGGTGCGCAACGCGACGAGGACGTTGACCGGATGCACCCGAGACTTCCGCAGTCGCGCCGGGTCGGCGAGCTGGCGCGCCACCGCCGCGGTTCGCTCACCCAGCGGGGCGAGCAACCCGAGCCGGGTCAGCCGCGGCAGCTGGCGCATCAGTGCCGTCTGCGGAATCCCGTTGTCCAGCAGCGCCTCCCACACCGCGGGCGCGTCGAGCGCGGCATCGGGCAGCATCTCCCAGGACAGCCGGTACGCGCGCACCAGATCGGGGAGCTCGCGCACCGGCGCGGCCTGCGCTCGGTGGTAGCCCTCGATCAGCCGCAACCCGTCCAGCGACGCCTCGCGACCGCAGATCCAGTCGAACAGGTTCTTGCGGTCCGGCTCGGCGGTGTCCGGGTGCGCGAGACGCAGCAGGTCGCGGTGCGTCCACCCCTCCCGCTGGCGGTACTTCACCACCTGGAAGGCGAGATCGTCGACGGACTTCTCGACATACCAGTGCGCGACGGCGCGGCGCAGACCGCGGCCCCAGCCACGGAACTGCTCGACGTAGCGCGCGAACAGGAACAGGTGCGTGCCGGTGCGCGCCACCAGCGGCAGCGCGTCCAGCGCGGTCCGGCGACCGTCGGCATCGCCGAGGGAGGCCGCGGCGGCGAGCGCGAACAGCGCGGGATTCTGCTTGGGCGCGCGGCCCGCCGTGGAGATCGCGACGATCTCGGCGACGAGCTCGGCGGTGCGATGACGCGCGAAATCCAGGACGACCTCGGCGTTGTCCTTGGTCAGGTCTTCGGCGCGCACGTAGTAGGTACCGCCCTCGGTGCCCAGTGTCAGGAACCGGCGCAGCCGTACCTCGGGGGTGACCTCGAAGGCGAAGCCGCCCGCGTTGTTGCGCGCCTGTCGCGCGTCCGCCCGCTCCGCCTGCGGCGTGGCGCGGGTGGTGATCCCAGCCAGCACGTCCATGTCTTCCTCGTTTCCGGCCCCGGTCGGGGCTTGTCGGGAACGGGGGAAGCGGACGTGACGAACGCCCACCGGGATGATCTACCCGAAAGATGACCGACGGGCTTTCGGCCCGCGTCCCCCGTTCGACGGAACGCGAAGAACGGTCGTGGTGTGCCGACCGGACCAACGCTCCGTGGGGAGCGTGGCAGGAGTCGAACCTGGGAAACCGATAACCGACCGACTCCGGCCCGTTCTTCGCGTCCTGGCAATCCAGCGGGGCGGTCGTGGTGTGCCGACCGACGTAAGCGCTCTACCGGATTGAGCTACGGCAACATGCGCTGCCGGCGGGATTCGAACCCGCAACCGCTCCATTCGAAGTGGATAACCGACCGACTCCGGCCCGCCCCTTCGGATTGCCCAACGCGGAGAACTGTAGGGCGCGGTCGCGATCCGGCGCCACCGAATTATTCGCGCTCCGGCGGCCACCGGAAAATCCGTTGCGCTCGTCGGCGCGGGGGCGATGAAATGTGTATTCGCAGGTCGTCTGCACTCACATGACAGCAATCGACATCGGCACGCCGGAAGGAACCCGCACCGTGGACACCGTCGACCAGAGCGTGCACAGAGACGTCGCGGCGCTCGCCGGACGGACCGAATGGGTCGGCCTCGGGGTCCTCGCGCTCGCCTGCCTGGTCTACGCGATGGACCTCACGGTGCTACACCTCGCGGTGCCGATGATCAGCGCCGACCTGCACCCGACCAGCTCTCAGCTGCTCTGGATCATCGACGTCTACGGCTTCATGGTGGCCGGTCTGCTGATCACCATGGGCACCCTCGGCGACCGGATCGGTCGGCGGCGCATGCTGATGATCGGCGCGGCGCTGTTCACGGTGGTGTCCGTGGCGGCGGCGTTCGCGCCGACCGCGGAAGCGCTGATCGTCTGTCGCGCCCTGCTCGGCATCGCGGGCGCCACGCTGGCGCCGTCGACGCTGTCGTTGATCTTCAACATGTTCCGCGATCCCCGGCAGCGTTCGGTCGCGGTGGGCGTGTGGGTCGGCGCGTTCTCGGCGGGCGGCGCGGTCGGGCCGATCTTCGGCGGCGTGCTGCTGGAGAACTTCTGGTGGGGATCGGTGTTCTTGCTCGCCGTTCCCGTCATGGTGCTGCTACTGGCGCTCGGCCCGAAGGTGCTGCCCGAGTTTCGCGATCCCGAGGCGGGCCGCCTCGATCCGCTCAGCGCGGCGCTCTGCGTGGCGACCATGATCGCCGTCGTGTTCGGCATGAAAAAGATCGCCCAGGACGGTGTCGGGGTGGCGGCGCTCGCCGGCCTCGTCGGCGGAGCTGCGCTCGGCGTGCTGTTCGTGCGGCGTCAGCTCACCGGCGCCGACCCGATGCTCGACCTGCGGCTGTTCCGGTTGAGCAGGTTCCGTATCGCCTTGCTGATCAACATGGTCGGCATCTTCGTCGCCTTCGGGTATTTCCTGTTCGTCGCGCAGTACTTCCAGCTGGTGCTCGGGATGTCGCCGCTGCGGACCGGTCTGGTGATGGTGCCGTCCGGCGTCGGTTTCATCGTCGGATCGCAGCTGGCGCCGCGGCTGGTCCAGGTGGTGCGGCCCGCCTACCTGATCGGCGGCGGGCTCGCCGCGGCCGGTATCGGACTGCTGATGATGACTCAGCTCAGCGCCTCCGGAGGCTACGGTCTGGCGCTGGCCGCCTCGGTGATCTCCTCGCTCGGGCTGGCTCCGGTGTTCGGCATCACCACCGAGCTCATCGTCGGCGCCGCACCGCCCGAACAGGCGGGCGCGGCCTCCGGCGTGTCCGAGACCGGCGCGGAATTCGGCGGGGCGCTGGGCATCTCGATCCTGGGCAGCATCAGCATCGCGATCTACCGCGGCGATCTGTCGTCGTCGCTGCCCGCCGGGCTCTCCGACGCCGACGCGGGGTCGGTCCGCGACACCTTGGGCGCGGCGGTGCAGGTCTCGACCCAAGTGCCAACGGCCCTGGGCGAATCCGTGCTCGCGGCGGCACGCGAGGCATTCCTGCACGGCGTGCACATCACCGCGGGCATCGCCGGTGTCGCCGCACTCGCCATCGCGCTGGTCTCGGTGCGCAAGCTGCGCGAGATCCCGGCGGGCCCGCTGACCCACGAGGACTGACCCCGTCGTCAGCCGGTGGTCTCGGGCGAACCGGCGAGCGCCGCGAACGCGGTCGAGAGGGTGTCCCCATTCGGGAGGGCGCCCTCCGCGCTGATCATCCAGAGCACCGAGAAGCCCTGCGTCAGTGCGAAATAGAGTCCGGCGATCGCTTCGGCCTGCTGCTGGGTCAACCGGGGGTGGGTTGCGCGCAGGTTCGTGGCGAGGTCGGTGGTCGCGTGCCGGATGCTGTCGGCCATGTACCGCTGCGACTCCGGCGAGCGGGCCACGCGCAGCAGGTTCTCCATGCTGGCCAGCATGCCTTCGCGGTTGGCGGCGAAGACGGCGGGCAGGCCGTCGATCATCGACGCGAAGGCTTCCGGCATCGGACGCCCCTCGGTCTCCTCGATCAGCTCGGCCATGCTGTCGCCGATGCCGGTGCCGAGCGCTTCGGCCAACGCCTCGGTGATCAACCTGTCCTTCGAACCGAAGTGGTAGCCGATGGCGGCCAGGCTGACCCCCGCCGCGTTCGCGATGTCGCGCGCGGTGGTCTTGGCGACGCCGCGTTCCATGATCGCCTTGCGCGCTCCGGCCAAGAGGTCTTCACGGTTTCCCATGCGCTTCAGGCTATCGCACGTCTCAGACGTTTGTACAAGACGTATGTACTAACACTTCAGCGGTCCGCACCGTACCTCCGCGCGTCGTTCCGGCATGCGAGAACTCTGGACGCCCCGGCCTCGCCCATTCGGCGTAACTCCGCTTTCGCTCCAGCCCCGTGCGGGACTCCAGAAGGACATGTCCGGAAGCTTCCACCAGACGTAGCTCCGCTTTCGCTCAGCGATGCTCGGGACTCCGCCGGACCGCGTCCCACAGCGTCGATTAGTGTCGAGTCGTGCGGCAGAAAATGATCGTGGACGTCGACACCGGAATCGACGATTCGCTGGCACTGCTGTACCTGCTCGCCTCCCCCGAGGCCCAGATCCTCGGTATCGCGGCCACCGCGGGCAATGTGCCCGCCGACCAGGTCGCCGCCAACAATCTCGCGTGGCTGGATGTGTGCCGGGCGCCCGAGATCGAGGTCGCCCTCGGCGCGGCCGAACCGCTCGCCATCCCGTTGCGCACCACCGAGGACACGCACGGCCCGCAGGGCATCGGCTACGCCGACCTGCCCGAGAGCAGGCGCACGTGTTCGGACCGGACGGCCGCGCAGATGTGGGTGGCGCTGGCGCGCGAACATCCCGGCGAGATCGTCGGCCTGTGCACCGGTCCGCTGACCAACCTCGCGCTGGCGCTGCGCGTCGAACCCGAACTGCCACGGCTGCTGCGCCGGTTGGTGATCATGGGCGGCGCGTTCAACCATCCCGGCAACACCACGCCCACCAACGAGTGGAACGTGCACGTCGATCCCGAATCCGCCAAGGAGGTGTTCGACGCCTTCTCCGCCGCACCGCCGGATCGCCGTCCGCTGGTGTGCGCGCTCGACATCACCGAGACCATCGAGATGCATCCGAAACACCTGGCGCTGCTGGCCGAGCGCGCGCTCAGTCACCCCGCCGAGGCGGTGTCCGAGGACGACGCTCCCGGCGCGCGGTCCGCGGCCTCGAATCCCGTTGTGCGCCATGTATCCGACGCCGTGCGGTTCTACTTCGAGTTCCACCGCGCCTACGACCAGGGCTATCTCGCGCACATGCACGACCCCTTCGCCGCCGCCGTCGCCCTCGACCCGGCCCTGGCCAGGACCAAGCCCGCGACGGTCGACGTGGAGCTGACCGGCACGCTGACGCGCGCGACGACGGTGGCCGACTGGGCGGGCATGTGGGGGCGCGAACCCAACGCGGACATCGTCGTCGGCACCGATCCCGAGCTGTTCTTCGAACGGCTCGTCGCTCGCGTCGGCGATTTCGCGAGGAACCTCTATCCCGGTGACAGCAGCGCATGACGCACGCTCGCTCCGCTCCGCTCCGGCCGACGAAGGACTCACGGTGATCGACGACGACAACGCTTACCTGGCCGATTTCCGCGCGCGGCTCGACCTGCCCGGAATCGTCGACGTGCACACCCATTTCATGCCGGAAAAGGTGCTGAGCAAGGTGTGGTCGTACTTCGACTCGGTGGGCCCGCTGACCGGCCGCAGCTGGCCGATCGCGTACCGCGAGGACGAGCAGGTGCGACTGAAGACGTTGCGCGACTTCGGTGTTCGCGCGTTCACCGCGCTGGTGTACCCGCACAAGCCGGAGATGGCCGCGTGGTTGAACGACTGGACCGCCGAGTTCGCCGCCCGCACCCCCGACTGCCTGCACACCGCCACCTTCTACCCCGAACCCGGTGCGGCCGACTACGTCGCGACCGCACTCGACCGCGGCGCGCGCGTCTTCAAGGTGCACATCCAGGTCGGCGATTTCCCGCCCGGCGACCCGCTGCTCACCCCGGTCTGGGGACTGCTCGAGGACGCCGGGGTCCCGGCGCTGATTCACTGCGGCTCCGGTCCCGCTCCGGGTCGATTCACCGGGCCCGAGCCGATCGCCGAACTCCTGCAACGGTTTCCGCGACTACGGCTGATCGTCGCCCACATGGGCACGCCGGAGTACTCGGAATTCCTCGACCTCGCGCAGCGGCACGCGGGCGTCTACCTCGACACCACCATGGTGTGGACCGATTTCAGCGAGGCCGACTCGCCGTTCCCCGTCACCGAGCACGGACGGTTGCGCGAGTTCGGCGAGCGCATCCTGTTCGGCAGCGACTTCCCGAACATCCCCTACAGCTACGGCCACGCCATTCATGCCTTGGAGCGCCTCGACCTCGGCGCGGACTGGCTGCGGCAGGTCTGCTACCGCAACGCCGCCGAGCTCTTCACGATCAGCTGACCCCAGCCGTTGCCAGACAGTGCCTTTCGGGGCACAGCGCCGGTCAGCGAGTCTCGCGCCGGGAGAGCCCGCTGGCGCGCAGCACCCGGCGCGCCACGGCCGCGCGGATGGCCTCGTCGGTGCCGATGATGCGCACGTGCTTGCGCGCCCTGGTGATGGCGGTGTAGAGCAATTCCCTGGTGAGCAGCGTGGATTCGGGTTCGGGCAACACCACCGAGACGGTGTCGTACTGACTGCCCTGGCTGCGGTGGATGGTCATGGCGAACACCGTGACCACCGCGGGGAACTGGGTGGGATGCACCAGATACGGTTCGCTGCCGCGCTGGAGCGCGGCGCGCAGCGACCCGTCCGGCAACCGGACGATGACGCCGGTGTCGCCGTTGTAGATACGGGCCTCGTGATCGTTGGCGGTGACCAGCAGCGGCTGCCCCGGATACCAGGCCGCGTAATGCGTGTCGGGCCCCGCGCCGGAGGCAGCCGCCCAGTCCGCGGCCATCCGATCCCAGCGCTCCACGCCGAACGGACCCTGCCGGTGCGCGCAGAGCAGCCGGTGCGACTCCAACGCGAGCAGGGCGCCTGCCGCATCGCCGTCCAGCGCCGAATCGGTGACGGCGCGCGCCGCCCGAACCACATCCCCGCGCACCGGGGCCGTGTCCTCCGGCGCGCACAGCGACAGCTCCTGCCCGCCCGCGCGCAGCAGCTCCAAGGCCGCGTCGGCGTCCCCCGCCCGCACCGCGACGGCCAGGTCGGCGATCCGCCCGCCGAAACGCCGCCCCCTGGTGAGCCGGACGATGCCGCCGCGCAGCCTCGTTCGCTCCAAGGGCGTAAGCGCCTCCGTATCGTGTTCCGGCGCAGCCGAACCCGCGCCGATGATCTCGTCCAGCACCGGATTCGGTTCGCCGGCAACAGGTCCGGCGACCAGATCGGCGAGCACGGCGCCCGCGTCCACCGAGGCGAGCTGGTCCGGGTCGCCCACCAGGACCAGGCGCGTGTCGGGACGCAACGCGGCAAGCAGGCTGCTCATCATGGTGAGCGACACCATGGAGGTCTCGTCGACCACGATCACGTCGTAGGGCAGACGGTTGAACTCGTGGTACTTGAACCGGGTCCGGCGGCCGCGCTGCCAGCCGAGCAGCCGGTGCAGGGTAGCGGCCGTCAGCTCGGGAAGACCGAGATCGGCCGCCTGCTCGCGCACCGCCTCCTGTAGTCGCGCGGCCGCCTTGCCCGTCGGCGCGGCGAGGGCGATGCGCAGGGCGGCCGCTTTGGGATTCGCCCTGCGGTGCGCCTCGAGCAGCGCGAGCACCCGGGCGATGGTGTGCGTCTTGCCGGTGCCGGGGCCGCCTGCCACCACGGTGGTCCAGTGCGCGGCGGCCAGCGCGGCGGCGATGCGCTGGCGGTCGGGTCCCTCGCCGAGCGGGCTGTCGAAGAGCCGGTCCAGTTCCCGGCGCACCACCGCGACATCGATCTTGGGGTGGGTGGCCGCGCGTTCGGTGAGCACCCGCCGGATGGTCTGTTCCTGCTGGTAGTAGCGGTCCAGGTAGAGCAGGGAGCCGGAGTCGTCGCCACGCTCGGGCGGTACGAGCCGCAGCGGGCGCAGTGGTCCGGCCGATCCGCCGCAGACCAGCGGGCTGACCCGCAGCGCCGCCGTCACCGCGTCGATGTCCGGCCACGGCAGGGTCGCCGGATCGACGCCTGCCCCCGCGTCCCAGTCCTCGTCCGCGTCGACGCCGATCTCGCGCATCCGGTTCAGCTCCAGGCAGACCGAGCCCGAGCGCACCGCCCGCACAGCCAGTGCCGCCGCGAACAGCACCTCCTCCGAATCCTCGCGCCCGAGCCTGCCGAGCCGCACCGCGACGTGCACGTCCGCCGCGGACAACACCCCGGCCTCGTTGAAGACCCGCAGCAGGCCGGTGCCGCGCTGCGCCAACTGAATCGACGTCATCGGGCCTCCCCCGTTTCGCCGGCGAGCGGATCCGTGTCGCCCGCGAGCAGATCCGACAGCGCGGTGACGAGTCCTGCCGGTGGCGTCCACTCGAAAACACCTCGGCCGGGCGGTGTTTCGGGGCCGACCATGCCGCGCACGAACAGATACCGGCAGCCGCCGAGGTGCCGGGCCGGGTCGTAGCCGGGCAGCCGCCAGCGCAGGTAGCGGTGCAGCGCGACGGAATACAGCAACGCCTGCAACGGATAGTGCGAGCGCAACATCTCTGCGGTCATGCGCTCCCTGGTGTAGTGATCGACGGTGAGGTCGCCCGTGCCGAGGCGGTTGGTCTTGTAGTCGACGACGACGAAACGCGGTGTGCCGGAGGGATCGGTGACGCGGAGCACGGCGTCGATGCTGCCGGTGAGGTAGCCGCGCAGCTGGACGTCGTCCAACCCCGCGAGCAGGGCGGCGTAGGAGGCCAGGTCGTCATCGGCCGGCAGGTGCGCGCGCAGCAGTTCCGCGATGCCGCGGAGGGTCGCCGCGCCCGCGGCCGGAGCGTCGCCACCCGCCAGCGGCAGTTCGAATTCCAGTTCGGCGAGTTGATCGCGACGGGAAATGTCTGCCAGACAACCGATTCCGAGCGGAGTACGGAGAACCGCGAGCAGCGCGACGCCGAGCACGGCGGGATCGATCTCGGCCATCGACTCCTCGACCGCGGTGCGACAGCGGGCGTGCACCTCGGTGTCGAGATCCGCGCCGTCGGTGTCGATCTGCTCGAGCACGCCGTGCACCAGCGTGCCGAACTCGGCGCCGTAGGGCAGGGCGTTCATCAGCGACGGCGCGGCCGCGGTGACCGGTTCTTCGGCGGCGGGCGGCGGCGCGGACGGCTCGTCCTCCGGCCCGCGTTCGTCCTCCAGCTCGGCGTCCACCACCGTCTCGTGCGCGCCCGCGGTGAGCGCGGAGTAGGAGGTGCGCCGCCAGTGCTGGTCCATGGCCCGGTCGAAGCGGGCCACCGCGAGGTCGCCAGTGACCGGTTCGGTGCGCGCCCGGCGCGGCTCGATATCCTCGGCCGATGCGACCGCGGTCACCGAAATCGCCTCGGGCGCCGCGGCCGCCCATGCCGCCAGCATCGGCACCGCCTGCTGGTCGGCGGGCACCGCGGCCCGCCCTGGCACCGTCTCGCCGCCGTCGGGCCTGCCGAGGATCATGCGGTGCAGCGGCGCCGCCGCGGTGGTGATGGCGGGCGCCCACCAGGCCACGATCTGGCACATGGCGCGGGTCAGCGCGACGTAGAGCAGCCGCAGCTCCTCGCCTGCCTCCTCGGCTTCGCTGCGCAGCTTGCGCTCGGCGTAGCCCCCGGCGTCCTGTCCGCCCACGTCGAGCACGCGCGCGCCGTCGTCGTCGTGGAACAACAGCGTGGCCGGGTACGGGTTCTTGGCGCTGTCCCACGCGAAAGGCAGGTACACGATGGGGAATTCGAGTCCCTTGCTGGCGTGCACGGTGGCGATCTGCACGGCCGCCGCGTCGCGGTCGAGCCTGCGGGAGCGGTCGGCGACGACGCTCGCGGCGGGGTCGCGCACCTGGTCGGCCAGCCAGCGGGTCAACGCGGTCAGGCCGAGCCCCTCGGTCAGCGCGACCTGGTCCAGCAGCTGGGCGATGTGCCGCAGGTCGGTGAGCCTGCGTTCGCCGTTCTCGATCGAGAGCAGCCGCGGCGCGAGACTCGCCTCGGCGGAGAGCTTTTCGAAGACGGCCGCGAAGCCGGCGCGGGCGAACAGCCGTGCCGCCTCACGCAGCTGCGCGCTCACCCGTCCGACGAGATCGGCTCCGCCGCTGTCGATGTCGGCGGCGGTGCAGCCCAGGATCGGCGTGCACGCGGCAAGGCGGACGCGGTCGGAGCGGTGCGGCTGTTCCAGCGCCCGCAGCACCCACAACCAGTCGGTGGCGCTCGGCGTGCCGAAGACACTGGTGCCACCCGC
Source organism: Nocardia sp. bgisy134 (assembly GCF_057708325.1). Lineage (NCBI taxonomy): Bacteria > Bacillati > Actinomycetota > Actinomycetes > Mycobacteriales > Nocardiaceae > Nocardia > Nocardia sp. bgisy134. The sequence continues at coordinate 59,971 of NZ_JBYIRW010000014.1, forward strand.
CAGCACGGAGGCGACGCCCGCCCGGTCCAGCGCCGCGCGCACCACGTCGATCTGCGACCGCGTGCGGACGAGCACGGCGATGTCGCCGGGACCGACCGGACGACGGACGACACCGTCGATCTCGTCGTCCGGCGCGTCTTCTCGCGCCCGATCGCGTTCCGTTCGCGCCTTCGGCGCCGGAACGGTCACCCGCACACCGGATTCGAGCAGACCCACGATGTCGGCGGCGAGGTCGGCGGCGACCTTCGCGCGCTGGCGGCCGACGGACGGGAACCCCGACTTGTTCAGCGGGCCCGCACCGGTGCGCGGCAGGCACCGCACCCGCATCGGGGTGACGAGTTCGGCGGGCCCGGTCAGCCGCGACCACGGGCGCGTCGCGGCGACCGGATAGACCGCGATCTCGGGATGCCCGAGCGCCGCGCCGCCCTGGACGCGTTCCAGCGCGGCCAGCAGTCCCGCGTCGCTGCGCCAGTTGGTGGTGAGCTCGCTGCGGCGGTCGGCGTGCCCGGCGGCGTCCAGGTAACTGAGCACCTCCGCGCCACGGAAGGCGTAGATGGCTTGCTTGGGATCCCCGACCAGCACGAGTGTCGTCTCGCCGTCATGGAAGCAGCGGCGCAGGATGTCCCACTGGAGCGGGTCGGTGTCCTGGAATTCGTCTACGAGCGCCACCCGGTAGCGCTCGCGGATGCGCGCGCAGGCGACGGGGCCGTGGTCGGGATCGGCGAGCACGTCGTGCAGCAGCACCAGCAGGTCGTCGAAATCACGCAGTCCCGCAAGGCGTTTGCGGCGCTCGGTCTCGGCGCGCACGGCCTCGGCGAAGGCCACCCGCTCGCCCGCGGGCCCGTCCGCGCGGGGGGCGAGGCGGGCGTGCCGGTCGCGGACCGCCGCCAGCGCGAGGGTGTGCGCCTCCTTCAGCGAGAACGGTGGCGTGTCGCGCGCGTAGCGGTGCAGATAGAGATCGTCGGCGACCGTGCCGACCAGCTCGTCGACCGATTCGACCAGGCGGGCGCCCGGATCGTGTTCGCCGGCCAGCCCGAGTTCGTCGAGCATGCGCTGGCAGAAGCTGTGCGTGGTGGCGATGGTGCCCGCGTCGAAATCCGACAGCGCGGCGAGCAGTCTGGCCCGCCTTCGCCCGACCTGTGCGGCGTCGGCGTCGGCCAGGTGCCGGACCAGGTCGTCCGAATGCGCCTGCGCCGCCACCGGATCGGCCAGCGCCGCCGCCACCGCCACGAACCGATCGCGGGCGCGTTCGCGCAGCTCTTGCGTCGCGGCCCGGCTGAAGGTCACCAGCAGCAGCTGGGCGATGTCGACGCCCGCTTCGGCCACGTAGCGCACCGCGAGCCCGACGATGGCGTGAGTCTTCCCGGTGCCCGCACTGGCTTCCAGCACCGTCGTGCCGGTGGGCAGCGGACCGTACGGGTCGAACGACGCGATCGCCTCCGTCGCCGGGGCCCGGACGGTGTCTTGAACTGTCATGCCACGCACCGCCTTTCGTCCTGCCTCCGCGCATCGTCGATCCGGGCGTCGCACGGTCGCCCGGGGAAATCGCACCACGCCTGCGCCGGAAGCCCGGCAGACACGCCGGGACGCACGCGAAAACCGTGGGACGACACCGTGATCACGGCTGCCCCTGGCCTTCCGCGCCGAGCAGCGGCGCCCACAGGCGACGCGCCAGCACGCCGAACCGGGTGGTCTCCCCCGGCTCTCCCGCCGGAGCGGGCGTGTCCATCAGGTGTTCCAGCCGCGGCGCCGAGCCCCACACGTAGCGCAGGTGACGATCGGTGTGATCCCCGAATGCGCCGGGGCCGTTGGGTCCGCCGTTGAATTCGCGTTCGGCCGCGGCGAAGGCTTCGTCCGCGGAGGCTCCGCGGAACCGTCGCTCGGCGTAGGCCGCGGTCGCGGTCGGCGCGATCGGGAGCGGTTCGCACAGGCCCGCGTCTCGCAGCCGCACCAGTTCGCGCAGGATCGCCACGGCGGCAGGGGCATCCGGCGCGGTGAGCACGGATCGCCATGCGGGACGGCCGAATTGACCGCGTCCGGTGGTCACCGCACGCCAGGAACGGTCCTCGGTCGCCGCCAGCGCGAGCAGCGCGACCCACGCGGCGATGCGGTGTTTCGGCGCGAGGCGCGAAAACGTGGTACGCACCAGAGTTTCTCCGCGCACCTCGGGCACCGTGCCGGTGAGCCTGCGACCGTTGCCTAGATCGATGGCCACGTCGACGGCCCTGGCCTGACCCTCGTAGTCCGGCAGCGAGGCGCGCACCAGCTTGTCGACGGTGTGCTCGACCTCGTCGAGCACCGCGCCGCCGAGCCCGAACGGCGGCAGGGTGCCGCGCCGCCATTCCGCGGCGCGCAGCGCGTTCGCGTCCGCGCCGGTGAGCCGCGCGGTGAGCATCCGTTCGCCCAGTTCCCATTTGGCGAGGCCGTCGAGTTCGATGGGCAGCCGGTCGGCGATGTCCTCCTCGTGCTCGGGGACCCGCAGACCGAGCCGCTGCCACAGGAAGGCGCGCACCGGGTGTTCGGCGAAGGACATCAGATCGGCCAGCGCGACGTCCGACGGTTCCGGCGTGGGCAGCGGTTGCGGCAGGAACGCGGGGCGCGGCGCGGGCGGGCGCCCGGCCGCCAGCGCACCCGCCAGCGCGACCGTGTCGAAGCTGAACGGGCGCTCGGCGTGGAAGTTGCGGCGGTCGAAGCCTTGCAGCGGGTGCCGGGTGAGCACCGCGTCCATTCCCGCCGCGCCGACATGGGCGCGCAGCGCGTCGAGCAGTTCGGCGACCGGAATCGCGGGCGGCCGGTGCGCGCCGCTGACCGGGTCGGCGCCGGTGTGGAACAGCAGCAGCTTCTCACCCGCCGCCAGTACGGCGTCCAGCAGCAGCTGCCGGTCCTCGCTGCGCGGATCTCGTTCGCCGAGCACCGGATTGCGGGCGAGCACGTCGTCGCCGTCCACTACGGCCGCGCGCGGGAACACGTCGTCGTCGAGGCCGAGCAGCACCACGACGCGGTGCGGCACCGACCGCATCGGAACCATGGTGCAGACGGTGAGCTCTCCGGTGCGGAAGTTGGCGCGGGTGGGCTGGGCGGCGAGCCTGCTCGACAGCAGCACCGCCAGATCGGCCAGGCGCAGCGGCACCTCACCCGCGTGGTCGGTGGCCGCGGCGATCTCTCTGCGCGCCTCGGTGCGCACCCACGCCTGACTGTCGGGGACGTCGGTGAGCAGGTCGAGCGAGCGGCCGAGCACGGCGGCCCATTCACGCGCGGGGCGCGGCCCACGCAGATCGCGCAGGCACACCGCGAGCCGATCGACGAACTCCGCGAAGCGTCCTGCCAGATCGACGTCGTTGCTGTCCACGTCGTCCAGCGGCAGCGCGAGATCGAGCCAGTCGTCGGCGGATTCGTCGGCGGTGACTCCGAGCAGGATCCGGTCGACCGCGCCGTTCAGCGTGTTCTGCGCGAAATCGGCCAGCCCGAACGCCTGGCGCTGCCGCTGCCCGATGGCCCATCGTGCGCCGGATTCCGCCGCCCACCCACGCAGCCGTTCGATCGCGTCGTCATCGAATCCGCAACGGCGACGGACGGTTTCGGACGCGGCGAGATCGAGCACCTGGGTGACGGTGACGCGCCCGTCGGCCATCTCCAGCAGCACCTCGATCACCGCGAGCAGCGGATTGGTCACGCCGCGGCCGCGGTCGGCGAGCCGGACCCGCAGCAGGTGCGCGGGATGCGCCGCTTCCTGCGTGGTCTCCCCCGACCCCGCGCGGGAGCCGAAGGCGGCGCGCACCAGCGGCGCGTACGCCTCCACCTCGGGGCACATGATCAGCACGTCGCGCGGTTCCAGCGTGGGATCGGCCGCGAACAGGCCGAGCAGGCATTCGCGCAGGACCTCCACCTGCCTGGCCGGTCCGTGGCAGGCGTGTACCCGCACGCTGTCGTCGGCCGGGACGAGTTCGGCGGGCGGCCACGCGTCGTCGCGAATGCCCGCCTGCACCGCGGCCAGCAGCGAGGTCGCCGCCCGCGGCGCTCCGCGCTCCCATGGCGCCGAGCCACTCACCGGCGCAACGTCGTTCGACCGACCCGCCCGTTCGGACTCGGGCACCGGCTCCGCTCCGGCCGCGACCACCCGCGCACCACGCGGCGGCGCCGAGAGATGCGTATCCGACCCGGCCGCGGCAGGCCCGGACAATCGCTGCTGCAACTCGCGCACATCCCGCGCCAGACCCGCGAGCAGCGGATGACGCATCGACCGCCCTGACGCGTCGTCCGCACGCGAGACCGTGGGCGACAACCGCGCGATCTCCGACCACATGACCGGGCTCGGGTGCGCCAGCCACAGGTGCACGTCCCTGGCGTGACCCAACGCGTCGAGGACGGCCAGCTGATCGGCGGGCAACCGGGTCACCCCGAACAGTGAAAGTCGTTGCGGCAGTTCGACGAGATCGGGTTCGGCGCGCAGCAGCGCGCAGGCCGCGTCCAGCCGTTCGGCGGGGCTCGGCGCGCCGATCTCGGCGCGCAGCCGCCGCCACAGCGTCGGCTGCCACAGCAGATCGTCGGGCACCCGGCGGCCGGCACCATCGGTGTCGGCGCCCGCCGCCCACTCGGTGATCAGGGCGGGACGCTGTGCGCCGTACCCGTCGAACAGCCCGGACAGGTGCGCCGCGGTGGCGTAGCGCCTGCCGACCCGGTGATCGCGGCCCGCGGGGTCGGCGCCGCCGAGATGACGCGCGAGCACCGCGCACCACGGCTCGCCGAGCGCGGCGTCGATCACCCGCAGCAGCGTCCACACGGTGCGCTGCGGCGACCACGGATCGTCGTCCTGCGCGATCCCGGTGCTCGCCGCGAGCGCCTCGGCGACCAGCGCCGAAGGGGACGGGAATCGGATGTTCGCCGCGACGCCGTCCCGGCCGCCTGCCGAGACGCCGAGCACCGCGGACAGCCGCTGGGTCAGCCAGCGCTCCACGCCTTTGGCGGGCACGGCGACGATCTCCGCCGCGAACGGGTCCGGCTGCGGCGTCGCCAACAGCTCGGCGAGCGCGTCCGCCAGGGCGTCGGCGCGCTCGGCCCGGTGGATGTGCAGCGGCATTGCACGTTTATACGCCAGCGACCTGCGCGCAACCGCGCCGCCCCGCCCGGTCGAGAGTGAATTGAGCCACACGGGAACGGAATACTCGGCCATGTCACGGCGAACCGGTCGGACCCGTGTGCAACAGTTCTCAGCCGGGGAGGAACGGGAGAGCTGCATCGAAAGGCTGGTTCGCATTCATGAATGCGATGGTGATTCCCCTGCTGCCGAGAGGCGGGTTCACGGTCCGCCGTGTCGGTGACCGATGGGAACTGGTCAACTCGCGCCACTTCGGCCGCACCGTCGTCCTGCACAGCTGGCCTCGCGACCGCCACGCCGAGGCGTTCGAGCACTGCTACCGGCTCAACGGACGCACCGTCGAAGAACTTCGCGCCGCCTTCCGCTGACTCGCGGTTCAGCGAAACCCGCTGCGGTACAAGCGCACAACGGTCGCTGTAACACACCGGGCTGCCGAGCTCAAGACGTGCGTCCTCGGCGCGGATGTGCGATCGTGGTCCCTCGTGCGTTACCCCATGGCCCCCACCCGGACAGTTCCCCGCGTGGCCGCATCCGCCTGTGTCCTGGCCGCAGCGGCGATCCTGATCCCGACCGCGCCCACTTTCCTCCCTGGCGCCGCGGCGCCGAGCGCCTACGCCGCGCCCGGTTGCCTCGCCGGCTTCGACTGCGATATGAGCAGCCGGATCGCCGCGGTCGACGCCTACCTGAAGACGCGGCCCGGCGTCACGGGTTATGTCGTCCGCGACCGGGTGACCGGCGGGGTGTACGCCAACGAGCACGCGGAGAACTCCGTGTGGACCGCCTCCACCATCAAGCTCGCGATCGCCGCCGACCTGCTGAACCGGGCCCGCGTCGGCGCCATCGCGCTCCCGCCGGAAGACCGCGGCCTGCTCGAGGCGATGCTCGCCACCTCCAACGACGCCGCCGCCGACCTGCTCTGGAACAAGTACGCGGGCGTCGACCGGATGGCCTACAACAACGCATTCCGCGCCAACGGCATGGTCTCGCTCGTCCCCCAGCCCACCAACACCGCGCTCTTCCCCGACTGGTCGTTCCAGAAGTGCACCGCCGCCGACCTCGACCGGCTGATGGACAACGTGCTCACCGCGATGCACCCCGACGACCGCAACTACCTGCTCGACCGGATGCGCTCGGTCGACTACAACCAGCACTGGGGCGTCTGGGGAGCGGGCGCCCGCATGCGGCCCGGACTCAAGAACGGCTGGTCGGCCGAGCAGGGCGGCTGGGTGGTCAACTCGGTCGGCTTCGCGGGCCCCAACGAGCGGTACACCCTGGCGATCATGAGCTCGCTGGGCGACGCGGGCGGGTACACCGAGGGCGCCGAGACCGACACCAAGGTCGCGGAGATGCTGCTCGCCGGTCGCTGACCGGTCCTACCGCCGACGGCGCAGCAGCATGGGGGCGCCGTCGCGCGGGAACGGAATCGTGGTGAATCCCCACGGCATTCGATAGTCGCCGGGGATCTCCCACTCGTATTCGCGCACCATGGCCGCGATCAGGGTCTTCACCTCGAAGGTGCCGAAGTGCATGCCGATGCACTTGTGCGCGCCCGCGCCGAAGGGCAGCCAGGCCAGCCGGTGCGAGTGGTCCTCGCGGCGCGGTTCGGCGAATCGCAGCGGATCGAACACCTCCGGCCGCGTCCACAGCTCGGGCAGCAGGTGGTTGACCTGGTAGGCCAGGTCGACGGCGGTGCCCGCGGGAATGTAGTGACCGAGGATCTCCGTGTCGCGCACGGCACGGCGCACCAGGCCGGGCACCGGCGGCATCAGCCGCAGCGACTCCCTGACCACGAGGTCGAGCTCGGCAAGGCGGTCCAGATCCGCGATGGTCGTTGCGGCGTCGCCGGTTTCGGCGTCGGCCGCGAGCACCTCGTCGCGCACCCTGCGCTGCCATTCCGGATGTTTGCCCAGGTAGTAGGCGACCGCGGTGGCGGTGGTCGTCGTGGTGTCGTGGGCGGCCATGATCAGGAAGATCATGTGGTTCACCACGTCGGCGTCGGTGAACACCTCGCCGTCCTCGCTGCGCGCGTGGCACAGACCGGAGAAGAAGTCGGGGTCCTGTGAGCGGCGTTTGGCGGGCAGCATCTCGGTGAAGTACCGCTCCAGCACCTGCCTGCCGCGCAGACCCGCGCGCCAGTGCCCGCCCGGGATCGGATGGCGCACGATCGACAGGCCGGCGTGTGTGCAGTCGACGAAGGCGTCGACGAGTTCGCGCCGCCGCGGCCCGACGTCGACCGCCATGAAGGTCTCCCCCGCGATCTCGAGGGTCAGCTCCTTGATCGTCGGGTACAGCCGTACCGTCGCGCCGTTCCGTCCCTGCGGCACCCAGCGCGCGACGGCGGCTCGCGCGATCGGTGTCAGCGTGGCCAGGTGCGCCGCGAGGCGGTCCCTGGTGAAAGCCTGCTGCATGATCCGGCGGTGGAACATGTGCTCGTCGAATTCGAGCAGCAGCAGCCCGCGCCGGAAGAACGGACCGATGAAATAGTCCCAGCCCTGCCCGAAGTCCCGGCGTCGCTTGCCGAGCACCTCGTCGAGCGCCTCCGGTCCGGACACCAGCACGCGGTCGATGCCGAGCGAGGTGTTCAGCGCAACCGGTCCGTAGCGGCGGTGCCGCTCCATCATCTCGGCCGGACCCCAGCGCATGTAGTGCAGGGCGCGACCGAGATAGGGCAGCCCGATATCGCCGCGCACCGGGACGGTCGCGCGGCCGCGCGGCGGAGCGGCCAGCACGCGGTGACGTTCGGGCAGCCTGCGCAGCATTCGATCGATGACGCTCGTCTGCGGGACATCGATGAGATAGGCGTTCTCCGATACGGCGTGCACGCTGCGCTTTCGGACTGCGACCCGGTCTTCGGCGACCATCGCACACCTCCCTGAACGACAGCATCTATCGTATTCTCTTCTTCACAATCGTTCAGGTGGATCCGCGGCGGTGGTTTTCACTACTCCACCCCGCCGACCGTGAGGTTCCGCACTTCAACACGCCCGGAACGGGGATCTCGTCGTGACGGTCCAGGACGGGCCGACTACGGTTGGAGCTTGTCGATAACCGTTCGCGGGGGAATCAGCCCCCCGATTGTCGAGGAGCAGGACGATGAGCACTCAGTCTGTGGAGAACCGTCGCCACAGGGTGGTGGTGATCGGCTCGGGCTTCGGCGGCCTGTTCGGCACCAAGCACCTCAAGCGCGCCGACGTGGACATCACCCTGATCTCCAAGACCTCGACCCATCTGTTCCAGCCCCTGCTCTACCAGGTCGCCACCGGCATCCTCTCGGTCGGCGAGATCGCGCCCGCCACCCGGCTGGTGCTGCGCAAGCAGCGCAACGCCCAGGTGCTACTCGGCGATGTGACCGACATCGACCTAGCCGAGAAGACCGTCACCTCGCGGCTGCTGAACCAGGACACGGTCACCCCCTTCGACAGCCTGATCGTCGCCACCGGCGCGCAGCAGTCGTACTTCGGCAACGACCGGTTCGCCACCTACGCCCCCGGCATGAAGACCATCGACGACGCGCTGGAGCTGCGCGGCCGCATCCTCGGCGCGTTCGAGGGCGCGGAGCTGGCGACCACCCAGGAACTGCGCGACCGGCTGCTCACCTTCGTCGTGATCGGCGCGGGACCGACGGGCGTCGAATTGGCCGGGCAGATCGCCGAACTCGCCGATCGCACGCTCGAGGGCACCTTCCACAACATCGATCCGCGCGACGCCAGAGTCATCCTGATCGAGGGCGCGGGCTCGGTGCTCGGCCCGATGGGTCCCAAGCTGGGCGGCAAGGCCCAGCGCAGACTCGAGAAGATGGGCGTGGAGATCCAGCTCAACGCCATGGTCACCGACATCGACGCGCACGGCGTCACGGTCAAGGACTCCGACGGCACGATCCGCAGGATCGAATCCTCGTGCAAGGTCTGGTCGGCGGGCGTGCAGGCGAGCCCGCTGGGCAAGATGCTCGCCGAGCGCTCCGAGGGCACCGAGGTGGACCGGGCCGGGCGCGTCATCGTGGAGCCCGACCTCACCATCAAGGGCCACCCCAACGTCTTCGTCGTCGGCGACCTGATGTCCGTGCCCGGCGTGCCCGGCCAGGCGCAGGGCGCGATCCAGGGCGCGACCTACGCCGCCAAGCAGATCAAGGCCGGACTCGAGGGCGAGTCGCCCGAGGAACGTAAGCCGTTCAAGTACTTCAACAAGGGCAGCATGGCCACCGTGTCGCGGTTCAGTGCCGTCTGCCAGGTCGGCAAGCTGGAGTTCGGCGGGTTCATCGCCTGGCTGGCCTGGCTGGCGCTGCACCTGTACTACCTGGTCGGCTACCGCAGCCGGATCATCACGGTGATCCAGTGGTTCGTCACCTTCCTCGGGCGCACCCGCGGACAGATGGCCGCCACCGAGCAGTGGGTGTTCGCGCGGCTCGCCTTGGAACAGGTCAACGAGGATCAGGAGGAGGCCGACGAGCTCGCGGCCGCCCTCGGCGCGCCGCCCGCGAGCGACGGCCGCGCGCCGGGGAAAACGGTGACCGACCGAGCGGTCTCCTGACTTTCCGCAACTCCTCTCCTCGCCACCCGCTCGATCGGGTGGCGAGCTTTCGCGCGTCGGCGAAGTCAACCGGCCGCGACTCACTTGTCGTGCTGCGGATTTCCACCAATCCGTGTGGCGCTCGGGTCCGAATGTGGGACGTCGAGCAATCTCATCCACGACGAAAGGTGAGTATGGGCACAGGCAAGCACAGAGCTCTCAACCCGCAGCGGCAGAAGGTGGGCTCGATGGTCGCGGCGGGCGCGGTTCCGCTGGTGCTGGCGCTCGTCGGCACCGGGGTCGCCAATGCCGAGCCCGCACAGTCGAATACGGTCTCCCACCCCGAGCAGGCGAAGCAGTGGCCCGCGGCCGACGCGCCCAACATCGTTCCGTACGAGGGCCTCGACATTCCGGACGATGTCCACAGTTCGCTGCAGTGGGCGCGGCCCGCGCCGGACCAGAGCTACCTCGCACCGGTCGGTGTCCTGCACCCGCCGGTCGCGGTGGACCCGGTACCGCCGATCGCGCCGCCGCCGGGGCAGTTCCGCTTCGGTGACGTCACGGTGCCTACCCCCGACTGGATCACCCACGACCAGGCGATCCAGATCAACGACAATGCCGCCGTGGCCGAGGCGAATATCGCGACGTTCCTCGACTCGGTCGGCATGGAGCGCAGCCGGTCCGACCGCATCGCCGCGCAGACCCTCGGCACCGCGGCCATGGGCGCCGTGTCGGGCGCCGCCTCGGCGGTGCCGATCGCGATCAGTTCGGGGATGATGGGCGCGACGGTGGGTCTGGTAGCCGGTCTGATCTTCCTGCCGATCGGCCTCGTCGCGGGACCGATGCTGGGCGCCGCGGCAGGGGCCGCTGCGGTCACCGTCCCCGCGGCCATCGTGGGTGCGGCCGCCGGTGCGGCGGTCGGCGCGGCCAGCGGCTTCATCGCCCCCGCACGGGTTCTGGGCGACTGAACGCGCGGTACGCGCTTCCGGCGGGAAAGGTTGTGCCGGAAGGCAGAGCGCAGGGCGGGGTTTCGACACTTGTGTCGAGGCCCCGCCCTTTCGACGTCGACGGGAAGTCGCGGCTGCCGCACCTCAGCCGGGCGGCTGACCACCGGCCGGCACCGAAACCGCTGTGCCGCCGGGTGTTCGCGGGCTCGCGCTCAGCCGCGGCCCCACGGCGGTGAACAGACTTCCGCCCGCGGCGAGCGGCAGTCGCGCCGCGGTCAGCCCGAAGGTTTCGACGGGCCGATCGTCGGGGTAGACGAGCTCGCTGTCGAGTGCACGCGGTGCCGCGAGCGCGTCGTCGCCGGCGGTGTGCGCCCCGAGTTCCAGACGATGGCGCAGCAGCGGCAGATCCGCGAGATCGGCGATCAGATCACCGCGCCACGCGCCTCGATCCTCGTCCGCACGCCCGATCTGCACGCGTTCGCGCAGCCGCAGGCGGGCGCCCGCCGCGAGCAGCACGGTGGTGACCGCGCGGTGGTCGGCGCCGCCCGCCACGATCGTCGGCTCGGTCTCCGCGTCCAGTTCACCGCCGTCCGCGATCTCGAAACGCCAGCGCGCGACCGACACTCGCGTGGCGGCGCCGGGGAGCGCGATGGTCGCCGCCACCGACCGCAGCGCGAGCCGGGCGCCAGGACCGACCGCGACCGAGATGTCGATTTCGTCGCCGCCGAGGGGGGTGGCGGCTGTTCCGATCAGGTGCACGGTGTGCGGACCGGTCCGGCGGGCGGCCAAGCCGCCCGACGCGTGGATCTCCGGGAGCGTGCCCGCCCTGGCGACGATGCTCAGTTCGGTGCGCAACGGTTCAGTGGACTACGGCGGCCGCGGCGAGCTGTTCGCGCACCCACGCCAGCACCGGAGCGGCCGCGGGGTCTTCCATCAGCGAGAGCATCGCCGTCGGCCTGCCCTCGCGCACCTTGGCCGCGTCACGCTCCATCACCCCGAGATCGGCGCCGACCAGCGGGGCCAGGTCGGTCTTGTTGACCACCAGCAGATCCGAGAAGGTGACGCCGGGGCCGCCCTTACGCGGCACCTTGTCGCCGCCCGCCACGTCGACGACGAAGATCTGCACGTCGATCAGGCCGGAGGAGAACGTCGCGGTGAGGTTGTCACCGCCGGATTCCACCAGGATCAGATCCAGCGGCGGGTTGGCCGCGATCAGGTCGTCGATCGCGTCCAGGTTGGCGGTGATGTCGTCGCGGATCGCGGTGTGCGGGCAGCCGCCGGTCTGCACGGCGCTGATCCGCTCGTCCGGCAGCACCGCGTGGCGGCGCAGGAAGTCCGCGTCCTCGGTGGTGTAGATGTCGTTGGTCAGCACGGCCAGCGACAGTTCCTCGCGCAGTTGCCTGCACAGCGCCGCGACCAGCGCGGTCTTGCCCGAGCCCACCGGACCGCCGATGCCGATGCGCAGCGGCTCCCCCGGTGTGCGCTCCCGTTTCGGCCGATCGTGCGAATGATCGTGCGGTTCACCATCGATCAGGTGCGGTGGCATGCGGCCTCTCCTCTCTCGAAAACGTGTCAGCTGGCGAACAGCGGCATGTCGCGGCGCCGGTGCCGCTCGGCAAGCACGTCTTGCAGCGGATCCGACAGCGCGGCGAGACCGCCTGCGGCTTCGGCCGCGGTGCGGTCGCAGAGCTCGGCCAGCCGGACGGTGCACGCGGCGACGGCGGCGGGATCCAGCGCCAGCAACCGCTGGGCGGCGGTGGCGGCGCCGGTGAGGGTGGTGTACACGACGACGTCGGCCGTCTCGCGCGGGGTGATCGCGCAGGCGCGTCCCACCGCACCGAACACCGTCGACAAGTGCGGGCGAGCCGCTAGCTCTGCCCAATCATGGTGTGGCCAAACATTTTTTGCCAAGCGCAGCAGTCCGCGGCCCTGTGCGCGCGAGGCCGCCCGTGCCGCCGGTGCGGGCGTTCGCGCGTCGGCCTCGGCGTCCGCGCGGTGCGGGTCGAGATCCCCCGCGCACACGGCCGCGGCCAGCGAGGCCGCGACCAGACCCGAGGTACGCACACGACGTCGCAGGTACGCCTCGACGGACGCGACATCGCGCACCAATCCCGAGGCGACGGCCTCCTCCACACCGCCGGAGTGCACGTGCCCACCGATCGGCAGGCGCGAGTCCGCCAGCGCGAACAGTGTCGCCGGACTCGTCGCACCCGCTTCCACCATCGCTCGATCCTAGGCGTACCTTCGCCTTCGTTCCCGCCGTGCGCGGGATTCCGGCTACGTCCGGCCGAGCATTTCAGGCCTCGCCGCGGCGGTAGGCACGGGCCCAGAAACGCCGGGCCTGCCGTCGGGTGAGGTCGGTCCAGGCCTGGATGGGCGCCGACCACCAGGGGGCGATATCGGCCGGTTTGGCGGTGACGGCGTGACAGACGAGATCGGAGGCCTCGTCGACGGTGAGGCCGGGCACCCGGCTGAAGTCGGTGGGCGCGCTCATCCTGGTGTGCACGAGCGGCATATAGATCGACGTGGTGGTCAGGCCGTCGACGGCGATCTCGGCGGCGACACTGCGCAGCCACACGTCGAAGGCCGCCTTCGACGCGCCGTAGGCGGCCCACCGCGGGGCGGGCGGCATGAGCACGCCCCAGGTGGACATGTTGACGATGTGCCCGCTGCCGCGCGATCGCATGGCGGGCAACAGGGTCAGCAGCAGGCGGACCGGACCGAGGTAGTTCACGTCGATGGTCCGGGTGAAATCGTGGAAGCGGTCGTAGGATTCGGCGATCGGCCGGCGAATCGACTTGCCCGCGTTGTTGATCAGAACATCGATGTGGCCGTGCGCGGCGAGCAGCTCGCTCGCCAGACGATCTACCGCGTCCATATCGGTCATGTCGGTCGGATAGGCGTGGGCGACGCCGCCCGCGGCGGCGATCTCGGCGGTCAGCCGCTCGAGTTCGCCCGCGGACCGGGCGACCAGCAGCACCGTCGCGCCCGCCGCGGCGAGTTTGCGCGCGCTGGCCTTGCCTATCCCGTGCGACGCGCCTGTCACCAGCACGTTCCGTCCGGACACCGCGGCGCGCAGGTCTTTTTCGGAGGGTCGCGAGGTCGGGTACAGGAGCTTGACGGCCACCCGCTCGGCGAGCGGACGCCCGGTTCCGGTGGGCTGAGTCTCGGACACCCCACCAATGTATGGCGCGCTGGGGGTTTCTACCCGGTTCCTGGCGTAGAAACACGGCGGCGCGGCGGGCGGCCGATACGAGAGGATTCGACGATGTCGTCGCAACCTTCCCGTCCGGTCGGCCTCGGGGCCTGGATCGCCCGGATCATCGCCATCGTGGTGCTCGTCCCCGTTCGGCTGATCTGGGAGGGCCTGCGTCTGCTCGGACGCGTGCTCGCGGCCGCACTCTGGTACTTCGCCACCCGGCTGCTCGCGCCCATCGCCCGGTTCGTCTGGTATTGGGTGATTCGTCCGATCTGGTTGTTCGTCAAGGACTTTCTGTGGGGCTGGCTGCTCCAGCACGTGCTGTGGAGCTTGGTGCTGACGCCCGTCCTCGCGCTGCTGCTCGACTACGTCCTGCGACCGCTGCGCCAGGCCGTCGAGCGCTGGCTCTGGCGCACCGTGCTGCGACCCACGCTGGCCTGGTTGTGGCGCGCGGTGCTGGAGCCGCTGCTCGCCCTGCTGCTCGCGGCGGTCTACTGGCTGGGCAAGTGGTTCGTGGTCTGGCCGCTGGTGCAGCTGTGGCGCTGGGTGCTGCGTCCCCTGTGGCTGCTGCTGCGGGCGGTGCTGACCTACGCCTGGATGGTGGCCACCGTGCTCGTCGGGGTGCTGGTCGTGGCGCCGTGCCGTTACGTCTACCGCACCGTGTTGCGGCCTGTTCTGCACGTGGCGGTCGCCGTGTGGGTGGCGACGGTCGTGCGACCGCTGCGCTGGGTGCACGACAACGTCGTCACGCCCGTCAACCGATGGGCAGCAGAGATACTGACCACCGTGTTCGGCCGCTGACCTATCCGGCGCGGGCGGGGCGCCGGGTCGCCACCCAGGCGACGATCGCCATCAGCACGAGCAGACCGGCGCCGACGGTGGTCGCGACGTGCATGCCGTCGACGAACGACGCCTGCGCGCTGTGCGTCACGGCGTCGTCGGCGTCCTGGATCGTCTCGCCCAGCGTCGAGGCGTAGTCGCCGCCGGAACGGAAGACCAGCGCGGCGAGCGACCCGAGCAGCGCCAGCCCGAGCGCGTTGCCGAGTTCGAAGCTGGTCTCCGAGATCCCGACCGCCGAGCCCGCGCGCTCCGGCGGCACCGACGACACCGCGACATCCGACACCAGGGTGAACGCCATGCCGTACCCGATGCCCGCGATGGTCGAACCCGCCAGGTACCAGCCGATCCCGCCGTCCACGCCGACCCCGAGCAGCATCAGGTTGCCCAGCGCGGAAGCGAGCAGGGCTAGCACGAAGGTGGCGCGCACGCCGATCCGCTGCCCGACGCGCGCGCCGCTCATCGAGCAGATGAACACCGCGACCGCCATCGGAATGCCGAGCAGCGCCGCGGCGAGCGGGTCGCGACCGGTGACCGATTGCAGGTAGATGCTGGTCAGATAGCTCAGCGCGGCCAGCGACATCATGCCGACCAGGCTGGAGCCGATGGCGACGGAGAACTGCGCGCAGCCGAACAGCCGCAGGTCGAGCAGCGGCTCGGCCAGTGTGCGCTGCCTGCGCACGAAGACGAACAGCACCGCGACGCCGATCAGGCCGATGACGATCGCCTCCGGGTCGATCCCCTCCGCGGCGGCGTGCTTGATCGCGTAGACCACCGGAAGGATGCCGCCGATGGACAGCGCCACGCTCGGCAGATCCAGCGGGCCGAGCACCCCCGCGCGATGCTCCGGCAGGAGGAACGGCCCGAACGCCAACAGGATCAGCAGCACCGGCAGGTTGATCAGGAAGACCGATCCCCACCAGAAGTGGTGCAGCAGCAGCCCGCCGATGATCGGACCGACCGCGGACCCGCCCGCGAAGAACGCCGTCCACACGCCGATCGCGGCAGCCCGCTCGCGCGCGTCGGGGAAGAGACTGGAGATCAGCGCGAGGCTGGACGGCAGCAGCGTCGCGCCGCCGACGCCCATCAGCGCCCTGGCCGCGATCAGCACGCCCGCGGTGGGCGCGAACGCGGCGAGCACCGAGGCGATGCCGAACACGGTGGCGCCTGCCAGCAGGATGTTGCGCCGCCCGATCCGGTCGCCGAGGTTGCCCATGGTGATCAGCAGGCCCGCGATGAGGAAGCCGTAGATGTCGAGAATCCACAGCTGCTGGGCAGCCGACGGGTCGAGGTCGACGGTGAGCGTCGGCATGGCCAGGAACAGCACCGAGATGTCCATCGACACCAGCAGCACCGGCAACAACAGCACCCCGAGCCCCAGCCAGGCGCGCCGTGAGCCGACAGCGACGGACCCCGGCCCTTCGGCAGGCCGCACTGTCTCCACGTCTGTCATCCCGATTTCCTCTCCCGTGTCGCGTACGCCGTACGCATGAGTCCGGGTACAGTGTACGCACCCGGGCCCGGAACCGAAAGTGAGTCATGGGATGACCGAGCCGAAGCTGCACCGCGCCGCCATCGTCGACACCGCGATCGCGCTCGCCGACGACGAGGGGCTCGACGCGCTGTCCATGCGCCGCATCGCCGACCGGATGGGCGTCGGCGCGATGTCGCTGTACCGGCACATCGCGAACAAGGACGAGCTCCTCGCGGCGATGACCGACGAGGTGACCCGCCGGCATCCCTACCCGACCGCGGAGGGGCAGGGCTGGACCTGGCGCGACCGGGTCCGCATCGCCGCCGAGATCGACTGGGACCTCTACCAGCGGCACCCGTGGGTCATCCTCACCTTCGCCATGCCCCGCTACAGCTTCGGCCCGCACAGCATGGCGTGCCTGGCCTGGCTGGTCGAGGGCTTCCGGGAAATGGACGTCTCCGCGCGCGAGGCGTTGCAGATGGCGTTCTCGGTGTGGAACTACATCTCGGGCGCTACGCTGCCGCAGATCAGCTCGGCGCTGATGACGCGCAAGGGCATCGACACCGACGGCGACAACGGACTGCGCGCGCTACTGGAGGGCGCCCCGAGCACGCCGGTCCCCGCCGCACTCGCCGAATTACAGGGCGCCGGGGTCAGCGATCTGACGTCCGAGGACCTGCTCTTCCTCGGACTCGAGGCCCTGTGCGACGGGTTCGCCGTCCGGGTTCGCCACCGCACGACTTGACCCCAACCCCACTCGAGGTTGCAGGGTGATCACCATGCACGCGATCCGACTGCACGCCTTCGGGCCCGCCGAAAACCTCTGCTACGACACCGTTTCCGATCCAGAGCCCGGGCAGGGTCAGGTCCGCATCGCGGTCGCCGCGGCCGGGGTGCACGTCGTCGACACCGCGCTGCGCGGCGGCATGCCGGGACCGTATCCGCTGCCGGAGTTGCCGACCGTGCCCGGCCGGGAGGTCGCGGGCGTGGTGGATCTCGTCGGCGCGGACGTCGACCCGGGCTGGATCGGGAAGCGGGTGGTCGCCCATCTCGGCACGGCGCCCGGCGGCTACGCCGAACTGGCGGTCGCGGATGTCGCTCGGCTGCACGAGATCCCGGCGAATCTGGATCCGGCCGAGGCGGTCGCGATGGTCGGCACGGGGCGCACGACGATGGGCATTCTGCAGTTCGCCGACGTCGGGCCGGAGACCGTCGCGGTGGTGACGGCCGCCGCGGGCGGTATCGGAACCCTGCTGGTGCAGTATCTGAAAACCCACGGCGCCACGGTGATCGGACTCGCGGGCGGACCGAAGAAGGTCGCCAGGGTGACCGCCAACGGCGCCGACATCGCCGTCGACTACCTGCTGCCCGACTGGCCCGACCGGGTGCGCGCCCGTCTCGGCGATCGCGGCGCGACCCTGGTCTTCGACGCCGTCGGCGGCGAAACCGCAAGGGCCGCCGTCGATCTCCTCGCCAAAGGCGGCAGCCACCTGGTCTACGGTTTCGCCGGGACGGGACCGAACGACGGTGCGGCCCTGACCTTCACCGACGACGGGCTCGCCGAACGGGGCATCACCTCGCAGGTCGTGCTCGGGCCGCCGATGCTGCGGCCGGTCGGCGGCGACATCCGCGTCCTGGAGGACCGCGCCATGGCGGAGGCGGCCTCCGGACGGCTACACCCCGCGGTGCACCGCTTCGAGCTGGCCGACGCCGCAGGCGCCCACCGCGCCATCGAAACCCGCGCCACCATGGGCAAAGTCGTGCTGATCCCCTGACCGCCGCGCTCATCTGCTCAGGCGCCGGTAACGATGGATGGACAATGGCAGAAAGACCGCGATCAGCACCAGCGGCCAGACGACGGCCATGAGAATCGCGTGCTCCGCGATCCAGGTGTGGTCGCCGCCGGTGGGATTGCCGAAGAGTTCACGCGCGGCGGTGGTGGTGGACGACAACGGATTCCACGCGGCGATGGGGCCGAGCCAGGCGGGCATCGTGGCGATGGCGACGAACGGGTTGGCGAGGAAACCGAGAGGGAATTCGAGGGTACGGACCGCGGTGACGGCTTCAGGATTGGCGTAGCACAGCAGTCCGAGGTAGACGCCGACCCATAGGAACGCGAACCGCAGCAGCAGTAACAGCCCGACGGCCGCGGCGGCGTCGGCGAGTCCGCGGTGCGGGTGCCATCCGACGGCAAGACCGCAGCCGATGAGCACGGCGAGCGTCGCCGCCGACTCGAGCATGTCGGCGCAGGCGCGGCCGAGTACGACGGCGGCCGACGACACGGGCATGGACAGGAACCGGTCGGTGATGCCGCGCGCGGTGTCGGAGCTGACCGCGACCATGGTGGCGCCGATGCCGAACACCATGGTCATGGCGAACATGCCCGGCAGCAGGAATTCGCGGTAGTCGCCGCCCGGCACGGTCATCGCGCCGCCCAGCAGGTACCCGAACATGAGGACGATCATGATCGGGAAGAGCAACGTGTTGGTGACGACCACGCTGGGCTTGCGGCGCCAGCGCACGAGCGCGCGGCGGGTGATCGTGCCCACGTCGGTGAGTACCAGGCCCAGCGTGCCCAGTCGAGACGGCGCGATCGACCGGGTGAACTGCGCGGTGGAGATCGTCATGCTCGGGACTCCTCGGTGGTCAGATGCAGGAACACTTCGTCGAGAGTGGGACGGCGCACGGCTAGGTCCTCGACCGGAACAGCCGCCGCGCGCAAGGCCTGGGCGATATCGGTGAGGTCGGCGATCGCGTCGACGGCCGGGGCGCTGATCCGGCGGGTATCGGGGTCGACGATCGGTGCGGTGCGCAACCGCGTGCGCACCAGATCCGCCGCCGCGTCGAGGTCGCGGCGGTCGCGGGTGACGACGTCGATCCGGTCGCCGCCCATCAGGGACTTCAGCTCTCGCGGGCTGCCGGAAGCGATCACGTGCCCCCGGTTCATCACCGAGATCCGGGCCGCGAGCTGGTCGGCCTCCTCGAGATATTGCGTGGTCAGCAAAACGGTCGTCCCGGCGGCGACCAGAGCGCGAACCGCTTCCCACACCAGGTTGCGGTTGTGCGGGTCGAGTCCGGTGGTGGGCTCGTCGAGAAACAGCACCGCGGGGGCAACGAGGAAGCCGACGGCCAGATCCAGCCGCCGCCGCATTCCGCCGGAATACTGTTCGACCGGCTTGCCACCGGTTCTATCCAATCCGAACCACTCCAGCAACTCCTCGGCGCGACGCCGGGCGCCGGCGGCTCCGAGATGGTAAAGACGGCCGAACATTTCGAGGTTCTGCCGCCCCGACAACATCTCGTCCACCGCCGCCCGCTGACCGATCAACCCGATCCGGTGCCGCACTTGCGCCGCGTTGCCCACGACGTCGAGGCCCGCCACCTCGACCCTTCCCGAATCCGGCCGCGCGAGCGTGGTCAGAATCCGCACCGCGGTCGTCTTGCCCGCTCCGTTCGGCCCGAGCAGCCCGTACACCATCCCTTCCGGTACCGCCAGATCGAATCCGTCCAGCGCCGCGGTGCCCCCATAACGTTTGAGCACCTGGTCGCAGACGATCACGTCGCCCATCCCAGCTCCAAACTCTATACAACGTAAGTTATTCAAGAATAGGATACGTTGTAGAGAGTTTGCAAGGGTCGAGACGTGAGCCTCCGGCCCGATCGGAGATGATGTCGGCATGGACTACAGCGGAAGCGGGGATCCCCAGCGCACGATCGAGCTGCTGTGGGGGCTCGCGCCGCGCTCGAAGCGTGGCCCGAAACCCAAGCTGACCGTCGACGACATCGCGAAGACGGCGATCCGGATCGCCGATCTGGAGGGACTGGCCGCGGTCACGCTGCGCCGCGTCGCCGACGACCTCGGCGTCACCGCGATGTCGCTGTACGGGTACGTCCCGAGCAAGGCTGAACTGCTCGACCTCATCGCCGACCGCGTCTACCGCGACTACCCGATGCCCGACGGCTCGCCCTCCGGCTGGCGAGCGCGGCTCGAGACCATCGCCCGCGCGAATCGGACGATGTACCTGGCCCACCCCTGGCTGCTGCAGATCGCGGCGAGCAGGCCCATCCCCGGGCCGCAGCTGACCGCCAAATACGACTACGAGCTCCGCTCCATCGACGACCTCGGCCTGTCCGATACCGAGATGGATCTCGTCGTCACCCTCGTCAACGACTACGTGCGCGGCGCGGCTCGCACCGCCGTCGACGCCGCACGGGCCGAATCCGAGACAGGCCGCACCGACCGGCAGTGGTGGGACGCCTACGAGCCCGCGCTCGCCCAGGTGCTCGATCCCGCCCGATTCCCCACCGCCGTCCGCGTGGGCAGCGCGGCGGGCGCCGAGTACGGCGCCGCCTACGATCCCGACCGCGCCTTCGAATTCGGGCTGGACCGTCTGCTCGACGGTTTGGAGCGGTTCGTCGACGCCGCCGAGACCCGGTGACCTCGAAATCCATTCTCCGGCAACACCACTACCCCAATGAGGCACCGACTACGGAGCCACCCGGAAATTCGGTGGAGCCGTTCGGCCGGGCGGCCTACTGTCGCGGAATGGGTGAAAACGCGGGGCTGCTCAACGTCGTCGACATCGAGGCGACGTGCTGGTCGGGTCCCGCTCCGGCGGGTGCGGTGAGCGAGATCATCGAGATCGGCCTGACCGTGGTCGATCTGGCGGCGGGGGAGCGAATCGGCAAGCACCGCATTCTGGTTCAGCCCGAGCGCTCCTCGGTCAGCGAGTTCTGCACCGAACTCACCGGACTCACCCAGGCCGAGGTCGATACCGGCGTCTCGTTCGCCGAGGCCTGCCGAACCCTCGCCGCGGAACACGATGCCGGGGAGCGAGCGTGGGCCAGTTGGGGCGACTACGACCGCAAGCAGTTCGCGAGCCAGTGCGCCATGACCGGCGTCGCGTATCCCTTCGGGCAACGGCACACCAACGCCAAGCTCGTGTTCTCGGAGGCCTACGGGCTTCAGCGGCGGCAGGGCATGGCGGGGGCGTTGCGGATCGCGGGACTGCCGCTGGAAGGTCGCCACCACCGCGGCGAGGACGACGCGTGGAACATCGCCGCGCTGGTGCTCGACATTGCCGGGCGCGAGGCATGGCGCCTCACCTCGACGAACTACTGAGCGGCTACTCGTTCACGACCGCGTAGGCGAAGCCGTCCCATCCCTTCGCGCCGACGGTCTGCAGCACCGTCGCGTCCACACGCGGCTCGGCCGCGAGCATTTCGACCAACTCCCGGCTCGCCCGCACCATAGGATCGTCCGATGCGTCGTCCGCCACCGCTCCCCCGCGCACCACGTTGTCGACGATGATCACCGATCCGGGCCGGGTCAACCGCAGCGCCCAGCGCACATAGTTCGAGTTGTTCACCTTGTCGGCGTCGATGAACACCAGATCGAACGGCTCGGACTCCTCGGCCTCGAGCACCGGCAGGCTGTCCAGCGCCGCGCCCACCCGGATGTCCACCCGGTCGCCCACGCCCGCCTCGTCGACGTTCGCGCGCGCTACCTCCGCATGCCGCGGCTCGTATTCGAGGGTGATCACGCGGCCCGACTTCCCCACCGCCCTGGCCAGCCAGATCGTGCTGAACCCGCCGAGCGTGCCGATCTCGAGCACCCGCTGCGCTCCCGTCGACCGGGCCAGCAACGACAGGAATTTCCCTTGCGCCGCAGACACATCGATCGCGGGCAGTCCCGCCGCCGCGTTCGCCGCCAGCGCGGCGGTGGTATCGGGATCTCGCACCAGATTGTCCACGAGGTAGGCGTCCACGTCGGCCCAGTCGGAAGTCGTCATGCCTGAAGTCTGCCACCCGAAGTTTCCGAAAAGCGGTCGTCCGAGGTCCAGGCCATATTAGAGTCTGATTACAAACAGAGACCAGCGCGTCTCACTTTCGCCGAGATCGACCGACCCGACACAACCGACCCGGAGCACCACCGACCATGACCACCGTCCGGAACCGCTTGCGCGCCACCGCCGTCGCCGCGGGCCTGCTGACCCTCTTTGCGGCGACGATGCACGCCCCGGCATCGGCCGCGCCCGCCGACGGCGGCGCCGAGTACGTGGCGCTCGGCGATTCCGGCGCGGCGACCACGGGCGTGCAGCGGTTCGACCCGAGCGCTCCGTTCCCGTGCGTCCGCTCCACCGCGAACACGCCCAAACTGGTCGCAGCCGACCTCGGTCTCCGGCTCGATGACCGCACCTGCAGCGGAGCCCGCATCCCGGACCTGACCACCGGCCAAAGGCCCGGCATCGCACCGCAATTCGATGGACTCGGCCCGAACACCCGGCTGGTGACCGTACACATCGGCGCGAACGACACCGAGATGACCAGGTTCGTCGTCGCCTGCCACTTGGCCGGGCTCCGTGGCGGCGCGTGCGCCGACCCGGCGTGGGATCCCGCGATCGACGGAATCTCTGCCGCGTATTCGGCTGCGCTACAACGGATCACGTCGCTCGCACCGAACGCGAAGATCTTCGTGGACGGCTGGCCGCTGTATGTCCGCGACGGGGGCTGCCCCGCGTTGATCGGCCTTCGCCTCGAAGACGCCGCCGTCGTGCAGCGCGCGTTCGACCGGTTGAACTCCGTAGTCGCCAGTGCCGCGGCCGAATACGGGGCCACCTATATCGACACCCGTACCCCGTCCGCCGGCCACGACATGTGCGCGCCCGAGGGCGTCCGCTGGTTCGATCCGCTCGTGGCCACCGAGACCCTGGCCCCCTACCACCCGACCCTGACGGGCATGCGCGGCGTTGCCGACCTCGTCGTGGCGGCGGTGCGCGCTTCCGGATTTCAGGGCTGACCGGAGCTTCGGCTACACCCCCGCCTCGGCCAGCTCGTTCTCGATTCCGACGACGCCCACGACCATCTGCACCAGGTTGCGCAGCAGCGCGCCGAGACCGATGAGGGATTGGGCCATCTTCAACACCATCTGGGAGACCGTCATGGTGGCGGTGGAGATGCCGAACACGGCGCGGGCGATCAGCGCCGGTGAGGCCGTGCCCCCGGAAGCGATGAGAATCGCGGCGATCTCGACCAGCATGCCCGCGAGGGAGTTGAGGATCTCGGTGATGATGCCGCGCACGCCCTCCACCACCTTCGACATCTTCTCGTTCACCCGGCTCAGCAGGTCGGCGAGCGCGGCCTGCACGGCGATCTGGGCGATCACCGCGTCGGCCTTTGTCCGGTAGGCGTCGGCGACGGCGCCGACCCATCCGTCCGTGTCCGCGGTGACCTGCTGCTTCCAGTCGGCGGCGACCGAGGCGAGTTTCGCCGATGTGGCGGACCAGGATTCGGAGTAGGCCGTGACCATCTCCGGATTGCCCGCCAGCGAATCCAGCGTCTTCCGCATCGGCTCGACGTGTTCGAGCATCCAGCCCATCAACATCGAGCCGACGTAATTGAAGGGATCGAACTTCGCCAGTGTGATGCCCTTGGCGATGTCCTGCCCGATCTTGGTCGCATCCGCCACCGCGCTCGCGCCCGCCCAAATCTGCATGACGCCCGCGAAGGTATTGCCGTTCTCGCCAGTCGATCCGGCGAAGACCTTGTGACCGCCCTCGAATAGATCACCGACCGGGGTACCCGCGAAGACACCGGCGTTCGCGTCCTTGTCCTCTCCCTGCCCGATGGGCAGGCCGACGTTGCGCAGGAACGGAACATCCTCCTGGTAGTACTCGTTGCGGTGGTCGACCCCCTCCGCGAGTAGTTCGTTCCCTTCCGGCGCCTTGCTGTCGTCGAAACCCATCCCCTACACCTTCTCTTCGATCTGCTCGCGCTGCCGGTCCGTCTCGTTCTTGCGGCCCTCGTCCAGGTTCTGGAACGAGTCCGCGGCGAACCGCAGCTTCGGCGGCAGTTCTTCGGCGTCCTCGGTCACGACGCGCAGGCGCTCGGTGATGCGGTCGTGCAACGGGTTCAGGATCGATCGCGCGTAGGGGCCGACCAGCGTGCCGTAGCCGTCGTCGGCGTGCGCGAGATACTCGGCCGCCTCCCGCGCCATCGAAAGCCCTTCGAGCACGGCGTCCACCTTCGCGGCGTGGTCACGCATCCCGCCGGGATCGACCGCGATATCACCGGGATTGCCCATCTACGTCCCTCCAGTTGCCGTTTCCGTGCCTGCCGCAGGCGGCGGCCCACTGACTATGACGCGGTCACGGCACATTCGGTTCCGACAGAATTCCGTCGGGCTCACTCCAGCCAGGACTTGCGGCGGTAGTACAGGTCGTCCTCGTCCGGTTCGTCCGGCGTGAATGTCTGATCGCGGTCGGGCTTTCGGCTGCCATGGGGTGGCTGGGACGGCTGAGCGGGCGCTGGCGGTGGGGCGTAGGCGGCGGGCGGCGTATACACCGGCTCCGCGTGGGCCGGCGGCGCGGCGGGTCCGGGATCGGGGAAGCGCTCGGCGTACTGGCCGACGATGGCCTGGCCCGCACCGTCGTCGCCGACCATGTCGTGGACGAGATCGGTGACCTGGTTGCGCAGGCGGGCCTGGGCGCGGCGGGTGCAGGCCATGAGCTCGGCGGCGACGGCGGCGGGGTCCATGCCGCGGGTGGCCGCGGCGAGGGTGATGCCGGTGGTGACGCCGTTGGCGTCGACCGTCACGCTGATCCGGTTGTCGGCCGAGCTCTCGGTGACCGACAATGCCACCATTCTGCCTTGCAGGTCCTGATATTTCTGCGCCGTACGTTGCAGATTCTCGGCCCACCGAGCCAATTCGTCGGCGGCCTGGCTCGGGTCGTTGCCCAGCACTCGCGTCCCCTTCCACGCAGTGACAGTTCGGTCGCCCGGGCGTCGGAGAGATCACCCGGACCGTTCGTTCGCAGCACCTTACCCAGCCGGACGTGACGCGGCCGCCACGGGGCGCGATGATTTTCCCGGCCGAACGCCGTCGGTATCGGTGTACGACAACGACACGTCGAGGAGATCACCATGCACGCTGCATTCGCCACCGGCGCCCCCTGCTGGTTCGATGTCACGACCCCGGATATCCCGGCCGCCGCCGAGTTCTACACCGCCCTGTTCGACTGGACCGCCGAGGATCTGGGCCCCGAGGCCGGCCACTACACGCTGCTGCGCCAGGGTGACGCCCAGGTGGCGGGCATCGCATCGGCGACAACGCCGGACGGCAGCACCGTTCCGTCGGCCTGGACGCTGTATTTCGCGGTGTCCGACGCGGCGGCCACCGTCGCGGCCGCGCGGGACGCGGGCGCGGCCGTCTTCTGCGAACCCATGGACGTCTTCGGGCAGTTGACCTTCGCGGTGCTCACCGATCCGGCCGGCGCGACCTATGCGATCGCGCAGCTGATCACCCATCCCGGTACCCAGAACTGGGGCGCGATCAACGGTCCGTGCTGGGTGGAGTATTCCGCGCCGGGCGCGCCCGCCGACGCGATGGCGCATTACGCCGAGGTGCTCGGCTGGAAGTACACCAACGCCGCCTGGGAGACGGCGGCCGAAAACCCGTACCAGGCAGTCTCTCCCGGTGCGGGCGGGCACGAATTCGGCGGGGCGCACCACGCCCAGCCCGGCGAGCCCGCACCCTTCTGGTCGATGACCCTCCGCGTCGCCGACGTCGACGCCGTGGTCGCTCGCGCCGCGGAACTGGGCGGCAAGCTGCTCGCCGAGCCGCAGGACATGCCGGGTCCCTCGCGCGTCGCCGCGCTCGCCGATCCGGCCGGGGCCGCCTTCGCGATCATGTCGTTCGGCGCCTGAGACCGGTCAGAAGAGGAAATACCGCTGGGCCATGGGCAGTTCCGTCGCGGGCTGCTCGGCCCAGACCTCTCCGTCGATGCGGACGGTGAAGGTGTCCGGGTCCACCTCGATGTGCGGCATCGCGTCGTTGAGCGGCATGTCGGACTTGGTCAGCTGGCGAACATCCTTGACGGGCACCAGCTTTCGGCGCACCGCCAGGCGATCCGCCAGACCGGATGCGACGGCCTGCTCGGAGACGAAGTGCAGCGAGGTGGCCGCGGCGACGGGCGCGGCCGCGCCGAACATCGGGCGGGGCAGCACCGGTTGCGGGGTCGGGATGGAGGCATTCGCGTCGCCCATCGCCGCCCAGGCGATCGCGCCGCCCTTGAGCACGGCGTGCGGGCGTACGCCGAAGAACGCCGGGTCCCACAGCACCAGAT
Organism: Nocardia sp. bgisy134; assembly: GCF_057708325.1. NCBI lineage: Bacteria > Bacillati > Actinomycetota > Actinomycetes > Mycobacteriales > Nocardiaceae > Nocardia > Nocardia sp. bgisy134. The sequence continues at coordinate 86,153 of NZ_JBYIRW010000014.1, forward strand.
CGGCGAGCTTGCCGACCTCGACCGAGCCGATCTCGTGGTCCATGCCGTGTGCGACCGCGGGACAGATCGTGTACTTGGCGACGTAGCGGCGCACCCTGGCGTTGTCGGCGGCGCCGTCGCCGGGCAGCGACCCGCGACGGCGCTTCATGACGTGCGCGGTCTGCCAGGTGCGCAGCACCACCTCGCCGATCCGTCCCATCGCCTGCGAGTCGCTGCCGATCATGGAGATGGCGCCGAGATCGTGCAGCAGGTCCTCGGCGGCGATGGTGGACGGGCGAATCCGGCTCTCCGCGAAGGCCAGATCCTCAGGAATGGCCGGGCTCAGGTGGTGGCACACCATGAGCATGTCCAGGTGCTCGTCGAGGGTGTTGACGGTGTGCGGACGGGTCGGGTTGGTCGAACTCGGCAGCACGTTGGAATGCGAGGCGACGGTGATGATGTCCGGCGCGTGCCCGCCGCCCGCTCCCTCGGTGTGATAGGCGTGGATACCGCGCCCGGCGATGGCGGCGAGGGTGTCCTCGACGAAGCCGACCTCGTTCAAGGTGTCCGAGTGCAGCGCCACCTGCACGCCGGAGGCATCCGCGACCCGCAGGCAGGCGTCGATCGCCGCCGGTGTCGAGCCCCAGTCCTCATGCAGCTTGAAACCCGCTGCGCCCGCGCGCAATTGCTCCCACATGGCTTCTTCGCTGACGGTGTTGCCCTTGCCGAGCAGCGCGATGTTCAGCGGCCAGTGATCGGTGGCCTCCAGCATGCGGGCCAGATGCCAGGCGCCAGGGGTGACGGTGGTCGCCTTGGACCCCTCGGCGGGCCCGGTGCCGCCGCCGACGAGCGTGGTGATGCCGCCGCCGAGCGCTTCGTCCATCAGCTGCGGGCAGATGAAGTGCACGTGGCAGTCGATGGCGCCCGCGGTGAGGATCCGGCCGTTGCCCGCGATGATCTCGGTGGACGGGCCGACCACCAGGTCCCGGTGCACGCCCGGCATGGTGTCGGGGTTGCCCGCCTTGCCGATGCCGCAGATGCGTCCGTCGCGAATGCCGATGTCGGCCTTGATGATTCCCCAGTGATCGATGATCACCGCGCCGGTGATCACGGTGTCCGGCGCGCCCTCGGCGCGGGTCGCGCGGGACTGGCCCATGGATTCGCGCAGCACCTTGCCGCCGCCGAACACGGCCTCGTCGCCCGCGAGACCCGGTCCGCCGCAGCGGTCTTCGGTGATCTCGACGATCAGATCGGTGTCCGCCAAGCGGATTCGGTCGCCCACCGTCGGTCCGAACAGTTCGGCGTAGCGGGCCCTGCTCAGCGCGGTCATCGCGCCCCCTCGGTGTTCGACGGTTCGTTCAGCCGTCCCGGCGGCGTCAGGCCGATGCCGTGTACCTCGCGGGTCCCGCCCAGCGGAACCAGCGAAACCCGTTGGCCGAGGCCAGGTTCGAAACGCACGGCGGTGCCGGCGGGGATGTCCAGCCGCCGCCCGTACGCGACGACGCGGTCGAAGTCGAGCGCGGCGTTGGCCTGCGGGAAGTGCACGTGACTGCCAACCTGCACGGGCCGGTCGCCGGTGTTCACCACGTCGAGCGTGATGCGGTCGCGGCCCGCGTTCAGCTCGATCTCGCCCTCGGCGCAGAAGTATTCGCCAGGAATCACGCGGGCCGCCTAGGCGATCGGGTGGTGGACGGTGACGAGCTTGGTGCCGTCCGGGAAGGTCGCCTCCACCTGCACGTCGTGGATCATCTCCGGCACGCCGGTCATCACATCGTCGCGTCCGAGCACGGTGCGCCCGGACGACATCAGCTCGGCGACGGTCCTGCCGTCGCGCGCGCCCTCGAGCACGTGATCGGTGATGAGGGCGACCGCCTCGGGGTGGTTGAGTTTGAGCCCGCGTGCCTGCCTGCGCCTGGCCAGCTCGGCGGCGTAGCTCAGCAACAGGCGCTCCTGCTCGTGCGGCGACAGTCGCATCGGGGCTCCTCACCGGTCGGTGGACGGGTGAGGGCCATTCTGGCACGCCCGATCCCGCGTCGCCGCTCGACGGCGCGGGCTCAGTCGCGCTTGGGCAGGTTCTGCAGACGCACCTGGCCGCGGGCCACCACCCGCCGCTGCTCGTCGGTGATCACGACCTGCCACAGCTGCTGGGTGCGGCCCTGGTGGACCGGGGTCGCCTCACCGTAGAGGATGCCCTCGCGCACGGCGCGCAGGAAGTCGGTGTTGTTGTTCACGCCGACGACGGTGCCGCGCTCGCCGTACCAGAAGCCGCCGCCAATGCTGGCGAGCGTCTCGATGACGGTGCAGTACACGCCGCCGTTCTGGATGCCCGCCGGCTGGTAGAGGTGCGGCTTGACGACCCACTCGCCGCGCACCCGCTCCCCGCTGAGCTCGGTGTAGCGCAGGCCGATCAGGTCCGCGAAGGTGCCCTCGCTGAGCTCGTTCATCATCTCCGGCGTGACATCGGCCAGCGAACGTACGGCCCCGGTCTCCTGTTGCGTCATGACCCCCAGCTTTACACCACACGAAACCGCCGGGCGCAGCGGGTTCAGTTCCCGGCCAGCGTGATGGTCCGGCCGTTCAGCGGCTGGGTCGGCCGGTTGCTGTGCGCGAACAGCCCGCGGTAGAGCTCGACCTCGCCCGGCGCGACCGTCACCGGCGTGCTCAGCACCGTCCACGACACGCCCTCGCTGCACGGCGGCGTGGTGAGCGAACCGTTGTAGCGGAACTGATCCCGGATGGCGGGCAGGAACGCCGACGGATCCAGCGGGCCGCCGAAATCGACGGCGGCATCCGAACTCTTCGGTGCGGCGGCGAGGATCGGCCCGAACACCGACGCGCCCGCACCCGCCTCCATCAGCACGCCGAGCACGGCGATCCGGCCCGCGGCGTTCTTGTGCACCAGGTGCAGTTCCATCGCCGCGCCGTGGCCGTCGACGGTGTGCTCGCTGGGCAGATGGAAGTGGAACTGGAGCAGATCGTAGGGCTGGCCCGCGACGAGGATGCGGTTGCCGCTGCCCGCGGGGAGCTCGGCCTGGACGGTATGACCGTTGTTGATCAGCCGGACCCCCGATATCGGCCGGTAGTCGACGTCGATGTGGTCGGCGGGATCGATCCGGGCGGACCCGGACAGGTCGACCGGCGACTGCTCGTGGCCGCTGCGACAGGTCAGGAAGTCGTGGTCCAGGTCGGCCCAGTGATCGGGCCCCTCCGCGTCGTAGTCCCAGTGCGCGGGGACGTGCGGGGACGGGCTCTCGACATGACTGCGCAACCCGGGCTGTTCGGCGCTACAGGAGAGCGCGGCCAGCAAGGCGGTCGCGGTGAACAGCGCGGCCAGCGAGCGCGACCGGAACGAACGGTGAACGAACACAGCGGGTACAGCTCCTCGACATCGACACACACGATCCCGACACGCGTCCGGACGGATCGGTACTCGGCGGTGGTCGACGCGCCGGTCTGTACGGTTTGCGACGAATATCCCTTTGGGTCAGGGGATCTCGCGACTCGTGTCGGAGCGACAGCGTAGGACCGCGCTGATTCGACACGCCAGGGTCGCCGAGGGCGAAAAATGTCACATGACACACGGCCGGGAAACAGCGTGTTGCCAAGTTAGGTAAGCCTGACCTATACTTAGGACGGCGTCAGGATCGAGCGAGTCCCGAGGGCTGCGGTGACCCCGATCCACTGCCGCGACGGGCTCCACGTCACCACGTGGGGCCCGTCGCTCTTTCTTTCCCGCGCCGTCGATCTCACCGCCGTCGTCGCGAACTTCCTTCTGTCACAGCACATGTCGACTTCGTGTCGGCCGTCGACACACGATCGCAAAGAACTGGACACGCGACCGCCGGGGAACGTTCATCGGCGCGGGCGACGCCGGTTCATCGGTCGGACAACGCGACTCGACAAGCTCGGGTGCACCTCGCGGAGGCGGTGACGCCTCGAACGCCGAGGCGCACCGTCCGAGATCTGATGAGGGGAAGTATGAGCATGAATCGCTCCAGCGGTCTGCGCGGCGTCGGCCGTGTCGCCGGCGTCGGCGCCGCCGCGGCCGTTGCCATGGGCCTGCTGTCCACCGGCGCCGCCGACGCGGACACCTTCGTGCCACTGCCGAACGGCGAGCGGGTCGGGCCGGGCGTCACGATCGCCAGGATCGGTGAGCGCGCGGTGATCTCGCCCTCGCTGGCCGCCAACGGCGCGGGCCGGGTCGCCTGGGTCTCGGGCACCGTCACCGCGGACGTCACGGTCACCCCGGAGGGCAAGGTCGGCCCCAACAACGGTCCCGCCAACGGACCGGGCAGCAACAACTCCTCGACGCACGGCGCCTCGCAGCTGAACACCGGCTACATCGTCGGCTGCCAGGTGGCCATCGGCGACGACGCGATCAGCGCGGGCCTCTCCGGCGGCATCGATCTCAGCGGCGGCAGCCTCGGCGGATCGATCGGCCTCGAGCTCGGTCCCGGCCAGGTGAAGTTCGTGCAGATCGACTACAAGGACATCCTGAAGCCGGGCGTCTACTCGGTCGAGTACCAGGACGTGGAGATCGAGATCCAGGGCTGCGCGGGCTACGCCCAGGCGCGCGCCTACACCGTCGTCGAGATCGTCGGCGACCACTACTCCAAGACCACCCTCTACGGGATGCCGTTCAGCATCGGCTGATTCCGGCAGTGGTCCACGAAACACTCTCGCGCTGAAGCGACTTCGACCCCGGAGGGGCAACACCACAATGATCGATCGCAAGAGCATCGCACGAGCGGCGGGCCTCGGGGCCGCAGCCACTCTCGCGATGGGCCTGTTCTCCACCGGCGCCGCACACGCCGACACCTTCGTGCCGCTGCCGGGCGGCCAGATCACCAAGACCCTGTCCGACGGCACCGTCGTCACGGTGCGCTTGGTCGGCGAATCCGCCACCATCAGCCCGTCCCTCGGCTCGACCCCGGTGCATCGCAACACCTGGGTGTCGGCCAGCGCGCAGGTCGAGCTGTCCGGCTCGAATGCCAAGGGCGGCAAGATCTACCCGGGCTACGTCGTCGGCTGCCAGGTCAACATCGACGGCGGCGGCGTCGAGGGCGGCGTCACCGGCGAGCTCGACTGGAGCGGCGACCAGGTGGAGGGGAACGTCGGCGCCGAGAGCGGCGGCGAGCTCTCGCTCGGCCCCGGCCAGGCCAAGTCGTTCTATGTCCTCGACATCGAGGAGGCCGACGACTTCGGCAACGAGTCGCACGAGCGGCGCAACAAGTTCAAGGGCACCACCGGCAGCGTCACCTGGGCGGACGAGACCATCGGCCTGACCGGCTGCGGCGGCTACGCGCAGGCGCGCTCGTTCGTCAAGGTGAAGGTCGAGACCACCAACGTCATGTCGGTGATCACGCTGTGGGGCCGGCCTTTCAGCATCGGCTGATCCACGATCGGCACCACCGGGGCCCGGCGTCGTCACGCCGGGCCCCGCTCGTTCGTTCGGCCGCCGTGCGATCTCATGACGAATTCGTGATCGCCGCCGCGGGCAGCCACACGACGAAACGGGCGCCGCCCCCCGGTCGTTCCAGGCAGGCGATACTGCCGCGGTGCGCGGCCACAGTCTCGGCGACGAGGGCGAGCCCGATGCCGGTGCCCGCCGTCGAACGCCGACCGGTGCGGACGGTCGCGAAGCGCTCGAAGATGCGCGCGCGGTCCGCTTCCGGCACACCGGGACCCGCGTCGTCGACGGTGAGCACGGCGCGCAGGCCCTCCTTCCCGACGCGCACCGCGACGACACCCTCGCCGTGCCGGTCCGCGTTCTCCAGCAGATTCGCCACCGCGCGCTCCAGCTCGATCTTGCGGCCTTCGACGACGACGTCGTCCTCGACGTCCAGCAGCGCGCTGTCGTAGGCGCGCGCCGCCAGGGTGTTGGTCAGCAACTCCGTGAGCGAGAGCGGCTCCAGGTCCGAGCGATGAATGCCCGCCTCCGCCCTGGCCAGCGCGAGCAGATCCTCGAGCAGCCGCCGCAGGTGGTCGAGTTCGGCGTTCACCAGGCCCAGGGCCTGGCGCGACCGCTCGGGCAGCTCCTCGGCGTTCCTGGTCAGCACGGCGACGCCGGTGGTCAGCGTGGTGAGCGGGGTGCGCAGCTCGTGGCCGATGTCGGAGACCAGCCTGCGTTCCCGTTCGATGCGCTGCTGCAGTGCGTCGACCATGGCGTTGAACGCGTCCACTGTGGTCGACAGATCCCGGTCCCGCGAGCGCGGCAGCCGGATCTCGTGCTCGCCCGCGGCGAGGCGCGCCGCGGTCCCGGCCACCTGGCGCAGCGGCTTCAGCGCGTGCCTGCTGGCCCACACCCCCAGCCCCGCGCCGATCGCGACCGCGGCGAGCCCGCAGATGATCAGCACGTTGCGCAGCATGCGCAGGGTGGCCTCGAGTTCGGCCAGCGGCGCGAATTCGTAGAGCACGCCGCCCTTCTCGCCGAGCGCCACCCCGGTGCGCAGGTACGACCGCCCGTCCAGGGTGACGCGTTCGGTGGGACCGGGACCGCGCCTGCCGTGCCCCCGGGGCAGCACCACCGCGGGGTCGGCGTCGAAATCCGGGTCGCTGCTGAACCATTCGGAATTCCACCGCAACAGCAGCACCGTGTCGGCGGGCGGGTTCAGCGCGCCGAGCGCGGCGGCGCCGGTCGCGCCCGGTTCGTCGAGCAGTACGCCGAGCATTTCGGCGTGCGCCTCCGCGCCCCGTTCCACCGCGCGGACGCGCTGGGATTCCATGTAATCGCGCCCGATCAGGAACACCGCCGCCACCAGGATCAAGGCCACCAGGCTCGCGCTCGACGCGAAAGCGAAGACGACGCGCCCGCGCAGACTCCGCAGCGGGATCGGCGCGCAGCGGCGATCACTCCTGGACATCGAGGCGATAGCCGAGGCCGCGCACGGTGACGATCAGGCGAGGGTCGGAAGGATCGCACTCGATCTTGGTGCGCAGCCGCCGCATGTGCACGTCGACGATCCGCTCGTCGCCGAAGAAGCCGCGGTCCCAGACCCGGTCGAGCAACACGGCGCGGCTCAGCACGAAACCCGGGTTCTCGGCCAGCTCACAGAGCAGCCGGAACTCGGTCAGCGTGAGACGCAGGTCGTCCCCGCCGCACCGGGCGATGCCGCGCCGCGGCGAGAGCACAACGCGGCGCGCGGCGTCCAGCAGAATGTCTTGCGGCGCATCACGTTCGGCGGTCAGGCCCGCGCGCCGCCGCAGCGCCCGCATCCGGGCGGTGATCTCCTTGACCTCGAACGGCTTGGTGACGAAATCGTCCGCGCCCGCCTCCAGCGCGGCCACTACGTCGTGGGTGTCGTCGCGGGCGCTCACCACGATGATGGGCACCTGGTGGTCGCGCCGGATCTCCCTGATGCAGGTGAAGCCGTCCATGCCGCCGAGCATCAGGTCGATGATCATCACGTCCGGTGCGCCGTTGTCGCGCAGGTGATCCAGCGCCGATTCCGCGGCTTCGGCCTCGGCGACGTCATAGCCCTCGTCCTCCATCGCCAGCCGCAAGGCGGTCCGCACCCGGTCGTCGTCCTCCACGATCATCAGCTGCGTGCTCATGCTTTCGCCTCACCGGCGCTCGGCTCCGGCATGCGCACAGCCCGCAGGCACATGATTCGCTCACCGCGTTCACTCATGCCTTCGCCTCGCCCCTCCTCGCGCTGACAATCGGCCTTTCCCGGACACCGTCGCGCCGCGTCGGCATCGGCCGCGGTTCACCAGCGCGCAACGTACCCGGCGCAGGTGACGACGAAACGGACGCGCGGCGAACGGCGGTGGACTCAGCGGACCAGACAGGCGGTGCGCCGGACCGGCAGCCCGCGTTCCTCCAGCGCGAGCAGCAGACCCTGGCCGCGGCGGGCGCCGTCCTCGGCGTCGGTGCGGGCCAGAGCGGGCACATAGGTCGACGCGCCGACGAGGGATTCGCCCACCAGCGACCAGAATCGGCGCGCGCTGAGCCCGGAGCACCTGGCGAGTCCCTGCTGGATCAGCGTCAGCGAGGGCTCGCAGCGGTGGGCCAGCCAGACGAACATGGCGCGTTCGCAGGGCAGCGTCACGACACCCGGCCGCCCGGCCGAGCGTTCGCCGTCGATCACCCGAATCGTGGTGTCCTCCAAGCCCGCCCAGTCGATGCCGCCGTCGTTGTCGTGGTGCACCCACAGGTTTTCCAGGCCGGGATCCCAAGCCTTGCCCTCGGCGACGAGCAGCGCGGCCACCCGGCCGATCACCGCGTGGATGAGCGCGGTCGCGACCACCTCGGCCGCGGTGTCGGCGCTGATCATCTCGGCGGCGTGGCGCCGGTACATCAGCTCGATCCGGCCCTCGCGCAAGCCTTCCGACAGCTTCCACCACCGGCGTTTGCCCTGATCGGCCATCGCGGCAACGGCATACACTCGCGGGTGCTCCGGCTGCAACGCCCGCAGCCGGGCACAGGCGCGACCGAACGCCGCCTCGGCGTCGCGGGCCTGGCGGGTTGTCAATGGCTCGAGCATCGAACCTCCTCGGGGTCGGCTCCTCATAGAAGTCGAGTTCGGAAGATAGGTTAGGCTTACCCAACCTGGCAAGCCCAGGGCTACGTGAAGTCGGCACCACATCGAGTCAGGAGCAGTTCGTCGCTGTGACACCCCTTGGCACCGTGAGGCGGCGTCGCCTGACCGGTCTCGTCCTCTTGTTCGCGCTGCTCGCGCTCGCCGCGGTGGCCAGCGTCGCGCTCGGTTCCCGGTCGCTCGCGCCCGGCACCGTCTACGACGCCGTGCGCGATGCGCTGGCCTGCCAGGGCGGACCGTTCAGCTGCCCGGCGCAGACCGTCGAGGAGCAGATCGTGCGGTCGCTGCGGCTGCCGCGCACGGCGCTCGCGGTGGTCACCGGGATGGCGCTCGGCATCACCGGTGCGCTGATCCAGGGCTACACCCGCAACCCGCTCGCCGACGCCGGCCTGCTCGGACTCAATTCCGGCGCCGCGTTTCTCGCCGCGCTGAGCATGTACCTGTTCGGCTTCACCATGCCCGAGCAGTACATCTGGTTCGCCTTCGCCGGAGCGCTGCTGACCGGACTCGCCGTCTTCGGGTTCTCCTCACTCGGCAGCGGCAAGGCCAGCCCGCTCAGCCTGGTGCTCGCGGGCGCGGCGCTCACCGCGTTGCTCCAGGCGATGACGAATGCCATTGTGCTGCTGGACCCCGCGGCCCTGGACACCTATCGATTCTGGGTGGTCGGCGCGGTCGCTGGGCGCGACGCCGAGGTGTTCTGGCAGGTGCTGCCGTTCCTGGCGGCCGGGCTCGTACTCGCCGTCGCGGCCGCGCCCGGACTCAACCTGCTCACCCTCGGCGACGAGGTGGCGCGCGGGCTCGGCGTGCACATCGGCCGCAGCCGCGCCCTCGGACTCACCGCGGTGGTGCTGCTGTGCGGCGCCGCGACCGCCGCCGTGGGACCGATCGCCTTCCTCGGCCTCATCGTCCCGCACCTGGCGCGGATGGTCACCGGGCCCGATTTCCGCTGGCTGGTGCCGTATTCGGGGGGCATCGGCGCGCTGCTGTTGCTCGTCACCGACACCGCGGGCAGGCTCGTCGCGCGGCCGGGCGAACTCCAGGCCGGCGTGATGCTGGCCGCCGTCGGCGCCCCGTTCTTCATCGCGCTCGTGCGCCGTCGAAAGCTGGTGAACCTGTGAGACTCGGCTCCTCCGCCTTCGCGCCCGCCAGGAGGACGCGGTGAACGTCGACGTGAAAACCGCCGTCCGACCGCCGGATTCGGCCGGACTGCGCCGGGTGCGCCCCGCCCTGCGACTCGGCCCGGTGTCGCTGGTGTTGCGACCGGCCATGGTCGCGATCGTGCTCGTGCTCGCCGCGCTCGCGTTCGCGCTGTTCTGCGTGGACATCGCCGTGGGCGACACGCACATTCCGATCGGCCGGGTCCTCGACGTGCTCTCCGGCGGCGGGAGCCGATCGCAGCGCTACATCGTGCTCGACTCGCGGCTGCCGCGCGCGCTCACCGCGCTCGTCGTCGGCGCGGCGCTCGGACTCGCGGGCGCGATCACCCAATCGATCCTGCACAACCCACTGGCCAGCCCGGACATGCTCGGTATCACCACCGGAGCGAGCCTGGGCGCGGTGTCGGTGCTCGTCGCCTCCGGCGGCGCCACGACGGGCTTCGCGGCCACCTTCGGCGCGCCGCTGGCCGCGCTGCTCGGCGGACTGCTCACCGCCGCGGCGATCTACGTCCTGGCGCTCGGTCGCACCGCCACCGGCGAATTCGGTGCGACCGGCCTGCGGCTGGTGCTCATCGGCATCGGCGTCAACGCGCTGCTCATGGCTGGTATCAACTGGGTGCTCACCCGCGGGACCTGGCAGGACGCCGCCCGCGCCCAGCTGTGGCTGACCGGATCGCTCAACGGCGCGGACCGTGACCAGCTCGTCCCCGCGGCGCTGGCGCTGGCGATCGTCGCGCTGGTCGCGGTGGGTTCGGCGCGCACCCTCGCCGCGCTGCGACTCGGCACCGAGACCACCAGGGTGCTCGGCGTGCGCATCCAGACCCAGCAGGCCATCCTGATCGGCGCCTCGGTGGTGGCCGCCTCCGTGGCGACCGCGGCCGCCGGTCCGATCGCGTTCGTCGCGCTGGCCGGGCCGCAGGTCGCGCGGCGACTGCTGCGCACGCCGGGGGAACCATTGATCGGCTCGGCGTTGATCGGTGCCATCCTGGTGGTCGGAGCGGACGCGGCCGCGCGGACGCTGTTCCCGGTGGACCTGCCCGTCGGCATCGTGACCGCCGGATTCGGCGGACCGTTCCTGCTGTACCTGCTCGTGCGTATGAATCGGAAGGCGACCCTGTCATGACCGTCACCACCACCGCCGCCGCGCACCAGCTGGCCGCCGAGGGCATCAGCCTCGGCTATGGCGACCGCGTCATCGTCGACGGCCTCACCCTGGACATCACGCCCGGCGTGATCACCACCGTCATCGGCCCCAACGGCTGCGGCAAGTCCACCCTGCTGCGCTCGCTCGGCCGCCTGCTGCGGCCGCGGACCGGGCGAATCCTGTTGGACGGCAAGGCCATCTCGTCGATGAAGACCAAGGAAGTCGCGCGCGTGGTCGGCATGCTGCCGCAGACGCCGGTCGCGCCGGAGGGCCTGACCGTCGCCGACCTGGTCGCGCGCGGCCGTCATCCGCACCAGTCCTGGATCCGGCAGTGGTCCGCGGCCGACGAGGCCGAGGTGATGACCGCGCTCGAGCAAACCGGCATCGCCGATCTTGCCGACCGCGCGCTCGACGAGCTCTCCGGCGGCCAGCGTCAGCGCGCCTGGATTTCCATGGCGCTGGCGCAGGGCACCGACATCCTGTTGCTCGACGAGCCGACGACCTACCTCGACCTCGCGCATTCGCTCGAGGTCCTCGATCTGGTCGACCGGCTGCACGACGATCTCGGCCGCACCGTGGTGATGGTGCTGCACGATCTGAACCTGGCCATTCGATACAGCGATCAGCTGATCGTCATGCGCGCCGGACGGATCGTCGCGCAGGGCAGTCCGGCCGACATCGTCACCGCCGCGCTGCTGAAAGAGGTCTTCGGGCTGGACGCGTCCGTGCTCGAGGACCCGGTGTCCGGCAGGCCGATGATCGTGCCGATCGGTACCCGGCACGTGCTGCCCGGCGCATCGGCGGAATAATTCATCCGGTTCGCGAGGTATGACCAATACCACATAGCAACCGGACAGTTACGACGGGGTGTAGTACGCATCCTTGTCGTTGTGTCCGTAAACTTGGGGGATGGCAGGACTCGGTGAACTCGAGAAAGCGGTCATGGACCAGTTGTGGTCGAGCGACGAACCGCAAACCGTCCGGCAAGTGCACGAAGCGCTGGCCGCGCGCCGCGAACTCGCGTACACCACGGTCATGACCGTGTTGCAGCGACTCGCCAAGAAGAATCTGGTGGTCCAGCGGCGCGACGATCGCGCGCATCGGTACGCGCCCGTGCACACCCGGGACGAATTGGTCGCCTCGCTCATGGTCGACGCGCTGCAACAGGCCGACGCGGCCGGTAGCCGCGCCGCCGCGCTCGTGCATTTCGTGGAGCAGGTCGGTCGCGACGAAGCGGATGCGCTGCGCGAGGCACTCGCTAAGCTCGAAGCATCCGAAGGCAATCAACCACCGCCCAAGTAGTATCGGGGATGGCCGTTCGGCCCCCGGCCCTCACAATGCCGTGAGCGCGCCGGTCCCCACAACGCAGTGAGCTGAGTCGATGAACGCAACCGCGCCGGTCTTCGCCGGTCTCGCCTTGCTTCTCGCGGGGCCCGCCCCTGCGCTGCTCAGCCGTGCGACCTGGCCGTACCGGACACCGCGCGCCGCGCTCGTGCTGTGGCAGGCCATCGCGCTCGCGGCCGTGCTCAGCGCCTTCGGATCCGGGCTCGCCATCGCCGCCGAGCTGCTGGTGCCCGGACCCGACGGACGCCCGACCACCTCCCCCACCAGGGAGATCGATGCCCTCGGTCTGCCCCTGTGGCTCGCCTACGTCACCGTCTTCGCGCTGACCCTGCTGATCGGCGCGCGACTGATCTTCTCGGTGATCCGCGTCGGGGTGCACACCCGCAGGCGGCGGGCCAGGCACCGCATGCTGGTCGACCTGCTCGACCAGAGCGGCCCGCACCGGCGCGCGCACGACATCCGCGTGCTCGCCGCCACCGAACCGATCGCCTACTGCCTGCCTGGCCTGCGCCAGCGGGTCGTGCTCAGTGCGGGCACGCTCACCAACCTGGACCATTCCGAGGTCACCGCCATCGTCAGTCACGAGCGCTCGCACCTGCGGGCCAGGCACGATCTGGTGCTCGAGGCGTTCACGGCCGTGCACGAGGCCTTTCCCCGGGTGGTGCGCAGCAAGGCCGCGCTCGGCTCGGTGAAGCTGCTCATCGAGTTGCTCGCCGACGATTCCGCGGTCAAGATCACCGGACCCAAGCCGCTCGCGCGGGCGCTGGTTGCCTGCGCGAAGTCGACCGCGCCGCAGGGTGCGCTGGCCGCGGGCGGACCGACCACGCTGATTCGCATCCAGCGGCTGAGCGGCCGGATCGGTGATCTCCGCGTGGCGTCGGTCGCCTATCTGGGGTCGGTCGCCATCCTCGTGGTTCCCACCTTGGCCGTCGCGGTACCCTGGCTGGTCGAACTCAGTCGGTTGTTCAACCACTGACCTCGCCGATCCGGCGTCACACCGGTCGCCCCTACTGCATCTCACTTCGGGACGTCGCCGTCCACCACCACGCCCGTTCGCGCGCCGATCACGCGCGCGCACGTCGACACACGAAAGGCCGTCAACCCTTTGACTCCCTCGCCCGCCGCCGCGGCGCCCAGCGTCACCTTCGCTGACCTGGGCCTGCCCGTTCCGCTCGTCCAGGCTCTGCGCCGCGACGGCATCGAGGCGCCCTTCCCCATCCAGGCCGCGACGGTCCCGGACACCCTCGCGGGCAAGGACGTGCTCGGCCGCGGCCCCACCGGTTCCGGCAAGACGCTGGCGTTCGGACTACCCATGCTGGCCCGCCTCGCGGGCGGCGCCGCCAAGCCCGGCCGTCCGCGCGGATTGGTGCTGGTACCCACCAGGGAGCTGGCCGCGCAGATCGAACGCGCACTCGACGAACCCGCGCTCGCCCTCGGCCTGCGCATCGCCTCGGTGGTGGGCGGCGCGCCGATCAAGCGGCAGGCCGACCGGCTGGCCCGCGGAGTCGACCTGCTCATCGCCACCCCCGGCCGGTTGCAGGATCTGATCCTGCAGGGCTCGGCCGACCTGTCCGAGGTGGTGATCACCGCGCTGGACGAAGCCGACCACATGGCCGACATGGGCTTCCTGCCGCAGGTCACCAAGCTGCTCGACCGGACACCCAAGGACGGTCAGCGACTGCTGTTCTCGGCCACCTTGGACGGTGAGGTGGACAAGCTGGTCAAGCGCTACCTGCGCTCCCCCGTCACGCATTCCACCGCGCCGCCGTCGGCCGCGGTCACCACCATGTCGCACCACCTGCTGTACGTGCACAAGGCCGACAAGCGCGCCGTGGTCGCCGAGATCGCGTCCCGCGACGGGCTCACCATCCTGTTCGTGCGCACCAAGCACGGCGCCGACCGGCTCGCCAAACAGCTGCGCGCCTCCGGCGTCGCTGCGGGCGCGCTGCACGGCGGTAAAGCGCAGAACAACCGGACCAGGACGCTGGCGGCCTTCGCCGACGGCAGCGTGCCCGTACTCGTCACCACCGACGTCGCCGCCCGCGGCATCCACGTGGACGGCATCTCCCTCGTCGTGCACGTCGACCCGCCCGCCGAACCCAAGGCCTACCTGCACCGAGCGGGCCGCACCGCGCGCGCGGGCGAGGACGGCGTCGTCGTCACCTTGGTCACCGACGCCGAGCGCACCGACGTGGAGAAGATGACCCGCAAGGCAGGGGTCGACATCGAGGGCGTCGAGATCACGCCGGGCGACAAGCGGCTGGCGGCGATCACCGGCGCGCGTCGGCCGTCGGGAATTCCTGTCACTTTGCCCGGCGCTGCCGCAGCGAAGGTCGAGGGGGCCGGGGGCGATGGGCGTCGCACCGAGGCCAAGGCGAAGTCCACCTCGCGCCGCGCCGGCACCGAGGCGAAGACCGGTAGGCGTCGCGCCGCAGCCGAGGCGACGTCCGACGGGCGATACGTCGGTGCCGAGGCGAGATCCACCGAGCGCCACGCCGCGACAGAAGCGAAGTCCGACGGGCGTCGCACCCGCGCCGAAGTGAGCTCGACCGCGCGCCGATCCGCCGCCGAGGCGACGTCCTCCGGAGAAACTCCCGCCCCACGCGGGCCGGGACGGCGGTCCCGCGGCAACCGTTCGACCACTCCCGCGGCAGGGCGCGCGAATCACGCCGCAGGCGCGCGCTCGACCGAAAACCGCCGCACCACAACCGAACCCGCACGCCGATCGACCACGGACGGCACATCGACCGCACACACCGGCCGACGCCGCAACGAAGCCCCCGACCGCGGCGCGCCCCGCGCCGACGGCTCGACCCCGGTCCCCCGCACCCGCGCCGGACGCCGCTCCGTCGAAGCGCGAGACACCACGGGCCACCACCACGCCACCGGCGGGCGTCGCCGACGGGCCAACTGATCCGCGCGCCACGCCCAGGCGCCTTCCGCACACCGCCAACGCGTCCTCACACTCCTTCCGCACGCCTCACATAGACACCGACAGCGTGAGGCGTACGAAAGACATGTGGCAGCGGGGATTCGCGCCAGTGAATGTTTGGTACGACTCGCATGGGTTCTGAGGTCTGCGAAGGGTGTGGACGGGGCGCGAGGTTGGAGACGGGGCGCGACACGCCCGGGATGCAACGGCGACGCGCCCGGGTGGAGTGGGCGGATCCGCGAGTTGGCTAATGCGGGGCAAACTGGAGTGGTGCATCATCCGTTCTGGGCCGTGGTTTGCGCGCTCGTGGCCGCGCTGTTGTTCGCGGTGGCCGCGGTGGCACAGCATCGGGCCGCCTCGGCGGTGCCGGAGGAGCACTCGCTGGTGGGGACGCTGCTGCGCAGTCCGCGGTGGTGGGCAGGGGTCGGCGGAGACGCGGGCGGGTACGCGATGCAGGTCGTGGCGCTCGCGCTGGGGGCGGTGCTGCTGGTGCAGCCGATTCTGGTGAGTGCGCTGGTGTTCGCGCTGCCGCTTTCGGCGCGGCTCACCGGTCGCCGGGTCGGGGCGCGCAACTGGGCTGCCGCACTGGCGCTCGTCGCGGCGCTGGCCTGCTTTCTCGTGGTCGGCAATCCTTCCGAAGGGGATTCGAACGCGCCGCTGGGCGATTGGATCGTCCCGCTGGGGATTCTGCTCGGCGCCGTCGGCGGCGCGGTCGCGCTGGCGCTCGGTGCGGCCGACGGCGGACTCCGCGCCCTGTTGTTCGGCGCCGCGGGCGGCGCGCTGTTCGGGCTGGCCGCCGCGCTGACCTCCTACGTCACGGATCTGTTCGAGCACGGGCTCGGCCACGTCGTCGGCAGTTGGCAAACGTGGGCGCTGGTCGCCGCGGGCTTGATCGGTGTCTACTTCCAGCAGCGCGCCTTCCAAGCCGGTTCGCTCACCGCCTCGCTGCCCGCCGTCACGATCGCCGAACCGCTGGCGGCCGCGTTTCTCGGCCTGACGGTTCTCGACGAACAGTTGCGCACCAACGGTTTCGGGATTGTGATCACCGCGTTCGCTGTGCTCGTCATGTGCGTGACAGCGATTCAACTGTCGCGCGCACAGGCCGCCGCTTGATCGACCGCATCCGCTTCGCCACAGGAGCGTCCGGTCGCAACCCTGTAGCTGAATGTGTTGAGGCACATACTGTTCCATCGATACGCCGGGCAGACGTACGTCCAATCCCTCATGCTGACACCACTCCGGCGCTGACACCATTCCGGCACAGTGCCGAGTTGCACCGCCCCCTTCGGATTCGCCATTCACCGGCCCGCCACTGAGCAGCTCCCAGCGAACCCACTGCGCCCGCCGATCGCGTTCGGGCACGCACTGTTACGCCACGCGCAAACGCCCGGTCCCGCTCGATGGGACCGCCCCAGCCGGTGCGCCGGAGAATTGCCGCGCGAGTCGTGAGTCCCGGTTAGTATTGGTCAAGTGCAGTTTCTCCCTGGACACCAGCCGCCGTACGACCTCACCTACGACGACATCTTCCTCGTCCCGAACCGGACCGACGTCGCGTCCCGTTTCGATGTGGATCTGTCGACCGTCGACGGTTCCGGCACCACCATTCCCATCGTCGTGGCGAACATGACCGCCGTCGCGGGCCGCCGCATGGCCGAGACCGTCGCCCGGCGCGGCGGCGTCGTGGTCCTGCCGCAGGATCTGCCGATCACCGCGGCCGCCGACACCATCGCCTTCGTCAAGAGCCGCTCGCTCACCGCCGACACCCCGGTCACGCTCGACCCGGATCGGTCGGTCTCCGAGGCCGTGGCGCTGATGCACAAGCGCGCGCACGGCGCACTGGTGGTGGTCGACGCGGGCAGGCCGGTCGGCGTGGTCACCGAGGGCGCGTGCACCGACGTCGACCGCTTCGCCCGTCTGCGCGAGGTAGCCGTCACCGATTTCGTCCAGGCGCCTGCCAGCACCTCCCCGCGCGAGCTGTTCGACCTGCTCGAGGCCGAGCACGCGCACCTTGCCGTGCTCACCGCCGAGGACGGCTCGCTGGCCGGCGTGATGACCCGCACCGGCGCCATTCGCACGGGCATCTACCAGCCGAACATCGACGGCAATGGCAAGTTGCGCGTGGCGGCCGCGGTCGGCATCAACGGCGACGTGGCCGCGAAGGCCAAGGCGCTGGTCGACTCGGGCGCCGACCTGCTCGTCATCGACACCGCGCACGGTCACCAGGAGAAGATGCTCGAAACGCTGCGCGCCGTCGCCGATCTCGGCCTCGGCGTGCCGCTGGTGGCGGGCAACGTGGTCTCCGCCGCGGGCACCCGCGATCTGGCCGCGGCGGGCGCGGACATCATCAAGGTCGGCGTCGGCCCCGGCGCCATGTGCACCACGAGGATGATGACCGGCGTCGGTCGCCCGCAGTTCTCCGCGGTGGCCGAATGCGCTACGGCCGCAAAGGAACTCGGCGTGCACATCTGGGCCGACGGCGGCGTCCGGCATCCGCGTGACGTGGCGCTCGCGCTGGCCGCGGGCGCGTCCAACGTGATGATCGGCTCCTGGTTCGCAGGCACCTACGAGTCGCCCGGCGACCTGCGGGTGGACCGCGACGGCAACGCCTACAAGGAGAGCTTCGGCATGGCCTCCAAGCGCGCCGTCGCCGCGCGCACCGCCACCGACAGCGGCTTCGACCGGGCCCGCAAGGCGCTGTTCGAGGAGGGCATCTCCAGCTCGCGCATGCGACTCGACCCGGAACGCCCCGGCGTCGAGGACCTGATCGACCACATCTGCTCCGGTGTGCGCAGCGCCTGCACCTACGCGGGCGCCCGCACGCTCACCGATTTCCACGACAAGGCCGTGCTCGGCGTGCAGTCCGCGGCGGGCTTCGCGGAAGGGCGTCCGCTGCCCAGCGGATGGTGAGCACCGACACGCGAACAGGACGCAGACCGGGCGACGCGATCCACCGCGTCGGCCGGTAACATGGTGGTTGCCGGGCCGCCCGGCACCACGATTTCCGCATGCCGAAAGGAACAAGTTGTCACCCGCGTCCGAGGGCGCCGCACAGGAGGGCTCCTCTACCGAGCCGGGTGACAAACCCGGCGCTCTCCTTCTCGCAGCAAGCCAGCCCGAACCAGCTTCTCCCCGCGTGTCCCGTAGTACCGCGCTCCGCGGGCGGTGTTGATCGTGTCCACCGTCCTCACCATTCTCAGCCTGGTCGGGTTCGTCGCCCTCACCGCAGGCACCGCGCTGTTCGTCGCGGCCGAATTCTCGCTCACCGCCCTGGAACGCAGCACCGTCGAGGCGCACGCCCGCACCGGTGACGTGCGCTCGCGGATGGTGCGTCAGGCGCACCGCACGCTCTCGTTCCAACTCTCGGGCGCCCAGCTCGGCATCACCATCACCACGCTGATCACGGGCTACATCGCCGAGCCGGTGCTCGCCCGCCTGCTGGCGCCGGTGTTCACCGCGGTCGGCATGAACTCGAGCGCGGCCGGCGGCGTCTCGCTGGCGCTGGCTCTGGTGCTGGCCACCTCGCTGTCGATGATCTACGGCGAGCTGGTGCCCAAGAACATCGCCATCGCCAAGCCGATGGCGACCGCGCGCATGACCGCGGGCCCGATGATCGCCTTCTCGGTGGTGTTCAAGTGGATGATCCACTTCCTGAACAGCAGCGCGAACTGGGTGGTGCGCCGCCTCGGCGTGGAACCCGCGGAGGAATTGCGCTCGGCGCGCTCGCCGCAGGAACTCGGCTCGCTGGTGCGCACCTCGGCGCAGCGCGGCGCGCTCGACCAGCGCACCGCCTTGGTGATGGACCGGTCGCTGCAGTTCGGCGAGCGCAGCGCCGAGGAGTTGATGACGCCGCGGGTGAAGGTGGAGTCGCTGGACAAGTCCGACACCATCGCCGATCTGATCGCCGCCGCCAGCCGCACCGGCTACTCCCGGTTCCCGGTGATCGACGGCGATCTCGACAACACCCTCGGCGTGGTGCACGTCAAGCAGGCGTTCACCCATCCCGCGAACGTGCGCCGCACCATCCCGCTGCAACTGCTGGCCCGCCCCGTTCCGGTGGTGCCCGCCAGTCTGGACGGTGACGAGGTGCTCGAACGCGTGCGCGCCGACGGTATGCAGGTCGCGCTGGTCGTCGACGAGTACGGCGGCACCGCGGGCCTGGTCACCATGGAAGACCTGATCGAGGAGATCCTCGGCGACGTGCGCGACGAGCACGACGAGGAGGAGCGCGACGTGCGCCGGGTCTCCGACGGCTGGGACTGCTCGGGCCTGCTGCGCATCGACGAGGTCTCGCGCGCCACCGGCTACGACGCGCCGGAGGGTGAATACGAAACCCTCGGCGGTCTGGTGCTGACCGGCCTCGGCCGCATTCCCGTGGTCGGCGACGAGGTGGTGCTGCCCAATTCCACGGCAGGCAACCGCCACCCGTACGAAAACGGCGACGGTGGCTGGATCGCCAGGGTCGAACGCATGGACGGCCGCCGCATCGACCGGGTCCGCCTGATTCCCGTCACACCGGAGGCGCTGATCGCCCACCCGTCGCAGGAGCACAGCCATGGGTGATCTGTTCGCTGTCCTGCTCACGGTGGTGCTGCTGGCGGGCAACGCCTTCTTCGTCGGCGCCGAGTTCGCGCTGATCTCCGCGCGGCGCGACCGCCTCGAGGCGCTGGCCGCCCAGGGTAAGCGCAACGCCACCACCGTCATCCGGGCCGGTGAGAACCTGTCGATGATGCTCGCCGCCGCGCAGCTCGGCATCACGATCTGTTCGATCCTGCTCGGTCGCGTCGGCGAGCCCGCCGTGGCGCACCTGCTGGAGGGGCCGTTCGAGCTGCTCGGCCTGCCCGATCAGCTGTTGCACCCGGTGGCCTTCGCGGTCGCGCTGACCATCGTGGTGATCCTGCACATTCTCTTCGGCGAGATGATCCCGAAGAACATCGCGCTGGCCGGGCCGGAACGCAGTGCGCTGCTGCTGGTTCCGATGCACCTGATGTGGTTGCGGATAGCCCGTCCGCTGATCGCGATCTACAACCTGGCGGCCAACCTGTCGCTGCGGCTGCTGCGCATCGAGCCCAAGGACGAGTTGGAGGCCACGGTCTCCAGCGTGGAGCTCGCCGAGATGATCGGCGAATCCCGTTCGGAGGGTCTGCTCGACGAGGAGGAGCACCGACGCCTCACCCAGGCGCTGGGCACCTCGGATCAGATCGTCGCCGATGTGATGGTGCCGCTGGCCACGACGCGCTCGGTGCCGTTGCGCGGCAACGGAACAACGCTCGGCGATGTCGAGACCGCGGTCACGGAGACCGGCTTCTCCCGCTACCCGGTGCGCGCCGACGACGGTTCGCTGGTCGGCTACCTGCACGTCAAGGACGTGCTGGACAAGGTCGCCGACGACGCCGCGGGCCCGAGCACCCCGATTCCGCGCACCGACATCCGTCCGCTCCCGACCGTCGGCGCGGCCACCACACTGTTCGAGGCGCTGGCCCGCTTGCGCCGCACCAGCAGCCACCTGGGCCGCGTCGTCGACGCTCGCGGCAACACCGTGGGCATCGTCGCGCTGGAGGACCTGGTCGAGGAGTTCGTCGGCACGGTCCGCGACACCACCCACCGGATCGCCGAATGATATTCCGCGCCATCGTGTTCCGTCGCGGTATCGCGCCGTGTGGCACGGTGGCGCGGTCCGGCTTCGCGCCACGCACTCCGTTGGGCCACCGAGCGGACGACGATCGGCTGCCGCGCAGCCTGCGTCGCCCGCACGGGCACGCGGGCCGGTTCACGCGCGATTCGGGCGGACAGCTGCCCGCCCGAATCGCCTTCCCCTGTGTGGCCCGCCGACTGGTCGGTGACGTCCGGGAGTCGGCGTGATGCTCGAAAGCGTTTTGGCGGAGGACGATTGGCGTGCGCGCGCCGCCGCGTACCGGGCGCGGCTGGACGAGCTCGTCGGGCCGTATCTGGAGCGGCGGGCCGCCGGTTCCACGCATCCGGTGATCGATTTCCTGTTCACCTACTACGGCAACAAGCCCGCGCAGTTGCGCCGGTGGCATCCCGGGTTCGGCGTCGGGTTGGCCGGTGCGCGCGAGTACGAGGGGGCGCGGGGCTACCACCGGGACGCGCGGCCCCGTCAGACCGGCACTCCCGAGTGGTCCGGCGCACCCGCGACCGATCGCGGGCCGGTGTTCGCGGCGGATCCCGTATACCTCGCCCGCCGCCGCGACACCATCGAATTCGTTGCGAACCTGTTGCGCGCCACTGCGTCCCGCCCCGCGCAGCTGTCCTGCTTCGGACTGCACGAGTGGGCCATGGTGTACCGCACCGACGACGTCCGCCATCGACAGGTGCCGCTGCGTCTCGGCTCGGCGGGCACCGACGCCGTGGTCGAGGCGATGTCGTTGCGCTGCACCCACTTCGACGCTTTCCGCTTCTTCACCCCGGAGGCCGTCGGCCGCAACGCCCAGCCGCTCGCCCGCGCCGACCAGGTGGCCAGGGAGCAGCCCGGCTGTCTGCACGCCAATATGGATCTCTACAAATGGAGCTTCAAGCTCGTCCCGCTGGTCTCCTCCGAGCTGGTTCTGGAGTCTTTCGAATTGGCATGCGCCGCCCGTGAACTCGACATGCGCGCCAGCCCCTATGATCTCGGCGCATACGGCTACACTCCGATTCCCATCGAAACCCCCTCCGGCCGTGCGGAATACGTCCGCCGACAGGCCGAACTAGCCGAGCGGGCCGCGACGCTGCGCGCCACCTTGCTCGCCACCTGCGAGAAGCTGCTCGAAGCAGGCGCTGAGCACGCCGTCGGATAAGCCGTCGCACGGCAAAGCATGTCGAGGTCGGACCCTGCCGGTCGAGTCCAGCGGCATGCGTCACCTTTGCCTCGAATTGTTACCGTGGCATATGCCCAGCGAATCCCCGGCGGCGGCGACTCTGCGCCGCGAGCAGCTCCGCGACTTCCTGCGCACCCGCCGCGCCCGGCTCACCCCCGATGACGTCGGCCTGGTCACCGCAGGAAAGCGGCGGACGCCGGGGCTGCGCAGAGAAGAGGTCGCCCTGCTGGCGGGGGTCGGCGTCTCCTGGTACACGTGGCTCGAGCAAGGACGCGATATCAAGGTGTCGGCCGAGGTGCTCGACGCGGTCGGGCGCGCGCTACGCCTCACCGAACCCGAGCGCGCGCACCTCTACGTGCTGGCCGGTCTCAATCCACCGACCGCCGGTGGCACACGCGACACCGAGGTCTCGCCGGAGCTTCGGCAGCTGGTCGACGCGTGGACACCGCGCCCGGCGATCCTGCGCGACCCCTACTGGAACCTGCTCGCGATCAACGACGTGACGCGCTCCGTCTTCGGCTACGGCGACACCGACCGCAACTGCCTCGTCTCGTTCTTCACCAACGCCCGCTACCGCGGCATGCACGACCCGTGGGCGACCACCGCGCCCGTGATCGTCGCGGCCTTCCGCGCCGATGCCGCCCGCGCGCCCGGCGATCCCGAATTCAGCCGCGTGGTGGACGAACTCACCGCCGCGAGCCCCGAATTCGCCGAGCTGTGGGCGCGCCACGATGTCGGCGTCCCGGGTCAAGGCGTGAAGGCGGTGCGCCATCCCGAGGCGGGCGACCTGTACTTCGATACGACCACCCTGATCGTCGCCGACCGCCCCGACCGCTACCTCGAGCTGTACAACCCGCGGCCGGGCACCACGACCGAACAGCGAGTCGCTCAGCTCCTGCGTATCCCGGTGGCCACCTCGGCCTGACCGCCAGGGTGGTGTTGCCGGACCCAGGTTGACCACGCACTGTTTGCCGCGCGCCGCACTCGGCAGGCTGAATGCCATGACACACAGCACTTCCCGATCGTTCGGCACCTCCCGTTACCAGGACAAGATCGCGCTCGTCACCGGCGGCTCCAGCGGTATGGGGCTGGCCACCGCCCGGCGGCTGCTCGCCGAGGGCGCCACGGTCGTGATCACCGGACGGGACAAGAGCCGCCTCGATGACGCCGTCGCGGAGCTGGGCGACGGTGACCGTGTCCTCGCGATCCCCGGTGACGCGTCCAGCCTCACCGATCTCGACGCGCTGACCGACGCGATCCGGGAGCGCTTCGGACGCCTTGACGTGGTCTTCGCCAACGCGGGCGTCGCCTCGTTCGGGCCGTACGCCGAGATCACCGAGGCCGAATTCGACCGCGTGGTCGATATCAACTTCAAAGGCGTGTTCTTCACCATCCAGAAGACGCTGCCACTGCTGCCCGACGGCGCGGCGATCGTCGTCAACGCCTCGTGGACGCTGCATCGAGGCATGCCGGGCGGCTCGCTCTACGCGGCGACCAAGGCAGCGGTGCACAACCTGGCGCACACTCTCGCCGCGGAGCTGGGCCCCCGGCGAATCCGCGTCAACTCGGTGAGCCCCGGCTACATCGAGACCCCGATGTTCGACGCCGAAGTGTCCGCCGAGGCGCGGGTCGCCGTCGTCGGCGAGGTGGTCGCCGGGCGCATCGGAACCGCCGAGGACGTCGCCGACGCCGTAGCGTTCCTGGCCTCTGAAGAGGCGTCCTACATCAACGGCCAGGACCTGATCATCGACGGCGGGCTGGTCGCCGCTATCCCGGGCAAACTCCTCTAGGCGAAACCTCTTCGGTTGCAAGGAGCGTCGTCGGCCACTGCGGCGGGCTCGTCCCGGCGCACAAGAAGGCGGCGCTCCGCTTCCCTCGTTCGACGAAGTCGATAGTTTCCTGAATACCGGGAACTGTCACGGTAAATTTCCGACCAATGCCGACTACGCACGTCTTATTGGTACCCAAGGGTATTCCGCACCCAGGCATTGGGACCGCATGCACTGTCGGCGGCTCCGGGCCCGGCACGACGACGCCAGCGGATACCCCGTCAAAGGACGAAGCGGGGCGACAGGCCGGACGACCAGGCGAGTGAATCGTGCCCGGTCACGTAACGAATCACGTTGCATTCCAGCCCACTTTGCGCTTCTGACCAGGACAGCCGTTCTGGCGAGAACCACAGTTCCGGCGAGATCGAATGCGCTATCTTTATTGTGGAGTACTGGTCAGATCTACATGGCGCAATCTCTCATCTCATGGCACATCCAGCCCGAGGAGGATTCGACTATGACGACGTTCGCACCAGTCACCATTCAGCAGGCGCAATTCCCGATCGTCGAATCGTTCACCCAGGACGCCGTGACCAACCCGCACTGGCAGCTGCTCGGCAGCGCTCGGCTGAACGGCGGCAGCCTGGAGCTCACCCCCAACGCCAATTCCCAGGCCGGGACGGCGTTCCTCGATCAGGCGTTCTCGTCCAAGCTCGGCGTCACCATCGACTTCGATTACTCCTGCGAGGGAGGATCCATGCTCGGTGACGGCTTCAGCGTCTACGTGATCGACGGCGAGCACACGACGCAACCCGGCGGCATCGGCGCCGCACTCGGCTACTCCTTCACGAAAGCGTCGCAGGAACAAATCGTCGCGCCGGGAGTCACAGCCGGGTTCGTGGGCGTCGGCTTCGACAATTACGGGAACTTCGCCACGCCGCTCGCCGGTACGGGAGGCGGCGCGCAACGGCCCAACACCGCCGGGGTCCGCGGACCCGGCAGTCTGCGGGAGGGGTTCCGCTGGCTGACCGGCGTGCAGGTGCCGGGCGGATTCCGCGCGGCGTGGGAGCGCGGTGCGCACATCCAGATCTCCATCATCGG
This sequence comes from Nocardia sp. bgisy134, assembly GCF_057708325.1. Taxonomy (NCBI): domain Bacteria; kingdom Bacillati; phylum Actinomycetota; class Actinomycetes; order Mycobacteriales; family Nocardiaceae; genus Nocardia; species Nocardia sp. bgisy134. The sequence continues at coordinate 110,934 of NZ_JBYIRW010000014.1, forward strand.
CGGCCGGCTGACCGTACGGCACGCGGACAAAGCCAACCCGAACGGCACCCTGCTGATCGACAACTTCGATCTCGCCAGCACCAACGGTAAGGCGCCTGTGCCCGAGACCTTCAAGCTGGGGCTGGCGGCCGGAACGGGTGCCGCGACCGCGTCCCACCGGATCAGGAACCTGACGGTGACCCTGCCCGCGGACATGCCGCTGGAGATGACCGGCCCGGAGACGGCGAAGTCGGGACATCGGATCTCCTACACCATCGGCGTGCAGAATCTCGGCCCCAACGACACCCCTGACGCCGTGTTGGAGGGCGCGATTCCGACCGAACTGACCGACTTGGAGCTGACCTGCCGACCCGAGAACGGGGCCGTCTGCGGCACCGGTTCGGTCCGGGACGGCTTGTACCTGCCGATCGACCTGCCCAAAGGCAGCAAGGCGACCGTCACCCTGTCCGGCACCATCGACCCGCAGTTCGAGGGCCGGCTCACCTGCACCAGCATGATCACGTCGCCGTCGCGCGCCAATACCGCCAAGCAGCACTCCGGCTCGGTCACCACCGACGTCGAGCGGCCGCCCGTCACCGTCACCCCCGAGATCGTCGGGCAATGGGCCCAGACGTGGCCCGAGGACGCGAAGGGGTGGGTCATCAGCTACAAGCTCACCCTGGCCGCCCATGAGCAGCGGGTGGTGTGGTGGGAGATCCGCTTCGACGTACCGCCGCGAACCCGCATCAATCCCCAGCAGACGCAGTGGTACAAGGTGATCAAGGACGGCACCGACGGATCCGTCGTCATCGCTACACCGGACGACACCCACACCGTCGAGCCAGGCACGCCCCTGCCCGTGGCCGTGCAGCTGCTCTACCCGTCACAGCACGAGGCCGGTGACGGCACCCTGCGCAACCTCCAGGCCACCGAGGTGACCCACCCGTAGGCCCGGGGTCGAAGCATCACCGAGAACCTGGTGACCCGCCGGGGGGTGAAGAACCAACCCCGGCGGGAAACCCAAGCGGCACCGGTCCGGAGACCGGTGCCGCTGAATCCGGTTCAGGTGTAGAGATGTTCGCCGGGCACAGCGGTTGCCGACGCACGCACCTCGGCGGGATTGGTCTCCCTCAGCACCCAGGCACTGAAGACGGTGACCAGCCCCATCAGCGCGAGATACACCGAAACGAGCACAGTGGTACCGGTATTCGCGATCAGCGCGGTCATGATGAACGGGGTTCCGCCGCTGATGGTGATCGCGGCCAGCTGATACGCCAGTGACGCACCCGAGTAACGCAACCGGGGCTCGAACAGTTCGCCCATGAAAGCGGCCAGCGGACCGTAGGTCATCGATTGGAGGATCGTGCCCACCGTGATGGCGACAGCGAACAGCGGAAGTTTCGCGGTATCGACCAGCCAGAAGTACGGGAAGGCCCAGATCACCAGACCGATACCGCCGAAGAGAATCATCGGCCGACGTCCGACCCGGTCCGATCTGGCGCCCGACCACAGGATCACCGCGCAACCGATCAGGGAGGCTACCAGCGATATGGTCAGTATGTCGTTGCGCTTCATGCCGAGCTCCCGGGTCCCGTAGCTGAGCACGCCCGCGATGCTGATGTAGAAGGAGGCGTTGGTGGCGGCGAGCAGACCGCAGCCGAGCAGGATCTTGCGCCAGTGCATCCGAAGCGCCTCCGACAGCGGTGCGGCGACGACCTGCTCGGCACGTTTGCTCGCTACTTCCTGTTGCAGCGCATGGAATTCGGGCGTGTCCTCGACCTTGGTCTGGATGTAGAGCACGACAGGGAACAGCAGCGCGCTACAGAGGAACGGCACCCGCCAACCCCAGCTCAGAAACGCCTCGTTCGACAGGGCCGAGGTCGCGACGAGGAACACCAGGTTTCCGAGGACCACGCCGAGCGGGACACCCATCTGCCCGAAAGTCCCTGCGAATCCTCGCTTTTTCGGACTCGCGGATTCGGTGAGCAGCAGCACGATCCCACCCCACTGCCCGCCACATGCCATACCCTGCACGAAGCGCATCGCGACCAGCAGTATCGGTGCGGCGACGCCGATGGAGTGCGCACCGGGCAGACAGCCGATGAGGAAGGTCGCGAATCCCATCGCGAGCAGGCAGACGACCACGGCGGGCTTGCGGCCGTACTTGTCGCCGAAGTGTCCGGCCAGCACGCCGCCGAGCGGGCGAGCCACGAATCCCGCCCAGAAGGTGCTGAACGAGAGCAATGTGCCCATCAGCGCCGAGCTGTCCGGGAAGAACACCTTCGGAAAGACCAGTGCGGCGGCTGTTCCGTACAGGAAGAAGTCGTACCACTCGATCGAGCTGCCGACGAGTCCTGCGGCAAGGAGTCTGCGATGCCCGCGACTTCTTTCCTGTTCTGGTGTCGATGCCTTTTCGGTGGCGGGGCCTACCGGTTCCAGTGGCGGTGCGGTCATGCGCATACTCCTCGAGCTGGGGTGGATCACTCACAGACACGCAGAAAACAAACTTGACGTCAGATTCATGTGAGTGCGCCCAGTGTGGAGCAGCGAGAAAGTAATGTCAATCACACTTGTCAAGCAGCGCCTACGGCCGCCCACATAGAACCTGACGCCTTCCCGCGCCGCCGAGCAGAGCCGCCGATACCACCGCATTCCGAACGGCCGGTAGGCGCAATCCATCCCCCTTTCGCCGCAAAACGCCAGCTCATCGACATCATTGGGGCCAGTTCCGCAGAAAACATAATCTTGACGTCAGTTTCATATACGCTGACCGCGGTCCCCGCACAGTTCGTCTCGAAGGATCCGCCGATGGTCAATGTCGTCGACCCCGTCCGCCGTCACGCCGTAGCCACTCCCGACGCCGTCGCGCTCCGATCCGAGCGAGGCGAATGGAGCTACCGGCAGCTGTATTCGCTGAGTGCGCGGTACGCGGGCGCGCTCACGGCCGCGGGCCTGCGCGCGGGCGATCGAGCCCTGCTCGCCGCGCCATCGGTGCCGGAGTTCGTTGTGGCGTATTTGGGGATCCAGGCAGCGGGATGCGTTGTCGTGCCGGTGAACACGATGTCGACCCGCGCCGAAGTCGAATACGTCCTCACCGATGCGGGATGTTCGCTGGCCATCGGCTGGCACGGTCTCGGCCCGGCCGTCGCGGAAGCCGCGGAGAGCATCGGCATACCGTTCTGGTCTCTGACGGACGGTGCGCGCGTGGCCGCGCCTGCCGGCCCGTGTGTAGACCGCGACGCGGAGGAGACCGCGGCCATCCTCTACACCTCGGGGACCACAGGCCGCCCCAAGGGCGCCCAGCTCACCGTCGGAAACCTCTTGGCGGGCGGCGAGATCGGCGTGGCCTCCAGTCGCGGGACAGCGGCCGATCGCACCGGGACCGGGCTACCCCTGTTCCACGTGTTCGGGCAGTCCGCGGTGATGATGCCCTGCTTCACCGGCGGTGGATCGCTGTCGTTGCTCGGCCGGTTCGATCCGGTCGCGATGCTCGGGATGCTGCGTCGTGATCGACTGACCATCATGGCCGGCGTGCCGACCATGTGGAATGCCATGCTGCATGCGGCCGAGGCCGCGGACCCGGACGATTTCCGGCAGTTGCGGGTCGCCATCTCCGGGGGCGCGTCCTTGCCCGGCGAGATCGCGCGCCAGTTCGAGAAGACCTTCGGCTGCACGATCCTCGAGGGGTACGGGCTCACCGAGACCACCGCGTTCGGCACCTTCAACGATCTCGACCGCGGCGCGAAGATCGGCTACACCGGTCGTGCCGTCCCCCGGCTCCGCGTCGAGGTCCGAGACCCGGAGGGGAACGCATGTCCGCCCGGCCACATCGGCGAGGTGTTCATTCAGGGCGACACCGTGATGAAGGGCTACTGGGGCAGGCCAGAGGCCACCGCCGAGGCGCTCTCCCCCGACGGCTGGTTCCGCACCGGAGATCTGGGCGAATTCGATGAAGACGGCGATCTGCGCATCGTCGACCGCGTCAAGGACCTGATCATTCGCGGCGGCTACAACGTGTATCCGGGTGAAGTGGAGGAGGTCCTCTACCAACATCCCGACGTGATCGAAGCCGCCGTGGTCGGCGTGCCCGATCCGCATTACGGCGAGGAGGTCGCCGCGGTCATCGTCACTGTCCCCGATTCACCGTTGGACGCCGACGGCATCGATAGCTGGACCCGGGAACGCTTGTCCGCCTACAAGATTCCGCGGATCGTGAAGTTCACCGACGCCCTTCCGAAGGGCGCGACGGGCAAGATCCTCAAGCGATCCATCGACCGCGAATCGCTGCGAGGCGAATCTCGTCGGTGATCGCGCGCCTCGTTCACACCGGCGGCGCGCCGTGGACCAGGCCGATGCCACGCACCCACAGCGTGGACAGGGTGGCCGCGGCCGCGTCGGTGTCGATCTCGGCGTCGGTCTTGGCCCACTGGGCACAGAACTCGCGGACCATGCCGCACAGCGCCGTCGCCGCGTAGGCGGCGTCGATATCGACTGCGGCGAGACGGCTTTCCTGCAGCCGGGTGATCATCTGTGTGGCCCGGTCGATGAACAGTGCGATCTCGGCTTGGAGCAGTTCGTCGATCTCGGGGTTGAGCCCGGCGACCTCACCCCACATGAGCATCAGGCGGGCATGATCGCGGAACGCGAGCACGTAGGCGCGCACCGCCGCTTCGATCGCCTCGACGGCCGTGCGGGGCTCGGTGCCCAGCCGTGAGCGCACCTTCTGGCGCATGTCGGCGATGAGATTCAGCACCACCGCCTGAAAGATCGCTTCCTTGGAGTCGAAGTAGACGTAGAAGGTCCCGTGCGCGACGCCGGCCTCGGTGACGACATCGGCGACCCGCGTTTCCACGAACCCGAGCCGCGCGAAGACCAACTCGGCGGCCTCGATCAGTTTCGTGCGGGTCCGCTCCCCGCGGGCCGTCAATGCCGGCGCATGCTTGCCGGTCCGCGCGTTCACCGATTGCGACACGAGATCATCGTCCCAAACAGGTGCGGACGCCGATGACTACGGGCCCCGCGACCGGCCCCCGCCCGTATCCCCGGGGTCAGTCGAATTCGGCCCGGAGCAGATCGGTGAACACGCCGATCGGATCGTGCCAGCACGCGCTCACCCTCATCGCCGCGCTCGTGCACGCGGGCACGCCGCTCACCCCAGAGCACCTTGCCGTCGCGCTGGATCGGCCCCTCGACCAAGTGACTTCGGCGCTGCACGAAGCCGACCGCCACCCCGACCTCGCGGACCCGGTCGCAGTGCGCGGCAACAAGTCCGGCGCCTTCTATGTGGCCGCACGGCCCGATCGCCTCACCACCGCCCAGCGGCGAAGGCTTGCCCGGAACGCTTCGTAGATCGCGGGGCCCATGCTGTTACCGCAGAGGGGCGCACCACTCGCGGCGGTAGATGGCCCAATCTTCCGGTGTCGCAGCGAAATCGACGTACAGCGCCACACCGAAGGCCGGTCGCCGAGAGTCATTTCGGCTCAATGCCAATCGGATTGCGCGCACCGCGTTGGCAACCGTCTCCGCCGCGCCGTGATGCCCTGGATCGTCCGCCCAGAAAGCGGGCAGCCCCATCAGCAGGTCGACACTCGCCGGGGTGACCTCGAGCGCGAGCGCGGTCTGCTGAGCGACGTACCCGCCATACAGGGAACCCCACGGCATAGAGGTGTCATACGACATCAGCGCTATCTGATCTACGCGGCGCGCCACGTCGGCGAAATACCCTTGCGACCACCACTTTCCGTGATCGAACACAGTGATTCCGACCGAGTGCAGCCCCGGCAGTGGGTCGATCTGCGGAGCCGACACCGACAGCGGTGCGCCTCGGCTCGCGGTGACGGCGCGCACCTGGTCCAGCAATGTCAGGTAGCCGGACGTGCCCGACCGCACCGGCTCCAGATCGAGGTGGACACCGTCGAAACCGAGGTCGACAACCCTGGTGGCGGAGGCGGTGATGCGGTCGCGGACGGCGGCTTCGTCCAGATGCAGACCGTCGAATTCGGGGGCGACGACGTCGCCGAGCCAGGACTGCACCCGTATCCCGGGCAGTGCACGATGTACCGCATCGACGAACCACTGTGCCCGCGGGTGTAATTCGCCGCGCAGACTGCCGTTGTGCTCGAGCGGGCCGGTGTGCACGTAAAGGTCCTTGATGCCGGTGGCGGCCAACGTGGTCACCAATCCAGCCACGTCGGTGTCGGTTTTTCGGCTGTCGACCCAGGCGTGGCCGAGCCACACCGCGTCCCGCCCTCTGGTGCGCGCGTCCGCGCTGGGTTCACCGGCGAACTCGAATCGCAGTGCGACCGCGGCCGCTCCCACCGGAAGCAGCAGCATCGCAAGCACCAGCCCCGCGGCTACCGTGGCGCGGCGCCGCCGCGACCAACCCCGCCACCGAATCCCCGCGCTCAGCAACCAGCCCCGCACTTTTGTCCCTCCCCGAGCCACGACCCGAGCCGCCTGTCTTGCCTGCCGCTCGCCTCGGTCGATCCCGACACTACCAATTCGCGTCAGCCACAACGCAGACCCACGACCGACGGCTGCGGGCTTGTCTCACCGCACAAGAGAGGCACCACTCCACTTCCCTCCGACGACAAAGTCGGTAGCCCCCTTAACATCGAGAGCTGTCCCAGTAGACGAGACTGTCGGTAACAATCAACGCTCCCAGCCACGGCAGCCCGGGGTCTGTCGTGCAGCTGCCATACAGCGCAATTCTTCACCAAGAGCACCGGCGGGACCAGCGCCAACCCCGTCGACAGCCGCGTACGAGCACTCGTCGACGCGGACGGAAAACCGCTGAGATCAGCCACACCCCGAGCAGCGGGAAAACGCAAGCAACAAACCGAACATTTGGGATTTCTCCAGAACCCGTTCCGCAAGTTACTCCCCATTACTACCATTCAGTCAGATCGTGTCACTGTCCCAGTCAGCGACGCGCTATGACCGCGAACAAGGAAGTGGGGGATCGCAACGATGCACTCTCTGTCACGATTGCGCCGCATCAGACCGGTCGCACTGCTCACCGCTGCGGTGATCACCGCGATGATGGTGCCCGGCAGCGCCTCGGCCGATCTGCAATCCGATATCGCCACCGCCGTCCAGGAATTCCTGGATGTCGGGCGCAAATCGGTGCCACGCGCGGATTGCGGACCGGGCTCGATGCCGGAACCCGGTCTCCAGGGCGACGTGCCCGCTGCCGATCGCGACAGCGGACGCAGCACGCAGGGCTACCGGTGCAACATGTCGATGATCGGCCAATTCGCCGGGCGCGGAGCGAGTATCATATCCGCCAGCTTCGACCACTGCGCCTACATGGGCTCGTTCTTTCCCGGCGACCTGATCGGCGAGGGCCGCGGCGTCCAGGTGCTCGACGTCTCGGATCCGGCCAACCCGCGCCCCACGGTCACCCTCGCCGAACCCGCCATGCTCGCGGGCACGTGGGAGAGCCTGAAGGTCAACGCCGAGCGAAAACTGCTGGTAGGAACCGGCGTCCCGGTCGGCACCGGCGTAGGCTACCTGTCCGTCTACGACATCTCCGACTGTGCGCACCCGCGCCTGCTCAACCCGGGCCCCGGCACCAATCTGCTGATGCCCCTGCCGATCACGACCCACGAGGGCGGCTTCTCCCCCGACGGCCGAACCTACTGGGCATCCGGCATCGCCCCCGGTTTCGTCAGCGCGGTCGACCTCACCGATCCGGCGAGTCCGCGCGTCGTCTGGCAGGGCCTCACCGGCATCGAGGCCCACGGCTTCGGCATCAGCCCCGACGGCAATCGCATGTACCTGTCCGCGCTCGGCGGTTTCACCGTGCTCGACATCAGCGCCGTGCAGCGCCGCGACCCGAACCCGCAGGTGCACCACCTCGGCCGCACCTTCTGGACCGACGGCTGGGCGACCCAGCACAGCATCCCCGTCAGCTACGACGGCAAGCCGTACCTGTTCACTGTCGACGAAGGCGGTTCCGGCGGGGTGAAACTCATCGACGTCGCGAACGACAGCGCACCGAAGGTGGCCAACAAGCTGAAGCTCGAGATCAACCTGCCCCAGCACATCGACGCCAATATCGGCTCTTCGATGGGCGGTTCGGCCTTCTCCTACGAATCGCACTACTGCGCCGCCGACCGGCAGGACGATCCCACGGCGCTCGCCTGCGGCTGGACCTCCTCCGGCATCAGGGTCTTCGACGTGCGCGATCCGTTCGCGGTCCGCGAGATCGCCTACTTCAACCCGCCCGCGCGCACCGGACGCAATCTCGAGCTCTGGAACTCCCCGCACGCGCTGTCCTCGATCATCGGCGTTCCGCTGATGAGCGCACCGCCCGCGGCGCGCGCGGTGCTGGAGGGACAGTTCAACCCGGCCGACGCGCTCACCCCGCGCACCGGACGGCTCGCCTTCGGCGACGTCTCCACCGACTGGTGTTTCTCCCCGCCGGAATGGCGCGGCAACGAGCTCTACGTCGCGTGCTCGGACAACGGGTTCATGGTGCTGCGGCTGGACGACGTGGTGTACACCCCGCCCGCCGACCAGCGTTCGATCGTCGGCTCGTGAGAGTGCCGCGCGGGGCGCGGATCGCCGCGTTCGCCTCGGTCGCCCTGCTCCTGCTGGCGATCGGGGCGGCGCTGCGGCCCCTGGCATTGCCCGAGAAACACACCGCCGCACCGGTACTCGACATCGTCGAGATCGGTTTCGCCCAGGACATGACGGCCCATCACCAGCAGGCGCTGCTGATGACCCAGCGCCTCGATCCGGATGCGGGGCCAACCGTCCGCCGCGTCGCCGAGCAGCTGGCCGACACCCAACGGATCGAGATCGGCACCATGCTGGGCTGGTTGCGCTTGGCCGACGCGTCACCCCTGTCGTCGCGACCGATGACGTGGATGACGAATACCACTGCGGCGCATCAGCATTCGACGTACCCATCGGACGCGCCGATGCTGGGGACGGCGAGCACATCCGAACTCGACGCACTGGCCACGGCGCGGGGCCGTGAGGCCGAGATCCTGTTCCTGCAACTCATGATTCGCCATCACCAGGGCGGGATCACGATGGCCATGGCCGCCGATCGGCAGCTCGACGGCGGGCCGGTCAAAGAGACGGCGCGATCGATGGTGCAGTCCCAGGGCCAAGAGGTCGGCGTGATGAGCCTGCTGCTGACCCAGCTCGGGGGTGAGCTGCTTCCGCAGTGATCGCGCGGCCGCCGTCGGCGCCGTTCGGACCCGCCGGTATCGTCGGTGCCGATAGGGCCGGGAGAGGGTTTGGTGCGGTAGATGATTCAGGTGGACGAGATCACTGTTCCCGAGCACGTCCAAGGCTATCCGGACGTCGCCTTCGGCGGGTTCGTCGCCGGCGTCCTCGCGACTCGCTGCTCCGCTCCCACCGCGCGGGTCGACTTCCGCGCCAAGGTGCCGGTCGGCACACCACTCGCGCTGACGCGCACCGCCGTGAACGGCACCTCCCTCACCGACGCGGAGGGGAAGGTCCTCGCCGAGATCGGCGCGGCGACGCTGTCGCTCGACATTCCGCCCGCGCCGAGCTGGGCCGACACCGAGGCCCTCACGGCGGGCGTCCTCGCGTCGGGCGAACGCCCCGTCACCAACTGCTACGGCTGCGGCGCGGCGTGCGCCCCAGGCCGAGGCCTGCGCTTGTTCCCCTGGGTGCTGCCCGGCCGTGATCTCGTTGCCGCCGCGTGGGTCCCAGACCCGGCGCTGGGCGCGGCGGACGGCAGCGTCACCACCGAGAACGTGTGGGCCGCGCTCGACTGCCCCGGCGGCCATGCGGGATTCCTGCTGTCCGGCATGCGCCGCGGCGCGGTCACCGCCGCCCTCACCGCGACGCTGCTGCGGCCCATCCGCGCGGGCGAACCACACATCGCCCACGCCTGGCCGATCGAGCAGGACGGCCGCAAATACACCGTGGGCATCGCCCTCTCGACCGCGGCGGGCGAACTGTGCGCGATCTCCGAAGCACTCTGGATCGAGCCGCGCGACCGGTAGTCGACACCGCGCGCGAAAAGGAAAACCCCCGGCCGCGGGGGCCAGGGGTTATCGAACTCGATCAGCGCCGAATCACAGCGGAGGAAAACCCGCCGAGCCGGTGGCCAGCCAGTTCCAGAAGGCCGCGGCGCGGTTGGTGATCAGGGCGACAATGTCGAGAACGGTGCTTCCCATACTTTCCTTACCTCTCACATTTGTAAATGCTCGCCGACCCGGTTCCGTCGAGCCAGGTCAGAAGTAGTTTTCCCACTCCATGCTGAGCGGCGAGCACTGCCAGTGTGCCAACAGTGTGCCAACGTGCGGGAACCCGCCCCCTTCCCCGGGTCGCGACAGCGCTCTACCCGGCCGGTGCCGATTCTCCACCCATACCGTCGGTTTCGGCCACCAAACCGGCGCCTGCCTCCGCTCACCTCATGCGCAGTGGCGCGTGATACCAACGACCCCAGGTGCCCTAATCGGTCACGCCGCGCCATCGGGGCGCAGGCTGATCGGATCCATCTCCGACGGAACTGCCGCCGTCGGCGCGGGGTGAAGCACGGCCGTTCGCTGACCGACCACGGCCGCGGCTCGGCTTGCTGGTGCGGTTCGGTCCGTTCCGACCGAGGCCAGGCTCTATGGCGGTGCCGAGGTAATCGTTTGCGCGGGGCCAGTTCGGATCTAGTCGAAGGATCGGATGACGCGACCTGGACCACCCGCCCCACAGCACCTCCACACAACACCCACGGAGCCCCCACGACCGCGAACTATCGTGAGTCGTCATGATCAAGATCCGCCCAATCCCCGCGGCGCTTCTCTATATCCTCGGCTCAGTCCTCCTCGGCCCCACCATCTTCCTGGCCGGCTACCTCATCACCCCCGCAAACGGCGACTTCTGCGACGTAGGGGTCCATGGCTCTCGTGAACAACGCGATCGCGACTACACCCTGATCGACACAATCCAAACCACCGGCGCGATTGTCATGCTCCTGCTCGGCGCGCTCGCGCTCACCTACTTGTGGCTCAACCTCCGAAGGGTAGGCCCGCTCCCCATCGCAGTGCTCAGCGCTGGGATCGTGATCATCGCGTCCGGCTACCTCCTGATCCTGAGCGCCGCGCAATACGGAAACCCGAGCTGCTCCTGACCGCTCGGCCGATAGCCCCACGCGCCCCTATGGACCACCGGCGTAACCCCATCAACGACTCCGCCGTCCAGCTATCCTTGGTCAAAGGCTAGGGGGTTCAGGTGGCCGAGCGGGATTCTCTTGCCGAAACCATCAGGCGCCGTATCGATTACGGCCCACAAGGCGCGATCGGATATCTCGATGTAGGCACCGTCGTCGACGGGCTTCGATACGCCGAGATCCTTCGGAGCGAGGGCGGCACAACTGAGGAGTGGGGGCTGCTCGGTACTCTGCACTGGCAGCGGTTCCAGCATCCCGACGGTGGGCTTCAGCACGATCTCGTCAACGCGATTTGGGCGTTCGCCCACTGTTTCGTATGGGGCGCAGTCGATCTGCCCGAGCAACTGCTTCCGATCCTGGCCGATCAGGTCGAGGGTGAGGCACTCGCGTTCCTCGAGTCGGTCATCGGGTCGGCCGCTGATTCCTCCGATTTCACTGAGGCGGTCGAACTTTGGGAACGCATCCTGAGCGCGACGCCGATCGATCACCCAAACCGAGCTGCGCGGCTGAACAGCATGGGTGGCCTGATGCTGACACGATCAAAGCGGACCGGATCCGAGGAAGACTTCCTTCGTGCGCGCACGCTGTTCGAGGAGGCGATCTCGACACTCTCCCCGGACGATCCGCAGCGCGCCTTCATCCGCAACAACCTCGGCGTGGCACTCCACGACAAATTCGAGCTAACTGGATCGCCGGCCGATCTGGAGCTCGCCATCGAATCCCTGCACGAGGCCGAGACAGTCCTCCCGCTCGACGATCCGTATCGCGCCAGGGTCGTTCCCAACCTGGTGGACGCGCTCGACGCACGGTTCGTCCTGCTCGGCGACGAACGAGATCTGGACGCGGCTATCGAGTTCCGGCGGGAGCGGATCGATCGAACAGATCCTGGTGATCCGGACCGATACCGTCAGTTGGGGAATCTGGGTGCCGCGCTGAATCGCCGGTCCATGATCTCCGGGAGCAGCGCCGACCTCGATGAAGCGATCGACCTGCTGAGTACCGTGATGGCGAATTCCGCCCCGAACCCCCGTGCCGCGGGCAGAAGCGCCCTGCTCAACGATCTCGGAGCCGCGCTCGCGACGCGTGCTAGCCGGATCGACGCTCCAGGAGATCTCGATAGGGCCATCGCACTGTTCGACGAGGCCGCCGCGAGCGCCGACTCCGGACAGTTCCAGACTCTCTGCAATATAGGTGAAGCGCGGACCGATCGCTTTCTGAACCGCGGCGAGATCGATGACATCGACACCGCGGTGCGAGCCTTTCGAGACGCCTTCGCGCTGGACCCGGATCCGTTGTCGCACGCGAGCATTGGTTTGTCCATCGCGCTCTGGCACCGTTACGAACGCCTGGGCGCACTGGACGACCTGAACGCCAGCATCGATCTGCTCGATTCTCGGCTCGACAGCCTCCCCGACGACAACTTCCCACCGGTCGAGGAGCTGGCCAATCTGGGCACGATCCTCACAGCGCGGTTCGAGCACTTGGGCACAGTCCCCGACCTCGATCGTGCGATTCGAATCCACCGACAAGCCGAAACCCTTGCACCCATTGGCCATCCCGCGCGACCGAATGTTCTCAACAGCCTCGGAACAGCTCTCAGAGTGCGGCATCGACGGTTGGCTGTCCGATCCGACCTGGACGAAGCGATTCGATATCTCGTCGAGGCGGTGACCCTTGACACCGGATTCTTGAAGGGACAGATACTGCACAATCTCGCCACGGCACTCGTGTCGCGGTTCACGGTCACAGGCGAGATCGCCGACCTCGACGACTCGATCCGCGGCTATCGGGAAGCTCTGCATTCGGTCGCCGACCGGGACAGACCTGGGATTCTGAGCAGTCTGGGACAAGCCCTCGGCGACCGGTTCAAGCACCTGGGCAATCCCGAGGATTTGGATGCGGCGCTGGCCGCTGGCGCCGACGCCTTGGCCGAAGTGCCCGAAGACCATCCGGAACGATCACGCTTCCTCAACCATCTGGGAAATCTCTTCGAGATCCGATTCGAACGACTGCGCGATCTGGCCGACGCGGATGCCGCGATCCTTCGGCACCGGGAGGCGGTCGCCACCACACCCGACGATCATTTCGAGCGCGCGGGATATCTATTGAGCCTCGGGAATGTGCTCCTGAAGCGATATCAAGTGGCACACAATCGCGCCGACCTGGACGCCGCTGTGCGTACCGCGCGCGAGGCTGTCGACCTGGTGCCCGAGGACAGCGCCGAGCGCGCAGCTGTACTGAATCTGCTGTGCAGCACCCTGACCAAACAATTCCAGGAGTCGCACCACCGTAAGGACATCGACGAAGCGGTCACCGCCGCCAGCACCGCAGTGGACGGCACTCCACTCGGCCACTACAACCTCACCGCAGAACTCAATACCTATGCCACTGCTCTTCACGCCCGGTTCCAGCAATTCGGTAATCCCGACGACGCTGCGGCTGCGATGACCGCACTCGAGCGGGCCGTCGCGGAACCCTCCGCGGGTACTTGGGTGCGTATTCAGGTGGCCCACACTGGAGCCGATCTCCTTGCTGTGCACGAACCCGCCCGCGCCGCAGAACTTTTGGCCACCGCGGTAAGTCTCCTGACTGACGTCGCACCGCGTCGATTGAAGCGCGCCCATCAGCAACAGCAGATGGCGGAATTCACCTTCGTGGCCTCGGATGCGGCCGCGCTGCTGCTCGCCGACACCTCCCGTCCCGCCCACGAAAGGGCCAGCCGAGCCCTGGAGACGCTGGAGGCCGGCCGGGGTGTACTACTCAGCCAGACCCTCGAGACGCGCAGCGACATCACCGAACTGCGCGCGGCACCCAACTTTGGCTGCCCGGTTCGAGGAGATGCGGGACGCGCTGGACACACCCGCCGACCCGACCGCGCCCGCGGAGTACCGCGAGTCGCTAGCGTCCGATTTCGCTCTGCTGCTCAACCAGATTCGCGGACTACCACGCTTCGGCTCGTTCGGGCTTCCTCCGACTGCTGCACAACTGATCCGCGAGGCAGATCACGGCTCGGTAGTGACGATCAATGTGAGCAGATACCGCAGCGACGCCATACTGCTGACCGGTCACGGTATTCACTCACTCGAATTGCCCGCTCTCACACTGGAGGCGGTCTTCGAGCAGGTACGTGCCTTCCATACGGCTCTGGCTGATTCGCTGGAGGCCGAGTCGTCGATCACGGTCCGGCGCACTGCAGAAGCACGGCTACACGAGGTGCTCGCATGGCTGTGGGATGTCGCCGCCGAGCCGATCATGAATGCGCTGGATCTGACGTCCGCCGGCGAACCGCTTCCCCGTCTCTGGTGGGCACTGAGCGGGCTGCTCGGTCTCCTACCCATGCACGCTGCAGGACATCATGGCGAAGGTGACAATCGCACGGTCCTGGATCGGGCTGTCTCGTCCTACATTCCGACGATTCGCGCGCTCGGCTACGCCCGCCGGATGGTGAAACCTGGCACGAACTCCGACCAGTCACTGATCGTGGCCATGCCGAGCACGCCAGGCACCCTCGACGGCGATCTCCCCTCGGCGCTCGACGAGGCAGCCAAGATAGAGCAGTTGCTACCGCTGCCGATCACCCTGTTCGAATCGAACGAGCCCGCCGATCACCAGGATCGGACCCCGACGGTATCGACAGTCCTCCAGCACTTGACGGACTCTGCATACACCCACTTCATCTGCCACGGCTTCAGCAGCCCCGACGATCCGTCACAGAGCGGCCTGCTGCTCCACGACCACCAAGAGCAGCTGCTCACAGTCGGCAGCCTGGCGGGAACCAGACTCGCCAAGGCCCGGCTGGCCTATCTGTCCGCATGCGACACCGCGCTCAACAGCAATCTGAAGCTCCTCGACGAATCGATACATTTGGCCGGCGCCTTCCAACTCGCCGGATTCCCCCATGTCATCGGGGCATTCTGGGCGATCTCGGACGAGTACTCCGTGGCGGTGGCCGAATCCTTCTACCGCGCCTTGTCCACTGGTGAGGCCGGTCGATTGAATGCTGATCACGCCGCCAGGGCGCTACATCGAGTTGTACGCACCGCCCGTGATCGTTCACCGATGGCTGCCTCGAAGTGGGCCGCATACCTCCACACCGGCGCATGAGCTGTAACTGATACTGCGCGAGCGCGATTCGCGCAGCGCAAGCCAGACCGGTCGACGATACTGGTGCCATCGGATCGGGCGAATCGGAGGGCCGGTGGGGGTCGACATCAGAGTCAAGATCTCGGCCTTCTGCCTTCAACTGGCGGACCCGAGTTTGGAGTCACTGGCGCGTGACGCCGGTCAGTTGGAGATATACATGCGTGCGCGCACAGCCTTGGAATCCGGCACCATCGAGCCGACGCTCGAAGCCGATCTCGATGCTCTGCAAGCGATCGTGCTCGCAGCCACCGGACACGGCCTGTACCCAACCACGCAGCGTGGCTTCGGCTTCCTGCCTGGTGCCGCCCGTGGCCACTCGGCGCAGATATGGGTCTGTCCTCGTGCTGCCTGCGCCGGACGCGGACGAGTTCGCCCCGGCCAACACACTCCCACCTGCAATGCCAGCGGAGAGCCCTTGCAGCCGGAACAACTTGCGCCATGAACGGATTCCTCACCGAGGTGGCCAAACGACTGGCCGAGCGATGGGCTGTTCTCCTGGCCTTCCCCGGGCTCCTCTACCTGGCCACCGTCGCGATCGCGTACACGCTGGGTTGGGGGCACGCGCTGGATATGCGCCGATTGAATGATCAGATCGTCAGGTGGGCACAGGATCCCACCCTACGGTCGGTCGGCGGAAGCATCCTCATCATCGTCGCTACTCTGCTCGGCTCTGTCGCCCTCGGGCTTGCCGCGGCGACGCTGGGACGCGCGGTCTCCTTCGTCTGGACCATGCCGGGGCAACGCCCGCCAGCAGTGTGGCTGACCAGATGGCGACGAAATCGGTCCCAACAGGCCAAACGAGATGCCGACGAGCCATTTTCCAACGCCGACCAGATCCGCGCCGCCATCAGCCGAGCCGATCGCATCAGCCCCTTCGAAGCCGACCGGCCGACCTGGATCGGCGACCGGCTGCTGGCCAGTCGCCTCCGCATCGACCGCGTCTACGGCCTCGATCTCGACGCGATCTGGCCGAGGCTCTGGCTGATCGTCCCCGAAACGACCCGAACCGAACTGAACGGAGCACGCGACGCCTACACAGCATCTGCCCGTCTCATGGGTTGGGCGTTGCTCTACGCGGTGTTGACGTTCCGATGGTGGCCCGCGGCCCCACTGGCCCTGATCATTTCGATCACCGCCCAGGTGCGCGCTCGCGAGGCAACCGCGATGCTGGCCGATCTGCTCGAGTCCACAGTCGACCTGCACGCCCGCGAACTAACTACCCAACTCGGCTTCCCCGACCCCGGCGGGCCAGTGACCACAGACGAGGGCCGAACAATCACATTCCACACTCGAAAATCTCGGTGGGACCCTAATTCACCTGTGTCAGAGTAATCTTCGTATCGGCTCCGTCGCCGGGCAGTCCTCAAGCAGGTAACGATCTTGCCCACGGAGACCTCGATCATCGCGATGATCGAGGCGATGAAAGGGCTGTGCGGTCCGAAGATCAAGAAGTGGTTCGGGAAGCCTGCCAAACCAACGACGACCAGGGCCGCCGCACGGATCATCCGGTGGGTGCGCAGGTCGCGGTGTCCTTTTATCTACGCGCTGTGACGCGCTGCGCCGAGGACCTGGTGGACTTCGACCAATTCATGGCCGACTTCGCCGTGCCGACGGAGGTCGGCCAGGACCTGACACTACTCAGCGTCGAGTATCTCCGTGGCGACACCAGCTTCGACGACGAGATCGCCGAGTTTCTCGACGTTGTGGATGCGCGACTCTAACCAGGGCTGGTGTCGTGGCGTAGTACGACCCGGTATTCCCAGGCATCCCATAGCGGGTGAGTCGCTGAATGTCGTTGATCGATTAGGATTTCCTGGCCGTCGATTTTCTATGCGCTCGGCGGCGAGGCCGGTGCCTTCGAGCAACAGCAGAAGATCCGCGGGGGTGTAGCAACGTCCGAACTGGTCCAGCGCCCGCTGGTCCGACTCCCGCATCTGCGGACGGCCCCACCAACCCGACGCGGTGTCGAAGAAGGGCTTCACCCACTCCACGGGCGACCTCCGACACGTTCGGACGCCAGCTGCGGGCGCCAGGAGAATACGGACACAAACCGAGATTCTGTGCTGAATTCGATAACAGCGCTGGCGAATTTCGATGTCGTATGAGCTGGCTGGTGTGTGCGTGGAACCTCGCCCGGCCATCGGCAACAGTGCCGTGCCACCCGAACCGGTCTCGCCCGGTACCTACTCCTGTGCCGGGTTCAGGTGTCGTGTCCGGCGCTGTTCGGCACGGTGGGCGAGCGCGTTGACGATGCGTTGCCAGGCCGGTGAGGCCTCGGAGATCCTGGAAGAGATCAGCTTTCGGGTCGTCGGCAGGCCGGTGTGTTGTTCGTGTTCGATCTCCCAGGCGTCGAGGTCGTCGATGAGCTGGTTCAGGCGGGGATCGTGCGGGTCCCAGTCGACGGAGTGATCGACCGCGAGATACAGGCGCGTCGTCTCGGGGTCGTCGAAGTCGGCGTTCTTGTCGCGGATCCGCTGGGGCATCGAGTTCGGGTCGAGTGCTTGCCGCAGGATCCAGGAGTCGCGCTCGAGTCGTACCCGCTGTTCGCTGATCCCGAGACCGCGCATGCGGTTCAGGATGGCGACCACCTCGGGCGGCAGGACAAGCCCTTCGCCGCTTGCCAATTCGGAGATCCGGCCGCGGTATTCGGTGAGCTGGTCGATCTTGCGCTGCAATTCGGCGTCGATATCGGTGATGGCCGTGGCGAATTCGGTGGGCTGCGCGTGCAGCAGCGCGTCGATTCGGGCCAGCGGAACACCGGCGTCGGCGAGGGTTCTGATCCGGATGAGATCCACCGCCGCTTGGGCGCTGTAGCGGCGGTAGCCGGAGGCATCGCGCTCGGGCTCGGGCAACAGGCCGACGTGGTGGTAGTGGCGAACGGTGCGCACTGTCACGCCTGCGGTCGCGGCGAGTTGGCCGATCGTGAGCACCGTCCTCCTCGGGTCTACGCCGAACATGATCGCGTCGAGTCTAGGGGCCGGCAGTGCGGGTGAGCTCAGCGGCGAGTCGCCCGGTCGACGACGTCGCGGATCGCCTGGACCACGGCATCGGGGCGGTCGAAGCAGAGCCGATGGTGCACGGTGTCGGAGAGAATGCGTTGTTCCCCGTGCGAGACCGCGCTCACCAGCGCCGCGTCCATTCGCCTCCTGCCGTCATGCATCAACTGCCGCGCCTCCGCCTGCTGGGCGGGGTCGGTGCCCAGCACGCTGAGCGCGATCACCGGAACATCGGGAAGGTTCGGCCCCGCCCGCAGCTCGGTGGCCAGTCCGGTCACATTGCTGCGCTCGGCGATGCCGACCCGGATCCATTCGTCACTTTCCTTGGCATCGATCAGCGAGTGCCGGATGTGCTCCGGGTAATCCGCGAGCAACTCGGCGCGCATTTCGCGCAGGGCCGGGCGCAGCTGTTCGAGTTGTTCCAGATCAGGCCCCATCTGCTCGGCCGCGGCCAGCTGCATCGCGGGCGGCATGAAGTCGTCCCAGTCGCGGTGCAGGCCGTCCAACCAGACCAGTCCGGCCACGTCCCGCGGGTACAGCTGCGCGAACCGATGCGCGTAGAAGCCGCCGAGAGAGTGTGGCGCGAGAACGTATGGGGCGGGGATGTGCTGGGCGCGCAGCAGCTCGCGCAGTTCCGTGGCGACCGCGGCGGCAGTCCGCGGCAACGGGAGGGGGTCGCTGTAGCCGGTGCCGCCGCGGTCGTACACCACCGCGGTCGTGAATTGCGAAACCTGTTGCTGGACACCGAGATAGTCCAGACCGACCGCGCTCGCGCCCGGCAGGAACACGACGGCAGGTCCGCCGCTGCCCAACCGATGCACGAACATGCGGCGGCCTTCGACTTCCTGGAACCCACCGACCGGCGGAGCGAGCCGAGCCGAGGGAGTGCTGTTGTTCGTCATGCGACAAGCCTCCAACCCTGACGCACGGTCAAGGTCAACCCTCGCCCAACCAGGTCTACACCGCGAACGCGGGTGCCGCGACATGCCTGTCCGGTGGACAGTAGGTACGCCATGCTTCGGCCGGACGATCGACCGTGGCGCCGACCCAGGCCTTCGACGACGCCGAGGCGGAGGAGCTCTGGCGCTTGCGGATCCGGGAGGGAGTCCTCCTCGCCGACACCCCACTGCTTGCCGTGCAACTCGCCTTCGAGGCAGGCAGCCGACTCGTCGACGTAGCATTCCGCCGCGCCCGCACCGGCGACGAGACCACCATCGCGGAAGCGAGTCGCCTCGTCACCGCGTACCTCGCGACCCACTCGGAAGACGGCAAGGCAGACGCCTGACCTCGTTGCGGGCCAGATCGGCAGTGTGGAACCGTCGGAGTGCGGCCGTCAAGCCGGACAGTCCGGCGCCCACGACGACCGCGTCCACGCTCTCGGGGTTGCCTGCCACGACCATCTCCGTCCTCGAGTCGATCCGCTGGGAATCCGCCTCGCCCTCGTTGCGTGAATTCGAACTCAAATCGAAATCGCAATTGAGATCTACGTCACACTGGCGCGGCGCATGATGTCTTCGCCGATGATCGCAAGTTTCCGCAGGTCGAGGACGTGGCACGGCCCCCGAATCCGCGCCGCTGCGTCGGAGCCAGGCAAGCGGATACCCGCGGAGCCGACGACGCCGAGCACTCCACACGGGACGCGCTATAAACACTGACCCGCCAAAAATAGGTATGCCCCGGGCCGATCGACCGTCGCGAAAACACCCCCGCGCAGAAGACGCTGGAGAAACCGTCAGCACCATTTCGCGGAGGTCGCCATGTACTCACCTGATCCGGAGAACACCGGCAGCGTCGGCGACGCCAACGGACCGCGCGTGGCGGACACATTGATGATCCGCCGGTGTACGCGCTGCGAGAAGCTGTTCGCGCCGCTGACCGCCGACTGCTCGTTCTGCGCGGCCGACAGTCTCGAGTGGGTGCCATCGTCGGGCGCCGGGTCGATCGTGTCCTGGCGCGTGGTGGAACGCGCCGCCACCGGAGTGCCTGGCGGACTGATGCCGCTGACGATCGCCATAGTCGAACTCGAAGAGGGGCCGTGGGTCTACACCTCCATCGAGGGAGAAGTCCCGGCGCTCGCGAGTCGCCCGGTGCGTGTGCAATTCCAGCCGTGCCCCTGGGAGGACAGGTTCCCGGTCTTCACCGTCGATGCCGATTCCCGAAGCTCCGGGGACCAACGCAGGTCCCATGACCGCATCGGCGCCCGATCGGAGAAGCATGCGCTCGCCTGACCAACCGCACGCAAAGGTTGGCCATAACGCCTCATGGGTTCGCACCGCGTTGCACCAATGCCACACTCTCGAGACCGGCAAGTCGTTCGATCCGCATTCGAAGTCGGTAGTCGTTTTCGCGATCCGATGGGCCCCGTTCGGCGGCGCCACCACCGAGGAAGTGTTCTTGAATTTCGGCGTCAGCCGTCAGCGGTTCCTGCACATGGTGAGCGATGCGCTCAGCCCGCGACGGTCGGACAATCAAAGGAACCGTCAGCTGAAGAAGTATCTACTGCAATCGCTGAACCTGGCGTGGGGCGCCAATCCCATCCTTCCGCCGCCGTCGCGTATCACCACATAGCGACCCGGAAGGACGGCCCGAGCGAGACCGCAGCCGATTCGCGGCGAGCAGGTTCGCCGCTCAACCACATGTGGTGGCGAATCGGCGTCCCGGTAGTCGTTCGAACAGCCGCGAGCTCGAGTGGGGGACGCACAGTTGCCCCGCAGATCCCGGGAATCTGCGGGGCAACCGGTGCGATGTCAGGCCAGGTCGAACCGGTCCAGGTTCATGACCTTGTCCCACGCGGCGACGAAGTCGCGCACGAACTTCGCTTTCGCGTCGTCGGTGGCGTACACCTCGGCCAGCGAGCGCAGTACCGAGTTCGACCCGAAGAGCAGGTCGACGCGGCTGCCCGTCCACTTGGTCTGGCCGGTGGCGGTGTCCTTGCCGACGTACGTGCCGTCGTCGGCGGGGCTCGGCTCCCAGCTCACGCCCATGTCCAGCAGGTTCACGAAGAAGTCGTTGGTCAGCGACTCCGGTGCGTCGGTGAAGACTCCCAGCGGGGACTGCTGGTAGTTGGCATCGAGGACGCGCAGGCCGCCGACCAGGACCGTCATCTCCGGGGCGGTCAGCGTCAGCAGGTTCGCCTTGTCGACCAGCAGGTACTCCGCAGGAAGCTGCGGCGCCTTGCCGAGGTAGTTGCGGAACCCGTCGGCCTTCGGCTCGAGCGCGGCGAAAGACTCGGTGTCGGTCCACTCCTGGGTCGCGTCGGTGCGGCCCGGGGTGAACGGCACCTCGATCTCGACACCGGCGTTCGCGGCGGCCCGCTCGACCGCCGCGACACCGCCGAGCACGACCAGATCGGCGAAGGACACCTTCTTGGTTCCGGTCTGCGCCGAATTGAACTGCTCCTGGACGCTCTCCAGCGCGCGGATGACCCGGATCAGCTCGTCGGGCTCGTTGACCTCCCAGCCGAGCTGCGGCTGCAGACGGATGCGGCCGCCGTTGGCGCCGCCGCGCTTGTCGCTGCCGCGGAACGAGGAGGCCGCGGCCCACGCGGTCTTGACCAGCTGCGCGATCGGCACGCCCGTGGCCAGGATCCGGCTCTTGAGGTCGGTGATGTCGGCGGCGTCGACGAGGTCGTGATCGACGGCCGGGATCGGGTCCTGCCACAGCAGTTGCTCGGCGGGTACCTCGGGACCGAGGTAGCGGGCCACCGGGCCCATGTCGCGGTGGGTCAGCTTGAACCAGGCGCGGGCGAAGGCATCGGCGAACTCGGCCGGGTTGTCCTTGAACCGGCGCGAGATGACCTCGAATTCGGGGTCGAAGCGCAGCGACAGGTCAGTGGTGAGCATGGTGGGCAGACGCTTCTTCGACGAGTCGAAGGCGTCGGGGATGATCGCCTCGGCGTCCTTGGCGACCCACTGGTGCGCGCCCGCGGGGCTCTTGGTGAGCTCCCACTCGTAGCCGAAGAGGATCTCGAAGAAGTCGTTGGTCCACTGGGTCGGCTTGGTGGTCCAGGTGACCTCGAGGCCGCTGGTGATCGCGTCGGCGCCCTTACCGGAGCCGAAGGAGCTCTTCCAGCCCAGGCCCTGCTGTTCGATCGTGCCGGCTTCGGGCTCCGCGCCGACCAGGCTCGCGTCGCCCGCGCCGTGGGCCTTGCCGAAGGTGTGGCCGCCCGCGATGAGCGCGACGGTCTCCTCGTGGTTCATCGCCATCCGGCCGAAGGTGTCCTTGATGTCGACCGCGGCCTTGATGGGGTCCGGCTCGCCGTTGGGGCCTTCGGGATTGACGTAGATCAGGCCCATCTGGACCGCACCGAGGGGCTGCTCGAGCTCACGCGCGCCGCTGTATCGCTGGTTGCCACCGAGCCATTCGGCTTCCGGGCCCCAGTACACATCTTCCTCGGGCGCCCACACGTCCTCGCGGCCGCCCGCGAAGCCGAAGGTCTCGAATCCCATCGACTCGAGGGCGACATTGCCTGTCAGGATGAACAGGTCGGCCCAGGAGATGGCCTGGCCGTACTTCTTCTTGACCGGCCACAGCAGGCGGCGGGCCTTGTCGAGGTTGCCGTTGTCGGGCCAGCTGTTGAGCGGAGCGAAGCGCTGCTGTCCGCTGCCCGCGCCGCCGCGGCCGTCGTGGATGCGGTAGGTGCCCGCGCTGTGCCAGGCCATGCGGATCATCAAAGGGCCGTAGTTGCCGAAATCGGCGGGCCACCAGTCCTGCGACGAGGTCAGGAGGTCGGCGATATCGCTCTTGACCGCCGCCAGATCCAGTGCGGAGAAGGCGGCCTTGTAGTCGAAGCCCGAGTCGAGCGGGTTGCCTTCCACGGTGTTCTGCGCCAGCACCTTCAGGTTGAGCTGGTTGGGCCACCATTCGTGGTTTCCGCCGCCTTGCAGCGGGTGCCGCAGACGTCCGGTGACGGGGCAGCCGCTTGCGGTGGGTTCGGTGTTGGCCTCACCGATGGGCGGGTGTTCTACAGACATGCCGGTCCTTTCGGGGATATGGGGTGAGCAGGCTGTACTCGTTCAGGCGGTACGGCCATCGGCCGTCGAACATGCGGGGCAGCGGCCCCAGTAGATGACCTCCGCCTCGTCCAGGACGAAGCCGTGGGCGTCGGACGCGTCGAGGCAGGGCGCCTCGCCGATCGCGCAGTCGACGTCGACGACCACTCCGCAACCGCGACAGACCAGGTGGTGGTGGTTGTCGCCGACCCGGGTCTCGTACCGGGCGACCGAACCCATCGGCTGGATGCGCCGCAGCAGATCCGCTGCGGTCAGCGCCCGCAGGACGTCGTAGACGGCCTGATGCGAAACGGCACCGACGTTTTCGCGCACCCGGAGGAGAATCGAGTCCGTGTCCGAGTGCGGATGGTCGTGCACCACTCGCAGCACCGCGAGGCGCTGCATGGTGACCCGAAGCGAGGCGTCGCGCAGCATGCGCTCGAAGTCAGGTTTTCTGGACACATTCAAAAACTTTACACACTCAAGATATGACAGCGTTTCGAACGAGCGAAATGTGACCTGCGCCACAGAATTCGACCAAGTCGCAACGAGTGAACGTTCGAAGATGCGGCTGGGCGCGCGGCCTTCCGCCGCGGGCCCGGCCGATCCCTGTTACTCACCCCAAGAGCGTCGTCACCCGAGACCGAAGGGCTGACCCCACAGCGTCACCCAGCTGGTGACGCTCTCGGTCACGATCTCGACGCTGACGAAAGCACGCGCCTGCGCGTAACCACCACAACCGGTCAGGCCGATCGTCTGATCCGCCCAGGACACCGACCCGTTTCCGCCGGAGAACACGTTGTAGACCTTGCGATCTTCGGCGCCGAAGTCGTCGGCCTTCTCTCGGTCGAGGATGTAGAACGACTTCGCCTGCCCCGGGCCGAGCGAAAAGCTCACCGCTCGCGCTCGCGCCGACGCTCGCGTTGCCCTCCCAATCGGAGGCGCCTTCCACGCCACCGCCTGCGCCGCCACCGGCGATATCGACCTGACAACCCACGACGTACCCGGGAACGATGAGACCACCGGCTTCCGCGCCGGTGCCTGTGAGCTCGACCTGGGCGGTGGCCGACACCCAAGCATTGCGGTGCACGGGAGTGGAACCCCGGGAAGGATTGATATCGGCCGACTCACCGACGAGCCGCACCGTCACCACGGTGCCGTCGGAAAGCGTCTTCACCACTTCCCACCGGGCAGCGGAACGAAAGTATCGGCCTCGGCCGTGCTGGTGGCGAACAGGCTGAGCGCGAGACTTGCAGCCGCGCCGAAACTTACCCGCGCAACTGAAAGACCTGATCATCCGCGGCGGCTACAACGTCTACGCCGGCGAGGTGGAGGAGGTTCTGTACGAGCACCCCGATATCGTCGAGGCCGCCGTCGTCGGCGTTCCCGATGATCACTACGGCGAAGAGGTCGCCGCACTCGTCGCCGTGCGGCCCGGGACCGTGGTCACCGTGGACGAGATCTCCGCATGGAGCAGGGCGCGGTTGTCCGCGTACAAGATTCCGCGCATCATCCGGTTCGTCGACGAGCTCCCGAAAGGCCCCACCGGCAAGATCCTCGAGCGCGGTATCGACCGAGATGCTCTGCGCAACGCACCCGCATGACAAAGGACCTCGAGACACAACTCGGTGGCCGCTGAACCCCCGACCAGACTGGTCGGCAACAACCGATCGGCATCGTGTCCGATGCCGATCGGTTGCGCAGGCTGCTGATCATCTCAGGCTATATCGGAGGCATCTGCGTTGTCTTACAGCGCCTTTCGAAGGCTCACAGCGCCTTCAAGATGTCCTCGACCCGGTCCTTCGCATCGCCGAAGATCATCGCGGAGTTCTCCCGGAAGAACAGCGGATTCTGAACACCGGCGTAACCTGCGGCCATCGATCGCTTGAACACGACGACATTGTCGGCCTTCCAGACCGTGAGGACGGGCATACCGGCGATCGGGCTCTGCGGGTCCTCCGACGCGGCCGGGTTGACGGTGTCGTTGGCCCCGATGACCAGCACGACATCGGTGTCGTCGAAGTCGTCGTTGATCTCGTCCATCTCCAGGACGATCTCGTAGGGCACCTTCGCCTCGGCCAGCAGTACGTTCATGTGGCCAGGAAGACGGCCCGCAACGGGATGAACACCGAAACGCACGTTCACGTCGCGCTCGCGCAGCTTGCGGGTGAGTTCGGCGACGCCGTACTGGGCTTGGGCAACAGCCATACCGTAGCCGGGGGTGATGACCACGGAGCCGGCCTCGGCAAGCAGTTTCGCGACACCCCCTGCGGTGATCTCACGGTGCTCGCCGTAGTCGGTGTCGCCTGCCGGGCCCGCCGCGATGCCGAAGCCGCCTGCGATCACCGAGAGGAAGGACCGGTTCATCGCCTTGCACATGATGTAGGACAGGTAGGCACCCGACGAGCCGACCAGGGCGCCGGTGATGATGAGCAGGTCGTTGCCGAGCAGAAAGCCGGACGCGGCGGCCGCCCAGCCGGAGTAGCTGTTCAACATCGACACCACGACCGGCATGTCGCCACCGCCGATCGAGGCGACCAGATGCCAGCCGAGCAGCAGTGCGAGCACGGTGATCGCGACGAGCGTCCACAGCTGTGGCTCGATGACGAACCACACGACAAGCGCGGCGAACAGCACCAGCGCACCGACATTCAGAATGTTCTTGCCCGGCAGCATCATCGGATTGGACTTCATTCGTGCCGAGAGCTTGAGATTCGCCACGATCGAGCCGGTGAACGTCACCGCGCCGATGAACACGCCGATCGCGACTTCGGCCGAGTGGATGCCCAGAAGCCCGTCGACGCGAAGGAGATCGGCATCGGCGCCCTGTGGATGGCGCTCGATGTGAAGGTAGCCGTTCCAGCCGACCAGGACCGCGGCCAGACCCACGAAGGAGTGCAGCAGGGCGATCAGTTCGGGCATCCCGGTCATCTCGACGATCCGGGCGCGCCACAGACCGATCACTGCGCCCAGCGCCGTGGCGCCGACCAGCAGAACCAGGCCCACCGGCTCGATATCTCGGCTGATCGCGAGCACAACGGTCGCTGTCAGTGCCACCGCCATGCCGACGATGCCGAAGGTGTTGCCTGCCTTGGCCGTCTCGTGTTTGGCCAATCCGGCCAGCGCCAGGATGAACAGCAACGCTGCGACGATATAGGCCGAGGTGGCAACGGTCTCAACGGAAATCATGGGGATCCATTCCGACTTCGTGGGCAGGCTCAGCTGCGGGAGAACATGGCGAGCATGCGGCGGGTCACCGCGAAGCCGCCGAAGACATTGATGCTTGCGAGCAAGATCGCCGCGCAGGACATCACCGTGATCCACCGATCGCCGTGCCCGATCTGGAGCAGCGCGCCGACCACGATGATTCCGGAGATCGCGTTGGTGACCGACATCAGCGGGGTGTGCAGCGCGTGGTGCACATGGCCGATCACGTAGTAGCCGATCACGATCGCCAAGGCGAATACGGTCAGATGTCCCTGCAGCGCTGCCGGGGAAATCGCGACCAAGCCGAACAGCGCCGCCGCAGCGACCAGAGCGATACCCAGTCGGCGGCCTGCCGACATCGGCTGCTTCGTCGGCGCCGCCTCGATCTGTGCGGTGGGCTCGGTGACGGCGGGCTTGGCGGAGACCGACACCGGCGGTGGCGGCCAGGTGATTTCACCGTCACGAACGACGGTGATGGACCGCTGGATCACGTCGTCGAAATCCAGGACGAGCTGCCCGTCTTTCGCCGGCGTCAGCAACGCGAGCAGATTCACCAGATTGGTGCCGTACAGCTGGGACGCCTGAGCGGGCAGTCGCCCGGCCAGGTCCGTGAACCCGATGATCGTGACGCCGTTGTCCGTCACGATCGCCTGGTCCTTGACGGTGCCTTCGACGTTGCCGCCGTTCTGTGCCGCCATGTCGACGATCACGCTGCCCGGCCGCATCGACGCGACCATGTCCGCGGTGATGATCCGCGGCGCTGGACGGCCCGGGATCAGCGCGGTGGTGATGATGATGTCCACGTCCGTGCACTGGTCGGCGTACAGCTGCGTCTCGCGGGCCTTGTAGTCGTCGCTCATTTCCTTGGCGTAGCCGGTGCTCGACACTTCCGCCTCTGCGGACTCGATCGAAAGGTACTCCCCGCCCAAGGATTTGACCTGGTCGGCGACCTCCGGCCGCGGGTCGGTCGCGCGGACCACCGCACCCAGGCTGCCTGCCGCGCCGATCGCCGCCAGGCCGGCCACACCTGCGCCGACCACGAGAACCTTGGCCGGCGGCACCTTCCCGGCGGCGGTGACCTGTCCGGTGAAGAACCGGCCGAAGGCGTGGGCAGCCTCCACGACCGCGCGGTAGCCCGCGATGTTGGCCATCGACGACAGGACGTCCATCGATTGCGCACGTGAGATCCGCGGCACAGCCTCCATCGCCAGTGCGGTGATCGGCCGCTTGCCGAGGTCTTCGACGAGCTCCGGATCGAGTGCGGCCGACAGGATGCCGATCACCGTGGCGCCACGGTTCATCTCGTCGAGCTGGTAGGTCGCGGGCGCATTGACACCGAGGACGATGTCGGCGCCGCGGGCGTTCCCGATGGAGGCCCCCGCCTCGACGTATGCGTCGTCGGAGAAGGACGCCGCTGCTCCGGCGCCGGCGTCGACGACTACGTCGTATCCGAGCCCGATCAGCCGAGCGACGGTCTCCGGCGTCGCAGACACGCGTGTTTCGCGCGGGCGAGCTTCCCGCAGAACACCGATGATCACCTTGTCAGCTCCCGTCGTGTGCAGGTGAAGAAAGAGAGTGCGGCCCCGGTACCGCGACCAGTTCGGCCAGGCGCGATCGGTGATCGCCACCGGTGCCGAAGGCGAGTTGGTCGGCTTTCGCTCGCTTGAGGTACAGATGCGCAGGGTGCTCCCAGGTCATCCCCATACCGCCGTGCAGCTGGATCGCCTCTTCAGCCGCGTGCACTGCCGCGTCGCTGCAGAACGCTTGCGCCACACTCGCGGCAACAGGTGCGTCGCTGTCTGCCGCGGCGAGCGTGGCGGCGGCGTATCGCGCGGCGGCGTTGGCGGACTCGACCTCCGTGTAGAGATCGGCGAGCCGGTGCTTGAGCGCTTGGAAGCCGCCGACGACGCGACCGAACTGGCGCCGCTCCTTCAGGTAGGCCACGGTCTCGTCGAGGCACCAACGGGCGATGCCGTATTGCTCGGAGGCGAGCAGGGCGGCGCCTGCCGCGAGACCCCGGCGGATCGCCGGTTCGCCGTCGGCGACGACCAACTCGCCACGGACGCCGTCCACTGTGACGTCGGCGAGCTGCCTGGTCATGTCGAGCGAGATCACCGGAGCGATGTCGGCTTCCTCGGCCGAGACCGCATAGACGGCAATGCCATGGGGGCCGGCGGCCGGAACCAGCAGGACATCGGCTTCCAACGCTCCGGCGACACTGGTGATGGTTCCGCTGAGCCGGCCGTCGGCCCCCAGAGCCACCGTGCGTAGCTTCCCGTGCGGAGCCGTGGAGAACGGGAGCACGAGCGCGGCGGTGCGCTCCCCTGCCGCGAGTCCGCCGAGCAGCGAGCTGTCGGTGCCGAGCAGGACGGTGGTGGCAACCACCGCGCTGGTCAGGAAGGGCACCGGCGCGACGAAGCGCCCGAGCTCTTCGAGGACGACCGCGGCCTCGCGGGCCGAAGCCCCCGCCCCACCGCGCTCCTCGGGCACGAGCAGACCGGCCAGACCGAGATCGACGGCGATCTGCTTCCACAGGCTGGCGACCGGCGACCGGTCGCCGTCGTAGAGCGCGGTCACCTCGGCCGAGTCGCAGTGGGAGTCGAGAACTGCACGGACAGCGTTGCGCAGGTCGTCCTCGATATCGGTGTAGAGCAGATCCAGGTCGGTCATCGGGCGACCTCCTTCCAGGGACGGTCCTTGTCCGTTCGAGGCTCGGGAGGCAGCCCGAGAACTCGCTCGGAGACGATGTTGCGCAGGATCTCGGAGGTACCGCCTTCGATGGAATTGCCCTTGGCACGCAGGTATCGGTAGCCGGCGTCACGGCCGTTGAAGTCGACCCGGCCCGGCCGCACGAGGGTCCACTCCGAGTAACGCAAACCGTCCTCGCCGAGAATCTCCAGTTCCAGTCCGGAGAGCTGCTGGGCGACCCGGGCGAAGGTGAGCTTCATCGCCGCGCCCTCCGGGCCGGCCTGCCCCCTGGCCAATTTCTGCCGCAGCCGCACGGCGGCGAGGCGACCGACCTCGGCATCGACCCACAGCCGCAGCAGCCGGTCGTGCAGCTCGGCGGTGCGCCGTTCGGGATGCGTACGCCAGGTCTGCGCGACCACACCGATGATCCCGGACTCGCGGGCGCTGGCTTTGCCGCCGATCGCGACCCGCTCGGTGTTGAGCGTCGCGTTGGCCACCTTCCACCCGTCGCCTTCTCCGCCGAGTCGCTGAGCGTCGGGGATGCGGACGTCGGTGAGGAACACCTCGTTGAATTCGGCCTCCCCGGTGATCTGGCGCAGTGGCCGCACCTCGACACCCGGATCGGTCATGTCGCACAGGAAGTACGTCATGCCACGGTGTTTGGGCACTCCCGCGTCGGTGCGGGCGAGCAGGATGGCGAACTGCGCCAGGTGCGCGCCGGAGGTCCAGACCTTCTGTCCGTTGACAACCCAGCCCTCGCCGTCGCGCACCGCGCGGGTGCTGACGTTGGCCAGATCGGAGCCGGCGCCAGGCTCACTGAAGAGCTGGCACCAGATCTCCTCGCCGGTCCACAGTGGCCGCAGGAAACGGCGCTTCTGTTCCGCTGTCCCGTAGGCGAGGATCGTCGGCGCTGCCATGCCGAGGCCGATGGAGTTGGCCATGGGGTTGTTGTCAGGCGCTCCCGCCTGCTCGAGCATCCTGTCCACCTCGAGCTGCCACGCATGGGGCAGATCGAGCCCACCGTGGCCTTCCGGGAAATACACCCAGGCCAGGCCGGCGTCGTAGCGAGCGCGGAGGAAATCCAGTCGCTCGGTCGTGGCGGGATCGTGGTCGGCGAGGAACTCTTCGACTCTGCGCCTCAGATCGTCGAGCGTCATCGCGCCTCCCGCTGCGTGCGCGAGGTTCTCGGTACCTCGGTACGGGCGTCGTAGGCGAAGTCCATCAGCGATGCTCCTTCAGTGCGGTGAGGCCGGTTTCGAGCAGGGGATGGATCGCGGAGCCGAGGCCGGCGAAGCCCTCGCCCACGGTCTGGTTGTGCAGATAGCGGTAGTGCACTCCCTCGAGGATCGCCGCGAGTTTGAATGCCGCGAGTCCGAGGTAGAACCCGAAGTCGGACATATCGCGGTCACTACCCGCGGAGTACCGGGCGATGATCTCGGCCTCGGTCAAGAAGCCGGGCGCAACGGAGGCATCCGCCACCGTCGCGCTGCTGTCGAGTTCGGCGGCCAGACGCCCGTAGACGAGCATCAACGCCAAGTCGGTCAGCGGGTCGCCGAGCGTGGCCATCTCCCAGTCGATGACTGCCGCGGGGCGGTCGTCGTCATCGGTCAGCACATTGTCCAGCCGGAAGTCGCCGTGCACGATGCCTGCGGCGGACTCCGGCGGGACAAGGGCGGCAAGACGCGAGTGGAGTTCGACAGCCGCGGGCAGGTCGCGCGTGTGAGACGCATCCAGTTGCTTCTTCCACCGGCCCACCTGACGCGCCAGGAAACCTTCCGGCCGACCGAAATCCGCCAGCCCGACCGCCGCCGGATCGACCGCGTGCAGTGCGGCAAGGGTGTCGACGAGACCGGTCGAGATCGCCCGGGTCCGTTCAGGTCCCAGCTCCGTCAGCTCGGTGGCGTAGCGGTACGGCCGGCCCTCGACTCGCTCCATCACGTAGAACGGTGCGCCGAGGACGTCCTCGTCACGGCACATCGCGTACATGGCGGGCACCGGGACGGCAGTCTGCTCGAGGGCCGCCATCACCCGGTACTCCCGCGCCATGTCATGGGCCGTTGCCAGCACATGCCCCAGCGGCGGACGACGGACGATCCACGTCGTGGCGCCGTCGGTCACCTCATAGGTCAGATTGCTCTTCCCTCCGGCGATCACTCGGCCGGTGAGCTCCGAGCCGACGCCGGGAACGGCCGCACGCAGCCATGGCGTGAAGCGCCCGAAGTCGAGCCCGGGGAGTTCCGTCGCGGTTCCCATCACGCCACCACGAACGAGACGCACACCAGCTTGTCGCCGCCCTCGCGCTCGAGTTCGGCGACGCCCTGGAAGACCCTCACGCCTTCGGCCCTCCCGCTATGTAGAGCACCTGTCCGGAGACGAATCCGGCGCCCTCGCTGACGAAGAACGACACGGCGTGCGCGATGTCGTCCGGCACGCCGGTCCGTGCCACCGGGATCTGAGCCGCCGCACCGGCTTTGAAGTCCTCGAACGGGATCCCGACACGTGCCGCGGTCGCGGCCGTCATCTCGGTCTCGATGAAGCCGGGCGCGATCGCGTTGGCGGTGACGCCGAACTTGCCGAGCTCCAAGGCCAGGGTCTTGGTGAAACCCTGCAGGCCGGCCTTCGCCGCCGCGTAGTTGGCCTGGCCGCGGTTGCCCAGTGCCGAGGTACTGGACAGGTTGACGATGCGGCCGAATCCGGCTTGGGTCATGTGCTTCTGGACTGCCCGGCTCATCAGGAACGAGCCGCGCAGATGCACGTTCATCACCGTGTCCCAGTCGTCGGCGGTCATCCGGAAGATCAGGTTGTCGCGGAGGACACCGGCGTTGTTGACCAGCACAGTGGGAGCGCCGAGTTCGGCGGCGACCCGGTCGACCGTGGTCTGCACGGCAGCCTCGTCCGACACATCGGCGCCGATCGCGATCGCCCGGCCTCCGGCGGCCTCGATCTCCTCGACCACTGGCTTGCCTGCGGCCTCGTCGAGGTCGACCACGGCGACGGCCAAGCCGTCCGCGGCCAGGCGGCGGGCGACGGCGGCGCCGATGCCCCGGGCCGCTCCGGTGACGATCGCGGTGGTGGTGGCGGTCACGGGGTTGCCGGTCACGACAGACGCTCCAGAACCATGGCCATCCCCTGACCGCCGCCGACACACATGGTCTCCAGCCCGAACTGCTTGTCGTGGAACCGCAGCGAGTTGATCAACGTGCTGGTGATCCGAGCGCCGGTCATCCCGAACGGATGACCCACCGCGATCGCGCCGCCGTTGATGTTGAGCTTGTCCTCGGGGATGCCGAGTTCACGGGCCGAGCCGATCACCTGCACCGCAAAGGCCTCGTTGATTTCCACCAGGTCGATGTCGTCGATGGTGAGGCCAGCTCGGCGGAGCGCTTGCTTGGACGCTTCGATCGGACCGAGGCCCATGATTTCGGGCGAGAGCCCGGAGACACCGGTGCTGACGATCCGGGCCAGCGGCGTGATTCCCAGCTGCGCGGCCTTGGTGTCGGACATGATCACCAGCGCGGCCGCGCCGTCGTTGAGTGCACAGCAGTTGCCCGCGGTGACGGTGCCGTCGGGGCGGAACACCGGCTTCAGCGCCGACACCGCCTCCAGCGTGACTCCCGCACGGGGACCGTCGTCCGCGCTGACAACCGTGCCGTCGGGCAACGTCACCGGCGTGATGTCGCGAGCCCAGAAGCCATCGGCGATCGCCTTCTCCGCCAGATTCTGCGACCGCACACCGAAGGCGTCCTGCTCCGCACGAGTGATGCCGGTGAGCTGCGCGACGTTCTCCGCGGTCTGCCCCATCGCGATGTACACGTCGGGCAGCAGTCCTTCGGCGCGCGGGTCGGCCCAGGTCGAACCACCGGCAGCGCGCTTCGCCGTGCGGGCCACGGCCTCGGCGAAGAGCGGATTCTCGGTATCCGGCAGACCATCGGCATTGCCCTTGGCGAAGCGGCTCACGGTCTCGACACCGGCCGAGATGAAGACGTCGCCCTCACCGGCCTTGATGGCGTGCAGCGCCATTCGGGTGCTCTGCAGGCTCGAGGAACAGTACCGGTTGACAGTCGTGCCGGGGACCCCGTCGAGACCGGCCAGCACCGCGACGACCCGGGCCATGTTGAAGCCCGACTCCCCGGCCGGCTGGCCGCAGCCGAGCACGAGGTCCTCGACTTCGGCGGGGTCGAGCGCGGGTACCTGAGCCAGCGCCGCGCGAACCATCTGGACAGTCAGGTCATCGGGACGCATCTCCTTGAGCGACCCCTTGCCTGCCCGGCCGATGGGAGAGCGAGCGGCGGCGACGATCACGGCTTCCGGCATCTAGACTCCTTAGATAAATAAGCGCTTGCTTAGCAGCAAGAGTGCAGGAGCCGGAGGCGACCGTCAATAGGAGGTTGCCGATGGACTGCGTTAGCCACCTCACACCACCTCCTCGGTGACATGCGGAATCGAGACGCGATAATGAGCCCGAAATGACCGATACGACCGAACCCCGCGGCGATGCGACTCGCGCTCGGCTACTGGATGCGGCCATCGCCGCGTTCGCCGAGAAGGGCTTCAACGGCACCACCACGCGCGACATCGCCGCAGCAGCGGGAATGAGCCCGGCCGCGGTGTATGTGCATCACAAGTCCAAGGAAGAGCTCCTGTACTTGATCTCGCGGTCAGGTCACGAGGAGACGCTGGACCTGGTGACGAAGGCGGTCGACTCGTCCAGCGACCCAACCACCGCGCTGCACAATGTGATTCACGACTTCGCCGTCCACCATGCCCGCGGACGCACCGGCGCCCGGATCGTGAACTACGAATTGGCGGCACTCACGCCCGAGCACCATGCCGAGATCCGCGGCATTCGCCAGCAGATCGACAAGGAGATTCGCGAGCTCGTCGAGCGCGGTGTCGCGGCAGGCGTCTTCGACACACCCGACCCGCGCATGGCCAGTGTCGCGCTGCTGTCGCTGGGGATCGACATCGCCCGCTGGTACCGCGACGGGGGCGACTGGAGCCCCGACGACATCGCCGACGGCTACGCCGACATGGCCCTGCGCATCGTCGGCGCGACGGACGCTGCGTCAGATCTTCGATGACCGCGACGATGCCGCGCTGGCTCGGCGGGGTCGTGTTCACCCCCGGCCTGATGGCCTTCAGCGGCGACATCGGCGACACCGCGGCCCATTCCCATGCCGCCGTGCAAGTTTTGCTCGTCACCGCGGGCGAGGCGACCTTGGTCGACGCCGCCGGGCGCACCGCGGCCGCCGAGCTGGCGATCATCCCGCCAGGGGTGCGTCACGAAGTGCGCGCCGCCCCGGCCACCAAGGGTTTCATCGCCTACCTCGACTCCGGTAGCGGCGTCGGCCGCGCCGCCCTCGCTCGGCTCCGCGGCCTGCCTGCCGATCGCGTCACCAGCTGGATCACCGCGGCGAACCCGCGCACCACAGTGGTTGCGCCGCAGCAGAACTCGGCGATACGGCCGTCGCCCAGGTCCCCGCACCCGGTGGTGGCCGAGGCGCTGCGGGTGGCCGCGGCGTCCGCAGGCGGGCCACCGTCGTTGGGCGATCTCGCTGCCGCCGTGGCGATGTCGCCGAGTCGACTGTCGCATCTGTTCACCGAGCATGTGGGGCTGCCGTACGCGGCGTGGCGACGTTGGACTCGACTGCATCTCGCGGTCGGCACCGTGCGCGCGGGCGGGTCGCTGACCGAGGCCGCGCACGCCGCGGGTTTCACCGACAGCGCTCACTTGACCAAGACGTGCCGCGACCTGTTCGGCATCACCCCCACCGAAGCTCTGGTCGCGACCGGCTGGCGAGCTCCACCCGCCACGCAGCTCAGCTGATTTCTACAAGTCTCCACCGGGATGCGGCGGCGAGGCTGAGTACATGTCCACAATCGCTCGACCCCTCATCCGCTACGGCTACGCACCGCTCCTGCTGCTGGGTATCAACGGCACTGGAATCGCCTTGGCCGCAAGCGGAGCCAACAAGGCCTGGCTGCTTGCTCTGCTGGTCACCGCTATCGCGTTGTCGTTCGCCGCCGAACGCCTGCTGCCGTATCGGAGCGCCTGGAACAGCTCCCACGGTGACGTCGGACGCGATACCGCGCATACCTTCGTCAACGAAACGCTCATCCTCGCCAGTGTCGCCGCCATCCCGGCCCTGGCCGCGCTCGTCCCCGGTGACGGGATCTGGCCTACCAGTTGGCCGTTCGCCGTTCAGGTGCTGATCGCGATTCTGGTCGCCGACCTCGGGATCACTCTGACGCACTACGCCAGTCACAAGGTCGGGGTGTTGTGGCGGTTTCACGCGGTGCACCACAGCGTCACTCGTTTCTACGGTCTCAATGGCCTGATGAAACACCCTCTGCACCAAACCCTCGAGATGACCGCGGGCGTCACCCCGCTGTTGCTGGCCGGGATCCCGGTGCCGGTCGCGTCGGCGTTGTCCCTGGCGGTCGCGGTGCAGCTGCTGCTCCAGCACTCCAACGCCGACTACCGCGTCGGCCCGTTGAAATACGTCTTGGCGCTCAACGAAGGCCACCGCTTCCACCACTTGAAATGGGCGGGCATCGGCGACGTCAATTTCGGGTTGTTCACGCTCATCTGGGATCACCTGCTGCGCACCCACACCTACGACCCCTCCCGCCAATTCAGCAGCGCCGACCTCGGGATGGCCGCCAAACCCGACTATCCCGTCGGCTACCTGGCTCAGCTCGCCGAACCCTTCACTCGTCACGGCGCCTGCACGTCACCTCCGGCGACCCCACCGACGCCTCGGCGATCGACCGTGGCGAGGACACCGTCCAGCTGATCAGCTGAAAGCGACCTCGGATGCCGAGCCCCGTTCTCGGGCTCGGCTTTTCGCAGTCCTGGAAATCCTCATCCTGGCCGCACCCAGTCCGGGATCCATACGTCCTCGGTGGATGTCGTCCGGTACCCGGCCTGAAGGTACTCGAGGAAGTGCGCGAGGACGGGGTGCGGATTGTCCGCTCGCCAGATCACGGAGAGCGGATAGACCGGGGTCGGGTCGACGACGGGGATTCGGCGCAGGCCATAGCTTTCCGGCCAGAGGTATCGGGAGCCTTCGCCGACGAAGGTGGCGAGCTGGGCCGACTCGGCGATTTCGGCTAGGAGCGGTTCGACGCCGAAGCTCGGCCCGATCGTGTCGATGGTGAGCCCGAACGCCGTCGCCAGATCGTGGTAGTAGCCGACCGGCTCGGGGTCGGACATGCCGGGCATCCAGATGCGGTGATCGGTGAGCTCGGCCAAGGTCACGGTCTCGGCGTTCGCCAACGGATGTCGCGGGCCGACCAGCAGCTCGTGCCGGTCGTCGATCACTCGCGAGGACCGCAGTCCGTGCGGAAGGTCAAGGCCTCGTAGGGATCTGAAGGTGGCGTCGAGAGTGCCCGCATCGATCTCGGCCAGCGCCGATGCCGCATCGGCGTGGGTCAGGGTGACGACATCGAGCTCGATGTCGGGATGCTGCTGGTAGAAGGCGTAAAGAACGTTGGAGGGCGCGATCCTGCGGCCGACGACGTCGATCCGAAGAGCCCTTCGCCCCGGCGTCACGGCCGCTGTGACGCGTTCGGCAGCGCGGAGAAGCGCACGCGCATGAGACAGCACCGCTTGCCCGTCGACAGTGAGCCGCGCACCCCGGGCGGTCCGCGCGAAGAGCTGTACGCCGAGCTCCCGCTCCAGGCTCGCCACTCGCCTCGAGGCTCCCTGCTGGGTGATCCCCAGATCGTCGGCAGCGGCTTGGAACTGGCCGGTCTCGGCAACAGCGACGAAAGTACGAACCGCATCGAGATCCACGACGGGAGAACCTACTCCCACAACGACGAGTTGTGGCTCGCCGCTCGCTCTGTTGTTGGTGGCAGCGCCCATCGACCGGCTTCGATCTCCCTGGCAACAAAGCGTTGTCGCACGAGGTGTGAAGCGGAGCGAAGCGAGTGCCGTATATCGGGCGGAAGGCGAAACTGGGCGAGGCCTTCGGGTGGTTGTGGGCCGCCTACGCGGTCAGCGCCTACGGGACCGGGCTCGGGTTCGGAGCCTTCTCCGTCGTTGCCATCACGGTCCTGCACGCAGGCTCGGCGGAAGTGGCGGCCTTGTCGTCGGCCGGGCTCGCGATCGGGGCGCTGCTTGCGGTCCCGCTCGGGCCGTGGATGGAGTTTCGCGCCAAGCGGCCGATCATGATCGCCACGGATGTCATTCGATTCGCGGCGCTGGCATCCATACCACTCGCCTACTGGCTGGGCGTGTTGTCCTTCGCGCAGCTCTTGGTGGTCGCCATCGTCGCCGCGGCGGCGAAAATCGCGTTCGCGGCCGCCAGCGGCGCGTACCTCAGGACCATCGTTGCCGCCGACGGAATTCTGGTGGCCACCAGTCGTTTCGAGTCCACCACCTGGTCGGCCACGATCATCGGACCGCCCGTGGGCGGCGCGGCCATCGGGGTGCTGGGGCCGGTGACCACGCTCGTCATCGATGCGACGAGCTACCTCCTCTCGGCGCTCGGCATCACCGCGATCAGACAACCCGAGCAGCCCCCGAATCCGCGCAAGACCGCGACGCGCCGATGGAGCGACATCGTGGAGGGCTGGCGATACATCCTCGCCCACCGCACGTTGCGGGGATTCTTCTTCAACACGGTATCGGTCAACGGGCTGATCATGGCTACCGAGCCGCTGTTGTCGGTGCTGATGCTCTCCCACCTTCGGTTCCCGGTCTGGCAGTACGGTCTGGCATTCGCTGTTCCGTGTGTCGGTGGCCTGATCGGGTCACGACTCGCCCGCCATATCGCTTCCCGCTGTGGCGAACGGACGGTGTTGCGGGTCTTCGGCACGCTACGTGCCTGCTGGCCACTCGGGCTGGCGTTCATCCAGCCAGGCCTGACCGGGCTTGTGCTCGTGATGGTCACCGAGTTCGGGCTGATCCTCTGCGCGAGCATCTTCAACCCTGTCTTGGCCGCTCATCGGTTGAACAACACCGATACCGGTCGCCACGCCCGGGTGCTGGCCGCGTGGTCGATCACCACCAGCCTCGGCATCGCCGTGGTCACCGTGCTGTGGGGTCTGCTGGCGCAACTCACCGGGCCACGTCCAGCGATCGCTCTGGCGGGGGTTCTGCTCCTCGGCACGCCGTTCCTGCTGCCGCGGCAGTTCACCTTCACCCCGCCGGAACCGGCCGACCCCACTCCGCCGAGTGAACAGCCGGTCAGCGAGGGGGCGCGAGCATGACTCACGACGACCGGCCGGTGCCGGTGGCCATCACCTCCTCCGGGACGACCGCGTCGCGCCGGAGCGAGATACATAGAATGATCGGGTGACGACTTCTCGTCGCGATGGCGCAGTCGAGCTCGGTCACCCTCTTGTTCGGGTCGCCGCCCGGATGAACGAGCGGGTGACCGAAATCGGCGCGACCATCCGGCGCGAACTCGAGAAAGAAATAGCCGAGCTGCGCGACGACACGCATTCTCTGGGGCTGCTCGGCGCCAGCGTGGAAGCCAATGTCGAAACACTGGTGCATGCGCTGCGCCACGATATTCCGGTCGCGCGCGTCCAGGCGCCCACCGCCGCGATCGAGTACGCCAAACGCCTTGCCCAGCACGATGTTCCGGTCAACGCCTTGATTCGCTCCTACTGGGTCGGGCAGCGCCGGATGAGCGAACTGGTCTTCGCGGAGGTGCGCGCCGCCGACATCGCGGCGCAGCAGCGCCTCGACGTCCTGGAGACCATCACCACGACGCTGCTCGATTACATCGACGCGATCACCCTGCAGGTCGTCGCCGCCTACCAGGGTGAGCGGGAACAGTGGCTGGAGAGCCAGAACAGCCTCCGTGCTCTGGAGGTCCGCGAAGTGCTGACCGGGATGAGCGCCATCGATATCGACGCGGCGACCGTGTCGATCCGCTATCCGCTGCGCTGGCATCACCTCGCGCTGGTGTTGTGGTACCCGGAGCTGAGCACCGACGGTGACGAGCTCCCCCGGATGCGGCGGTTTGTGCAGGAGCTGGCCGAAGCGGCGAACACCGAGGCGCGTCCGCTGTTCGCCGCCGCCGATCGGGTCAGCGCCTGGGCCTGGCTGCCCTACCGATCGCTTCCCGCCGACCTGGTCGGCACCGTCCGCAGGTTCGCACGCGACCGGGCGGACGTTCCCTGCTTCGCGATCGGCACGCCCGGCGCCGGGGTCGCGGGTTTCCGCCGGTCACATCGACACGCTCAGGCCGCGCGCGCGGTCGCGCTCGCACGCGGCACGGACCATCCGGCGGTGTTCTCCGCGACCGATCCGGGACTGTCGGCCGCGGCCCTGCTGTGCGGCGACATCGCGGAAGCGCGGGAATGGGTGAGCGACGTACTCGGCGATCTGGCCGCCGACAACGACAACGACGAGCGGTTACGGGAGACCTTGCGGGTGTTCCTGCGCACCGGATCGAGCTACAAGGCGGCTGCCGCGGAGTTGAACCTGCACTCCAATTCCGTGAAATACCGGGTAGCGCGAGCGGTGGCGCGACGGGGTCGACCGATGGACGAGGACCGGCTCGAGGTCGAGATGGCGTTGCTGGCGTGCCAGTGGTACGGGGCGGCGGCATTGCGCCGGGACCCGGCATAGCGCTGTCGCCGGTGACAAACATCCGCATGGACTTCGTTGCCTCGAGACTATGGCGCGAGCTGCGCGCAGGTCTACCGTTCCGGCATCGACTCTGATCGTAGGCGTCGGCGAAGGAGCCCACGCCCTCTGCCGATCCGATGGCCATCGACAACGCAGCCACGACTCGAAGGCCCGCCATCCGTGACCGCCGCCACGCAACCCGGGCGCCGGGCATCCGCCGCGTACGGAGGAAAGAAATGACGACGACAATCGAGATCGCCGACGAGCTCGCGACTCCCCTGGATCTGCTGCCTGCGACTTCCGAGATCGGCGTCGGCTGGCGCACGCTGCCCGATACGTCGTGGACCCGCACGGCGCTGAGCCTGGCCGAGCAGCCGCGGACTGTCGCCGAACAGGGCGCGCTCGGCCACGAGTCGATGACCATCGCCCCCGGCCGCTCCGCTCGCGCGCCCGCCGCAAGCGACTGGCGCTTCGACGATCCGGTCGGTCGGGACAATCCGCTGTTCGATGTCGAAGGATCCGGAAAGAGTTGATCGTGTCGAATCCGACGAAATCATTTCCCCCGCAATCGAATACGCCTGCCGCCACCGATCTCCGCCAGGAAAAGAAGGGCGACGGAAACTTCCCCGCGCCGAATTCGCGCGGCTGCAAGGACGATATCG
The DNA here is from genome assembly GCF_057708325.1 of Nocardia sp. bgisy134. NCBI lineage: Bacteria > Bacillati > Actinomycetota > Actinomycetes > Mycobacteriales > Nocardiaceae > Nocardia > Nocardia sp. bgisy134. The sequence goes on from NZ_JBYIRW010000014.1 coordinate 151,340, forward strand.
CCCCGCTCGGAGCACCCGCGCTCGTTCTGGGCGTCCTGCTGATCGGCGCGGGGATCGCCGCGCTGCTGAGGGTGCGGAGCTGGTCACGCGACTACGGCTCGTTGGTCTACGTCGCCCACTTCCTCTACCTGAGTCTCGCCGGTTCGTTGAGCGTGTGGGGTTTCCGCTTGCGCCGCAGCTCGAATATGCCGAATCCACCGGCAATTCGCCACCGCGCCGTCCACCAGAGCTGCACGGCGAGTGCCGGGGGGCGATCACCATCGAAATGCGCAGCCGACACCACCGTCACCGTCGTTTGGTGACCACACCTGCGACAGATCTGCGTCAGGTCTCGGCGGTGATCGAGATCGTGACGTTGCCGCGTTTGTGCCCGGTCTCGACGTATCGGTGAGCTTCGACGACCTGATCCCACCGATAGTTGCGGTCGATGACGATGCGCAGCTGTTCGTCTTCGATGAGCTCTTTGACGAAGGCCAGAGCAGCGCGCTTCTCGATCGACATGCCAGGCCGTACCTTCCGGCCGCCACGCAACGCGGTCCATCCGGCGAGCACCCAGTTCCGCAGTCGGGTTGTCGGGACGTAGCAGCCGGTGCGCGTCAAGGCGTCTCGGCATCGTCCGAACGAGCTCGCGGTCACCGTGTCGAAGATGACGTCGTAGGTGTTGCGCCGCGTCGTGAAATCATCTGTGGCATAGTCGATCACGTGGTCGGCGCCCAACGACGCGACCAGCTCCGCGTTCTTGGCGCTGCAGACCGCGGTGACTTCGGCGCCGAAGCGCTTCGCCAGCTGCACCGCATAGGTCCCGATGCTTCCCGATGCACCGTTGATCAGAACGTGCTGCCCCATTCGGACGCGCGCGATATCGCGAAGGAAGTACAACGCCGTCGTCGCACCGTCGACCGCGGCGGCGGCCTGCTCGTAGGTCGTGTTGGCCGGTTTGAGTTCCAAGGATGCCGTTTCCGGCATGCATTTGTACTCCGCGCATGCCCCGGCGCCGAAGCCGGTGAATCCGAATACCTGGTCGCCCGGCACGAATCGTTCGACGTCCGCGCCGACGGCCACGATCTCTCCGGACAGTTCCAACCCCGGTATCCGGAGCTTCCTGCGTGGGCGGCTCAGTCCCAGGACGACCCGGCCCCACAGTGGTCGTCCCCGCCGCATCAGAATCTCGGCCGCGGTCACCGTCGTGGCATGCACCTCGATCAGGACATCACCCCGTCCCGGTACTGGTCGATCGACCTCGCGAAGGGACAGCACGTCCGGGGGTCCGAACTTCTCGTGAACTGTCGCTCGCATTCGCTTCGCCTCATGGCTCGTCAGGGGATGCGCGCTCGAGCAGTACCCGAGCGCTCCGAAATGGTCGAATTCTTACACATGAATCATCTGCACAAATGCCATCGCGTCACGCCGAATATGAGAAGTTCGCTTGCACCGCCGAATGGAGTACATCGGACCGCGGGGTCGACGACGAAGCCGTTTCGCCGTGATCGAATTCGAACAGCGAAGACGCATTTCGCCCGACCGCGGCAGAGCGGCCCTGTCGAGGCGCCGACCGCCGGGTTCCACCGGTCCTGACGCGCTTGCCGTTGCACGATGGGGGCCTATTTGCGCTGGTAAACACGTCTTTGATCGGTCGGCGAGTACGGGCGCACGAGACCGGCGGCCGCGAGATCACGGGTCGATCGACTCTTGCGGCGGCCCTGCGGGTCCGTCGTATACTCCCTTCATGGCGGATGACCAGTCCTCCATCGAATTCCCCGACGCACCCGTTCTGGTGGTGCAGACGAGGGAACGCGTCTATCGGCTGCGCGCCGGAGGCGCATACAATGTCGGTCGCGATCCGACGGCCGACATTGTTGTGACCGATCCGCGCGTATCTTCGTTGCACGCCGTTCTGGAGCGGGGCTCGGACGGTTGGGAAATAGAGGACGCGGGCAGCCTCAACGGCACCTTTTTCGACGGTCACCGCGTCGAGCGAATGGTGATCGACCGAGACGAGACGTTCCAGCTGGGCCACGCCAAGGATGGGGAGCAGCTGACCTGCTCGGTGGAAGCGCCACCCGCTCACGAATCCGATGGCGATGGTGGTGGCGACACGATGGTCGTCCCCGATCCCGGCTACCGGCTCCACGACGAACCAACCGTCACGAAGTTCGAACCGGGCCTGCCCCGGCGAGTCTCGCGATCGGCACCTCCGGCGGCCCACCCCAGCGCGGTAGTCCAGATCACGTCGGGCTCGCTTCGGATCGGCCGCGCTGCCGACAACGACATCGTCGTGCCCGACCTCATGGTCTCGCGTCACCACGCCGAGCTGCAGGTGATCGGCGAAGGCAAGTACCGGATCGTCGACCTCGACAGCCACAACGGCACCTACGTCAACGGCGCCAGGGTCGAGATCGCCGAGCTTGTCGAAGCCGATTCGATCGGCATGGGACACACCACGTTCCGGCTGGTCGGCGACGAACTGCGCGAGTTCGTCGACACCGGTGACGTGTCGGTCTCGGTGCAGAACCTCATCGTGCGGACGCCGGAGGGCAAGGTGATCATGGACGGGGTGGGCTTCCCCATCCCGCATCGCTCGCTCGTCGGCGTCATCGGGCCTTCTGGGGCGGGTAAGTCGACGCTGCTCGGCGCGATCACCGGGTTGCGGCCTGCGACCGAGGGGACGGTCCGCTACGACGGACGCGACCTGTACACCAATTACGACGAGCTCCGGCATCGAATCGGGCTGGTCCCTCAGGAGGACATCCTGCACAACCAGCTGCAGACCCGGCGCGCGCTGCTCTACGCGGCCGAACTGCGCTTCCCCGGCGACACGCGTAAGGAGGAGCGCGAGCAGCGGGTCGACGAGGTCCTCGAGGAACTCGGCTTGGCGCAACATGCCGAGACCCGCATCGACAGGCTCTCGGGCGGACAGCGCAAACGCGTGAACGTCGCGCTGGAGTTGCTGACCAAGCCGTCGCTGTTGTTCCTCGACGAACCGACCTCCGGCCTCGACCCGGGCCTGGACAAAACGGTCATGGAAATGCTGTCCGAACTCGCGCACGACGGGCGGACCGTCATCGTGGTGACGCACAGCGTGGCCAATCTCGATTCCTGCGACCGCCTGCTGGTCCTGGTGCCCGGCGGCAAGCTGGCCTACTACGGTCCACCCGCGCAGGGGTTGCGGCACTTCGGGCAGCGCACCTGGGCCGAGGTGTTCCAGGCATTCGATCGCGAGGCCGACCGCGACTGGGCCGGCGAGTTCCGGGAGTCGTCGTATTTCCAGCAGTACGTGGCGGTCGGACTGACCGACGAGATCGGCCCGGCGCAGGTGCGCCCACCGGTGCCGCCGCCCGCGCCGCAGTCCAAGCTCAGTCAGCTCAGTACGTTGTGCCGTCGATACCTGGCGGTCATCGCCTCGGACCGAAGTTATCTGGCGCTGCTCGGCGTGATGCCCGTGCTGCTGGGTGGCTTGATCGCCGCGGTGCCGCCGGGCCAGGGGTTCGCCGGGGAGCCGGGAACCAACATCGACGCACCGACCAAGCTCATGATCTTGGCGTTCGCCGCATGCTTCGTCGGCACCGGCAACTCGATTCGCGAGATCGTCAAGGAGCAGACGATCTACCGAAGAGAACGCGCGGCAGGCCTGTCGGCGGGCGTCTATCTGATGTCGAAAATGCTGGTGCTGGGGGTGATCACCACCATTCAGGCGGTGGTGTTGGTCTTGATCGGCACCATTGGCGTGGATATGCCGCCCACAGGGCTGTTCACCTCGGTCGAGGTGGAGCTGATCCTGGCGATGGCGCTGCTCGGTATCACGTCGCTGGCGCTGGGCTTGCTGGTCTCGGTCTCGGTGAACACCTCGGAGAAGACGCTGCCGCTGCTGATCGTGCTGTCGATGGCGCAACTGGTGCTCACTGGCGGGCTGGTGCGGCTCCCCGGCACATTCTTCCTGGAACAACTGTCCTACATATCGCCGTCTCGGTGGGGGTTCGCCGCGGGAGCAGCCACGCTCGACCTCGACACCCTCTCACCGCATGACGGCGCCGCCGACCCGCTGTGGAAACATTCCCTCGGAACGTGGTTCGCCGACATGGGAATCGTCGCTGTCCTGGGCATCGTCTTCCTGGCACTGGCCTGGTACCGCCTGTACCAGCTGCGCCCACGGCGCCGCGGCGCCCCCGCCGCGAGGCTGTGAATCGGGGGAATTCGTCACTCGGCTGTGTCCAACGCAGGAGAGTCGAGGTTCCGATACAGCCGGGTGGGGTCGATGTTCGCCGTCCTCGACAGCCGTTCGCAATTATGGACGAACTCGTCGACGTCATCGACCGGCCGGTTGTCGTCAGCGCTCGGGCGAGCCCGACCGCTCGGTGCTGCCCGAAGCAAGGCTCTCGCACCGGCTCTGTAACGCACGAATCCCCCGGCCGACTCGGTCGACCGGGGGATTCGTTCGTCGCTCAGCGTATTACACGCAAGCCAGCGCCTTGGCCTCGCGGCGGCGGCGGTGCAGGATGGGCTCGGTGTAGCCGTTGGGCTGCTTGGTGCCCTCCAGGATCAGTTCCTTGGCGGCCTGGAAGGCGATGCTGCCCGCGAAGTCCGCGGCCATCGCGCGGTAGTTCGGGTCGCCCGCGTTCTGGCGGTCGACGACCGGGGCCATCCGCTCCAGGCTGGCCACCACCTCGTCGGCGGTGACGATGCCGTGGCGCAGCCAGTTCGCCATCAGCTGGCTCGAGATGCGCAGGGTCGCGCGGTCTTCCATGAGCCCGACGTCCTTGATGTCGGGCACCTTGGAGCAGCCGACGCCCTGGTCGATCCAGCGCACCACGTAGCCGAGGATGGACTGCGAGTTGTTGTCGAGCTCCTGCTGCTTCTCCTCGGCGGTCCAGGTGGGCTCGGCGGCCACGGGGATCTCCAGGATCTGGTCGACGGTGGCGCGGCGACCGCCCTTGGCGATCTCGGCCTGCCGCTTGAACACGTCCACCAGGTGGTAGTGGGTGGCGTGCAGGGTGGCGGCGGTCGGCGAGGGCACCCACGCGGTGTTGGCGCCCGCCTTCGGGTGGCCGATCTTCTGAACCAGCATGTCGGCCATCAGGTCCGGCATGGCCCACATGCCCTTGCCGATCTGCGCCTTGCCGGGCAGGCCCGCGGTCAGGCCGGTGTCGACGTTCCAGTCCTCGTAGGACAGGATCCACTGCTGGGCCTTCATGTCGGCCTTGCGGACCATCGGCCCGGCCTCCATGGAGGTGTGGATCTCGTCGCCGGTGCGGTCGAGGAAGCCGGTGTTGATGAACACGACCCGCTCCTTGGCCGCCTGGATGCAGGCCTTGAGGTTCACCGTGGTGCGGCGCTCCTCGTCCATGATGCCGACCTTGAGGGTGTTGCGGTCCAGGCCGATGACGTCCTCGACGCGGCCGAACAGCTCGTTGGCGAAGGCGACCTCGTCGGGGCCGTGCATCTTCGGCTTCACGATGTAGACCGAGCCGGTGCGGCTGTTCTTCAGCTCGGTGTCGCCGTTGAGCGAGTGCTTGGCGATCAGCGAGGTGATCAGGCCGTCCATGATGCCCTCGGGCACCTCGTTGCCCTCGGCGTCGAGGATGGCGTCGGAGGTCATCAGGTGGCCGACGTTGCGTACGAACAGCAGCGAACGGCCGTGCAGCGCCAGCTCGGAACCGTCCAGCGCGGTGTAGACGCGGTCCGGGTTCATGGTGCGGGTGAAGGTCTTGTCGCCCTTGGTGACCTTCTCGGCGAGCGTGCCCTTCATCAGGCCGAGCCAGTTGTGGTAGCAGAGGACCTTGTCCTCGGCGTCGACCGCGGCGACCGAGTCCTCGAAGTCCATGATCGTGGTGACCGCGGACTCCAGCACGACGTCCTTGACGCCCGCGGTGTCGGTGCTGCCGATGGGCGAGCTCGGGTCGATCTGGATCTCGATGTGCAGGCCGTTGTGCTTCAACAGCACCGAGCTCGGCGAAGCCGGGTCACCGAGGTAGCCGACCAGCTGCGAGGGGTCGGCCAGACCGATCTCGGTGCCGTCCTCGAGACCGACCTCCAGCTCGCCGTCGACGATCTTGTAGGAGGTGGAGCCGATGTGCGAACCGGTGATCAGGGTGACGGAGTCGTCGAGGAAGTTGCGCGCCCACTCGATGACCTTGTCGCCGCGCACCTTGTTGTAGCCGGTGCCCTTCTCCGCGCCGTTCGCCTCGGAGATGGCGTCGGTGCCGTAGAGCGCATCGTAGAGCGAGCCCCAGCGGGCGTTGGCGGCGTTGATCGCGAAGCGCGCGTTCATGACCGGGACCACCAGCTGCGGACCGGCGGTGACCGCGATCTCCGCGTCCACGTTCTCGGTCTCGATCTGGAAGTCGGCAGGCTCGGGGCGCAGGTAGCCGATGTCGGTCAGGTAGCTCTTGTAGGCGGCCTTGTCGTAGTTCGCGCCGGGGTGCTCCGCGTGCCAGGCGTCGAGCTTGCCCTGGATCGCGTCGCGCTCGGCCAGCAGGGCGCGGTTGCGCGGAGCGAGGTCGTTGATCACCTGCTCGGCGCCCGCCCAGAACGCGGCGGAATCTACGCCGGTACCGGGAAGCGCCTCGTTCTCGACGAACTCGTGGAGAACGCTGGCCACCTGGAGCCCGCCGACCTGAATCCGCTCTGTCATCTACTGCCTCACTTCTGAGAAAGCCGGGTGGAAAAGACGGGTTTTAGGTTACCCGCCGGTAGGCCCATTCCCTGCGGAGGGCCAGCGCACGCCGAGTGCGTCGGGTGAACGCCAGGGCTGCTCGCGATATTTCGCCACGCCGTGGATCGGGGTCGATCGATCGGCGCGTCACGCGGTGTCGGCGGTCGGCCGAACAACCCCTTGATCCTAACGCTCACCGCAATTAATGTACTGATCGGAACATTTCAGCTGCGAGAGGGGCGCCCATGTCGCTCACCGACAAGGTCGTTCTGGTCACCGGCGGCAGCCGGGGTCTGGGCCGGGAGATGGTGCTCGCCTTCGCCGCCGCGGGAGCAGACGTCGTCATCGCGGGCCGTCGACTGGAGGGCTGCGTCGCGCTGGCCGACGAGGTGCAGAACGCGCACGGCCGCCGGGCGCTCCCGGTCGCCTGCAACGTCAGCGAGTGGGACCGGTGCGACGCGCTCGTCGAGTCCGCCTACGCGGAGTTCGGCCGGGTCGACGTGCTGGTGAACAACGCGGGCATGTCCCTGCTGTATCCCAGCCTCGACCAGGTGAGCGAGGCGATGTTCGACAAGATCATCGGCGTCAACCTCAAGGGCCCGTTCCGGCTCTCCGCGCTCGTCGCGACCAGGATGGCGGCGGGCGAGGGCGGCAGCATCGTCAACATCTCCTCCATCGAGGCCGCGCGGCCGGAACCGCTCGCAGTGCCCTATGCGGCGGCCAAGGCCGGACTCAACGCGCTCACCGCGGGTCTGGCGCAGACCTACGGGCCGAAGGTGCGGGTGAACGCGATCCAGTGCGGACCGTTCGAGACCGACATCGCCAAGGCCTGGCCCGACGAGCTGCGCGCCGCGCTCACCGAGCACAACGCCTTGGGCCGGGTCGGCAGGCCGAACGAAATCGTCGGCGCCGCACTGTACTTCGCCACCGACGCGTCGTCCTTCTGCACCGGGGCCACCCTCGCGCTCGACGGCGGCTGGCGATGACCGACACAGCGCACACGCTCACCATCGAAGGGACACACCTGTGAAAGCACTCACCTACGCCGGGCCGCACGCGATCTCGTTCGGCGAGACCGACGACCCGACGCTGCCCGGCCGGGACGGGGCGATCGTGCGAGTCACCGCGGCCGGAATCTGCGGCAGCGACCTGCACATCTACGCGGGCCACGGATTCACGCCCGGCACCGGCTACGGCGTCGGCCACGAGGCGGTCGGCGAGATCGTGGAGCTCGGCCCCGAGGCGCACGGTCTCGCGGTCGGCGACCGGGTGCTCGTACCCGCTTCGGCGGGCTGCGACCGCTGCGGGCGCTGCCGGGCGGGCATCGTCGCGGCGTGCGAGCGGCAGCCGCTTCCGGTCGACGCCTGCTACGGGCTCGGCGGTTCGCTGCCGGGGGCGCAGGCGCAGCTGCTCGCGGTACCGCACGCCACGGGGAATCTGGTGCGGCTGCCCGACGCGATCGGCGACGAAGCGGCGATCGTGTTGACCGACAACGCCCCCACCGCCTGGTACGCCGCCCGGCGGGCGCGCGTCGCGCCGGGCGACACCGTGGTGGTGATCGGATTGGGCCCGGTCGGATTGATGGCGGTGCAGTCCGCCTTCGCCATGGGCGCCGCCCGGGTGCTCGGCATCGACCTGGTCTCGGACCGGCGCGCCAGGGCGGCCGAGCTGGGCGCGGAACCGGTCGAATCCGATGATCCGAAGCAGGCCGTGCGCGAGATGCTCGGCGGCGGAGCCGATGTCGCGCTCGAGGCGGTCGGCGCCGACGCGACCATCGCACTGGCGACGAGCGTGGTCGGGCACCGCGGGCGGGTCAGCGTCGTCGGTGTCAGCCAGAATCGGGCCTACCCGTTCCACCTGCCGCTCGCGCAGGTCAAGGAACTCGAGTTCCACATCGGGCTGTGCTCGGTCCAGTACGAACTGCCGGCGCTGCTGAAACTCACCGCCGCGGGCAGACTGCGCCCGGAAGCGGTGGTCTCGCACCGGTTGCCGATGTCGGAGGGGCCCGCCGCCTACCGCATGTTCGCCGACCGCGCCGACAAGGTCTGCAAGACCATCCTGGATCCGTGGCGATGAGCGGCCTCACGCGTCGTCGCGGACGCCCGCCCGCCTCGGAATCGACGGCCGGCGACACACGCGATCGCATCGTTCGCGCCGCCGTGGAACTGTTCGCGGAGAAGGGTTTTCACGGGACGGGCGTCGCCGAGATCGGCGACCGCGCCGATGTGCAACGCGGGGCGCTGTACTACCACATCGGGTCCAAGGAGGAGCTGCTCTGGCAGATCCTGCGCGACTACACCCAGCTCATGCTCGCCGAGGCCGAGCGCATCACGGGCGGCGACGACGACCCGATCACCAAGCTGCGCGAGCTGATGCACAGTCACGTCGAACTGATCGTCGAACACCGCCGCGAGGTCGCCATCCAGTTGCGCGATGTGAGCGCGCTGACCGGTGAGCGGGGCGCGCAGCTTCAGGAGCTGCGCGACCGGATTCAGTCGCACTGGCAGCAGGTGCTCGACGCGGGATACTCCGCGGGCCTGCTGCGCACCGCCGACCACGTGATCACCAACAGCGTGCTCGGCATGCTGAACATGGTGACCTTCTGGTATCGCCCGCACGGCGGCCGCTCCCCCGGCGAGATCGCGGAACTGCTCGCCACCACCGTCCTGGACGGTGTCGTCACCGATCACAACACGAAAGGCTGATCATGGCTTGGGATTTCGAAACCGACCCGGAGTTCCAGCACAAGCTGGACTGGGCCGCCGAGTTCGTCCGCACCGAGGTGGAGCCGCTCGACCTGCTCTACCCGAATCCCTACGACCGCAGCAACACCGAAGCCATGGCGCTGATGCGGCCGCTCAAGGAGAAGGTGAAGGAACAGGGCCTGTGGGCCTGCCACCTCGGCCCCGAACTCGGCGGCCAGGGCTACGGTCAGATGAAGCTGGCGCTGCTCAACGAGGTGCTCGGCACCTCGGTCTGGGCACCGTCGGTATTCGGTTGCCAGGCACCGGATTCCGGTAACGCCGAGATCCTGGCGCACTACGGCACCCCGGAGCAGAAGGCGAAGTACCTGGAGCCGCTGCTGGCCGGTGAGATCGGCTCCTGTTACGTGATGACCGAACCCACTGGTGGCTCGGACCCGACGCTCTTCCGTACCCGCGCGGTGCGCGACGGCGACCACTGGGTGATCAACGGCGAGAAGTGGTTCAACTCCAACGCGCAGTTCGCGAGCTTCCACATCGTCATGGTCGTCACCAACCCGGACGTCAGCCCGTACCAGGGCATGTCGATGTTCATCGTGCCCGCGGACGCGCCCGGCCTCGAGATCGTCAAGAACTTCCACGTGCACGGCTTCAGCGAGCACGAGGGCCATCTGCGCTTCACCGACGTGCGAGTCCCCGCCGACCACCTGCTCGGCGCCGAGGGCCAGGGTTTCATCGTCGCCCAGACCCGCCTCGGCGGCGGCCGGGTGCATCACGCCATGCGCACGGTCGCGTTGGTGCGCAAGGCTTTCGACATGATGTGCGAGCGCGCGGTGTCACGGCAGATGCGCAAGGGTCCGCTCGGCGGCTTGCAGATGACCCAGGAGCGCATCGCCGACAGCTGGATCGAGATGGAACAGTTCCGGCTGCTGGTGCTGCGCACCGCCTGGCGCATCGACAAGGAACAGGACTATCTGAAGGTGCGCAAGGACATCGCCGCCATCAAGGTGGCCATGCCCAAGGTCATGCACGACATCGCCCAGCGCGCGCTGCACCTGCACGGCGCCATCGGCGTCAGCGAGGACCTGCCGTTCGTCGACATGATGAACTACGCCGAGGTCATGGCGATCGCCGACGGGCCCACCGAGGTCCACAAGATCACCCTCGCCAAGGAAGTGCTGAAGAACTACGCCCCCGGCGATCCCGTCTACCCGAGCGGGTACCGGCCCGCCCTGCGTGAGCAGGCGCGGGAACTGGTCGCGCGGCGACTGGAGCACGTGGTCGGCAACCTGTAGCCGGACGGCCCGCCGGGACCGTCGTGTCGTGGTCCCGGCGGGATTCGATCTTGGCGAACGGTCCCGGACGGGTCGGGTGCCGTGCCACAATTTCGGAGCAGGTTGTGGGTCGGACGACGAGGGGATTTCCGATCGTGCGTACCGGATATGGCATCGCTGTGGCGCTGCTGGCGCTGGCTCTCGGCGCGAGCGGGTGTGCGGACGAGGACACCGGAGACCGTGACACGACCACGTCGCGGACGACGGCCGTCTCCCCCGAACAGACAGTCACGACCGTTCCCGCGCCGACGCCGCCCGCGACCGCGTCGACGGGCCTGATTCCGAACACCGCCCCACCCATCGTTCGACCGACGACGACCGTCCCCACCGTCGGACCACCGACGACGGTCCAGCCGTCTCCCCCAGGAAAGACGACCGATAAGGTCGCGCCCCCTACCACGCTCATACCCCAGCCAACCCAGTGACCGCGGCGAGCGACGCGCGCGCCTTCGCGCTGCTTCCCCTGCTCGGCGCCATCGCCTCGCAGGTGGCATTCGTCACCGGCGTGCTCTATTACTTCGGCTGGGCGTACAGCCGGGCTTTCTTCGGACACTTCGGCGTATCCGCAGGAACGCTCGGATTCACGACACAGGACTACGTCCTGTTCAGCGTCGGAGCGATGTTCCTGCCGCTGCTGTCCACCCTGTTCTGGATCCTCGCCTTGCTCGCCGTCCGGAAGCTGCCGGTCTGGCACGCCCTCAAAAGTGGACGTCCGCGCACCACCCTGCGGTGGTACGTCCGCTTGTCCGCCGCGGCGGGCACGCTGTTCGTCGCCGCGGTCGCCGTACTCACCTCGATACCGACACGGTTCGCCGGCCCGCTCGCGGAAGAGGCTCCGTTCTTGCTGATCGCGGGCGCGGCGATGATCGGCTATGCGACCTGGCTGCTGTGGCGGTACCCGGCCGCGCTCGGCATCCGGCGGCCGAGCCGGACGGTGATGCAGGTCAGAACAATCGCGCTCGTCGCGGTCGCCATGATCGGCTACGTCTGGGCCGCCGCCGCCTTCGCGGAGCGCAAAGGCACGGACGACGCTCTGCACCAGGAAGCAGCGCATTTCATCGACCGCCCCGCCATCGTCGTGTTCAGCGTCGACCGTCTCGGCATCGAAGGCGCGGGCACCCAGGTCGGCGAGATGACCGCGCCCAACGAGAAATACCGATACGTCTACAGCGGACTGTGGCTGCTCATCCGCACCTCGGACCGCTATTACCTGCTCCCGCAGCAGTGGAAAGCCAAGCAGGATCGGGTGTTCGTCATCAAGGACAGCGATTCCATCCGCGTCGATATCGCGCGGAATCCCTAGCCCACCGCGCTCCCCGTTCAGGCCGACATCGAGGACAATTCGGCGCGCGAATCCGAGTACGGCGCAACGGGGCTCAGTTGCAGGACGGCAGGCATCCGGCGGGTCAGCACCGTCGGGCCGGTGAATTCGAGCCGACCGGTGCGCAGCGCGTGCAAGACCGGGATGCGGCCGAGCCACACCTGGTAGAGCGAGCTGACGTCGGAGCGAATGGTGACATCGACCGGATAGCCGGGATCGGTGAAGCACACCGAGGGCGCCCCGCGTTCGACAACGATCCAGTAGCGGCGCGGATCGTCGTCGAACCGCACCGCGAGCACCTGCCGGACCCCGGGGAACGAGGAGGTGTCCAGGCGGGTGTGCATCCACCAGACGAGCAGGTCGGCGTCGAGTTCGTCCGGGTCGGGTTCGCCGAAGGTCCAGCGCGCGCCCCAGGCGCCGAGGCCGAACAGGATCGGCTCCAGGTCGCGTCCCGCCTCGGTCATCAGATACCGGCCGCCGATCTTCTCGATCAGGCCCGCGCGCTCGAACTGGCGCAGCCGCTTGGTGAGCAGGGTGCGCGACAGCCCGGGCAGGCCGCGGGCGAGGTCGTTGAAGCGGGTGCTGCCGAGCAGCAGGTCGCGCAGGATGAGCAGCGACCATCGCTCACCGATCAGGTCGAGGGCCCGAGCTATCGGGCAGTACTGGCCGTAGCCCGCCGTCGTTGTCGTCACGCCGCACCTCGCGATTCCGTGGTCCTTCTCGTGGACCGGGTCAGTCCACTTTCTGCACTATTCGGTTATCGCGTGGCTTCGTAGCTTCGAAACATGACCACTACCGCTACCCCCGATGTCATGACGACCGCCGACTGGATCGAGCGCACCCGTTCGATCGGCGAGACCCTGCGCGCCGAGGTCGCCGACCGCGACCGCACCGGCGAGATCTCCGTGGCCGCCTTCGACCTGTTGCGCAGCGCGGGCCTCTCGGCCGCCTTGGTGCCCACCGAGCACGGCGGCGGAGGCGCCACGCACCGCGACATGGGCGAGATATTGCGCGAGCTCGGCCGCCACGATCCGTCCACCGCGGTGGCGTTCGCCATGCACGCGCACCTGGTCGCCACCCAGGTGTGGCGGCACAAGCACGGCGCCGACGCCACCGCGCTGTTCCAGAAGGTGGTCGACGGCGCGCTGCTGGTCAGCACCGGCGCCTCGGACTGGGTGGGCTCCAACGGCCGCGCCGAGCGGGTCGACGGCGGCTATCTGGTGCACGCCCGCAAGGCGCCCGCCAGCGGCTGCGAGGTCGGCACCGTGCTCGTCACCAGCGTGCGCTACGAGGACGGACCGGAAGGCCCGCAGGTGCTGCACTGCGCGATACCGATGCAGGCGCCCGGGGTGAACATCGAGAAGACCTGGGACACTTTGGGTTTGCGTGCGACCGGCTCGCACACGGTGGTGCTGGACGGCGTGTTCGTGCCGGATGCCGCCATCTCCCTGATCCGGCCCGCCGAGGTCTGGCCGCCGCTGCTGAACGTGGTGATCGGCGCGGCGATGCCGCTGGTCCTCGCCGCGTACCTCGGCATCGCCGACGGCGCGGTGCGCACCGCGCTCGATCTGGTGGCCGGGCGCGGCGATCCGCACATCGTGCAGCTGGCCGGTGAGCTGTCCAATGCCCACACCACCGCGGCCGATCTGGTGGAGGCCATGTTCGCCGGCTCGGAGAACCTCGGGTTCGCCAACACCGACGCCTACGCGGCGCGCACCCTCAGCCGCAAAACCGTCGCGGCGGACGCGGTGATCGAGACCGTGCGACTGGCCATCGAGACGGTCGGCGGCGTCGGCTACTCGCGCAGCAGCGAGCTGGAGATGCGCTACCGCGACGTGCACGGCTGCCTGTTCCATCCGCTGCCGCGGGCCAAGCAGACCCTGTTCAGCGGACACGTTCTGCTCGGACACACTCCGCTCGGGTGAAACCGGTCAACGACGCGCCCCTGTTCGGTGATGATGAACAGGGGCGCGATTCGGCTGCGTTCTCGAGATGGAAGCAGGGCGCCATGCCGCGCCCGCACGACAGGAAGGACAGTCATGGCGTCGATGCGCGCGATCGCCCGCTCCCCGCTCACCTGGGTGCTCACGGTCCTGATCGTGCTCGTGCTCGGCGCGGCGCTCGCCTTCTTCGAGCCATGGCGGCTCGTCACGGACACCACCGTCGACGAGGCGGCCCCTACCGTGGTCGCGCCACCCGGCAGCATGCCCCAGATCGACCCGGGGTCGCAGCCGCCGCGCGCACTTGCCACGGGCACCTTCATCTCCCATGAGCACGGCACGTCGGGCACCGTCAGCGTCCTCCAGCTGGCCGACGGCAGCCGGGTGTTGCGCCTGGCGGATCTGGACACCTCCGACGGACCCGACCTGCACGTCTGGCTCACCGACGCACCGGTGCTGGAAGGCAGGGCGGGCTGGGGCGTCTTCGACGACGGTCGCCACACCGATCTCGGCCAGCTCAAAGGCAACAGGGGCAGCCAGAATTACGCCATACCGGCCGATGTCGATCTCACCGTCCTGACCAGCGTCTCGATCTGGTGCGACCGGTTCGACGTGTCCTTCGGCGCGGCCGCGTTGCACGCGGTCTGAAGGCTCGCACCGCCCGAAAAAAATGACCCGACAAACGCGGGTTCCCTGTGCCACCATGTGATTCCACGATGATCGCCCCGATCGGCGGGGCGATCCGACGAGTACCTGGAAGGAGGAGGTGGCCCGTGCATCCGATGATCGGGTATTCGGCGAACAGCAAAGCCGTACAGCGGTTCTCGATCGTCGAGAACGAACAGCCGTCGCGCGGCGACGGCGGCGCGGCAGGCCACCTCCCGGCCGGTCGCTGACCCCACCGGTTCCCGCATCGAGAGCGCCGCGCCGCGCTCCGCCGAATCTTCCACTTCCTCCACGAAACATGGTGATCCCCATGATGTTCCGCCGTGCCGCCGATCCGGCGGCGGTGACCGCCGACAACTGGATACACACGGGCGTCCTCGTCCTCAACGCCTCCTACGATGCGCTCGACGAGGTCGCCGCCGAACGCGCCGTGGTGCTGCTGATCAGCGGCGCCGCCGAATCTGTCGCCGACAGGGAGCCGTACTTCCCGGTCCGGTCGCGGCATATGGAGATCGCGCTGCCGGAGACCATCCGCTTGCTGCGCTACGTGTACATCGAGCACACCACCCGGGTGCACGACGAGAGTCGCGCCACCCTGGCGGGCGTGCTGCGACGCGACGCGCAGCGGTGCGGCTACTGCGCCGGGTGGGCCCGCACCGTCGACCACATCCGGCCGCGCAGCCGCGGCGGGCCCAACACCTGGAGCAACCTGATCGCGGCCTGCGCCCCGTGCAACACGCTCAAGGCCGACCGCACGCCCGAAGAGGCGGGCATGCGACTGCTGTGGGAGCCGAAGGCGCCCGATCACCTGGCCAAACGGCAGCGCCAGATCTGGAAGCAACTGGCGAGCGCCTGAGAACCGAGAGAGGAGTAAGGATCAATGACCGTCCGAACAGCACCGACCGGGACCGAGTCGACGCTCGCCGACCTGCTGCCGCTCTCGGACACCCGAGGGTGGCACCGGGCCGCGTGCCGTGGTGACCCGAATCACGAAGCCTGGTTCCCCTACCCGTCCCAGGACTTCGACTACGCGCGGGCCATCTGCGCGAGCTGCCCCATCCGAGTGGCCTGCGCCGATTTCGCCGCGGAGACCGGCCAGTCCGGCGTGTGGGGTGGGCACGAGTTCGACCGCGGGCGGATGATCCGCGAATGACCGCCGCGAGCCGCCGACGTACGACAGCGTCGGCGGCTCGCGTGCGTCGCCCGCCGAACTGGTGGACTCGCCGGGCGGGCGAACTGGCGGTGACCATACACTGATCCGCCGTGGGCACTCATCGCAGCGGGACCAGATCTCGAGGTATCAGCAAAGGTCCGGTTATTGCGGTGGTCGCTCTGCTGTTACTCGGGGCCGCGGTTTTCGCCTGGTTCCAGTTCAGTGACCGGGCCGCGGACCGGGACAACGCGGCGGCCGCCGACTGCGTCGAGGGACCCGCGACGCTGTTCGTCACCGTCGATCCCGACCTCGAGGCGCCGGTGCGCGCCATCGCCGACAAGTACAACGCGACCGAGCCGCAGGTGCGCGATCACTGCGCGCGCGTCACAGTGACCGCTCGGCCCTCGGCCGAGATCGCCGAGGCATTCCGCGCGGGCGGCCAATGGAACCCGGCGCTGGGACCGCAACCCGCGCTGTGGATTCCGGATTCCTCGCGCGCCGTCGAGACCATGCGCGTGCCGGGACTCGTTGCGGGCGAACCGAGTCCGATCGCGGGCACCCCGGTCGCGCTCGGCGTGCCCGAGCAAGTGCGCGCCGCACTGGAGAGCGCGCGGATCGCGTGGGGCGATCTGCCTCGCCTGCAACAGGGTTCGCTCGACGAGATCGGCCTGCCCGGCTGGGGTGGATTGCGGCTTGCGCTGCCCCCGGGCGATGCCAGGGTGGCCGCCGCTGTCGCGGTCGGGTCCGCCATAGCCGGTGAGGAGCCGCTGTCCGATGCCGGCGCGCAGTCCGGCCAGGCGGTCGCGGCGATCTCCGGTTTGGCGTCCGGAGCGCCGGAGGCCGCGGATACCGCCACCGCCCTCGCCGCGGTCGCCGATCCGGCTCAGGGCGCGAAGTCCGCCATCCACGCGGTAGTCGCTACCGAGCAGCAAATAGCGGGGCGTCCCGGCGTCGCCGTCTTCCGGCCCGTGGGCACCGCGCCGGTGGCCGATCACCCCGCCGCGCTCATGTCCGGGCCGTGGGTGGATCAGACGCAGAACCTGATCGCCGGACTCTTCGTCGACTATCTGCGCAACCCCGAACAGTCGCCGTTCTTCACCACCGCGGGGTTCACCGCGGTGCCGCCGCCGACCGGTCCCGGCGCGTCCCGCGCCGCGCTGGACAAGGTGCGGGCCACCCTCGCGCACCCGGTGCTCGGTGTGCAGTCCACGGTGTTGCTCGATGTCTCGTCGTCCATGTCGACGGCCGAGGGCACGAGCACCCGGCTGGCGAACGCGCTCGGCGCGCTGCGCTCCACCATGAACGTCATGCCGCCGGACTTCGGCCTCGGCGTCTGGACCTTCGGCAAGAGCCTCGACGGCGTCAACCCGTACCGGGTGCAGGCTCGCACGGGCGCGCTCGCCGACGGCCAGCGCGCGACGATCGATGCCGCGCTGACCGCCGTCCGCGCCACCGAGACCAAGACCGATCAGGCCTACCCCGCGCTGCTCGCCGCCTACCGCAGCGCGGTGGCCGGCTACGCCGAGGGCCGGACCAACTCGGTGCTGCTGATCACCGACGGCCCTGACGACGACTCCGCGCTGACTGGCGCGCAGCTGCTCGCCGATATAGCGGCGGCCGCCGATCCGGACCGCCCGGTGCGCGTCGATGTCATCGTGATCGGCGGCAGCGGCACCGAGACGCTGCAGACCGCCGCCCAGCGCACCGGCGGCAGCTACGTCCGACTGGCCACGTCGAACGATCTGAGCTTCGGCAGCGCGGTGGTCCAAGCCCTGACCACCCCGTAGGGCTCGGTCCGTTCCGACTTGGACGAGCGCGCCGGACGCCATGGCCGAATGGTCCGCATCGGCGCATGCGGTCCGGCGCCGAGCAGATCGAGTACGCCGATCTCCCCGGTCGTAGTGCCCCTCCCTTGTGGCGCAGCCTTTCGATGAGAGCGCGCGCCAGGCCGGATGACTATTCCCGTCCGTCCGGTTCGACACAGACGAGCGCGCCCGACTCCATCGCGACCCAGATCGCGCCGTCGGGGCCGAGCGCCAGACCGTGCGGTTCCGCGCCGGGCAGGTCGAGTTCGCTGATCTCCCCGGCGGTGGTGATCCGCCCGAGCCGGGAGCTCCCCCATTGCGTGAACCACAGCGCCCCATCGGGTCCCGCGATGATCGCGTGCGGACGCGCACCGCGATCCGGCAGCGGGAACTCCTCGATGGTGCCGTCGACCGTGATGCGGCCGATCTGTCCCGCGCCGATCTCGACGAACCACAGCGCGCCGTCCGGGCCCGCGGCCATGCCGACTGGGTTCGCCTGCTCGGTCGGCAGCGGATACGTGGTGATCGCACCGTTCGAGGTGACGCGGCCGATCGCGTTGGCCTGATTCAAGGTGAACCAGAGCGCACCGTCGGGCCCCGCGGTGATCATCGAGGGCATGCCGTCGACCGGGTAGCGGACGATCGAGCCGTCCTCGGCCAGCCGCCCGATATGGCCTGTTTGGAGTTCGGTGCACCACAGCGCGCCGTCCGGTCCGGCGCACAGACCGTACGGCGCGTCGGCGGCGATGAACGACAGCGCGCCGTCCGCGCCGATCCGGCCGATGCGGTTGCCGCGGAACTCGGTGAACCACACCGCGTCGTCGGGACCGGTGACGATCACGGTCGGCTGCCCGTCGGCCGGGTCGAGGTCGACGGTCTCGACCCGCTCGCCCGTCCATAGGCCGATCGCACCCTGCGCGGCCATCGTGAACCACAGCGCGCCCGCCTTGTCGACGGTCACACCGTACGGCGCACCCGGCGCCTCGATCGTCGTGCGGATCTCAGGCAAATTCGTGCACTCCCTTCTGTTCTCCCTGGAACCGGCGGCGCAACGCGCGGTCGTGACTGACCACGACCACCGCGCCCGGATACTCACCGAGCGCCTGCTCCAGTTCTTCCACCAACGCCAGTGACAGGTGGTTGGTCGGCTCGTCGAGCAGCAGCAAATCGTGCTCGCCCGCGAGGACCCTGGCCAGCGCGAGCCTGCGTCGCTGCCCTTCCGACAGCGCAGCGACGGGCACGTCCAGCGCGCTCCGGTGGAACAGACCTGTCGCCACCAGCGCATCCCGGCCGTGGCCGTAGGCCTGCGCGACCGTCTGCGCCGAATCGAACGCGACTTCTTGGCGCAGGTAGCCGACCCGGCCCTGGGTGCTGCCGTATATCCGGTCCAGCAGCGTCGACTTGCCCGAGCCGTTGGGTCCGTCGATGAGCAGCCGGTCGCGCGGGCCGAGGGTGAGCTCGCCGATCGCGAACGACTTCGCCTGTGCCGCACCGAATCTGCCGCGCAAGCGCAGCGGCTTCGGTGGCGCAGGCACCGGATCGTCGGTCAATCTGCGCAACCGTTCGGCGGTCTGGCGCACCCGCGAGGAGATCGAACTCTGCACCCGTCCCGCGTTGCGGTCGTAGGCCATCTTGTTGTTGTCCTTCATGACCCGGCCCGCCGCGACCCGGTGCGCGGTGGTCGCGGAGAACTCCTCGAGCCGCCGGATCTCGTCCCGCCACTGCGCGTACTCCTGCTCCCAGCGCTGCCGCGCCGCCGCCTTGGCGGCGAGGAAACCGGTGTAGCCGCCGCCGAATCGCGTGACGCCGCCGTGCTCGACCTCGATGATCGCGGTCACGACCCGGTCCAGGAAGACCCGGTCGTGCGAGACCACCACGACGGTGCCGCGATGGGCGCGAAGACGGTCTTCCAGCCAGGTCAGGGCGGCGTCGTCGAGATGGTTGGTCGGCTCGTCGAGCAGCAGGATCTCCGGGGACGCCGCCAGCAGGCAGGCCAGCCCGAGCCGCGCCTGCTCCCCGCCGGAGAGGCTCGCCACGGCGCGCTCGCGACCGATGCCCGCGAGGCCGAGGCCGTGCATGGCCTTGTCGACCCTGGCATCGGCGTCGTAGCCGTCCCTGGCTTCGAAGGCGGTGAGCAGGTCGCCGTAGGCGTCCATGTCCTGCGCGGCGGCGGCTTCGTGCATGCGCCGCTCCAGGTCGCGCAGGTCGGCAAGCGCCAGATCGATGGCGTCGGCGACGGTCTCGCCGGTCAGTGTCTGCGCGAGATAGCCGCGGCCGCCTGCCGCGGTGATGGTCACGACGCCCTCGTCGGCGGGTTCGGCTCCGGTCATGACGCGCAGCAAGGTCGACTTGCCCGAACCGTTCTCACCGACGATCCCCACCCGTTCGCCGGGCCGGATCGAGAACGTGACTCCGTCGAGCACACGACGGTCGCCGTAGGACTTCGCAACACCCCGAAGGGTCAGTTGGGTGGTCAGATGCACTCCAATCGCTACTTGTGTAGCTTTAACTTAGCAAGCCGTCCGCACTAACGCAACAGGAGTTGTCTTTGGAGACTCGGAAACGTCCCGGCGGCCGCAGCGCGCGGGTACGCGACGCGGTGCGCGCGGCCACCCTGGAGGAACTCGCCGAGCACGGTTACCAGGGCCTCAGCGTGGACGCCGTCGCCCAGCGATCAGGGGTGCACAAGACCACGGTCTACCGCCGCTGGGGCAGCCCAGAAGGACTGATCGCCGACGCGCTCGACTTGGCCGCCGACGAGCCGTGGCCCATGCCCGACACCGGCACGCTCGCCGAAGATCTGCGCGCGCTGACCGAACTCGTCCGCACCGGCTTCGCCGATCCAGAGGCGGGCCCGGTCGCCGCCGCGTTCATCGCCGCCGCCATGCAGAATCCGGCCGCGGCGACCGCGCTGCACGACTTCTATCAGGCACGCCATCGACAGTCGGCCGAGATCGTGCGCCGGGCCGTGCGCCGCGGCGAACTCGACCCCGAGGTCGACGCGGAGCAGGTCGTCCGCTTCGCGGTCGCGCCGATCTTCTACCGGCTGTTCATCTCTCGCGAACCGGTGACGGCGGAGGACGCCCGCCATGCCGCCGACGCGGCCCTCGCCGCCGCCCGCGCCCACGCGCTCTGAACGCTTCCGAATACGCGAAAGGCCGCCGCACCGCGGAACGATCCTCGAGTGCGGCGGCCTGGCTGTACGTCAGTCGGCGTAGGCGTCCAGCGGCGGGCAGGAGCACACCAGGTTGCGGTCGCCGTACGCGCCGTCGATGCGCCGCACCGGCGGCCACACCTTGGCCCTGGCGTGCGCGAGACCCCGTGGGTAGACGGCGATTTCGCGGCTGTACGGATGATCCCAGTCCCCGACCAGGCTGGCCGCGGTGTGCGGCGCACCGCGCAGCGGATTGTCCTGCACCGGCCAGACACCCGCGCCGACCTGATCGATCTCTTTGCGAATGGAGATCATCGCCTCGATGAAATCGTCCAGCTCGGCGAGGTTTTCACTCTCGGTCGGCTCGACCATCAGCGTGCCGGCGACCGGGAAGCTCATGGTCGGCGCGTGGAAACCGTAGTCCGCCAAGCGCTTCGCCACATCGTCGACGGTGACGCCGGTCCGCTTGCTGATCTCGCGCAGATCGAGGATGCACTCGTGGGCGACCATGCCGTTCTCACCGGTGTAGAGCACCGGGAAGTACTCGTCCAGCCTGCGCGCCAGGTAGTTGGCCGAGGCGATGGCCGAGAGCGTGGCGCGACGCAGGCCGTCGGCGCCCATCATCCGGATGTAGGCCCAGGTGATCGGCAGGATCGAGGCCGAGCCGTACTTCGCGGCTGATACCGCGTGCGAACCGCGTTCCAGCGGGTCGCCCGGCAGGTACTTCGCCAGATGCGAGCGCACCGCCACCGGGCCGACGCCGGGACCGCCGCCGCCATGCGGGATGCAGAAGGTCTTGTGCAGGTTCAGGTGGCTGACATCGCCGCCGAACCGGCCAGGCCGGGCCAGACCGACGAGCGCGTTCAGGTTCGCGCCGTCCACGTAGACCTGGCCACCCGCGTCGTGCACCAGCGCGCACAGCTCGGCCACCTCGTGCTCGTACACGCCGTGCGTGGACGGGTAGGTGATCATGATGCAGGCCAGCCGGTCGGCGTGGTCGGCGATCTTGGCGCGCAGGTCGTCCAGATCGACGTCACCATTGTCGCGGCACTTGACCAGTTCCACGCGCATGCCGACCATGGCCGCCGAGGCGGCGTTGGTGCCGTGCGCGCTGGACGGGATCAGGCAGGTGTCGCGGTGCGTGTCGCCGCGGTCCAGGTGATAGCGGCGGATGGCCAGCAGACCGGCGTACTCGCCCTGGCTGCCCGCGTTCGGCTGCAGGCTCACCGAGTCGTAGCCAGTGATCTCGCAGAGCCAGGTCTCCAGGTCTGCGACGACCTTCAGCAGGCCGGGGGCGTCGTCGACCGGGGCGTAGGGGTGCACCCTGGCGAAACCGGGCCAGGTGATGGGCTCCATCTCCGCGGTCGCGTTGAGCTTCATGGTGCACGAGCCGAGCGGAATCATGCTGCGGTCCAAGGCGATGTCCTTGTCGGACAGCCTCCGCAGGTAGCGCAGCATCGCGGTCTCGGTGTGGTAGCTGGTGAACGCGGGGTGGGTGAGGAATTCGGAGGTACGCGTCTCGATGGCGGAGGCGGGCGCGACGGCGGCGTCGGTGTCCAGCGACCGTGCGGTGCCGAAGGATTCGAGCACGGCCGCGACGTGCGCCGAGGTGGTGGCCTCGTCGCAGGCGATGGCCACGTGATCGGCGTCGACCAGCCACAGGTTGATGCCGCGCGACTTCGCCTTGGCCACAACGGCTTCCGCGCCGCCCGGCACGTGCGCCAGCACGGTGTCGAAGAAGGTGTCGTGCACGACAGCGCCGTCCAGCCCCGCCGCGATCGCCGCCGCGTGCCCGTGCACCCGCCGCGCGATCGCCCGCAGACCGTCGGCGCCGTGGTAGCTCGCGTACATCGCGGCCACGATGGCCAGCAGCACCTGGGCAGTGCAGATGTTCGAGGTCGCCTTCTCGCGACGGATGTGCTGCTCACGGGTCTGCAGCGCGAGCCGGTAGGCGAGATCGCCGTCGGCGTCCACCGAGACGCCGACCAGCCTGCCCGGCAGCTGCCGCGCGTACTGGTTGCGCACCGCCAGATACCCGGCGTGCGGACCACCGAAGCCGAGCGGCACGCCGAAGCGCTGGGTGGTGCCGAAACAGACGTCGGCGCCCTGCTCGCCGGGCGGGGTGATCAGCGTCGCCGCGAGCAGGTCGGCGCCCACCGCGACCAGCGCGCCGCGCTCGTGCGCGGCCGCGATCACGGTCGTCCAGTCGACGATCCGGCCGGACGCGCCCGGCGCCTGCAGCACCACGCCGAAGAACGCGCCCTCCGGCAGCGCCCCGGTGGACAGGTCCGCCTCGACGATCTCGATGCCGAGCGGCTCGGCCCTGGTCTCCAGGATGGTGCGGGTCTGCGGGAACAGGTCCGCGTCGACGAGCAGCCGCGCCGACTTCGACCGGCCCGCCCTGCGCAGCAGCGTCATGGCCTCGGCGGCCGCGGTGGCCTCGTCCAGCATGGACGCGTTGGCCACTTCCATCCCGGTCAGATCCGAGACCATGGTCTGGAAGTTGAGCAGCGCCTCCAGGCGACCCTGGCTGATCTCCGGCTGGTAAGGCGTGTAGGCGGTGTACCAGGCCGGGTTCTCCAGCAGATTCCGCACCAGCACGGGCGGGGTGAGGGTGTCGTAGTAGCCGAGGCCGATCATCGAGGTGGCCACGGTGTTGGCGTGCGCGAGGGCGGCCAGCTCGGTGAGCACCTCGTGTTCGGTGGCCGCGGGCGGCAGCTCGGCCAGCGCGCCTGCGGCGGAGTCGTCGAGGATGCTGGCGGGCAGCGCGACGGTAGCGAGGTCGTCCAGCGAATCGACGCCGACGACGGGCAGGATCAGGGCGAGTTCGTCCCGGTCGGGTCCGATATGACGGTCGGCGAATGATCGAGTCACGGCAGCAGCTCCAAGGTCGGGCGGGTCGAGCCGTGTCGATGGGTAGACGCGGTGTCGACGGGGTACCAGCCCTCCCCCTCTGTCGTGGTGCCTGAGAGATTCGGGCGGCCCGGTCGAAGCCATTCCCTTTCCCCATGGGCGGGCGGCCCTGCGCACGCGCAGACCACCGCTTTCCAGAGGCGCCGAAGCCCGTACGGTCCCTGTTGCCTGAGAGATTGACGGGGAGGTGCTGCTCCTTCGGCGCCCGGTCTGTTCGAGACCGGAACTCTCCCGCACGGCGGCGACGCACCGTCAGTTTATGTCGGCGCGCCGCGAAACGATGCCTCCGCCCGGGTGTCGCCCTCGTCACTCCGCCGCGGCGGACAGCGAAAGGCCACCGTCCCGCGCGGGTGACGGTGGCCTGATGCCGCTCGGTGTCAGCCGGTGGCCCTGTTCATCCGCGCCTTGCGCCGGAACGCCAGCTCGTCCTCCGGACGCTCGGTCGCGGTGCTCGCGCGCTCCGCGGGGAAGTTCGCGATAGCGCCGGTCAGCTCGCGCATGGCGCCGCTCACGGCGATACCGAAGACACCCTGCCCGCCCTGCAGTAAATCGACGACCTCCTCGGGCGAAGTGCACTCGTACACCGAGGTGCCGTCGGAGAACAGGGTGATGCCCGCCAGATCCTGGACGCCCCTGCTGCGCAGATGATCGACGGCGATGCGGATGTTCTGCAGCGAGATCCCCGCGTCCAGCAGCCGCTTCACGATCTTGAGGACCAGGATGTCCTTGAACGAGTACAGCCGCTGACTACCCGAGCCCGCCGCGCCCCGGATGGAGGGCACGACGAGTCCGGTCCTGGCCCAGTAGTCGAGCTGACGGTAGGTGATTCCAGCGACCTGGCACGCGCTCGGCACACGGTAACCGACGAGCTCGTCGGGTACGGAGTCATCCGGGAACAGGCCGGGCTGCACCTCTGAGCCCTCGGTTGAGCCCTCGGTCGGACGGACGTCCGGCCGCCGCACATCCTGCGATTGCTCTGCCACTGACCACTCCCTTGCTCCGCAGACGCCTAGCCTCATCGATGGCCCGGCTCCGTGATGACCAACAACCCGTCATTCCGGACGTGGCCCAACTATCGAGATTACTCCCGTTGATTGTCTCGGGAGCGGCATCGTCGGACCAAACGCGACGCGCGGTAAAAGTCTGTAGCTGTAGTTGAGGTCTAGAAGATTTTCGGAATCCTCAGCTGTCGGTGGCCTTGAAGTCGTCCGGCGACACCGACTCGAGGAACTCCTTGAACTTCTCCACTTCGTCCTCGCGTTCGTCGGGCATCACCAATCCCGCTTCCTCGAGGACCGCTTCCTCGGCGTGAATCGGGCAACCCACGCGCAACGCGATGGCCACCGAGTCGGACGGCCGCGCCGAGATGCGTAGCTCGTTGTCGAAGACCAGATCCGCGTAGAAGGTGCCCTCTTGCAGATCCACGATCCGGACTTCCTTGAGAGTGTGCCCGAGCTCGGTGATCAAGATCTTGATCAGATCGTGGGTCAGCGGGCGGATGGGCGTCACCCCCTCCTGCTCCAGCACAATGGCCGTCGCCTCGGCCTGCCCGATCCAGATCGGAAGGTACCTGTCCCCCGACACCTCGCGCAGCAACAGCACGGGCTGGTTCTGTGGCTGCTCGACGCGGATGCCGATCACGCGCATTTCACTCATGCCCGCGCCTCGCTAACCCTCGGCTCCGGCATGCGCGAAGCACGCTGTGACATGATTCGCTCGCTCATAGCACTGCCTCCCATATTCGCCGGCCGCCCGACCTGACCGCTGCAGAGCACGCCGTACCACGAGTCTAGGCGAACCCATGGCGGTGCTGCGATCGGTGTGCACAGCCGAAATCGGCGTGTTGCCGGGGTGGAACACAGGAGCGGAAGTCAGCTTCCGAGAGAGTTGCGTACCGAGGCTTTCACCAGGCAGGTGTGCAGCGTCAGCGAGAGTGCCGCGAGTTCGCGCACAGTTTCCTCGGCCCTTGCCCGCGCGCCCGCGTCGCGGCTCTTGGCGATCGGCGCGGCGATCTGCGCCAACAGCGCGGCCTCCCGGTCCGCGGCCAGTTTGAAGGCGCGCAGATGCCGTGCCTCCAGGCCGAATTCGGCCATGGCGCGGGCGGTTCTGGCCAACGTGACCGCCTCGCCGTCGAAGAATCCGGCGGCGCCAGGGGTGATCAGGTTGGCCCGGATCAGATCGTTGAGGAACCGCTCATCGATCTCGGCCTGCTCCAGCAGATCCGCTCGGGTGAGCCGGATTTCGTGATCGAAGCGCAACTCGTCCGGCGAGACCTCGCCGGGCACCACGCCCAGCCTGCGCGGCGCGGCCGTCCGCGGGACACGGCCGACCTGCGCGGCGGCGGAGCCGGAATCGGCGCCCGTGATCGGGCCCGATTCCGCACCGCCGGGACGGCCGGAGTGCGCCCGCGCGCGAGCTTCCCGCACGCCGAGCGTGGCCGCTCCGCTGTCGATCGCTTCCAGTTGCTCCTTGATCACCTTCAGCGGCAGGTACTGATCGCGCTGCGCGGTCAGCACGAACCTGAGCCGTTCGCAGTCCGCGACCGAGAACCTGCGGTAGCCGGAGGGCGTGCGCTCCGGCCGGATCAGGCCCTCGGACTCGAGGAACCTGATCTTCGAGATGGTGATGTCCGGGAAGTCGGGTCGCAGTAGGTCGAGAACGGAGCCGATCGACATCCCTCCGCGCGCCCACTGCGCCGCGCCCGTCACAGCGCCGTGCCTTTCACACACATCGGCGCCGTCGTGCTCATAGACTGCCCGCACCCGCTGACGGCTCGTTCACGGCGGCGCGCGGTCCGGTCAGGAACACGAGCCGGAACTTGCCGATCTGGACCTCGTCGCCGTTCTGCAGCTCCGAGGAGTCCACCGGCTCCCGGTTCACGTAGGTGCCGTTCAGGCTGCCCACGTCCACCACCTGGAACGTGTCGTCGTCCTGCCGGAACTCGGCGTGCCGACGGCTGACCGTGACGTCGTCGAGAAAGATGTCACTGTCGGGGTGACGCCCCGCCGAAGTGGTCGGCTGATCCAGGAGGAACCGCGATCCCGCGTTCGGCCCGCGCTTGACGACCAAGAGGGCTGCGCCGACCGGCAGGCCCTCGACCCCTTGGACCGGCTGCTCACCGGTCTGCTCACCGGAGCGCGACGCGTCGACCTCGCTCAGGAAATCCGCGCGGAAGACCGACGTCGTCTCGGCCGCGGTCTCCTGGTAACCCGGGTCTTTGTTCTCGCTCACCGTTTCTCTCCTCCTCGAACCTGATTATCCATGCAAGCAGGTGATGCTTCGCCGACACGACCGGTCGTGTCGCTAGAACACCGGCAGCGGATGCCGGTACATCTGTTGGCTTTGACCGTACCCTGCCGGGGCGTGCCCGTGCAGGGAGAACTAGGAAGGCCGCGTCAGCCCCCGATAACTCCTTGATAACCTGCCGCATCCAGCAGTTCACCCAGCGTGACATCGAGCCCGGCGGCGTCCTCCACCTCGAGCTCGAACAGCCAGCCCGCACCATACGGGTCGGTGTTCAGCGTCTCCGGCGCGGAGGTCAGTTCTTCGTTCACCGCAACGACTTTCGCGGCCAGCGGGGCGTAGATGTCCGAGACGCTCTTGGTGGACTCGACCTCCGCGATGCCCTCGCCCGCGCTCGCCGCCCGGTCCGCGTCCGGCAGCTGCACGAACACGACATCACCGAGCTGCGACTGCGCGTAATCGGTGATGCCGACCCGCACCCGATTCGGGGCGACCCGGCGCACCCACTCGTGCTCTTCGGTGTACCGCAGATCCTCGGGGGTTAGGGGCACTGGGCGTCCTTTCGTAGTGAACGTTGCACGCAACCTTATCGGTTATGGGCGACGGTGCCCCACAGCCGGTATCGCTCGCGCCACCGCAATGGCCTTGCCCGCGTAGAGCACGCCGGTCCAGAGATACACCGCCGTGCCCCAGACCAGGAAGGCCCCGCCGAAGGCCCGGCCGAAACCGGCGAGTGCCCAATCCATCTGTCCGGCAAGCAACCATGGCAGCGCGGACATGAGCGCGAAGGTGGCGGCCTTGCCCAGATAGATGACCTCGGGCGGGTCCAGATCCCGCCGTTTGTAGACCGAGAGCGTGAAGGTCAGCATCAGATCGCGGCCGACGAGCAGCAGCGCGACCCACCACGGCAGCAGGCCGCGGATCACGAAGGCCAGCAAGGTGGTCACCAGGAAGAGCCGGTCCACGAACGGGTCGAGCAGCGCGCCCAGACGGGACCCCTGATCCAGCAGCCTGGCCAGCTTGCCGTCCAGGAAATCGGTCACGCCGCTGGCGACAAGCAGCGCGAAGGCCCAGCCATCGGCCTCCTCGACGAGCAGCAGCCACAGGAACACCGGCACGCCGATCAGCCGCAGCACGCTCAGCACGTTCGGGACGGTGAGGATGCGGTCGTCGAACACGCCACCGCCGGTGTCGGCGCGCTCGCCGGGTTCGGTGGTCCCCGATTCCGTTGTCACACGCCTGTGCTTACCGCACGAGCCCCTGGCGTCGCCATCCGGGCTCGCCGTGGGTTTACGCCACATCGCCCACCCTGAAAGAATGAATATGAAACCATCTCATCATCGATAGATGAGGAGAGGATGTCATGCCCGCATTCGACTACGACGTGGTAGTGATCGGTTCCGGGTTCGGCGGCAGCGTGAGCGCCCTGCGGCTGACCGAGAAGGGCTACCGGGTGGGCGTGCTCGAGGCCGGGCGGCGCTGGACGGCCGACGACCTGCCCAGCACGAATTGGAACGTGCGCAAATCCCTTTGGGCACCGCGCCTCGGCCTGACCGGTCCGCAGCGGATCAGCATTCTGGGCAAATGCGCGGTGTTCTCCGGCGCCGGAGTGGGCGGCGGCTCACTCATCTACGGCAACACCCTCTACGAGCCGCTGCCGAGCTTCTACACCGACAAGCAGTGGGCGCACATCACCGACTGGAAGGCCGAGCTGGCGCCCTACTACGACCAGGCCAAACGGATGCTCGGCGTCGCGCCCAACCCGCGCATGACGCCCGCCGACACCGTGATCAGGGAGATCGCCGACGACCTCGGGGTCGGCGATACCTTCCACGCGACGAACGTCGGAGTCTTCTTCAACGAGTCCGATCCCGGCACCGAGGTCGACGACCCGTACTTCGGCGGCGCCGGCCCGCGCCGCCGCGGCTGCGTGCACTGCGCACGGTGCTTCACCGGCTGCCCGCACAACGCCAAGAACACCACCCCCACCAACTATCTCTACCTGGCCGAACAGGCGGGCGCCGAGGTGCATCCGCTGACCACGGCCACCGTGGTGCGCCCGCTGTCCAGCGGTGGCTACGCAGTGGAGACCGAGCGCTCGGACCGCTGGATCCGCAAACAGCACAGGACGTTCACCGCCGAGCAGGTGGTATTCGCGGGCGCCGCGCTGGGAACCCAGAAGCTGCTGCACCGGATGCACGACGAGCGGGTGCTGCCCGCGCTCTCGCCCAGGCTCGGCGAGCTGACCCGCAGCAACTCCGAGGCAATCCTCAATGTGGTGAGCCGGACGCGGCGCGATTTCGCCGAGGGCATCGCGATCACCTCCTCCATCCATCCGGAGGCCGACACGCACATCGAGGTCTGCCATTACGGCAAGGGACAGAACGCGCTGTTCCCTATGTCGGTGCCGATCGTGGACGGCGGCGCGTTCCGGTTCCTGCGGTTCCTGCTGGCGATCCTGTTACACCCTGCGGTGTTCCTGCGCAGCCTGAACGCCAGGCACGCGTCGGAGAAGTCGGTGATCCTGCTGGTGATGCAGTCGCTGGACAACTCGCTCACCTCGTTCCGCAAGCGCGGGCAGCTGAAGACGAGGCAGGGCACGGGCGAGCCGAACCCGACCTGGATCCCGCTCGCGCACGACGTCGGCCGCCGCTTCGCGGAGAAGGTCGACGGTGACACCCACGGCCTGATCATGGACGTCTTCGACATCCCGGCCACCGCGCACTACATCGGCGGCTGCGTGATCGGCGAGAGCGCCGAGACCGGCGTGGTCGACCCGTATCAGCGGGTGTTCGGGCATCCCGGCCTGCACGTCGCGGACGGGTCGGCGGTCACCGCGAATCTCGGCGTGAATCCCTCGCTGACCATCACCGCCCAGGCCGAGCGAGCCATGGCCTTCTGGCCGAACAAGGGCCAGGACGATCCACGCCCCGCGCTCGGCGAGCACTACCGGCGCATCGATCCGGTGGCGCCCGTCGGGCCCACCGTCCCCGCCGCGGCGCCGGGCGCGCTGCGCCTGCCGATCGCGCCGGTCGATCCCCCCGTGCCTGCGACCTGAGCCGCGCGGTCTCGGCGTCCGCACGATGCGCGGGAATCGACGGCGGCAGGCTAGCGTGATCCCTCGTGTCGGACAGTGGTGTTGATCTGCGTTCCTACGTCCCCGCCGAGGAGATGCGCGAGCGTGGGCGCGCCCTGCGCGAGCGTGTCCCGGTGACCGCGCGCGACCGCGAGGTCACCGGCACGCGGCGGCCGGAGGTGCTCGAATTCCTGCGCGCCGCACACGCGGACCGGCTCCCGCACCTGGTGCCGCTGCGGGTGGGGCGCATGATGTCCGGTCCGTTCACGTTCTACCGCGGCGCGGCCGGACTGATGGCCGCCGATCTGGCCGATGGACCGGTCAGCGGTCTCGACGCGCAGCTGTGCGGTGACGCGCACGCCGCGAACTTCGGCCTCTACGGCACCTCGCGCGGCGAAATCATCATGGACATCAATGATTTCGACGAGACCATCGCCGGGCCGTGGGAGTGGGATCTGGAGCGCCTCGCCGCCAGCCTGGTGCTGGCCGGGCGCGAGTCGGGCGCCGACGAGGACGACTGCCGCAGGGCCGCGCGCGACGCCGCCCGCAGCTACCGGATCGCCGTCGACACGCTCGCGGAGCAGCCTTTCATGGAGTCGTGGACCGCCCTGCCCGACGAATCCGTGATCAGCAGGGCCAAGGCCGACGACCTGCTCGACGACTTCAAGAAGGCGGCCAAGAAGGCGCGCAAGAACAACAGCGCCAAGGTCGCCGCCAAGTGGACCAGGCATCTCGACGACCACGTGACCGATGTCAGCAAGCACCGATTCGTCAGCGACCCACCGGTTCTCACCCCGGTCGAGGACGCCGTGGAGCAGGCCGTCATCGACGGATTGCAACGCTACGGCGATACCCTCGGCGAGTCGCGACGCAACCTGCTGGCCCGATTCGCGGTGTCGGACGTCGCTTTTCGTATCGTCGGCACCGGAAGCGTCGGGCTGCACAGCTATGTCGCGCTGCTGCACGGCAACGACGGCGAGGTGCTGGTGCTGCAGC
This sequence comes from Nocardia sp. bgisy134, assembly GCF_057708325.1. Taxonomy (NCBI): domain Bacteria; kingdom Bacillati; phylum Actinomycetota; class Actinomycetes; order Mycobacteriales; family Nocardiaceae; genus Nocardia; species Nocardia sp. bgisy134. Next base: position 182,292 of record NZ_JBYIRW010000014.1, read on the forward strand.
TCAAGCAGTCCATTCCCTCCGCGCTCGCGCCGTACCTGCCCGTACCGCCGGTGCGCCACGAGGGCGAGCGAATCGTGCAGGGCGCCAGGCTGGTTCAGTCCGACTCCGACATGCTGCTCGGCTGGACGACGCTCGCACTCGGCGGGCGCGAGCTGCCTTTCATCGTCCGGCAGTTCCGCAACTTCAAGGGCAGCATCGACCCGGCCGCGCTGCCCGCGGACGATCTCGACGACTACGGCAGGCTGGCGGGCGCGCTGCTGGCCCGCGCGCATTCGCGATCGCTCGATCCCCGTCTGCTCTCCGGGTATCTGGACGGTGACGAGAGCTTCGACGAGGCCGTCGCGAATTTCGCGGTGCGCTACGCCGATCGCACCGAGGCCGACCACGCCGAGCTCGAACGTGCGGTCCAGGCTGGGAAACTCGCCGCCGAGGTTCCCGAATGACCGGTGCCGCCGGCTTCCAACACGCCGCGTGTCGGTGTTGGCGCGGCGCGCCGCGCGCCATTGCTCGTATCCTGTCCACTGTCGCGTGACGACGTGAAGGGCGGTCGCGAATGCTCGTACGAGTACAGAACCCGGCTGGCACGAATGCCGAACGGGCACTGATCGATTGGCTGCGCACGTGGAAGGACCCGGTGAGCCCGCACGGCGTGGCCACCATCAATTGCAGCCTGTTCCACAAGGACAAGCTGCACCAGTTCGACGCGGTCGTCTGGACGCCGACCAGCTGCGTGGTGATCGAGGCCGAGGCGCTCGTCGCCCGCCAGGACGGCGTGCTGGAGATCCCGCTGAACGGGCCGTGGACGATCAACGGTGAACCCGCCGCGATGGAGAGCAGGGACAAGCGCACGCCGCTGGAGAAGTCCCGCGATCACACCTTCGCGCTGCAGGACTGGCTGTCCGCCCGCGGCCTCGGGCAGCGCGCGGTGCACGGCGTGGCGCTGGTGGTCCCGCTGCGCGGAGCCGAGCTGCAGATCCAACAGGCGTGGAGCGACCCGAGTTTCGACGTCATCCTCGGCAACGACCCCAGCAGGCTGCGGCACTACTTCGACACGCTCGCCGAGAGCGAGAAGCACCTGTGGACCGCCAACGACGTCGCGGTCGCCTTCCGCGGTCTCGGCATCCTCCCCTATCTACCCGCACCGCAGGAGCTGATCAACGAGGGCTTCATCGGCCCCGTCGACATCACGCTGTGGCACGGCGGCCCGCAGCAGGCCCAGGCCGAGGCGTACGCCGAAGAGCTGGCCCAGCTGGAGCGCGACGCGCGAGGGCCGATCGTCAAGGCTCCGTGGTACAGCCCGTGGAAGCTGTACCCGACCGAGCGCGGCGACATCGACATGGGCCGCGCGCTCATGCGGGCGGTGCTCACGGTCGGCATGGTGGTGGCCATCGCCTGGGTGCTGTGGTTCGTCGTCACCGCGATCCTCACCTACGGGCCGGGCTGATCGCTCGGCGCGCACCGCCCCTGATCAGCTCCGCTCGTAGACGCTCGCGTCGTCGAGCATGGCGGCGCGCAACATCGTCTCCGGCACGCCCATCGCCTCCACCAGCGTCAGCGCGTGCGGGCGCAGCCGGTCCACCAGCTCGTTCACCCCGCGGCGCACCGCCTTCGCGCGCTCGACCGACATGAACCGGTGCATGATGAACCAGGCCGAGTTCTCCTCGAGCATGGTGTAGACGAACAGGTCGCACACGTCGTCGGCGAGCGCCTTGGCGTCCGGGTCCTCGATGTCGCCGATGCCTTCGATGAAGGCTTCCAGCACCAGCCGGTCGATGTGCGCGGCGCCCGCGGCCAGGATGTGGTCCTGGGCGTTGTTGAACGCCTCGAAGGGACCGGTCTCCTCGGCCCGCGCGCGCAGCCGGTGCGCCGCGGTGCGGACCAGGTAGTCCTCGCGGTCGGCGAACAGTTGCAGCTGCACCGAGCGCCGGGACAGGTCGCCCTCGTCGACTCCGTCGTCGCCGCGGTCGCGCAGCGTCTGGATGAGCTGACGCACACCGGAGCGCTTGCGCACCACGTCACCGGCCATGGTGGCGGCGAAACGCACCCAGCCGAGCGCGTCCAGATCGCGGATCTCGTCGGCGTAGGCGGTCAGCAGTTCCTTGGCGACCAGTTGGGTCAGAACGATGTTGTCGCCCTCGAACGTGGTGAACACGTCGGTGTCGCCCTTGAGCGTCACGAGCCGGTTCTCGGTGAGATACCCTGCGCCGCCGCACGCTTCGCGACATTCCTGGATGGCGCGGGTGGCGTGCCTGGTCTGGGCGACCTTCAGGCCCGCCGCGCGCTTCTCCAGCGCGCGCTGCGCGTTCGGCTCCAGATCCTGGCCGGTCTGCACCAGGTGCATGCGGCGAACCAGGTCGTTCTGCGCGAAGGCGTAGGCGTAGGACTTCGCCAGCAGCGGCAGCAGCCTGCGCTGGTGGCTGCGGTAGTCGAGCAGCACCGTCTCCTCGCCGCTGTCCGGATCGGCGAACTGCCTGCGCTTCAGCGCGTACCGCAGCGCGATGCTCAGCGCCACGCGCGCTCCCGCGGCCGCCGCGCCGCCCACGCTGACCCGCCCGCGCACCAGCGTGCCGAGGGTGGTGAAGAAGCGCCTGCTCGGGTTGTCGATCTCCGAGCTGTAGGTCCCGTCGGGCGCCACGTCGGCGTAGCGGTTGAGCAGGTTCTCGCGCGGGACGCGGACGTGATCGAAGGTGATGCGGCCGTTGTCGACGCCGAGCAGGCCGCCCTTGAGCCCGTCGTCGGAGGTGGTGACGCCGGGCAGGTCGGCGCCCTGGTCGTCGCGGATCGGCACCAGCAGGCAGTGCACGCCCTGGTTCTCACCGTTGGTGATGAGCTGGGCGAAGACCGCGGCCATCCTGGCGTGCTCGGCGGCGCCGCCGATGTAGTCCTTGCGCGCCGACGGCGTCGGGCTGTGCACCACGAATTCCTGGGTGCCGGGATCGTAGGTGGCGGTGGTCTCGATGTTGGCGACGTCGCTGCCGTGCCCGGATTCGGTCATCGCGAAGCAGCCGAGCAGGTCCAGCGAGATCAGCCTGCGGATGTACTCACGGTGCCGTTCGGTGCCGAGGTTCTCCACCGCCCCGCCGAACAGGCCCCACTGCACGCCCGCCTTGACCCACAGCGACAGGTCGGCGTAGGCGAGCATCTCCAATCCGGTGACGGCCGCGCCCGGTTCGCCGGTTCCGCCGTTCTCCCTGCGGAATCCGCGCTCGGCGTAGCCGAGGGTCGCGATCACCCGCATCTGGTCCAGCACGCGGGCCCTGGCCGCCTTGTAGTCGAGGTAGGGGTCGCCGGTGAATTCCTGCCCGGTCAATTGGGTTCGGGCCTCCTCGCGGACCGACCCCCATGGTCCATCGAGTGCCGCACGAAGGTGTTCTGCCGTCGTAGAGCTGCTGCCGGTAGCCATGACTTCGACCATAGTCGCCACGTACCACGCGGAATCGAGGCAAAACTCTTGCCCCCGATTGAACACACGTTTAATATACTGAACATGTGTTCAAGCAACAGCCCGTATCGCAAGGATCCTCCGCGGATCTGACCACGGCGGCCCGTATCAGAGACGCCGCGATCGAAGTCTTCGGCGAGCACGGATTCCAGGTCGGGGTTCGTGCCATCGCGGCCGCGGCAGGCGTCTCCCCCGGACTCGTCAACCACCACTTCGGTTCCAAAGACGGTCTGCGCGCCGTGTGCGACGACCGGGTGCTGGAGCTGATCCGGGACGAGAAGGTCAAGGCGATCACGGCACCCAACGCCGCGTCGGGCATGCTCGCCGCCCTGGCCGAGATCGAGATCTACGGCCCGCTCGTCGCCTACATGGTGCGCAGCCTGCAAGCAGGCGGACCGATGGCCGAGTCGCTGTTCGAGCACATGGTCGCCGACGCCGAGGTCTACATGCAGCAGGCCGTCGACGCGGGGACCGTGAAGCCGAGCCGCGACCACAAGGCCCGCGCCCGATATCTGATGATGCTCAATGTCGGCGCCATCCTGCTGTGGGTGCAACTGCATCGCCGCGACGACGAAAAGATCGATTTCCGCAGGGCGATCCGCGCGATCACCGAAGAACTCACCCCACCGGCCCTCGAGTTCTACACCCAGGGCCTGCTCATCGACACCACCCTGATGGACACTGTCATGAAGGAGCACTGATGTCCGAGGTCATCGAAGCCGAGGATCTGCGTAAGACCTTCGGCCACGTCAAAGCCCTCGATGGGCTGAACCTCACGGTCAGTGAGGGCGAAATCCACGGCTTTCTAGGCCCCAACGGCGCGGGCAAGTCGACCACCATCCGGGTCCTGCTCGGCATCCTGCGCGCCACCTCGGGTCACGCCAGGCTGTTCGGCCGCGACCCGTGGACCGACGCGGTCGGCCTGCACCGCGAATTGGCCTACGTGCCGGGCGATGTCACGCTGTGGCCGTCGCTGTCCGGTGGCGAGACCATCGACCTGCTCGCCAGGATGCGCGGCGGCATCAACGCCGAACGTCGCGCCGAGCTGATCGAGCGCTTCGATCTCGACCCGCGCAAGAAGGCGCGCACATACTCCAAGGGCAACCGGCAGAAGGTCGCGCTGATCTCCGCGCTCGCCTCCGACGTGCGGCTGCTGCTGCTCGACGAGCCGACCTCCGGCCTGGATCCGTTGATGGAACAAGTCTTTCGCGAGTGCGTGCACGAAGCGCAGCAGCGTGGCACGACGGTGCTGCTGTCCAGCCACATCCTGTCCGAGGTGGAGGTGCTCTGCGATCGGGTGACCATCATCCGGGCAGGGCGGACCGTGGAGACCGGCTCGCTGTCCGATATGCGCCATCTCTCGCGCACCGCTATCACTGCCGAATTGCTCGGCGACCCAGGCGATCTCAGCCGGATCGGCGGCGTCGAGGACATCGAGCGCGACGGGTCGACGCTGCGCTGCCAGGTCGACAGCGAGCACCTCGGCGAGCTCATCCGGGTACTCGGCGACGCGGGTGTGCGGAGCCTCACCAGCGCGCCGCCCACGCTCGAGGAACTGTTCATGCGGCACTACCACGTCGACGGCCAGGCGGGCGACACCGCGACGACCCACGGGGAGAAGGTGCGAGCATGACAGCATCGCGGAGCGATTCGTTGAGGGGTGGCGGCCGGGTGACGGGTGGGCCCACCGCCGTCCACCGCGCCTCTGCCGCACCGCTTTTCGGCGAATCCGCCGATTTCGCGGGCACCTGGCAGTTGCTGCGGCTGTATCTGCGTCGCGACCGGATCGTGCTGCCGCTCTGGTCGCTGCTGATCGGGTTGATGCCCGCCTTCCAGGTGGTCAGCATCAAGGACCTGTACACCACCCAGACTCAGCTGGACGATTTCGCCCGGACCACCGCCGACAGCCCGGCCCTTGTCGCCATGTACGGGCCGGTGTTCAGCACCGAGCTGGGCTCGATCGGCACTTGGAAGGCCGGCGCGATGTACACGATGATCGCGATCGCGACCATCCTGACCGTCATCAGGCACACCAGGGTCGAGGAGGAGACCGGTCGCGCGGAACTGGTCGGCGCCACCAGCATCGGCCGCTTCGCGGGGCTCACGGCGGCGCTCACGCTGACCTTCGGCGGCGCGCTGATCGCCGGAATCTCCTGCGCCGCTTCGCTCTACGCCGCCGACCTGCCCGCGGCGGGTTCGCTGGCGTTCGGCGCGGCGCTTGCCGCGTCGGGCATCGTGTGGGCCGCGATCGCCGCGGTCGCCGCCCAGGTGAGCGCCGGTGCGCGGGTCGCGCGCGGCGTCGCGTTCGGGACACTGGGCGCTGCCTTCGCGCTGCGCGCGGTCGGCGACGCGGGCAACGGCGTACTCTCCTGGTTCTCGCCGATCGGCTGGTGCCTGCAGATCCGCCCCTACGCCGACGAACGGTGGTGGGTGCTGCTTCCGCTCGCCACGGCCGCCGTGCTGGCGACCGGCGCCGCCTACGCCCTGCTCGCCTCGCGCGACACCGGCTCCGGTCTGCTCGCCGAACGGCCAGGCCCCGCCGCCGCGGCGCCGCGACTCTCCGGCCCCGTCGCGCTGGCCTGGCGTCTACAGCGCGGCACGCTGCTGGTCTGGACGGTGGGCTTCGGCCTCTACGGTCTGCTGATCGGCGGCGCGGTGAACAGCGTCAGCGACATGCTCGACGACAGCGGCACCATCACCGATCTGGTCACCCGCATGGGTGGTTCGGAGAGCCTGGAGGAGTCGTTCATCGCGTACGCGCTCGCCATGCTGGCCGCCGCGGCGTCCGCGTTCTCGATCTCCGCGGCGTTGCGCCTGCACGACGAGGAGGCCAGCCAGCGGGCCGAGGCCACGCTGGCGGCCGCGGTCGGCCGGACCCGATACGCGTTGAGCCACATCGCTTTCGCGCTGGCCGGCCCCGCGCTGGCGCTGCTCACCGCCGGGCTCGCGATCGGTGTCGTCTACGGTCTCACCACCGGTGATCTCGGCGAGAAGCTGCCGGAATCGCTGGCCGCCGCGGCCGTGCAGGTACCCGCGGTCTGGGTGGTCACCGGCATCACGATCGCGCTCTTCGGGCTCGCGCCGCGCTACACGCCGGTCGCCTGGGGCGTGCTGAGCGGCATGGTCGTGCTCTTCTTCGTCGGCTCGCTGAACGGGCTGCCGCAGTGGATGGTCGACCTGGTGCCGTTCGTGCACCCGCCGAAGCTTCCGGGCGCGACGTTCGAGGCGACGCCGATCCTGTGGTTGCTGGGCACCGCCGCCGTCCTGCTCACCGTCGGCATCGCGGCCTACCGCCGCCGTGACCTGCGCTGACCCGACACCGTGCGCCGCCGCTCGTTCGCGGGCGGCGGTGCACGCGTCTCAGCGCCGGTCGATCCCGGTGAGCCCCAGTTTGCCCGCCAGCCGCTCGAGATAAGCGCGGACCTCCTCGGCGTCGCGGTCCGGCAGACCGAAAACCGCCTCCGTCACGCCGAGTTCGGCCCACTGCGCCAATTGCGCGGCATCGTGCCGCCCCGCCAGCGCGACGATCTCCGGGGTCTCGGTACGTCCGTGTTCGCGCCAGATCCGGTGCAGCAGTTCGATCTTCTCGCCGAGGCCTTCCTCGGTGGGTGTCGTGATCCACCCGTCGGCGTTCTTGGCGAGCCAGGCGAACGACTTCTCCCCGCCCGCCGCGCCGAGCAGCACGGGGATGCGCTTCTGCGTCGGCTTCGGCCATGACCAGCTCGGACCGAAGCTCACGAACTCGCCGGAGAAGCTCGCCTCCTCCTCGCTCCAGATCGCGCGCATCGCGTCCAGGTGTTCGCGCAACACCGTGCGCCGCTTGTTGGCGGGCACCCCGTGGTGGGCGAGTTCGTCGGTGTTCCAACCGAATCCGACGCCGAGGCTGACCCGTCCGCCGGACAGGTGGTCCAGCGAGGCGATGGCCTTGGCCAAGGTGATCGGGTGGTGTTCGGCGGGCAGCGCCACCGCGGTCGAGAGCGTGATCCGTTCGGTCACCGCCGCGGCCGTGCCCAGCGCGACCCAGGGATCGAGCGTGCGCAGGTAGCGGTCGTCGGGCAGGCTGGCGTCGCCGGTGCGCGGATGCGCCGCCGCGCGCACCACCGGAATGTGCGTGTGTTCGGGGACATAGAACGAATCGAAGCCGGCCCGCTCGGCTGCCGCGGCGGCGTCGGCGGGCGTAATGCCCCGGTCACTGGTGAACAACACGATCCCGTACCGCATCGCACGCACTCCCATCGCCAGAAATTAGAACAAGTTCTACCACCTTTCACCGCGCCGCACCATGGTCTTGCGCCCCGCGCACGCGTGCTGACAGGCGCGGATGCCGGACCCGCACCGCGACAACTATGGTCGCGGGCATGGGTCTTGACGCGCCGCCGGGAGGAGACAACACGAATCCGCGAGCCGATCACCCCGGCTGGCGCAACAGGGTGTGGCCACGCCGGGCCCCGCATCTGCCCGGTGTCAGCGAGGCCGTCGGGCTGCTGGTGGCCGACCGGCAGGCCACCGCCGACACCATCGTGGCCGCGCCCACTCCCCTGCAACCAATCGACCTCACCGACGACGCGAGGGTGGCCGAGGTGCTCGATCTCGCCGTACGCGCCGGAGAGGTGGTGCTCGCGTCGGGCACCGGCGTCATGGACACCACCACCCAGGTGCGTTTCATCGCGGCCACCTACGGCCTGGCCCGCTGCGATGTCGACGTCACCTACGACTCGATCCGCATCTGGGCCGACCGCGGCCCGCTGCTGCCGCCCGCGAGCACGATGCGCGTCGTGCAGTATCGCGCGCTCGACTTCACCCGGCTGGCCGCGGTGGACCGGCTCACCCGGCGCATCCGCACCCAGGTGGTCGCGCCCGAGGACGCGCGCGCGTCCCTCGACGCCATCACCTCCGCACCACACCCGTACCACCGCTGGACCGCGACGTTCGGCTGGTCGCTGCTCGCCGCCGCCATCGCCGCGCTGCTCGGCGCGGGCATCGTCGTCGCGGCGCTCAGCTTTGCCACCACCGCGGCGATCGACCGGACGAACCGGGTGCTGAACCGCTACGGGTTGCCGTTCTTCTTCCAGCACATGATGGGCGGACTCATCGCCGCGGTCCCTGCCATCGTGCTGTCCACCCTCGCCGAACCGCTCGGCTTCCACGCGGATCCCACGCTGATCATCGCGGCGGGCATCACCGTGCTGCTCAGTGGTCTGCAATTGGTGGGTTCGGTGCAGGACGCCATCACCGGGGCGCCGATCACCGCGACCGCGCGGCTGCTCGAGGTGGTGATGATGACCGGCGGCATCGTCGCGGGCATCGCGCTGGCGCTGCGTCTGGCGCAGGTGGTCGGCGCCACCGTGCCGTCCATCGATATGACCTCGGGTCGCGACATCACCGATCTGCCGGTCAAGATCGCCGCGGGCGCGATCGCGGCGCTGGCCTTCGCGCTCGCCTGCTACGCCGAGAAACGCGCGCTGGCCGCCGCGGCGTTCGGCGGCGCGGCGGGCGCGATCAGCTATCTGCTCGTCCAGCACGCCGGATTCGGTCCGGTGATCTCCTCCGGGGTGGCCGCCACCCTGGTCGGCATGGCCGGTGGTCTGATGGCCCGCCGCGCGCTGACGCCGCCGCTCGTCGTCGCGGTCGCGGGCATCACGCCGCTGCTGCCGGGTCTCAGCGTGTATCGCGGGCTCTACGCCATGCTCAGCGACGAACCGTTGCTCGGCTTCGATCAGCTGCTCGCCGCATTCGGCATCGGCTGCGCGCTGGCCGCGGGTGTGACGCTCGGCGAATGGTGCGACCGCTCGCTGCGCCGTCCGCGGATTCTCAGCCGTTTCGGTTCGCTCCGACGACCCATCGTCCGGCGCAGGCGGCGCGCGAATCCCGCACACTGATACCCTGCCGCGACTCGGGTGCGGCGAAACCGGCGAACCGGTATGGTCTGTGCGGTTAGTTAGGGTAGCCAAACAAGTGGGCTGCCGCAGGCGACGGTGAGGTGGTTCGGAATGTCGGAAGCAGTACCTTTCTCGGCACGCATCCAGTCCGCCACCGCGCGTCAGCACGCGGAGGCGGAGAACTCCTCGTTCATCAGCGACATGCTCGGCGGCGCGCTCGGCATCGACTCCTACCACCGCTACACCGGCCAGCTGTGGTTCATCTACCGCGCACTGGAGCAGCGCTGGCCCGAACTGGCCGACGACAGCGTCGCGGGCCCCTTCATCAAGCCGGAGCTGGCCAGGACCGCCGAACTCGAGCGCGACCTCGTCGCCCTGCTCGGCCCGGACTGGCGCGCCCAGCTGCGGGCGCTGCCCGCCACCGTCGCCTACGCCGAGCGCATCGAGGAGTGCTCGCGCGACTGGCCCGCCGGGTACGTCGCCCACCATTACACCCGCTATCTCGGCGACCTGTCCGGCGGTCAGGTGATCCGGGGCACCGCCGAGAAGCTGTGGGACCTGCCGCGCCGCGGCGACGGGGTCCGCTTCTACGTCTTCGACGGCATCGCCAATCCGGCCGCCTTCAAACGCGAATACCGGGCCCTGCTCGACGACCTGGCGGTGGACGAGCTCGAGCGCAGGCGGGTGCTCGAGGAATGCCAGCGCGCCTTCGACTACAACTCCGCGATCTTCGCCGAACTCGCCGCGGAGTTCCCGGCGCGCCGCCCGTCCTGACGGTCAGTAGGCGCCCTCGCCGCGAGCGACCGCGCCGATGGTCTTGGCGATGAGCAAGAGGTCGAGCACCATCGACCAGTTCTCCACGTAGGAAAGATCCAGCCGCACCGAGTCTTCCAGCGAGAGATCCGATCGGCCGCTCACCTGCCAGAGCCCGGTGATGCCCGGCTTGACCAGCAGCCTGCGCCGCATCTCGCCGTCATAGCTGTCGACCTCGCGCTGCACCTGCGGACGCGGGCCGACGACGCTCATCTCACCGCGCAGCACGTTGAGGAACTGCGGCAGCTCGTCCAGACTCAACTTCCTGATCACCCGCCCGACCGGCGTCACCCGCGGATCGTCCCTCATCTTGAAGAACACCGGGTTGCCGCCGTTGGCCTCGATCAGCGCGGACACGGTGCGCTCCGCGTCCTGGTACATGCTGCGGAACTTGATCATCCGAAAAGGCTTGCCGCCGCGCCCGATCCGCTCCGAGAGGTAGAACACCGGCCCGGGGCTGGTCAGTTTGACCGCCAGGGCGATGGCCAGCAACACCGGCGCGATCGCCAGCAGCACGCCCGCCGCGAAACACGCGTCGAAGACCGCCTTTCCGGTCGACTTGGCCCGGTCGTACTGCGGTTTGGCGATGTGCAGCATCGGCATTCCCGCGACGAGCCGGTTCGTCAGCCGGGTACCGGAGATGTCGACCACGCCGGGCGCGACGATCAGCTCGACGCCGAGCGGATCGAGTTCCCATGCCATCCTGCGCAATTCGACCGGACCCAGGTAGTCCGTCGCGGTGACCGCGACGGTGTCCGCACCGCTGCGGCGCACCGCCTCCAGCACCGAGCGATCGTCGCCGACGACGGAGAAGCTGCGGCCGGATGCCCGCAGCGAGTAGCGCCCCGTCGTGGCGACCCCGTCCGGAATGCACACGCCCACCACGCGATAGCCCGAATCCGGGTCTCGGGAGAACGCGCTCGCCATCGCCTGCGCAGCCTCCGGGGCGCCGACCACGAGCACCGAGGTCAAGCACTCCGCGCGATCGCGGCGCCTGACGCGGGTGTGCCAGCGCCAGCCCAGCCTGCTGGACATCAGTCCGAGCAGCCCGAGCGGCAGTGCGATCGCCAAATAGCCACGCGCGAAATCGATCTGGACGATCAGCGAGACGATGGCCACGGCGCCGAACAGGCGCAGCGTTGCCGAGACCAGCCGCCGGTATTCCTCGGTTCCCGAGCCGACCACCTGCGGCGAGCGGGTGTTCCCGGCGGCGAGGAACAGCGCCCAGGTCGCCGCGAGCGCCACGGAAACGACCGTATAGCCGATCTCGTAGGACAATCGCCAGGCCAGCGGCGGCGCCGCGGGCCCGCCGAACCTGATCACCTGCGCCAGACCGACCGCGCCCGCTATCACTAGCAGATCCGTTGCGGCCAAGTGCTTCACGTAGTCGGCTTGCCAGCGTTCCCGCTCGGAACGCGGCGGGATGTGCGACGGTCCGGATATATCGAGATCGTCGCTGCCCGTGAGCTCGTAGCTCATGGAACACACACCTCCCCCTGGGAGAGAATTCGTTGCTCCCGATCCCTGTCGATCGGTCCCCCGCAGTCCCGCATCGGCCGTCCCGGGGTGTTCGGTCATTCGACGGCCAACAGCAGATTGTTACAGAACTCGAAACGGCGCACATATCGAATGCCAAGGGTCACACTGTATTCCAGAGAATAGCCGACGAACTTCCGGTCGGTTTCGCCCCCGAATCGGAAATCCGGCCCGATCGGAATATTACGGCAGGTAGCGCACTCGAGTTGCTTTCGAATCGAAACGGCGACCGGGGGGCCGATCGCGTCAACCCCCGATAGCGGACTCGATGCCCGCCCACGACACGCCGAGAGACGTGTCCGTAAACCGCTATCTCACAGTCGATTTCATCAGCCATACGGGGGCAGTTGGTTGTAACGTCTCACTGGATCGCCTCGCCGCCTGAGGCGTGCCGGCCGCCTGCCGGGCGATCCGATCTCTCAGCAGAAGGTGGGTCTGCATGCGTTGTCGTCTGTGTGATTCCGCGCGCCTTTCGAGCGTGCTCGACCTCGGCGCGACACCGCCGTGCGAGAAATTCCTCGCGGTGGACGAACTAGATCTGCCCGAACCCGCCTATCCGCTCCATCTGCGGTTGTGCGAGGACTGTCTGCTCCTGCAGATTCCGGCCTTGATCACGCCCGAGGACACATTCACCGAATACGCTTATTTCGCTTCGTATTCCGAAAGTTGGGTGCGGCACGCTGAAAGATTCGTTTCGCACGCCGTCGAACGGCTCGGCCTCGGACCCGAATCCTTCGTCGTGGAGGCCGCGAGCAACGACGGCTATCTGCTCAGGCACGTGGTCGCCGCGGGCATCCGCTGCCTCGGCATCGAACCGTCGGTGAACGTCGGCGCGGCTGCCCGCGCACTGGGCGTGCCGACCGAAACCCAGTTCCTGGACGAGGATTCGGCGGCGAAGGTGCGCGCGGTGCACGGCCCTGCGAACCTGGTCGTCGCCAACAACGTCTACGCGCACGTGCCCGACCTGCGCGGCTTCACCCGTGCGCTGCGCGAGCTGATGGCCGACGACGGCTGGCTGACGATCGAGGTACACCACGCGGCGAACCTGGTGCGGCTCGGGCAGTTCGACACCATCTATCACGAGCACTTCCAGTACTACACCGTGTTGTCGGCCCAACGCGCACTCGCCACAGCTGGGCTCACCGTCGTCGACGTGGAACTGCTTGCCACACATGGTGGTTCGATCAGACTGTGGGCTCGGCCCGAGGCGGCGGCAGGCGCGCCCGGTGAACGCGTCGCCGCGGTGCTGCGCGACGAAGCCGCGGCCGGGCTGCACGACCCCGACGGCTACCGGGATCTGGCCCCGCGCGCCGCGCATGTGCGTCAGGAGCTGTTGCGCTATCTGCTCGCCCGGCGCGCCGAAGGCAAAAGGGTGGTCGGCTACGGTGCGCCGGGCAAGGGCAACACCCTGCTCAACTACTGCGGCATCCGCCCCGATCTGCTCGAGTACACCGTCGACCGAAATCCCTACAAGCACGGCCGTTTCACGCCCGGCACGCGCATCCCGATCCACCCGACCGAACGTATCGATGCCGACCGGCCGGATGTGGTGCTGGTGCTGCCATGGAATCTGGAGACCGAGCTGACCGCGCAATTGCGCCACGTCGCCGACTGGGGCGGCGAGCTCGTCTACCCGCTGCCGACCGTGCATCGCGCCGACCTCACCAGCGCGACCCCAGACGACGACGCGGACCCGTCCACCGCCGCGGCGTCCACCGACAACGACTTCGAACACTTCACGGGGAGGCACGCGCGATGAAAGTTGTGCTGTTCTGCGGCGGCTACGGGATGCGGATGCGCGACGGCTCCGACGACATGATCCCCAAGCCGATGCAGCTGGTCGGTCCGCGACCGCTGCTCTGGCACGTGATGCGCTACTACGCGCACTTCGGCCACAAGGAGTTCATCCTGTGCCTCGGCTACGGCGCCGAGCACATCAAGAACTTCTTCCTCACCTACGAGGAGTCGGTCTCCAACGACTTCGTCATCCGCGAGGGCCGCGTGGAGTTGCTGCGCAGCGATATCAGCGACTGGTCCATCACCTTCGTGGACACCGGCGTGGAATCGGCCATCGGCGAGCGGCTGCGACGCGTACGGCAGTACATCGGCGAGGACGAGGTGTTCCTGGCGAACTACGCCGACGTGCTGACCGACGCGCCGCTGGACGAGATGATCGCCAGGTTCACCGCCTCCGGCGCGGCGGCCTCCATGATGGTCGTGCCGCCCCAATCCTCGTTCCACTGCGTCGATCTCACCCCGACCGGCGAGGTCAAGGACATCATGCCGGTCGCGAGGATGCCGCTGTGGGAGAACGGCGGGTACTTCGTGCTCACCCAGGAGGTGTTCGACCTGCTGCCACCCGACGGCGACCTGGTGGCCGACGCCTGCGGCGCGCTGGCCGGGCAGGGCAGGCTGTTCGGGTACCGGCACCTCGGGTTCTGGAAGCCCGCCGACACGTTCAAGGAGCGCGCCGAACTCGACGCGGGCTACCGCGCGGGCGTGCGGCCGTGGATGGTCTGGGAACCCGCGTGATCCCTCTGATCGTCGCGCCCGTCGCCGAAATCGCGGTGCTCGGCGCGCACTGCGACGACATCGCGATCGGCATGGGCGCCACGCTGCTCACCCTCGCGCGCCGCCGTCCCGGCCTGCGGGTGCGCGCGCTGGTCCTGTCCGGCGGCGGCACCGAACGCGAGGCCGAGGAGCGCGCCGCGCTCGCCGATTTCTGTCCCGGCGCGGCGCTCGCGCTCACCGTCCTCGACATCCCGGACGGTCGCGCGCCCGCGCACTGGGACCGAATCAAGAACGCGCTGGCGGACTTTCGCGCTGGCTGTGCGCCGGATCTGGTGTTCGCGCCGCAGCGCGGCGACGCCCACCAGGATCACCGGCTGCTCGCGGAGCTGACGCCCACCGAGTTCCGCGACCACCTGGTGCTCGGCTACGAGATCCTCAAGTGGGAGACCGATACGCCCCGCCCCACCGTCTTCCAGCCGGTCGCCGTCGATCTCGCCGAGGAGAAGGCGCGGCTGCTGCACAAGCACTACCCCTCCCAGACCGGGCGCGACTGGTTCGACGAGGCCGCGTTCACCGGCCTGTCCCGGCTGCGCGGCGTACAGAGCCGCAGCGGGCACGCGGAGGCATTCGTATTGGACAAGGCCGTCGTCGAGCTGGGAGGCAACTGAACATGCGGGTACTGCTCACCGGACACCAGGGTTATCTCGGCACCGTCATGGCGACGGTGCTACGCGCCGCGGGCCACGACGTGGCCGGACTGGACTCCGGGTTCTTCGCCGACTGCGTGCTCGGCGCGCTGCCGGGTGATCCGCCGGGCTCGTCGGTCGACCTGCGTGACGTGTCGGCCGAGCAGCTGACCGGATTCGACGCGGTGGTGCATCTGGCGGCCCTGTCCAACGATCCGCTGGGCGCGCTGGCGCCCGAGATCACCTACGACATCAACCATCACGCGTCGGTGCGGCTGGCCCGGTTGGCGAAAGCGGCAGGCGTGCGCCGGTTCCTGTACGCCTCGACCTGCTCGGTGTACGGCGCCGCGGGCGAGGACCTCGTGACCGAGGACGCCCCGCTGCGCCCGATCACCCCGTACGCGGAGAGCAAGGTGCGCGTCGAGGACGATGTCGCGGCGCTCGCCGACTCCGGCTTCTCGCCCGTATTCCTGCGCAATGCCACGGCTTTCGGCTTCTCGCCGCGACTTCGGGCCGACATCGTGCTGAACAATCTCGTCGGCTACGCCGTGCTCACCGGCGAGGTGAAGGTGCTCTCCGACGGCACGCCGTGGCGGCCGCTGGTGCACGCGCGTGACATCGCCGCCGCGTTCGCGACCTGCCTCACCGCGCCGATCGACGCGATCCACACGCGCGCGTTCAACATCGGCACCGAGGAGAACAATCTGACGGTCGCCGAGATCGCCGAGGCCGTGGTAGCCGCTGTGCCCGGCTCCCGGCTGCTCGTCACCGGGGAGAACGGCGCCGATCCGCGCTCCTATCGCGTCGATTTCTCCGCCGCGCGCGATGCCATCGGATTTCGCGCCGAGTGGACCGTGCCCGCGGGCGCGACCGAGCTGTACCGCGAGTACACCGCGAGGGGGCTGACCAGTGCCGACTTCTTCCACCGTTTCACGCGACTGCCGCACCTGCGCAAGCTGTGCGACTCCGGGGTGCTCGACGCCTCGCTGCGCCGGATCGGGACAGCGGCCGCCGCGCAGACTTGATCGGACGCGCCGCAGGGTCGTCGGCTCAGCGCGCCGCGGGACGCTGCCAGACGGCGCGCAGCAGCTGTTCCCAGCTGCTCGCTGCCGCGTCGCGCGCCGAGACCTCGGTCACCGCGAGGGGCCAGGCGATGCCGAGGTCGGGGTCGTCGTAGGCGACGCCGATGTCCTCGGCCGGGTCGTGCGGCCGATCGATGCGGTAGCAGACGTCGGCCGTCGCGGTGAGGGCCTGGAATCCGTGCAGGAAGCCCGGCGGCACGTACAGGTGGTGGAAGTCCTTGTCGTCCAGCCGAAATGCCTGCTGCGCGCCGAAGGTGGGCGAGCTGGGCCGGATGTCGACGAGCACGTCGTGCACCGCGCCGTGCGCGCAGCGGACCAGCTTGGCCTCGCCGCGCCCGGAGCGGCCGTGCATGCCGCGAATCACGCCGCGCGCGGAACGGGATTGAGAGTCCTGGACGAACGCGGCCGCGGCGCCCGGCGCGCCGAGCCGCTCGTCGAAGGCCTCGGCGTCGAAGGTCCGGGTGAAGAAGCCCCGAGCGTCGTGGAACGGCTGCGGAACGAGCAGCAGGACGTCGGCGAGCTCGGTCTGCTCGATACGCACGGGGTCATCGTGCCATGAGAGAGGGGAATCCGGCATGAGTTCCGAGCCGGGGAATCTCTGCCGCGGCTGCGCGAGTGCGGCGCTGCGCCCGATACTCGATCTCGGGAAAGTTCCTGCGGCCGACCATTTTCCGAGTGCGCAGAGCCCGATCGATCCCGACGAGGCCGGACATCCGCTGCGCATGGACTACTGCGCCGCGTGCGGACTCGCCCAGCTCGCCGAGGACGACACCGTCACCGCGGAACCGAGGGGCGTGGAGCCGCGGGCGCTGCGCGATCAGGCGGCCGACGCGGTCGCCGCGGTGGCGGCGGCCGGGCTGCTGACCGGACACACCGCGCGCGAATTCGGCAGCCCGCACGGCGGCACCTGGCTACCGCTGCTCGCCGCGCGCGGCTTCACCGAGACCGTGGCCCCGGCAGACATGGTGCTGGACTGCTTCGGGATCATGCACGAGCCCGATCAGCGGGCCGCGTTCCGGCGGCGCGCGGCCGCGACCGCGCCGCACGGCGCACTGCTTGTCCAGTACCACTCGCTGGCCACCATCGTGTCGGCCTGCCAATGGAACGCGTTGCGCCACGGGCACTTCGCCTACTACTCGCTGACCGCGCTGCGGGGACTGCTGCACGAGGTCGGCATGAGCGCGACGCACGCCTGGACCTTCGACCTCTACGGCGGGACCATGCTGCTGCGCGCGGTGCACGGCGCGGCGGCACCGCACGATTCGGTCCGCACCGTGCTCGACAGCGAAGCGCCCCACGTCGATCCGGGCGCGCTGCCCGCGCTCCAGCGCACTGTCGACCGGCACGCGAGCGCGTTGCGCCGATGGCTGGAGGACCGGGCCGAGCGCGGATTTCGCGTCTACGGATACGGCGCCGCGTCGCGGGCGGTCGCCCTGTTCAGCCTGGCCGGGGCGCACCGCGGCCTGATCGCCGGGGTGGCCGACGCCTCCCCCGCCAAGCAGGGGCGGCGGATGCCGGGAACCGACATCCCGATCGTCTCCCCGCGCGAACTCGTCACGGCGCGACCGGATCTCGTGCTCCTGACGCTGCCCGATCTGCTGGCCGAGGTGCGCGCGGCCTACCCGGAACTCGACGGCCGCTGGGTGGTCGACGGGCCGTCCGGACCGCGGGAAGGAGGCACCGGGACAGCGATCGTTACCCGCGCCCCAACGTGATTCGTTGTCGCAGGGCCGCGTTCATTCCGTATGACAAGTATTCACGCAGCGAAGGACTTTGATGATCAACCTCAACCTGCCTCCTCGTCGGGGCGTCCGCGCCGTCGCGCTCGCCTCCGTCCTGGCGGCCGGGCTGGTCTTCGGGAACGGTTCCGCCGCGGCGGTAATCGACAGCAGCAATACCGTCGTGGACCGCCAGGACCGCGCGGTGGAAGCCATCCAGGCCGACACCCGCATCGATTTCGTACCCCCGCTGGACGGCAACCCGCTCACCAGGGAGTGGTTCCACCACGGGGAGGCGGCTTTCAAGGTCTCCGGTCCGCACGCCGAGGACTGGAAGGGCCGGATCACCATCGGCTATCAGGTCGGGTTTCCCGCCACGCTGAACGGCAAGATCCGCTTCGAGTATTCGACACCGGGCCTCGGCGTCGATCTCGGCGGCGGTGACGGCGCGTTGCTCAAGATCGACGGCTTGATCCCTCGGCTCGGTCTCCAGCTGGAGGTCGGTTTCGGGCCGGGTATCCAGACGATCGAATGCGCGAGCGGCGAGATCTCCGGCACGTCGGGCTTCATTCGCATGTCGGGCTTCCACGGCACCGTCACCGGCGTTGTCGGGCCGACCAACATTCGCCCGTTCGTGATGATCGTCGGCGCGAACGGCGACACGGTGATCACCTACGGCAGGCTCTGGACTATCTGAGCCCGCCGCAGGCCGCCCGGATCAGACCAGCAGATCCGGGCGGTTCCGCACGGTCGCCAGCGTCCGCACGCGCAGCCGGTGCAGCGCCGCCTTCGCCAGCCTGGTGTCCCCGGCCAGCACGTCCCCGCGGTGCACCAGTTCGGGATAGTCCTGCGCGATCCGGTGGTGGAAGCGGTACATCTCCGTCAGCTTGCTCACCGTCGAGGACCGGCTGCACAGGTTGAACGACGAATTGCGCCAGGCGGCAAGGATCTCCGTCATCCCGAAGAACGCGCCGAACGAACCGACCCTGGCGAACAGATCGACGTCCATCGGAAACACCAGATCGCCGCGCAGTCCGCCGACCTTGTCGTAGTGCTCGCGGTAGAACATCGCCGCCGCGGTCGGTCCGAAGTCGGCGGGCCCGCGTCGCACGATGGTGCGCGCCAGCACGCGCGGGGTCTGCCTGCCGAGCAGTCCCGCGAGGCCGAGCCCGGACTCCATGACCGCCCCCGCTTCGTCGATCACCTCGAACCGGCTCGACGAGATGGCGATCGAGCGGTCCGCCATCACCGCCAGCTGCGCGGCCAGCGCGCCGGGCCGCAGCACGTCGTCGGCGCAGACGACCTTGACCAGCGTGCCGGTCGAGGCGGTGATGACCTTGTCCCAGTTCCGGCCGATCGGTAGCACGGTGTCGTTGCACAGCACCCGCACCCGGGGATCGTCGACGGAGCGCGCCACCTCCCCCGTGTCGTCGGTGCTGGCGTTGTCCAGCACGACCAGTTCGAAGTCCTCGTCCTGTGCGAGTACCGAATCCAGCGTGGCGGCCAGCGTCCGCCCCGAGTTGTACGCCGGAACACACACCGACAGCGATGCCATGTCAGCCCCCTAGCCGTCGACCCGGGCGACCGGGCCGTTCTCCACCAGCCTGAACACCCGCTCCAGGCCCGCCCTGCTTGCTTCGATCTGCTCGACGGCCTTCTGCTGCAACGGATCACGCAGCTCGGGAGCGGCTGCCCACTGCTCGTCGATGGCCTCGCGCAGCGCCGTGTCCAGGTCGGGGTCGTCCAAGTGCACCACCCGCAGTCCGGCGCCGAACATGCCGGCCAGACCGTGGAATTTGTCGTCGTAATACTCCGAGGCGGTGATGCCGACCGCCGGAATGCCTTGAGACAGCGCGAAAACCGCCAGGTGGTAGGCGCTGGTCACCAGCACGCGGCAGCGGGCGACCTGCCTGGCCACGTCCTGCGGGCTGCCGCCGCGTCCGACCGGCGACCTGCGCCGGACCGCACCCGTCAGCAGCGGCAGCGTCGAGCGGCGGTCCTCGGAGGCGTACTCGGAAATGATCAGCGGCATCAGTCCCGCGTCCAGCGCCGCGGCGCGGTCACGGACCACCCGGCCCAGCGTCTCCCGCGCCTCCGCGCCGACCGGCGCGTACTCCGCGACCCGCAGGCACAGGCCGAGGTCGGCGCCGATGCGGGCGTCGCGCAGCCGGTAACCGAATTCCACCGCGTCGTCGCCGGTGACCATCGTCTGTTCCGGCGCGACGCCGAGCCGCGCCAGCAGTTCCGGTCCGCGCCTGCGCTCGCGCAGCGCGACGAAGTCCACTCCCGGCAGCACCTCGGCGGCGCGATCGAGCAGGCCCCGATCGCGTAGCGGGCCTAGACCCTGGCCGACGAGCGCGGTCGGAATGCCTTGGGAACGCGCCTTTTCCAGGAGATCGAGGGTGCGGTGCGCCTGGTACTTGTCGACGTCGGTCATGTACCCGCCGCCGAGGGCGAGCACCAGCGAGGCCTCGGCCACCGCCGCGGGGACCTCCGCCCGCGGCTCGGGCGCTTCGGGCTCGGCGACGGCGGTCGCGGCCTCGGCGCGCAGCGCGCGGACCCGGTCCTTGGGTCCGTCGGTGGCCGCACGCCAGCGCAGCGCGGCAGGTCCGATCAATTTCGTTGCGGCCGTGCGGGATACCCGGCCCATCCAGCCGCTGGAACCCCAGGACCAGTCGGGTCCGCTGATGGGTTCCGCCTCGGGAAGCAGCGCGCGCAGCACCGCGGGCTGGTGAGTGAGCACCCCGATGCGCGCGTGCGGCCAGCGAGCGCGCAACCGTTCGACGGTGGTGACCATCATGGCGATGTCACCGCGATTGCGCAGCCAGTACTCACCGTTCTCCACGAGCACGCGAATATCGCGCTCGGCAAGGGTGACTCGCTCGGGCACAGAACTACCGATCCCCACTGTGTCAGTCCTCCCGCTGGTCCCCCGCGGGTCGGCTCGTGCCGAGCACGAACTCGCTGTGCAATCTACCCCACGCCACCCGCCACGGCCAGCGTTCGCGATGCCACGCCGAGTACGCCTCCGTGTCCTAGACTGTTGCGCGGGAAGCGAGTTCGGCCGGGCGATGCGCGCGACCGGTGCAGGGAGTAGGGGGCCGTGTGACGGCAGGGACGGGGTCACTGCGTGTGCACATGACCGGGTCCGAATGGTTCACCGCGGAGCCGGGTGGACTCAACCGATACTTCACCGAGCTGTTCCACGCGCTCGCCCGCAGACCGGAGGTCGCGGTGTCGGCGGCGGCCTGGGGCGCGACCGGTGACGACGATCCGCCCGGAGCCCGATCCTGGGGCGCGACAGGGGGCTCCACCGCCCGGCGGGCCCGCGTCGCGTTCCTGGATCGAGCAGCGCTGCGTCGCGCCGCCGTGCTGGATCGTCACTTCTGCCTCTACGGGCCCGCCGCGATCGGCGGGAAGGGGCGGCTGCCGCTGGTGGTGCATTTCCACGGCCCTTGGGCGGCGGAGAGCAGGCTCACCGGGCAGCGTGAGCTCGCGGCCAAGGCGAAGTACCTGATCGAACGACTGCGTTACGCGGGCGCGGACCGATTCGTGGTGCTGTCCAACCATTTTCGCGAGGTGCTCGGCGCGGACTACCGGATACCCGAGGAGCGGATCGCGGTGATCCCGCCGGGGGTCGACCTGTCCCGTTTCCGTGCCGCCCCGCCGCCCGCGGACGCGCCGACCCGCACCGTCCTGTGCGTGCGCAGGCTGGAACGCCGCATGGGCATCGATACGCTGCTGCGCTGCTGGCCCGGTGTGGTGGCCGAGCGTCCGGACGCGCGCCTGGTGATCGTCGGAACCGGCACGGCGGAAAGGGAATTGCGCACCATGGCCGCCGGGGCGGGCCTCGGCGACTCCATCGTGTTCGCCGGGCACGTGGCCGACGAGCGGCTCGCCGAACTGTACGAACAGGCCGCGCTCACGGTCGTGCCGACCACCGCGCTCGAGGGTTTCGGACTGATCGCGCTGGAGTCCCTCGCCGCGGGCCGGGCGCCGATCGTCACCGACTGCGGCGGGCTTCCGGATTCGGTTCGCGGGCTCGATCCTTCGCTGATCGTCCCGGCCGGCGCGGCCGACGAGCTGGGCGCGCGCATCACCGCCGCGCTGCACGGCGCGGTGCCGACCCCCGAGCGCTGCCGTGCGCATGCGGAAACCTTCTCGTGGGACGTCACCGCGCAGCGCCACGTGGCGATGTACCGGACGATCACATGACGATCCGGGCGGTGTTCCTCGCGCACACGGCGGTTCCCTCCGGCGCCGAACTGGCCACCCTGCGACTGGTGTCCGCGCTGCGCGCCGAGCGGCTCGTCGAGGTCGCCGTGATCTACACGGAGGACGGTCCGATGGTCGAGCGGACGCGGGCGCGCGACGTCGACGCGCGCGTGGTCCGCGGCGCGTTCGACAGCCGCGCCATGACGATCGGGTCCGGGCCGCTGCGGCTGCTGGCGGGCGCGCTCGCGCTGCTGCGCCTGGGCTGGACCCTCGGCGCGCACCCGGCGATCGGGCAGGCCGACGTGCTGGTCGCCGAGAGCACCAAGGCGCTGGCGATGGGCGCGGTGGCGGCCCGGCGCGCGGGCATACCCCTGGTCTGGCAGGTGCACGACCGGATCGCGGCCGACTACTTCGGGCGGCTGCCCGCGCTCGTCGTCGGCCTGCTCGGGCGGGCTGTGGCACAGGGCTTTCTGGCCAACAGCCGAACCACGCTGGCCACGCTGCGCACCGGCCGGCGCCCGGCCGAAGTCGCCTATCCCGGAGTCGAACTCGGTGCCGCACCGGACCGCGCCGCCCAGCGCGACCCCGCCGAGACGGTGGTCGCCGTATTGGGGCGGCTCGCCCCGTGGAAGGGACAGGACGTGCTGTTGCGCGCGGTGGCCGCGACGAGGATCCGGCCGCGCCGGGTGCTGCTGATCGGCGGCGCCTTCTTCGACGAGGAACCCTTCGCCACCGAATTGGACCGGCTCGCAGCGGATCTCGCGCTCCCCGTGACCCGCACCGGTCACGTCGACGACCCGAGCCCGTACCTGTGCGACGCCGACATCCTGGTGCACTGCTCGGTGCTGCCCGAACCGTTCGGTCAGGTCGTCGTCGAAGGCATGCACGCGGGCTGCGCCGTGATCGCCTCCGGCCCCGGCGGTCCCGAAGAGATCGTGCGCACGGGCGCCGACGGTCTGCTGGTGCCCGGCGGGGACGAATCGGCGCTCACCGCCGCGCTCGACACCCTCATCGGCGATCCGGACCTGCGCACGCGCCTGGCCGCGGCGGGGCGCGGGCGCGCCGCGGATTTCGACGTCGCCGTCACCGCCCGATCCGTCGCCGCCTTCCTCGGCCGGATCGTCCAGCGCCGGGGCGCCGCCCATGTCTGAGGCGCGGTATGCCGCGGACCACGCGGGTGCGGGCGGCGCGCATCGCAGGGACGACGAGGCGCGCGGGCCGTCCGGCGGCGGCGCGCACCGCTCGCAGGGGTTGCTCGCGGTGCTGCGCGATATCGGGTACGTCAGCTTCGGCAAGTACGGCCAGTACGTCATCACGGTGGTGACGGTGCCGCTCATCGCGCGCGTACTCGGCACGCACGGACTCGGCCTGCTCGCGATCGGCATGGCCGCCTATTACCTCGGCTCGCTGCTGGTGGACCTCGGCATCACGTCGTTTCTCGCCGCGCGGGTGCACGACACCGCCGAAGACCGCGAGGACCGGCGCGGCTACGTCAACCAGCTGCGCGGCGACTACCTCGCCATCCGCGCCACCGGCCTCGCGGTGCTCGGCGCCGTGCTGGCCGCCGGCCTGGCGGTCGGCGTTCCGGAACAGGCGGACATGATCCTGCTCGGCCTTGTCGCCGGCGGATTCTCGTCGACATCGGAGGACTGGCTGCTGATCGGGCAGGGCCGGTTCGGCACCTCGACCGCGTATCAGGCGGTGGGCCGGATCGGGTATCTGATTCTGCTCGTGGTGCTGCTGCCCCGGCTGCCGCACGCGTACGTCGCGCTGCTCTGCCTGCTCGTGTCCTCGGTACCGACCGTGACGCTGACCTGGTGGGACGCGCTGCGCACCTACGGCAGGCCCGCGCGGCCGCGACTGGTGCGGTCCGTACTGCGCACCGGCGCACCGGTACTCACCTCGCGGTTGCTGATCACGTCGTACGGTCAGGGCGCGCCGGCGGTCTACGCCGCGGTGCTCGACGCGGCGGCGCTCGGGCTGTACTCCGCGGGCGATCGGCTGGTGCGGGCGATCCAATCGATGCTCGACCCCATCGGCTTCGCGCTGCTGCCGCGCATGGCCCGCCGCAGCGCCGACCACCGCTTCTGGCGGCACGCGCTGCAAGCGCTCGCGGCGGCAGTGTGCGTGGCGACGGTGGCGGCCGCGGCGGTGTGGCTGGCCGCGCCCGTGCTCGTCCACCTCGTGTTCGGCGACAAGTTCACCGGAGCCATCGGGCTGTTGCGCGTCGAGGTGCTGATATTGCCCGCCACCACGGTCACCTCGTTCGTCACCACCGCAGTGCTTCCGGTGCGGCAGGACACCACCGGCGTGCTGATCGGCGCGGTGCTCGGCACCTGTGTGGCCGCCGCGGCGCTGGCCATCGCGTTCCGCACACACTCGGTGTGGACGCTGGTGTACGGCTCGGTGGTCGTCGAATGCACCGTTGCCGCCTGGTATCTCGCGCGCGTGCGCAGGCTGATCGTGCGCGAGCGAACCCCGGCGGCGAGCTCCGATCCGGCCGTGGTGATGATGCGCGAGGAGGGCGGCGCTTGAGGATCCTCTATGTCGGCGACGATTGGATCGGCAGCAATGCCCGCTCACTGGCCGACGGCTTCCGCCAAGCCGGGCACGAGGTGCTCGTCGTCGACTCCACGCCCGTGACGCTGCCCGCGCGGCTGTCCCCGCCGTGGCTCTACGCCAAGGCGGCGCGGCGGCGCGCGCCCTGGGCCGTCGAGCGGCTGCACACCGAGATCGACAGCGCGGCAGCGGCTTTCCGCCCGGATCTGCTGTTCGCGTTCAAGTCGGTGCACCTGGACCAGCGGCGGCTGCTGGCCACACCCGCGGCCCGCCGCGTGCACTACAGCCCCGACGACGTCGCCAATCCGGAGAACATCACCCCCGATTACCTGGCGCACGAACCGGACTGGGATCTGGTGGTGACCACCAAGCGGCACAACGTCGCCGAGCTGCACGAGCGCGGCGCCCGCGCGGTCGCTTTCGTGCGCAGCGCCTACGACCCGGCCTGGCATCACCGCGCGGCGCGGCGCGGCCGACGTGAATTCCTGGCCGGTTTCGTCGGCGTGTGCCGTCCGGACCGCCGCGCCGACCTCGTCGCATTGGCGCGAAAGTACGGCGAGCGCATGTTGATTCGCGGACCGGGCTGGCGACGAGTGCCCGAATTGCGGTCGACGGGGGCGGTGGTGGCGGGACCGGTATACGGGCAACACTATTCGGCGGTGATCGCCACGGTCACCGCCAACCTGGTGCTGCTCAACTCCGACAACCGCGACACCCACACCTGCCGCACCTTCGAAGTGCCCGCGGCGGGCGGGCTCTTCGTCGGCGAGCGCACCGACGAGCACGCCGAACTGCTGCGCGACACGGCCGAGTGCTTCCTGTTCACCGACACCGCCGAACTGCACGAGATCCTCGACTGGTGCGCGGCCAACCCGGAGCGGGCCGCCGCCGTCGCCGACGCCGGGCACCGCAGGATCGTCGAAGGCGGCCACCGCTACGTCGACCGGGCGCGGGAGATCCTCGCCGCGCTGGAGGCTCAGGTATGAGCGAGCGCAGCGAGCGAACAATGTGCCAGCCCGCCGGAGGCATGCCGGAGCCGAGCGCCAGCGAGGCTCGGGCATGAATCCGGTCGCCGAACTCGCCGCCGTCGCGGGGGCGCTGCTCACCCTGGTCGTCGCGGCCGCGTGGATTCCCGGTGTGGTGCGGGTTTTCGTGATCGCCCAGGCGGCGTTCTGGTCGCTGTCCTACATCGCGCGGCCGCTGGTGTTGCTCGCGGTGCGGCCGCAACCGCACTACGGCGACAACGTGCCCGACCCGCGACTGGCCGAGCTCGGCTACGACCGCGGCATCGCTCTCGTTCTCGACCACGTCGTGTTCGGACTGTGGGTGTACGCCGCGCTGGTGGTGGCCTACGCGGTGTGGGCCCGCAACCGTCCGCCTGCCGCGCCCGCCTTGGCAGGCGACCCGGATCTGATACCCACGCTGGTCACCATGTACGCGCTCGGCCTGCTCGGTCGCGCCGCCGCGGTGGCCACCGGCGCGGTCGGCAACGCAGGCGATGTCACCAGCGCCAACCCGATCCTGAGTTTCGTCTCGATCCTCGCCACGGTGGCGTCGCTCGGTCTCATCGTCTTCGCGCGCCCGGCGCGACCCGAGACCGCCGCCCTCGTCGTCGGCGCGCTGCTGGCCGGGGAGCTGGCCTGGACCGCGGTGGTGGAATCGAAGACGCCGATCATGGGCGCGGCGATGGCCGTCGCGATCCGCTTCGCCCTCTCCGGGTGGACGCGGGCCAAGGCGTTCGGCGTCGCCGGGATCGGTGTGCTCGGCATCGGCGGGTTCGGCTGGCTGCAATCGTTCAAGACCACCGAGCTCGCCAAAGCCGAAGCGGCGCTGATCGATTCGGACTACCCGACGGGCATGCGTCCCTTTCTGAGCATCCTGCGCCGGTTCGACCTGCTCGAGGCCGCCACCGACGCCTACCTGCACGGTCCCGGCTACTGGCTGACGCCGGGCGAGGTACTGAACAACGCGGTCCTCAGTCTCGTGCCCGCCCAACTGCTCGGCACCCAGAAGTTCCAGTCCGGCACCGCGTGGGCGCAGGACGTGCGCGGCGCCTCGGTCGACATGAGCAAGGTCTCGGTCTCGCTGGCCGAGGGAAATCTCAACGAGGGCTATGTGCTCGGCGGCTACACGGGCGTACTCGTCTGCGCGCTGTTCACCTTCGCGCTGCTGCTCGCCTGGGCGCGGGCGCTGTCCTCGCGGCTGTTTCCCGTCGTGGTGCTCGGCCTCGCGATCACCGGCTCCTCCGCGCTGTTCGAACGCGGAATCCTCGGCAGCATGGAGAACCTCGGCAAGTTTCTGCAGGCCGCCGTGCTGGCCTGGTTCATCCACGCGGTGGTCACCGAGGTGCGGCGCCGCACCCGGCACGCGCCACCGCAGGTCGTCGTTTCACCCGTCGTAGCGTAGGGAAAAGAGGTTCCTGGCAATGGGATTGACCGAATACTGGCGGATCGCGCGCCGACGCTGGCTCGTCATCGCCGGGGTGGCACTGGTGTGCCTCGCGGCGTCGGCGGTCTATCTGCGCGGCCAGCCGACCACCTATTCGGCCTCCAGCAGCATGTACGTGTCGATGGCGACCGGCACCTCGGTGAACGACTCCTATCAGGGCGGGTTGGCGGCTCAGCAGCGGGTGCGGTCGT
Organism: Nocardia sp. bgisy134; assembly: GCF_057708325.1. Lineage (NCBI taxonomy): Bacteria > Bacillati > Actinomycetota > Actinomycetes > Mycobacteriales > Nocardiaceae > Nocardia > Nocardia sp. bgisy134. Next base: position 209,372 of record NZ_JBYIRW010000014.1, read on the forward strand.
ACCTGGACCTGGCGACCAGCGTCACGGTGGCGGAACGGGTCATCGACGATCTGAGCATCGACATGTCCGCCGACGAACTGCGCGGCAAGATCACCGCCACCTCGCCGCCCGCCACCACCCTCATCGTCATCTCGGTCAGCGACGGCAACGCCCAGCGGGCGCGCGATCTCACCAACACCGTCGTCGCGCACTTCCGCAGGCTCATCGACGAATTGGAGACCATCGAACGCGACGCCGCGCCCGCCGCCCGCGTCGCGGTGGTGGACCGGGCGGAGCTGCCCACGTCACCCTCCGGACCGCAGTCCGGGCGCGTTCTGGCGCTGGGTCTGCTGGCCGGGCTCGCGCTCGGCGCGCTCGCCGCGTTCCTGCGCGATCGCACCGACCGCACGCTGCGCACGTCCAACGATCTCGAGGCGCTGCTGCCGGTGCCGATCTTCGGCATCATCGACGAGGGCAGGCCCGGCGCGGCCGACGAGACGCGCAGGATGCGCACCCGGCTGCTGCGCGAAGGGCACACGCACGCCATCCAAGTGACCAGCCTTTCCCCCCGTTCCGAACCGGAAGTCGCACTGGCACTGGCGAAATCGTTCGCCGACACCGGACGCTCGGTGGTGCTCGTCGACGCCGACACCTCCGGCCGTGGCGGATCGGAGCGATTCGCGACCGGACATGGGCAGGGGCTGGCCGCTGTGCTGCGGGGCGCGCCCGCCGCCGAGGCGCTGACCGGATGGCCGGAGACGGGCCTCACCGTGCTCCCCCTCGGCGACACCGACCTGCAAACAGCGGATCTGCTCGCGTCCGAACGGTTCGCGGGCGTGCTGGCCGAGCTGCGCGCGGATTTCGAGCACGTCGTCGTGCAGACCGCCCCGGTCGCCGCGGCCGCGGACGCCATCACGGTGGCGCCGCTGTGCGAGCGGACGCTCGGCGTGGTCGAACTCGGCGCGACCACGGCACCCCAATTGCGTGGCGCGCTCGCCACATTCGGCTCCGAGCGGCTCACCGGCGCGGTAGCGTACAGCAGGCCGGGCAACCGCTTGCAGCGGCTCGTGGGAAGGCTGCGGAGATGACCGACGACGGCCTCGGCCGACGACGATTACTTGCCGCGTCGCTGGGCGCCGCGGTGTCGGTGCCGCTCGTCGCGGCCTGCGCCGATCCTGAGACGCCCGGCATCGGATTCCGTTCCCCGCACGTCACCGACGCGCCCGCGGCGCGCAACGTGCGCGATTTCGGCGCGATCGGCGACGGGGTGGCCGACGACACCGCGGCCATCGCCGCCGCGGCCGCGGTGCAAGGCATGCCGCTGGTCCTCTATCTGCCCGCGGGCCGCTACCGGGTGACGGCCTGGCCGCCGATGGCGGACTACGCCACCGTCCTCGGCGACGGCGGCGACGTCTCGCTGATCGTGTGCGAGACCGACACCACGCTGATCTCGCTGCGCCAACGCAATCGGGTCCGGTTCGCGCGGCTGGGCATCTACGTCTCCGGGCCGCGCGCGACCGCCGTCGAGCTGTCCGAGTGCTTTCGCTGCTCGTTCGACTCGGTGGTGATCCGCGGCAACCATCTCAGCGGCAACCACCCGCGTTTTCTCGAGCAGCGCGGCGTGGTGCTCGAGGACAACACCGGCGGCACCTCCTTCGTCAACTGCGACATCAACAATTTCGGTTTCGGCATCGTCACGTCGTGCATCCAGAACTACGTCACCTCCTCCAAGCTGACCAGCAACTACGTGAGTGTGCTCGGCACCGGCAACGATCACAACGCCGGACTCGCGCTCAGCAACGTCGAATTCGTCTCCGACAGCGATCCGCGCACCACCGCGCGGCACATCGATGTCGACGGCGCGGCCAACGACTGGTGGCTGACCAATGTCTGGTTCGAGGGCGCCGCCACCGCGCTGGCGATCGGGCGGCGTGAGCGCGGCGGGCCCGCGCAGTTCGGCATGGTCAACTGCAAGGTCGCGGCGCGTGAGGTCTGTCTCGAGCTGGCCTACTGCCGCCAGCCCTACCTGGCCAACGTGCAGTTCGACAAGGATCTCGACAGGCATCCCATCGAGGTGCGGGTGGATCGCACCGGCTGTCCCGAAGGCACCGCGGTGAACCTGATCTCCAGCGCCTCCGACGATCTCGAGCCTGGGCTTTTCCCGGACGGCTGGACCGTGATCAGCCGCGACAGCCTGCACACGCCCCGATTCGACGGCACCCTCGTCGGCCGGGCAGGCCGCAGCGACGCCGACATCTTCCAGGCGCAGACCAGTGACGGGACCGTCCGCTCGGCGGTGCTCTCCAACGGCGCGTGGCTGTCCGACCATCCCGACGCGGGCGTCGTGCTCAAGGACGCCGCGGGCGGCTATTGGCGATTGTCGGTGGCCACCGACGGCGCGCTACGGACGAAGTCCCTCGGCCGCCAGCGACCCAAGGAGTGATCCCGTGTCCGACAAGCAGCCATCGCTGTCGCGCATCCGGCTCGGTCCGGTGGTCCTGCACGGCGCCACAGTGGTGCTCCGCCCGCCCCGGATCGCCGATCACGGGCAGTGGCGCCGGATCCGGTTGCGCGATCGGAGCCAGATCGAACCGTTCTGGTCGAGCTCCCCGCTGGAGTGGCACGAACGGCACACCGCGAGACTGTGGGTGCGCGAATGCCTGGCGGTACGCGAGGAGTCGCGCGCCGGGCGGCGGGTGGCGATGGTGATCGAGGTGGACGGCCGTTTCGCCGGACAGGTCGAGCTGATCTCGATCGACACCGGAACGGGCAGTGCGGAACTCGGCGTCTGGGTGGACTCGGAGGTGGCCCGGCACGGCATCGGCGGTCTGGCGGTGGCGATGGTGCTCGACTTCGGTTTCGGGCCGGTCGGATTGCAGCGCATCACCGCACCGATCTCACCCGCCAACGTCGCGACCGCGAGCGGAGCCGTCCGGCTCGGGTTCCAGCGCGAGGCCATGATGACCCGCTACTTCGACGCAGGGGGCGCCCGGCGCGATCACGAACTGTGGGCGCTCACCGCCGCCATGGTCCCGCCGGGTGGCTTCGCCGCCGCCTGGGTGCGCGGGCACCGCGCCGACCGTTCGGCGCCGAGGCCCCTGCCGCCGACCGCCGAGCGCACCGGCCCACCCATCGACACGGGCACCGTGATCGCCGCCGCGGCACGGCATTACGCGGGACGCGTGCTGCACCTGATGGATCCGCTGCGCGCCCCGCGCGTGCCGCCGCTCAGCGACCGGGACCAGCCGCGCGTCGTCCTGCGCAAGCGGCGGCTCGCGGACGGCCGGCAGTGGCGTGCGGCCCGGCTGCGGGCCAGGGCGGCACTGGACCCGAATGCCGAAGCGCCGCATTCGACGTGGGCGGACGCGCACACCCGGGGGCACTGGCTCCGCGAGGTGCTGCGGTCCAGACCCGGGCTGCGTTCGACGGCGGGCCTGGTGCTCGCCATCGAAGTGGACGGCGCCTACGCGGGCGAGTGCCGCCTGTTCGATCTGGACATGTTCGATCGCAACGCGCGCATGTTCGTCTGGACCGATCCCGCGCTCGGCGGCGACACGGACCGGGTGCGCACCGCCGCCACTCGGCTGCTCGTCGCCTACGCCTTCGACGCGCTGGGGCTGTGCCGCATCGCCACCGCGATCGAACCGCAGGACCGCGACGCAGCGGCCGTCGCCGCCCGGATCGGCATGGTGCGGGAGGGCAGGATGAGCCGGTTCGTCGGGGCCACCGGCCGCCGCGCCGACCACGATCTGTGGGCGGTCACGGTTCCGGACGACACGGCGTCGCCCCGGACGTAGAGTTGTGCGCAGAATCCTTCGCGCGCAACCACTTTCACTGTGCGCGCGATCGCACGGGGAAGCCAGGAGATCGGTATGGAGCACCGCACGGCTGAGGAACCGGCCCCGCGACATCGCGGGTTCACGCGCAGCAACGAACTCCAGGCGCGCCTGCACGACCTGGTGCCGGGCGGCGCGCACACCTACGCACGCGGCCCCGACCAGTACCCGGAGTCCATGGCGCCGATCCTGGTGCGCGGCAGCGGCTGCCGGGTCTGGGACGCCGACGGCAACTGCTACATCGAATACGGCATGGGCCTGCGCTCGGTCACCCTCGGCCACGGCTACCGTCCGGTGCTGGACGCGGTGGCGGCCGCGATCGCCGACGGCGTCAGCTTCAGCCGTCCCACCGAGCTGGAACTGCTTGCCGCACAGGACTTCCTGGATCTGGTCCCGGGCGCCGACATGGTGAAGTTCGCCAAGAACGGCTCCGATGCCACCACCGCGGCCGTCCGGCTGGCTCGCGCCGTCACGGGGCGCACCGTGATCGCGGTCTGCGACCAGCCGTTCTTCTCGGTGGACGACTGGTTCATCGGCACCACGCCGATGGCCAGCGGCATTCCCGCCGCCGCGGTGGCCGAGACGATGCGGTTCCGCTACAACGATCTCCCCTCGCTCGCCGCGGTCCTGGAGACCGAGGCCGTCGCCGCGGTGGTGATGGAGGCGGCCACCGCCCTCGCCGAACCGGACCCCGGCTTCCTGGAAGGCGTGCGCGAACTCTGCGACCGGCACCGCACCCTGCTCGTCTTCGACGAGATGATCACCGGATTCCGCTGGTCGGCGGGCGGCGCGCAGGCGGTGTACGGCGTGCGGCCCGACCTGTCCTGCTGGGGCAAGGCCATGGGCAACGGTTTTCCCATCTCCGCACTGGCGGGCAGGCGCGAGCTGATGGAGCTGGGCGGCCTGCGCACCGACCGGGAGCGGGTGTTCCTGCTCTCCACCACGCACGGCCCGGAATCGTCGTCGCTGGCGGCCTTCCGCGCGGTGGTGCGCGAGTACGCGACCGGCGATCCCGTCGCCCGTATGGAACACGCGGGGCGGCTGCTCGCCGACGGGGTGAACGCCGTCGCCGCCGAACTCGGCATCGCCGAACACCTCGAGGTGCTCGGCAGGCCCTCGTGCCTGATCTTCGCCACCCGCGACGCCGACGGCGAGCCGTCGCAGGCCTTCCGCACGCTGTTCCTCCAGGAACTGCTCGAGCGCGGTGTACTGGGCCAGTCCTTCGTCACCTCCGCGGCGCACACCGAAGACGAGGTGGCGCAGACGATCTCGGCCTGCCGTGAGGCGGCGATCGTCTATCGCAAGGCGATCGAGCAGGGCAGCGTCGACGGACTGCTGCACGGCAGGCCCGTCGCCCCCGCACTGCGCAAACACGCCGAACCGCGCCGGATCGACACCGGGCAGGCGGGCGCGTGACCGAGCCTCCCGCGCCGCGAACCGTCACCGCACCGCGCATCGCGATCGTCCACGAACGCTTCACCGAATACGGCGGCTCCGAGGCGGTGGTCGCCGAGCTGCACGAAACCTGGCCCGGCTCCGAGGTTTTCGCCCCGATCGTCGATCCGGAGGGCATCCGTCCGCCGCTGAGCCGCGTGCACGACACCTGGCTCAGCCGCGTCCACGCGGCCACCGGGCGGCGCTCGCACGCCCCGCTGTTGCCGCTGGCGCCGCGCGCACTGCGCGGCCTGCCGCTCGACGGACGGTTCGACGCCGTCGTCATCAGCCACCACGCCTTCGCCACCCAGGCCGCGTTCGCGACCGAGGCGCCGACCATCGCCTATGTGCACAGCCCGGCTCGCTGGGCCTGGGAGCCCGGCTTCCGCGCCCAGGAGGCGGGCGGGCCCGCGGGCCGGTTCGCTCTCACGGCTCTCGGCGCGCTGGCCCGCCGGTGTGAGACGCGCGCCGCGCCGCGCCTGACGCACGTCATCGCCAACTCGCATGCCGTCGCCGACCGCGTCCGCGAGTGGTGGGGGCGGCCCGCCACGGTGATCAATCCGCCGGTGGACATCCACCGCTTCACCCCCGATCCCGCGGTGGCGCGCGAGGACTTCTTCCTCTTCGCGGGCAGGCTCGTGCCGTACAAGCGGCCCGACCTGGCGATCCGCGCCGCACGGCGGGCGGGCTGCCGCCTGGTGATCGTCGGCGGCGGACGCTTCCGCGCACACCTCGACACGCTCGCGGGGCCCGAGACCACCTTCCTCGGCCCGGTCTCGGACGAGGTCTTGCAGGACATGTACCGGCGTTGCCGCGCGCTGCTCATGCCCGGCATCGAGGATTTCGGCATCATCCCGGTCGAGGCGATGGCCTGCGGCGCGCCCGTGCTCGCCGTCGGACTCGGCGGCGCGCTGGACACCGTCCGGCCCGGCGTCACGGGCGGCTACGTCGAACCGGGTCCCGACGGCGCGGTGACCGCCGCCCTCGCCGCGGCCATGACGGATTTCGACCCGGCCGCCTACGATCCCGCCGAAATTCGCGCGCACGCCACCACATTCGCCCCGGCGGCGTTCCGCGCTCGGATAGCCGACGCCGTCGCGAGCATTCTGGTCAATTGACCAAGTGAGCCGGACGGTTGCCCGAAAGGAACCGCCACACCGGGTAACTAGAAAGACCTGTAACACATACCGTTTGACCTGGGGTGACGGTGAGCATTCCCACACGGCGGTCGACGCCGATCAGCTTGCCCCGCCGACGCTGAACCGATTACAGTTTCCTATAAGTCAGGACGAAGGTGTTCCTACTTTCGGCCCGACCGCTGTCACCGGGGGCCGATTCGTTGACTCCGCATTCACCGCCGCATGCCGGATCAATGGTGCGCGACAACAGGTTCGAGTGAACAGCAGGAGGGACGATGGTCTCGTACATCGTGACGGGCGGAACCGGATTTCTGGGTCGACGGGTCGTGCAAGGGCTGCTGGATACCGATCCCGAAGCGATCATCCACGTGCTCGTCCGCGCCGAATCGTTAGCCAAGTTCACGGAATTGGCCGAGGGCTGGCACGGCGGCGAACGCGTCTTCGCCCTGGTCGGCGATCTCACCGCCGAGCGGCTCGGCCTGCGTGATCAGGCGCCGAAGGCCGATCACGTGATCCATCTGGGCGCGGTCTACGACATGACCGCCGACGAACACACCGCGCACGCCGCCAACGTGGCGGGCACCCGCTCGGTGATCGCGCTGGCTCGAGAGCTCGACGCGGTGCTGCACCACGTGTCCTCGGTCGCGGTCGCCGGCGACCACAAGGGCAAGTTCTTCGAGGAGGATTTCGACCTCGGCCAGAACCTGACCTCCCCGTACCACCGCACCAAATTCGTCGCTGAACAGCTGGTTCGCGAGTCGCGCGGGGTGCGCTGGCGGGTGTATCGACCGGCGATCGTGGTCGGCGACTCCCGCACCGGCGAGATGGACAAGATCGACGGCCCGTACTACTTCTTCTCCGCCATCGCCAAGCTCGCGGCCCTGCCGTCCGACCTGCCGATGCCGCTGCCCGACCTGGGCGCCACCAACATCGTCCCGGTCGACTACGTCGCGGCGGCCATGGTGGAGCTGGTGCGCAAGTCCGGCCTCGACGGCCGCACCTTCCACCTGGTGAACCCGCGGCCGCAGCCGTTCGACGCCGTGTACGGCGCACTCGCCGCGGCGGCGGGCGCACCCGCAGGCATCGGCCCCGTGCCGGGCAGCGGGCTGGCGCTGCACGGTCTCGCGCAGCTGCCCGGCGTGCCCGCGGTCCGCGATTTCCTGTTGGCGCAGTTGGGAATTCCCCCGGAGGTCGCGCCGCACACGTCCTTCTCCTCGGAGTTCGTCTCGGACTCCACGCAGGCCCAGTTGCGCGGCAGCGGCTTGTCGGTGCCGTCGTTCGAGAGCTACGCCGCGCGGCTGTGGCAGTACTGGCGCGCGAACCTGGATCCGAACCGGGACCGCCCGGCCGACAGCGGCGACCCGCTGTCCGGACGGATCGTGCTCATCACCGGAGCCTCCTCCGGCATCGGCCTGGCCACCGCGCACGCCGTGGCACGGCGCGGCGCCACCGTGCTCATGGTGGCGCGCGGCCGCGCCGACCTGCTCGCCGCGGCCGAGTCGGTGCGCGCGGAAGGCGGGGCGGCGCATACCTATCCGTGCGACATCACCGACCCCGAGGCCGTCGACGGCCTGGTGAGCGCGGTGCTCGCCGACCACGGCCACGTCGACTACCTGGTGAACAACGCGGGCCGCTCGATCCGCCGTGCGGTGGCGAACTCCACCGACCGGATGCACGATTTCGAGCGGACCATGGCGGTGAACTACTTCGGCGCGGTGCGGCTCATCCTCGGCCTGCTGCCGTCGATGCGGGCGCGGCGTTTCGGTCACATCGTCAACATCTCCTCCATCGCGGTGCAGACCAAGGTCCCGCGCTTCGCCGCCTACGTGGCCAGCAAGTCGGCGCTGGACAACTTCAGCGAGATCGCCGCCGTCGAGAACCGGGACGCGGGCATCACCTTCACCTCGGTGCGGATGCCGCTCGTGCGCACCCCGATGATCGCGCCGACCGACCTGTACCGCTCGCTGCCGGTGCCGGATCCCGACCGGGCCGCGGCCATCGTGGTGCGGGCGCTGGAGGACCGGCCGCACCGCATCGACACCCCGGTCGGCACCTTCGCCCAGGCGGTCGATCTGCTGATGCCTTCGGTGAAGCGCACGATCATGCATCAGGGCTTCCGCATGTTCGGCGAATCGCATGCGGCACAGGGCGTCTCGACCGAGGTCCCGGTTTCCCCCGGTGCCGCGGAGGACAGCTCGGGGCGCGGCCCGCTCACCCTTCTCGCGCCGGTGCTGCTGCCGCTGATGGCACTGCCGAACCCGGCGGCCAAGGTCGCGCGGGTGGTGCCCGGCCTGCAGTGGTAGACCGGGCCGCGGCTCAGCGGATGTGCGTCAGCTTGTCCGGATTGGTGACCGAGTAGATGCCGCGCACGGTGTCCTCGGCGGTCACGTCCAGCACGACGACGGCCAGCGGGGCGTCGCCGTCGAAGAGCACCGCGCACGGATCGGTGCTGACGGCCCGGTACCGAACCCGGTAGCCGGGCCGCAGCCCGCGCGCCACGTCGGCGAACAACCGCGCCACCGCGCCCGCTCCGTGCACCGGGCGCAGGCTGGTCGCGGGGCCGCGCTCGCCGCCGTCGGTCCACAGGGTGACGTCGGGGGCGAGGACGGCGAGCAGGTCCTCGAGGTCGCCGCCCATCGCCGCTTCGACGAACCGTTCGGTCACCCGGCGCCGCGCCTTCGGATCGGCGTGCCCGCGCGGACGACGGGCTTGCGCGTGACCGCGGGCGCGGTGCGCGATCTGGCGCACCGCCGCCGGTGTGCGCCCGAGGATCTCGGCGATCTCGGTGTGCGGGTACCCGAACACCTCGTGCAGCACGAACACCGCGCGCTCCAGCGGGGTCAGCGATTCGAGGAGCACCAGCAGCGCCATCGAGAACGCCTCGGTGCGCACCACGCGGTCGGCGGCGTCGGGCTCGGGTTCGGTCTCGCGCACCACGGGCTCCGGAAGCCATTGTCCGACATAGGTTTCCCGTCTCCGGATCATCGCGTTGCGCCGCGCGAGCGCCTGATTCACGGCCACCCGCACCAGGTAGGCGCGCGGGTTGGCGATCTCCTCGGCCGACAGCGCCGTATTGCGCGGCGCCAGCGACAGCCAGGTCTCCTGTAGCACGTCCTCGGTGTCGGCGACGCTGCCGAGCATCGTGTAGACCACCGAGAACAGCAGCTCGCGGTGTCGCACGAACACTTCTGTCGCGGCATCGGTATCCATGGCGCTGGCGCCCGCGGGCCGGTGTTCCATCACATCTCCCTGTCTACGCTCGCTCGTCTCGAGCATGAGAGGGCCGCGCCGCATCGGGGTGTGACGCGGCGCGGCCATCGAGTGATCCATCTCACTCGAACGTCACACTCGCGCCTCTCCCGCGACTCCTGAGGTCCGTACGCGGCGCCCTGCCGCCGAGAACGAAGGAGAGCACCGATGCGCACCGTAATTCGCGACGTCCGACTGTTCGACGGGGAGAAGACCAGCACCGACGCCACCGTGCTGATCGTCGACGACCGCATCGCCGGCTACGACGGCGGCACCGCCGACGTCGAGATCGACGGCGCGGGAAAGACCTTGCTGCCGGGATTGATCGACGCGCACACCCACGTGTTCGGCGACGACCTGGCCGAGGCGCTGCGCCACGGCGTCACGACCGAACTGGACATGTTCTGCCTGCCGAATCACCTCCCCGCCCAGCGGGCGCTGGCCGCCGAGCGGGACGACGTCGCCGACTTCCGCAGCGCGGGCACCCTCGCGACCGCGCCAGGCGGACATCCGAGCCAGCTGCTCACAGCGCCCGGGATGGACGCGCTCGATGTCGCGCCGTTCGACACCATCGAGCGCCCGGATCAGGCCGAGGATTTCGTGCGCGCCCGCATCGCCGAGGGCGTGGACTACCTGAAGATCGTCGTCGACGACGGGGCGGTGCACGGCACGCGGCTTCCCGTGCTCGGCGCGGACACCGCGGCGGCGCTGGTCACCGCGGCGCACGCGGCAGGGTTGCGCGTCCTCGCGCACGCCGTCACCGCCGCCGAGGTGCGCATCGCACTGGACGCGGGAGTCGACGGGCTCGCGCACGTGTGGACGGACGAGGACACCGCGCTCGTCGACCGCGTCGCCGCGCAGGGTGTCTTCGTCGTCTCCACGCTGGTGTACTTCGCCGCGATCGGCGATCCGTCGGCGCAGACACCGGACTGCGCACGGACCGGAACACTCGACGGCGCCACCCGGGTCGCGCGCGCACTGCACCGCGCGGGCGTTCCGCTGCTGGCCGGTACCGACGCCACGCCGTTCGTCCCCGCGCACGGCGTCGACCTGCACACCGAACTGCGCATGCTCACCGAGGCGGGACTCACGCCGGAGCAGGCCCTCGCCGCGGCGACCAGCCTGCCCGCCCGGCATTTCGGGCTCGCCGACCGCGGCCGGATCGCGCCGGGGCTGCGCGCCGACCTGCTGCTGGTCGACGGAGATCCCACCACCGACATCACGGCGACAACCGCGCTCGCGGAGGTCTGGCGGCGCGGCGTGCGCCAGGCCCGCTGATCCCGCTTCATCCTTCCGGTAGGAGAATTCGTGACCGAATCCCTTGCTCCGCCCCGCTTCTGGCCACTGGCGCTGTTTCGAGCCTGCACCGCCGTCGCGGCGCTGCTCGTGCTGAGCCAGGCGCTGCTGGCGGGCGAGTTCTTGTCCGGGCACTTCGAGGCGCTGGCGGCACACGGCCGCAACGGCGGCGTCGTGGCGGTGTGCATGGTGCTCCAAACCGTCGCCGCGATCCTGTTGTGGCGCTTGGGTTCCGGCCCGTCGTGGCCGGTCCGGACCGGTGTCGTGCAGACGGTCATCGCGGGTGCGCTCATCCCGCTGGGTGAACAGCGGATCCTCGCCGTGCACGTGCCGCTCGCCGTGGGGCTGTCGATCGGCACCGCACTGCTGACAACTTGGGCGTGGCGGTGGCGCGCGTGAACCGGATGAGCCGACGCGGATTCCTGGCGGCCGGGGCGGGCCTCGGCGTCGCGGCGACCTTGGGTGCGGCGGGCGTCCGGGGCGGCCTGCTGCTCACGCCAGGACAACCCGGCCGCGTGCTGCCGAGCGCGGCGCCCCTGCCACCGGCCTTCCAGGCGCCGCTGCCCGTCCCCGCCGTCCTCGCACCGGTGCGCAGCGACGCGGAAGCGGACTACTACGAAATCGTCCAGCGCGAAACGGATCTGGAGATCCTGCCCGGTCTGCGGACACCGGCCTGGACCTACGGCGGAAGCTTTCCCGGTCCGACCATCCTGGCGCGATCCGGCCGTCGGTCGGTGGTGCGCCACCGCAACGAATTACCGCACCCGGTGGTCGTGCACCTGCACGGCGGGCACACCCCGGCCGACAGCGACGGCTACCCGATGGACGTCATCCTCCCGCACGGTGCGACCGCGGCCACGAGCGTGCACCACGGCGACCACGGCGCACCTGCGGCCGGGTACACGAACTCCCACGGCGAGCGCGACTATCACTATCCGAACGACCAACGCGCGGCGACACTCTGGTATCACGACCACCGGCACGGCTTCACCGGTCCGGCGGTCTGGCGCGGACTCGCCGGGTTCCACCTGATCACCGACGACGAGGAGGCCGCGCTCGGGCTGCCCACCGGCGACCGCGACATTCCACTGATGATCGCCGATCGCTCGTTCGCCGAGGACGGTTCCTTCGCCTATCCGCAAGCCGATCCGGCGCTGCACACCCCCGGCGTCACCGATGCGTACATGAACGGTGTGCTCGGCGACGTCGTGCTGGTCAACGGCGCGCCGTGGCCGCGCCTCGAGGTCGATCCGCTGCGCTATCGGTTCCGGCTGTTGAACGGTTCCAACGCCCGCCGCTATCGTCTGGCGCTGGATCCGCCACCGCCGGGTGGTGGCGGGTTCGTCCAGATCGGCAGCGACGGCGGGCTTCTCGAACGGCCCGTCGCCCACGACACGATCGACCTCTCTCCCGGCGAACGGGTCGACCTCGTCGTGGATTTCGCGCTCTACCGTCCGGGAACGCGGGTGCTGATGCGCAACGAGTTCGGGACCGGACGCACCGCCGAGGTCATGTGCTTCGACCTCACCGGGTCATCGCGGCGCGACGACAGCACCGTCCCCGAGCGGCTGAGCCGGATCGCCGCGCTGGACCCGAGCGCGGCGGTCGCGGTGCGCACCTTCCATTTTCAGCTGCGCGAACACGGCTGGGCCGTCAACGGCAGGCTCTACGCACCGGGCGAGCCGCTGGCCAGGCCGAAGCTCGGCTCGGTCGAGATCTGGCGTTTTCTCACCGATTTCCACCACCCGGTGCACGTCCACCTCGATCCGTTCCAGGTGATCGGGCGCAACAACCGCGCACCCGGCCGATTCGACGCGGGCTGGAAGGACACCGTCGACCTGCGTCCCGCGGAGGCGGTCGAGGTCGCGGTGCGCTTCACCGACTATCCCGGCCCGTTCATGCTGCACTGCCACAATCTCGAGCACGAGGACATGGCGATGATGGCCGACTTCGTCACCGAATGACCCGAATTCGGTTCGTGGACAGCAACATTCACTGCGGCGAGCGTGCACACAAGTGTCGGGGCCGACGTTGCCGCCGGCCCCGACGTCCCGGATTTCCCGGCCGGTGCTCAGACGTGGGCGGCCGCGAAGTCCGCGGCGGGCCACATCGCCCAACCGTAGTTGCCGTGCGCCGCCGGATCGAAACCGCCGCCGCACACCGGGTCGCCGCCGGTGCAGTAGTTGGCGGTGCGCCAGGCGTACAGCCCCGGCACGTTCCATCCGATCAGGCGGACCGGATCACCGAACAGCAGCACCGCGGCGATCCTCGATTCCAGCTCGTACGGCAGGACGTACATGCCGGGCAGCACGGTCACGATGCCTGTGCCGAGCACGCCGTGCGTGACGACCGCGCCCTGCGAGTAACCGACCAGAATGAACCGCTGATCCGGGCACATCGCCGCCTGGGCCATGATGTGCGCGGTCATGTCCCGCGTGCCATCGCTCACCGAGGATGGAACGAGCAGGTCCGCCGGGTAGTTCACCGCATACGCGGTGGAGTCGACCGGAAGCGTTTGGAGCAGTGTGCCGTACAGCGGATCGCCGACCACACTCCCCAACCACCCCGGTTCCCCGGTACCTCGGGCCACGACCACGTCCACTGCAGCACACGCGTCGGCTGACGCCGGTGTGCCGAGACTTGTCGCCGCTCCGACCCCCGCTACGAGCAATAGCACTGCGAATGCCCTTGCCAGAGGCCTCTTTCGGAACAGATTTACCTTCCGGTTCGCCATGATGATCACCCACTCACGCCGTTGTGAGAACACCGAGTGACGGTTGTCAGTGACAATCACTCGGCTATATCCGCGAAGGTAAGAACGGCAGTGAGTTGCGTCAAGCAACTCGATCCAAGCGAGACCGAGTCATCGCACAATCGTTGTGCGAGTGGGTTGCCCGGCGCGGCGAGGACGCTACGGGACGAGAACCGCTGCGCCCGTGAACCGCCCGTGCGCCAGGTCGGCGAGCGCCCGATCCGCCCTGTCCAGGGAGTACCCCTGCGTCGTCACGGTTATCCGGTGTTTTTCGGCCAGGGCCAGGAACTCCCGCGCATCGGCGCGAGTGTTCGCCGTGACCGAGCGAATTTCCCGCTCCTGGAACAGGTGTCGCTGATAGTTCAAGGCCGGGATGTCGCTCAGGTGGATCCCGGCGATCGCGAGCACGCCGCCGCGGTCCAGCGCCTCCAGCGCGGGCAGTACCAGCTCGCCGACGGGCGCGAACAGAATCGCCGAATCCAACGGCGCCGGTGGCGGTTCCGCGGCGCCCTGCACCGAGGCGGCGCCGAGCTCGCGGGCCAGCTCGCGAGCGGCCGGATCGCGGGTCATGACGTGCACTTCGGCGCCGCGAGCCAGTGCGACCTGTGCCGCGATGTGCGCGCTGCCGCCGAAGCCGTAGATGCCGAGCCGCCCGCCCTCGGGAAGGGAGGCGCGTTGCAGCGCGCGGTAGCCGATGATGCCCGCGCACAGCAGCGGCGCGGTCTCGGCGTCGTGGTACCCGGAGGGCAAGTGGTGCGCGAAATCGGCGGGGACGGTGGCGAACTCGGCGTAACCGCCGTCGGCGTCCCAGCCGGTGTAGCGCGACTCCGGGCAGAGGTTCTCGGCGCCGCGCAGGCAGTAGCGGCAGGTTCCGCAGGTGTGGCGCAGCCAGGCGATGCCGACCCGGTCGCCCGGCGCGAACGCCCGCCCGGCCGACGCCGTCACCTCGGGACCCAGCGCGACGACTTCACCCACCACTTCGTGGCCGGGCGTCACACCGACCCGATGCACCGGGAGGTCGGCCTCGGCCACATGCAGATCCGTGCGACACACCCCGCAGGCGAGCACGCGCACCAGCAGTTCTCCCGCGCCCGGCTCGGGCGCGGGTTCGCGCACCAGATCGATCGGCCCGTCGTCGATCGGGCCGGGGCGGCGGACACGCCACGCGATCATCGGTTCACTCCGAATCACCTCTTCGCGATGTGACGGGGCTCGGACCAGTCTGACACGATCTCGCCGCGGCGGGCGCACTCCCGGCTACTCCCCCGGCCGGACCGGCCACGTCGCGCGTCCATCGTCGCACCGAGCCAGAAACGAGCGGCTCGGCACCGGCTGGACGTCCGATCTCCCAGACGATGCCGCGATCGCGGCGAAGTTCACTCGCTCTCACCCGGCCAGGCCAACGGCCGGACAATTCCGCGGCGATGTGGCGTTCGCGGGGCTTCGTGCTAGCGAACGCAGAGCGACGGGGCGGCGATCGAATTCTGGGCGCGCATCGGCGAGGTGACGGGCACGACGATCGGCGCGGGGTCGGCGGCGGCCGAGTAGAGCCGCACGCCGGTCTGACGTTCGCCGGAATCGATTGTCACCCCGATGATCTCGGCTTCGTGCCCGTACGCGTCGGTGATCCGCGCGATGAACGGTCCCGTTCCGGCCCCGACGAGAGTCCAGTAGTTGTCCATGCCGCGCGTCAGCTCGCGCCACTGCTCGCCCGCCTCGTCGCGCAGCGCGACCTGGCGGATCGGGTTGCCGGTGCCGGTGATCAGCAGGGACAGCCACCCTCTCGTCGAATCCGGTTTCACCGCGTAGCCGAGTTCGGGGGCGGGCTCGGGATCCCGCACCAGCCGATAGCTGATCTGCGCGACGCCGTCGGCGCGGTCGGCGATCCGGTCGAACGCGGCGATGCTCAGATCCAGCTGCCCCGGAGCGCATCCCGGGCAACGATCGGCGACGAGCACGCGTACCGCTCCGTGCGGACCGCGGACGTCGAGGTGGCCGCCGCACAGGTCGGCCCGGCCGAACTCCGCGGTGGACAGCCCGGCGTAGAGTCCGTCGGCGGGGAGGTCCTCGAACGAGCACGCGACTGTCGACTTGGACGAGTAGTACCGCGCTTCACCCGGCATCGGCGGCAGCGGCGGCCAATGTCGCGCGGGCACACCGGAACTGCCTCCGGTCGCAGGCGACCACGTCGGGAGGGTCTGCACGCCGCCATCCGTTGCCGGCTCGCACGTGACCGCTTCGGGCCGCGTCGCCCACACCGCGACGCCGACCACCGCGATCACCGTGCCGACGACCGACCACACCCAGCCCATCCGAAAATTACGCTGCCGTATCGGTATTCGATGCACGGCCGTCCCCGGCTTCCAGCTCGCCCCGCTCGCGGACTGTCGATCCTGACTCGACAAGGAAACCAGCAGAATTCATACCGCGCGGCCCGAACGGAAATTCTTCAGTGTGCAAGGCTCGAACCAGGGCAAACCACAAGCAAATAGCCAGGATTCACGCGGGGGCGGGACCGCGGAACCGGAAAAGATCCGATGCCCCTCGGGCGTACCTCCGCGTCCGCTCCGGCCGCGCGACGAGCTGTCGACGAAATCGGCCCGACAGCGCCCC
>NZ_JBYIRW010000015.1:0-217306 GCF_057708325.1 Nocardia sp. bgisy134
CTCGTGATGTCCGAACTTGTTTCCCGCACCCTCCGTAGACCTTTGCTCATCCTGTTCGTCCTGGCCGCCACGATCGCCGCCGCGCTGGGAGTCACCGCGGCGCTGCCCGACGACTCCCCGGCCGCGCAGCCCGTCACCACCGACCCCAGCGGCCCGTTGGCCGCACAGATCACCCAGACGCAGCAACAGCTCGATCGAGTGCCCGGCAACGCGATCGGCTGGGCCGGACTCGGCGCAGCCTATGTCGAGCTGGCCCGAGTGACCGGCGATCCCGAGAACTATGGCCAGGCGCAGCGGGCGCTGGATCGATCGCTGGAGCTGAAGCCCGAAGGCAATGCCGAAGCGCTGACCGGACTCGGTGCGCTCGCCAACGCCCGGCACGACTTCATCGCCGCGCGCGGCTACGCAGAACAAGCTCTCGCGCTGCGACCGGACAGTGCGGACGTCTACGGCGTCCTGATCGATGCGCTGACCCAACTCGGCGAGGCCGACGCCGCGAGCGCGGCCGTGCAGCGGATGCTCGACCTGCGTCCCGGCGTTCCGTCGTTCACCCGCGCCGCCTACGACCTCGAACTGCGCGGTCGCACCGACGAGGCCCGGCAGGCGCTGCAGATGGCGCTCGACGCGGCGAACACCGCCGACCAGATCGCTTT
The DNA here is from genome assembly GCF_057708325.1 of Nocardia sp. bgisy134. NCBI lineage: Bacteria > Bacillati > Actinomycetota > Actinomycetes > Mycobacteriales > Nocardiaceae > Nocardia > Nocardia sp. bgisy134. The sequence continues at coordinate 654 of NZ_JBYIRW010000015.1, forward strand.
CTGCCGCTACCACCTCGGCGAGCTCGCGTTCCACACCGGAAACCTCGATGAGGCCGAAAGCCATTACCGCTCCGGTCTTCTGGCGAACCCGGCGAACGCGGCGCTGCAACAGGGCATGGCCAAGACGTACGCCGCCCGCGGCGATCTCGACCGGGCCATCGCCGAGTACACGGCACTGACCGACCGCGCGCCACTGCCGGAGTACTTGATCGAGTTCGGCGAGTTGTTGGAGGCCGCGGGCAGGCCCGACGAGGCAGCCGTCCGGTATCGGGAGGTCTCCGACCAGTTCCGCAGGCTCGAAGAGCAGGGAGCCACCGAGTACGTGGACGCCGCTCAACTCGCCGCGGAACACGGTGACCCGGCCGAGGCGGTGCGGCTGGCGCAGCTGGAGTTCGGCCGCAGGCAGAGCGTCATCACCTCCGATGTGCTCGCCTGGTCGCTGCACAAGGCGGGGCGTGATGCCGAAGCGATCGTCTACGCCGACCGAGCGGCATCGCTGGGCTGGCGCAGCGCCACTCTCGCCTACCATCGCGGCATGATCCTCGCGGCGCTGGGCGAGGCCGATCAGGCCGCCGCCGCACTGTCCGATGCATTGCGGACGAACCCGTACTTCTCGCCCTTGCACACTCCGCGGGCCCGACAGGCCCTCGACGCGCTCGGCGCCCGATGAATCGATAGGGACACGCCCGCGTCGACCGGTCCGCCGGATCGACGCGGGCCACTGTCGATGTGATTCGGGCTGATCCGGCCCGCGATACGGTAGGAGGGTGTCCGACTCCTCCCCCCGTCTCGACACCGGAAACGAGTACCGGGGATCAGCTCGCTCGGGCGGTGTACCAGCCGCGTCCATCCGGGTCACCGAAGTCCTGGCCGCTCTGTCACTGACCACTGACCTAGCGACCGGAGCGCCGTTCGAGAAGGGACTGGCAACCTGCCTGCTGGCGACCGCGCTCGCGGAGCGGATCGGTCTCGATCAGGCCGACCGGCGCATCGTCTTCCATGCCGCCCTGCTCGGTGCGGTCGGGTGCACCAGCCGAGCGTCGGAGAACGCCGAGGCGTTCGCCGACGACATAGCTTTCCAGCGGGCCTACCACGTGATCGACAGCAGCGACGCACCGGTCTTCGCCGCGCAGCTCGAGCAGTTCGGCTCCTGGGCTCCCGGGGTCCAGCCGCTGGTCCGGGAGCGGTTCGCCACGACGACGCCCGCGCAGAAATCCGCGGCGGTCCGCTCGGTGTGCGAGGTCAGCCGAGCGCTCGGACCGCGGCTCGGGCTGCCGGACGCGGCCGTGGTCGCGCTGACCGAGGTCAAGGAACGCTGGGACGGTCTCGGCGCGCCCGAACGGCTTCGGGGAGAGGAGATCTCGCTGGCGGGGCGCATCGTGCACGTCGCCGAGCAGGCGGTCCTCGCCGCGATGGGCCGGGGACGCCGCGGTGCGGTGGACGAGCTACGGCGCCGCGCGGGCGGGCATCTCGACCCGGAGGTAGTGGACTCGTTCGCCGCCGACGAGGTGTGGGACTGCCTCGACGTTCCGGACGTGCTGGCCGCGGTCATGCACGCCGAGCCGGGGATTCCGCTGTACATCCGGCCTGCCGAACGGCTGGAGCTGTGCCTCGCGCTCGCCATCGTGGTCGACCTGAAAGGTCGCTGGCTGCTGGGGCATTCGGCGCACGTGGCCGATCTCGCGTGCGGCGCGGCCAGGTTGTCCGGGATGGGTGCGGGCGATCTCGACACCCTCCGCGCCGCGGCGCTGGTGCACGACATCGGCCGGGCGGCGGTGTCCTCCGCGATCTGGGATCGCCCCGGACCGCTCGGTCCCGGTGACTGGGAACGCGTTCGGCTGCACACGTATTGGACCGACCGGGTGCTGCAACGGTGTCCGGGCCTGGCCGATCTGCGTGAGATCGCGGCGGGCCACCACGAACGTCTCGACGGCAGCGGCTACCACCGCGGCGTCGGCAGTCACGACCTGTCGAAATCGGCCCGAATCCTCGCCGCCGCAGACGTTTTCGCGGCGCTGACCGAGCCGCGACCGCATCGGCCCGCCTTCTCTCCCGACGACGCCGCGCAGATGCTCGTCGCCGAGGCGACCACGGGCAGGCTGGACACGGCCGCCTGCGCCGCGGTGGTGGAGGCGGCGGGTCTGCGCAAGCCGCGTACCGAATTCCCCTGCGGCCTCACCGAACGCGAGGTCGAAGTGCTGCGGCTCGCCGCACGTGGCCTGTCGAACCGACTGATCGCGGCGGAACTGGTGTTGTCCGAGCGCACGGTGGGACATCACCTCGCGCACATCTACGACAAGACCGGCCGCCGCACACGCGCGGGTGCGGCCGTCTTCGCCATGGAGCACGGCCTGCTACCCGATTGAACCGGGCGCTCGGTGCTCGTCCGCTGCGGCCCGGGTGGGACCGCGAGAGGAATGCCGAGAAGTCATTCGCCCCAGGCTGGGTCGAGCGGCGCATTCCTGTTGAACCACACGACTTTTCCGAACAGATCGGGTGCGTCACTTGCTGCCATCGTCGCAGTGTAGGTGGCGGATGGGGAGGTTCGGCGGCGTGTTGGCGCACGATCCGGGATCGGTCCGCTGTGGGGTCAGCTGAGGCGGTGGGCGGCGAGAAGGTCGGTGTCGCCCAGGATCTCGTCGATGGGGCCGTCCGCGACGATGCGTCCGCTGTCGAGGATCACCGCGCGGTCGCAGATGCGCTGGGCGTAGGGCAGGTCGTGGGTCACCAGGACGAGTGTGGTCGGCAGGGACAGCAGGATGTCGGCGAGTTCGCGGCGGGCCACTGGGTCCAGGTTGGCGGCCGGTTCGTCGAGGACGAGTACTTCGGGGCGGCAGGCCAGGACGGTGGCGAGCGCGGCGCGGCGGCGTTCGCCGAGCGACAGCCGCGTCGGGGAACGATCGGCCCGGTCCGACATGCCGACCGCGGCGAGCGCGAAACGCACGCTCTCGGTGAGGTGTTCGCCGCGCGCACCGAAATTGCTCGGTCCGAACGCGACGTCTTGTTCGACCGTCGGCATGAACAGTTGGTCGTCGGGGTCCTGGAACACGACACCGACGCGTTGGCGGATGGCGCGAACGGTGTTGCGGTCCAGGTGAGTTCCGCCGATGTGCACCTCTCCCGAATTCGCGGTCAGGACACCGTTGAGATGCAGCATCAGTGTGGACTTGCCCGCGCCGTTGGGCCCCAGAACCGCGACTCGCTCGCCTGCGGCGATGTCGAGGTTCAGCCCATCGAGCGCGGCGGTCCCGTCCGGATATGCGAAAGCTAGGTCGACGAGGCGTACGGCGGGCGCCGCGGACTCGTTCATCGGACGGCCCACGCGGCGACGCAGACTCCGACTGCCGCCAATGCGGGAACGCAGGCGACGAGCCATTGCCCGCGGGTGGCGGTGGGTGTGCCGAAATCCACGATGGTGCCGGTGAATCCGCGCGAGAGCATGGCCAAGTGGACCCGTTCTCCTCGTTCGTAGGATCGCAGGAACAGGCTACCGACGCCGCGTGCTGTCGCGCCGATCTGACGAATCGTCCGCGGGTCGTCTCCGCGCGAGACCCGTGCCAGGCGCATGCGTGCCGCCTCGTCGGTGATCACGTCCACGTACCGCAGCATCAGCACCACGATCGTGACGATCATGCCGGGCACGTGTAGCCTGCTCAGCCCGCCCGGCAGGTCACGAACGCTGGTCGTCGCCGCCACGGTCAGCGAAATCCCCACCCCGATTGTTCCTTTCGCGATTATCCCCCAGGCGGCGTAGAGGCCAGTCGTCGACAGCGACAGCCCGAGCAGTGTCGTTCTGGGTTCGCCTGCCGCGAACGGCAGCAGCAGCGCCAGCACGACAAAGGGCAACTCGATGAGCAGACGCGGCGCGATCCACCGCGGTGGGATGCGCGCGATGCGCCAGATCACGATCAATCCGGCCGCGTAGACAGCGAATGGCCAGAACATCTCTCGTGGCGTCGCGACCACGGCGAAGACCGTGATCACGGCGCAGACGATCTTCACTTCGGCCGGAGTCCGATGCACCGGCGAACTGCCGGGCAAGTGCAGCCGGTGGCTGACTGTGGACACCTAGGTCGACTCCGATTCGGGCGATGCGCTTTCGGACTCCGAAACCCGCTCGGCCCGTGGGCGATCCGATCGACCAGCGCGGATGATGCGCACGATCGCGAACAGTGCGGCGAAGGCGGCGGCCACCCCGAGAACGCCCGCGATGCCGGTCAACCGGTCGTTGCCGTCGATCGTGTAGTCGGCCAGCGGCCAATCCGCCATCGCGTGACTGTCCGCGTTCTGCGCGATGCATTCGCCGTGCAATTCCTCGGTTCCGTCGACCTCGACCACGGTGCAGCCGCGCTGCGTCGTGGCATCGAGTCCGTCGGGCTGCGAACTCGCCACGTAGGACAGCAGGCCCGCGACGAGCACCGCGACGGCGGCGAAACCGAACAGGAATCCGTTCATCGAGAGCGCGACGCGCGGCGTCGCGGTCCGTTCGGTGGCACGCAGTAGGTACACGAGGTCGGGCCGGGCATTGACGACGGCGACGACGGTGATCGCGGTGATGAGGCCTTCGCCGATGCCGATCAGCGTGTGCGTGACCAGCATGTACCAGGCGACCGCCCCGACGGTCGACCCCGCGGCCCCACCTATCGCGTACTCGAAGACGAAACCCATTGCGGCGACGATGGTTCCGGCCACTGCGGCGACGAAGGCGACGGCACCGATCCCGCCGCGCGACGGCACAAGGGGCAGCGAACGACGCGCGACGAAGTATCCGACGGCCACCCCGATCAACGCCATGTTCGTGATGTTCGTACCCAGTGCAGTCAGCCCGCCGTCGGCGAACAGCAGCGCTTGGACAACGAGCACGATCGCCACACACAGCGCCCCCACGTATGGCCCGACGAGGATCGCGGCGAGCGCCCCGCCCAAGAGATGCCCGCTCACGCCTGGCAGGATCGGGAAATTCACCATTTGCACCGCGAAGATGAACGCGGCCACCAGACCTGCCATCGGAGCGGCACGCTCGTCCAGCTTCGCACGGGCGCGCCACGTCGCGAATCCCAAGCCCGCGACGGCGATCACTGCGAACAACACAGAGGTGGGTGCGTCGACAATGCCGTCACTCATATGCATGGCGGACGTGGTGAGGCTCACCCCCCGATACGATACGCGCAATATATGTACAAGTGGACAGATATGTGAGCATTGGCGACGACTGGCCCCGGCAAGGAGAGAACGGCAGAGTAGAACAGTGGCCTCGAGCTCCCCGAAGAACCCCGAACACGCCCGGCTCCCAGTGCCTGGCCTGGATGTCGCGGGTATCGAACACTGGGCCCATCGGTTCGACCTCCTCTCCGACGCCAATCGGCTCCGGCTGCTGGTGTGCCTGCACCACACCCCCGATCAGAGCGTGACCGAGCTCGCGGCCGCCGTCGGCATGACGGCCACCGCCGCGTCCCATGCCCTGCGCCTGTTGCGTTATCAGGGCTGGGTCACCGCATCCAAGAGCGGCCGAATCGTTCGGTACCGCCTCGCCGACGAAACGATCCATCAGCTCCTGCACTGGATCGGCGCACCTCACGCCCCCGAGCCCAGTCCGCTCTGACAGCGGCGGCCAGGCTGGAGCGGCACAGGCCCCTTCCGGTAGAAGCGGCGAGCGGTGGCTAATATGCGATAGCCGCATGCCGAAGGGAGCATTCGATGAACGGGACGGCGACTGCGCGCAGCACCGCGATCCGCAGAGCAGCCCTGGAGTTGTTCGTGGTGCAGGGGTACGAGGCCACCTCGATGAGTGAGATCGGAGCCCGGGTCGGGATCCGGGGTCCGAGCCTCTACAAGCACGTCACGTCCAAGCAGGAACTCCTGGCGGACATCATGATCGGCACCATGGATGCCCTGCTCACCGAGCACCAACGGGCGGTGTCGGGCACCAGCGACCCGACCGAAAGGCTGCGCCGAGCGGTCGAGGCGCACGTTCGTTATCACGCACGCCATCGATTGGAGGCTTTCGCAGGCAACCGCGAGATCCGCAGCTTGACCGAGCCGTATCTGTCGGCGGTCTTGTCCCGACGCTCGGAGTACGAGCGCAACTTCCGGTCCCTCATCGCCGATGGCGTCGCCGCGGGCCGGTTCCAGGTGGCCTCGGAGCGGATCGCCTCGTACGCGATCCTCGACCTCGGCATGGGTGTCGCCACCTGGTTTCGCGAGGATGCCGAGTTCAACGAGAACGAAATCGTCTGGCAGTACGTCGATTTCGCGCTGCGGCTGGTCGGCGCCGCCTGACCGTGCTCACCGGATTCGCCTGTCCGCCCTCGCCCACGCCGCATCCCGCAGCACGTACTTCTGCACCTTCCCCGTGGACGTCCTCGGCAGCGGGCCGAACGTCACGGTCTTGGGTGCCTTGAACCTCGCCAGATGCTGCCGTACGAACTCGATCAGTTCGCCCTCCGTCGCCGTCGCGCCCTCCTTCAACGCCACGTACGCGGCGGGAACCTCGCCCCAACGCTCGTCGGGCACAGCTATCACCGCGGCCTCCAGCACCGCCGGATGGTCGGCCAGCACCTGTTCGACCTCGACGGAGGCGATGTTCTCCCCGCCGGAGATGATGACGTCCTTGCTTCGATCCTGAAGTTCGACGTACCCGTCGGGGTGGACGACCCCCAGGTCGCCGGTGCGGAACCAACCATCGGGCACGGCCGTACGGGTCGCCTCGTCGTCATCGAGGTATCCGAGCATCAGATTGTTGCCGCGCAGTGCGATCTCGCCTACCGACTTACCGTCGGAGGGGACATCGGAGCCCGAGGCGCCGATCACCCTGGCGCGGCACGAGATCAGGTTGCCGACCCCTTGGCGTGCCTTCAGTCGCGCCTGCGCGGCATCGTCCAGTCCGTTCCATTCCGGACGCCAGTCGCAGATCATCGCAGGCCCGAATGTTTCTGTCAGTCCATACAAGTGGGTGACGTCGAATCCGAGCTCCCCCATCCTGCGCAGAATCGCCGGACTCGGCGGCGCGCCTCCGGTCGCCACCCGCACCGACGGTGTCACCGGATGCGCCTGGGGCGCGTAGGCGAGCATAGAAAGCACGGTCGGCGCACCGTTCAAATGCGTGACGCCCTTCTCCCCGATCAGTCGCCACACCTCGGCCGGATCCACCTTCGGCAGGCAAACGTGGGTACCACCGGCTGCCGTGACAGCCCACGGGAAACACCATCCGTTGCAATGGAACATCGGCAAGGTCCACAGATACACCGACGACGGAGACAAACCGGTATGACCGACCATCGCCAGAGCCTGCAGGTACGCGCCGCGATGGTGATACATCACGCCCTTCGGCTTCCCGGTCGTGCCCGAGGTGTAGTTGATCGACAGTAGCGATCGCTCATCGGACGGCACGAGGACCGTCGGTTCGGCTTCGGCGATCATGCGCTCGTACTGCTCACCCACAGTCACCACGACGGGCGGCGCGCTCATCCGCGCCAACGCATCGTCGACAAGGTCTCGATACACCGGATCGACCACTAGGACAGACGCTTTCGCGTGCTCGATCACGTAAGCGATCTCGGCGCCTGCGAGGCGAGTGTTCAGAGCGACCAGCGGAACGCCCGCCCATGGAACACCGAAGTGAGCCTCCAGCAGCACATGCGTATTGGGAGCCAAGACGGCGACCGGTCGCCCATCGGCCAGCGGCGCGAGCGCACCGGCGAGTCGGCTGCACCGGTCGCGCAGCTGCGCGTAGGTCCACTGCCGAGGACCATCGATCACCGCTACCCGGTCGCCGTGTGCGTCGGCAGCCCGGTCCAGGAACGCGACCGGCGTCAACGGCTCGTAGGACAAACGATCGAGATCCAGCGCCATGGATCGGCCTCCTCGGATACAGCTGCGGCGACGGTAACGACCGACAGCGTAGTGGAGGCGGCTAATGGTTAGTAGCCTATTTGCACGAATCGTCTTGAATATCTGGATCGAGTTGACATATCCCGCTAATAGCTAGTTGCCATGAGCGGAAGATCTATCGGCCGCCCCCGGGCGAGCATCGGCGTCGATGCGGAATTCAGGCGGGCGCGAGTCCGATTTCGGCCGTGACGAAGCGTGTCGAAGCCGAAAGCTTCGACGGGGCCGACGACGTAAGCCCGCGTCAGGACTCGCGAACAATGAGCACCACCTTGCCGATGGACTCGGCGGAGTCCAGCAGCGGGTGCGCCTCGGCGACATCGGCGATCGGCACTTCGGCGGCGACAACCGGCGTGACGGTTCCCTCGGAGATCAACGGCCACAGCCGCTCGCACAACTCGGCGATGATGTCGGCCTTGGACCCGGGCCCGCGCTCGGGACGGCGGCGCAGGTTCGTCACGTGGATCGAGCCCCGTTTGCCCAGCAGCACACCAAGATTCAGCTCGGCAACGGCCCCGTCCTGCAGCCCGATGATCGTCAGGTCGCCGCCCTCGGCCAACGCCTCCACATTTCGCTGTAGATAGCCGGCGCCCATGATGTCGAGAATCACGTCCGCGCCCCCGTACTCGCCGGTCACCACGGCCACGAAATCCTCGTCCCGGTAGTTGATCAGTGTGTTCGCCCCCAGCTCCCGGCAGCGCTCCAGCTTGAACCGCGATCCCGCGGTCACCGCCACGCGCGCACCCAGCGCCCGGCCGACCTGAATCGCGTGCGTGCCGATCCCACTCCCTCCGCCGTGAATCAGCAACACCTGTCCACTGCGCAGCCCAGCGGTCATCACCACATTCGACCACACGGTGGCGGCCGCTTCGGGCAGCGCCGCCGCCGCAGTGAGGCTCACCCCGTCGGGTTTCGGCAGCAACTGGGTGGCGGGCACGTTGACCCGTTCGGTGTAGCCACCGCCGGCCAACAGCGCGCACACCTCATCACCGGGCCGCCACTCCTGCACGCCGGCGCCGACCTCGGCGACGACACCCGAAACCTCGAGGCCGAGGATCTCGCTGGCTCCGGGCGGCGGCGGATAGAAGCCGCTGCGTTGCATGACGTCGGCACGGTTCACCCCAGCGGCCACCACATCGACCGCCACCTCCCCCGGGCCGGGCGCGGGCAGGTCGTCCACCCGAGCCCATTGCATGACCTCCGGACCGCCGAAACCGTCGAGTGTCACCGCGAACATTCGCCTCCTTCCGATAGCGGGCGGGCCCGATGGGTTCAGTGCAGTGCCGTACGCAGGGTGTCCTGCGCCAGCTTGATGGCCGCGTTCGCGGCATGGGTCGAGCGCAGGGCGTTCAGCATCACGAAGTCGTGGATGATGCCGCCGAACCGCACCTGGGTGACCGGAACACCGGCCGCACGGAGCTTGGCCGCATACGCCTCGCCCTCGTCGCGCAGGACATCGGCCTCGCCGGTGATCACCAGCGCCGGCGGCAAGCCCTTCAACTGCTCGGTCGAGGCACGCAGCGGGGACGCGTAGATCTCGTCGCGCTGCGCGTCGTTCTCCGTGTACTGGTCCCAGAACCACTTCATGCCCTCTCGGGCGAGGAAGTAGTGCTCGGCGAACTGGTGATAGGACGGTGTGTCGAAGTTGGCGTCGGTGACCGGGTAGAAGAGCACCTGCTGCTTGATCTCGACGTCGCCGCGATCCTTCGCCATCAAGGTGAGAACGGCCGTCATGTTGCCGCCCACCGAATCTCCGGCCGCCGCGAACCGCGAGGAGTCGAGCCCCTTCTCGGCGCCGTGGGCGAACACCCACTGCGCGGCGGCGTAGTTCTGCTCGATCGCGGTCGGATACTTCGCTTCCGGGGACAAGTCGTACTCCGGGAACACGACGGCCGCATCGGCGCCGACCGCGAGCTCACGGACCAGCCGGTCGTGGGTGTGCGCATTGCCGAACACCCAGCCCGCTCCGTGAATGTAGAAGATGACCGGAAGCGACCCGGTGGCGCCGGCGGGCTTGACGACGCGGACTTTCACCGTGCCGGTCGGTCCGCCCTCGGCGGTGACCCATTCCTCGTCTATCGCCGGCTTGTCGATCTCACCCGACTGCACCTCGTCGACCGTCTTGCGGCCTTCGGCCGGCGGCAACTGGAACAGAAACGGCGGCGTGTCGGTAGCCTTCGCGAACTCGGTCGCCTCGGGTTCGAGCACCGGCTTGATTTCGGTCATCGCACTCTCCTTCGGTTCTGGCGTTCCTGCTTCCGGCTGTTCTGGTGTGACTCAGGATCGAGCGCCACGCGCCGTTGTTCGAGGGCCGAATGGCGGATGCGGCCCTGCATCAGGTGGCCCTTCGGGTCACGGAGTCCTTGGCAGCGAGCGCGGACCCGAGGGCGTGCTGCGGGCATCGACGATGTGCGAGAGACTCACTTCGAGGACCGTGCACCGACGTCGGCGACGAGCCGCTCGGCCAGCTTCTCCGAGGACTGCGGGTTCTGCCCCGTATACAGGTTCCTGTCGACAACGATGTACGGCCGCAACGGAATCCGCGCCTTGGAGTACTCGACACCCGCCTCCTTCAACCGGTCCTCCAGCAGCCACGGCGCCTTCCTCGCGAACCGGTTGAGCAGTTCCTCCCGGTTGGACAGCCCGGTCATCTGGTACCCGGCGAACGGTGAGGTGCCGTCAGGCTTGGTCGCGGCCAGGATCGCCGCGGGCGCATGGCACAGCAGCGCGAGGGGCTTGCCGGATGCCAGCCGGTTGGCCAGCAGCGCGCCGGAGGTCTCGTCGTAGGCGAGGTCCTCCATAGGGCCGTGGCCGCCGGGATAGAACACCAGATCGAACGCATCCGGATCGACGGAATCGAGCGTCACCGGCGTGGCGAGGACAGCCTCGATGCCGTCCAGGTAGTGCTTCACCGCACCACGCCTCCACGGCATCCCGCCGGCGATGCCGAGGCTGAGCTGATCGAGCGTCGGAGCCTTGCCACCCGGGGTCGCGACGGTGATATCCCAGCCCGCCTCGGAGAAGATCCGGTGCGGCACCGCAACCTCCTCGGCCCAGTAACCCGACGGATGCACCGAACCATCGTTCAGCGTCCAGCGGTCCGCCGCCGAGATCACGAAAAGAACCTTCGTCATTTTCTTCCTCCTGATGCAGTCACGGGAGACGGATACGGCACCGGGCGGTTCGATCCGCACGAAAACTTGTGACCGCCCGACGCCACATCAGGCAGACTCGTGCCGTTGACGGCAGTCGTCCAACTGATACCTTTGCACGCGGCAGCCGAATAGACTAGGCCTTTCGGTCGCACCCGCGAAATACCAAGGCGTCGCGCCCGAAATCGCGATGAAATGCAGGGTCTTCGCCCCGGCCAGCGCAGTGCTGAAGTGCACTACGATCACCTCGTCCTCGCAGGTGGATGACCTGACGCGAGCCACGCTCCACAGTCGCCGCGAGGCTCGGCACCATCCACTTTCCAGGTTGCGTCTCAGCTTCGCACCGAATACGTCCAGCTCGATATTCAGCGGGTGGGCTGAGCTGAAAATTACATACTTGATACAGAAGCTCGGACTTCGAACACAGGACCCAACCGATTTGCACAGCAAATACGACCAGAAGCCCCTCTCCCCGGCCGTATTTCGAAATACCCTTCCGAACCAACGACGCCGAGAAAGCTTGCCGTGCCGATGATTCAGCGAGTCCGACGAGCGCGGACGCCCTACTCGCCTCTCACCCCACCTGAACAGCTCTCGGGAAGAGCATGTTCGGTACTAGCGAATCGTGAGCACTACCTTGCCGACGGTCTCGGCGGAGTCCAGCAGCGGATGCGCCTCGGCGACATCGGTGATCGGGACCTCGGCAGAAACGACCGGCACGACTGTTCCGTCGGAAATCGACGACGCCCGCCGGCGCGACCGTGAACTCCTGATCATCCGCGACGGAGGCAAATGACCTCTCGGTCACCGATGACCGGAGCCGGGTTCCGCTCGCGCCGTGGCAGATTGCCCGGACGAACCCGCCGACGCGCGGAAGTTGCGGCGATAGGTCCTGGGCGAGACACCGATCGCCTCGTGCAAGTGTTGGCGCAAGGAAGCGCCGGTAGCGAAGCCGACCTCGGAAGCGATGCGGTCGACAGACAGGTCAGTGGCCTCGAGTAGTTCGCGGGCACGGAAGACGCGCTGCTGAATCAGCCACCGGCCGGGACTGACACCCACCTCGTCGCGGAAGCGGCGTGCGAACGTGCGGTGGCTCATGCTGGCTTGTTCTGCCAGGTCGGCCAGCATCAGCGGGAGGTGCAGACGGGTCAGCGCCCACTGCCGGGCCGCCGCGGTTCCCGTGGACGTCGTCGGCGGCACCGGCTGTTCGATGAACTGGGCTTGGCCACCCTCCCGCCACGGCGGCACCACGCAGCGACGGGCAGCCATGTTCGCGACCTCGCTGCCGTGATCAGCACGCACCAGGTGCAGACACAGATCGATACCGGCGGTGGCGCCGGCGGAGGTGAGGATGTCGCCGTCATCGACGTAGAGCACATTCGGATCGAGCCGAACCTGCGGGAAGGCGCGACGGAAATCGGCGGTCGAGTTCCAGTGTGTGGTGGCAGACCGACCGGCCAGCCTGCCGGTAGCCGCCAGCACGGCCGCCGCGGTACACAGCGAAACGATCCTGGCGCCCGGTCGAATTCGAGCCAGCGCATCGGACACCGATTGCGGCGGTTCACCGGCGAGATACGGCGCGATATCGCACGGCGGAATCACCACCGTCTCAGCCGTTTCCAGTATCGCTGCGTCCCGCTGGACGGCGATGACGAAGTCGGCCTGGCTGCGCACCGGGGAGCCGTCGATCGAGCAGGTGAGTATCTCGTAGCGACCATCGGCGACCCCGAACACGCGGTTCGGGATCCCGAGTTCGAACGGATACACGCCGTCGAGCGCCAACACGACCACCCGATGTGGTCTCCCACTCACCATGGCACGATCCTATCGAACATTGGCGATCATGCCATTTCGCCGCACGTCGGCTGACGGCAAGCTCGAGCCATGAGCAACTTTGATGTCCCCGCCACCATGCGTGCGATCAGCCAGGACGTCCTCGGCGGACCCGAGGCGCTGCACGAGGTCGAGCTGCCGGTGCCACAGCCGGGCCCCAGCGAGATCCTCATCCGCGTGCGCGCCACCGCTCTCAACCCGACCGACTGGAAGCATCGGGCCATCGGCGGCCTGTTCCTGCCCGCACCACCGTTCGTGCTGGGCTGGGACGTCGCGGGTGAAGTGGTCGCCACCGGCTACGGCGTGACATTGTTCGCACCGGGTGACGAGGTCTTCGGCATGTTGCCGTATCCGTACGGGCACGGCGCCGCCGCGGAGTACGTCACCGGTCCGGCTCGCGCATTCGCCAGGAAGCCGAGCAGTCTGACCCATGTCGAGGCCGCCGCCATCCCGCTGGCCGCACTGACCGCCTACCAGGCACTCGTCGATACCGCGGATATCCAAGCCGGGCAACGCGTTCTGATCCACGCCGCGGCAGGCGGCGTCGGGCATTTCGCGGTGCAGATCGCCAAGGCTCGCGGCGCCCACGTCATCGGGACCGCGAGCGCACCGAATCATCCCTACTTGCGCGAGCTCGGCGTCGACGAGGTGATCGACTACCGCACCACCGATTTCACCACAGCGGTACGCGATGTCGATGCCGTCGTGGACCCGCTCGGCATGGAGAGCGTCCTGAAGTCTTTGCGCACGGTGCGTCCCGGCGGCATCGCGGTGTCGCTGCTCCCGTGCGACGCCGCCCAGCTGTCGGCCGCAGCCGAAAAGTTCTCGGTTCGAGCGGTTGTCATGTTGGTCGAGGCCGATCACGCCGGGATGCGAGCTCTCGCCGACATGGCCGCGGCAGGCACCCTGCGCCCCACCGTCGCCGATGCCTTCCCGCTCGCGGAGGCCGCCAAGGCACACGCCCTCGGTGACACCGGCCGCACCGTCGGCAAACTCGTCCTCACCGTGCCCTGACCGCCGGGGGCGAAGGCCGATGCCTGAGATGGATCGGTCGGCGCCATATCCCGGGTGGCGAGCCGGGTGGGCGGTGCCGGGCCGATAAAGCCCGCTCGCCCGGCTCGCCCTCCCCTCACCCGAACTCGCCCGGCTCGCCCCCCTCGCCCGAAGAGGGATACCTACGAGAGCACCGACCGTAAATGCAGCCCGGACAGTCCGGCCAGCGCGACTCGCACCACCGCGACCTGACCTGCCAGGGTGAGATGCACGCCGTCCGGTTCGAACAAGGACTGCTCCGGTGTCGGCCTGGTGACGGCGAGGGTGTCGATCGTTGCCTCGGGCCGCTCCAGCAGCGCCGCCGCGGTCTCCTCGTGATCCTTTACGCGCCAGCTGATCCCGGACATCCGGAACGGTGCGAACTCGGCCAGCAGCTGCTCGTCCACAGCGGTCGGCGTGAGCCACACCCACCGCGAATCTCGCGCCTGCCCGCGCAGCAGCTCGACATTGCGCGCCGTCTCCGCGGCGCTGACGACTCGCTCCCCCTCCCGGCCCAATCGCTGTGCGTCGTTCGCGCCGAGCTGGCACAGCACCCAGTCCGGCCGCAGGAAACCCCACGATCCGGAGCCCCCGAGAACCTGCGTGGTGGTGGCCCCGGCGACGGCGAGGTTCGTGCAGCTGATCTCGTCACCCGGCCGGTGCAGTGCCAACAGGTGGCGCAGGATCTCGAACCAGGACAGCCGATCCGCGGTGCTGCTCTCCCCGAGCGCGACGACCCGCGAGCCCGGCGCAAACGGCAACCGCTCCACCTGCGCGACAATCTGCGGTTCGGTGAGCAGCTCCGCCGCGGCGGCACGCGCCTGCTGTCCAGATCGTCTCGGAGCGAACGGTATTCGTCGGGTTCCAGCCCGAACAGGGCGGCGATGCGAGCCTCGTCGATGCCGTTCAGATACGGCAGCGACAGTTCGGGCTTTTGGAAGCGAACCAGTTTGGCGACGAGTTCGGTGTTCACGAAAACTCCTGATGATCCTCGGATGAAACGAAATACCGACCGAATGGGTCGGCGTGGTCAGCGGTTACGGGCGGGGCAGCCGGAATCCGGCGACGATCAGCCACGCCATGCCGCTGAAGCGGGCGATGGGCAGCACGACCGCGGCCGCGGTGAAGGTCAGCGAGACGGTGGTGAGCATCGCCAGCAAGGCGATTCCCAACCCGATCCGAATCAGCCAAGGCCCCAGCAGTTTTCCCGACGACGCGCCCAGCGCGATGCCCGCTGTCAGCACGCCGGAGGCCATCACATCGGCCGGTCCGCCGGACAGGAAGGCGAGGGTGTGCAGTGCGCGCACCGTGGTCGGATCGGCGTTCACCTCCGGCACGGTCAGCACCCAGCTGATCACACCGGAGCAGAGCAGGAACGCCGCCGCGAGCGTGCCACCGACAGCGGTGAGCGATGCGCCGAACCCGTCGGTGGAGCGGCGCAGCCGGCCGACAGCAGCCGCCACGAACAGCGACAGCGGGATCGCGCTCGCGTACTGCAACGCCGCGCCCGTCCGCACCGCGGCGGAGTGCTCACGAAAGTAGGCGAGCGCGTCTTCGGCATCGGCGAAGGGTGACGGAAAGGGGGCGCCACCGGCGCGAACGGTACCGGCGACAAGTCCGGCGAGAAAGAGTCCGACGGCCGCTGCGGCGAGTGGTCCGAGCGGTGGTTCGAATGGCCGGGCAGGGTTTGTGACGGAGGATGCGGCAGCGATGGCCATGACTATCCATTCTCTACAGTGAATCGTTCTGTGATGGGACAGATCGCCCGCGTCGCCCTCACCCACGAGCACGACCTGTTCGCCGGGCTGACCGACGATGAGTACGAGCAGCTGGCGAACCTGCTGGACAAGTTGGTCGAGACAAGGGAACTGACCCCGGGCGTGCACCCGGGCTATCGCACCCTCGGTTCGTAGCCTCTAACGGGCCTTGGCCGCATCGGCTCGACCTCGACGGTTCGCCCCTTCTCAGCCGACCTGTCCGTAGGCGGCCCAGGGTATTTCCGCGAGCACATCGTTTCACGGCCATTTCAGGCTGCCTGGACGCCCTGCCATGGAAACATGGAAACCTCGTCGATGCGAAGTCAGGGAAGGTGCACTTCCACTGTGCGGGCGGGTGCGCGGTGCTGCGATTCCCCCAGCGCGCCACCGCGTCGATCATTCCCTGGAGGGAATCGCCAGGTGTTCGTGCGCCGACCAGACTCGAGCACCATGAGCAATCGACTCGACGACAGTGCACTCGCGAACTCGACCGAACAGGCCGCGTGGAACGAAACCGATCCGCAGGCCCGTCGCAGGCACGTCGCGGAGCTGCGGGCAGTGGGCAGCGCCCAAGTGCTGACCGATGCGCCCGAAGAGGTCCGGGATCAGCAGATCATGAATTCACTTGCCTACCAACTGGAACCGATGCGCAGCCGGGACGGACTGACCGCACGGACGCGAACGATCCCGCGACCCGGCCCGCACCAGGTCGTGGTGCGGGTGCGCGCCGCCTCGATCGATCGCCGCGACATCATGCTCATGGAAGGCACGTATCCGGTGCCTGCCGAACCGGGGGTGGTGCCGTTGGCCTCCGGTGTGGGCGAGGTGATCGCGCTCGGCAACGGGGTGACTCGGGCCGCGGTGGGAGACCGGGTCACCGGCACCTACTTCCTGGGCTGGATCGACGGCCCGCAGACACAGGCGCTGTCGTGGCGGCAGTACGGCGCCAACCACGATGGCTGGCTGGCCGAACACATAGTGCTGGAGGAGGATTCGGTCGTGCACGTGCCTGGCCATCTGACCGACGCCGAGGCCGCCACGCTCACCTGTGCCGGATTGGTTGCCTGGGCGGGGCTCACCAAGCCGGTGCCGGTCGGCGCCGGGCAGACGGTTCTGACCGTCGGTTCCGGAGTTGTCGGACTGTTCGCCGTGCAGCACGCCACAATGCTGGGGGCGCGCGTCGTGTCGATCACTTCCTCCGCCGAGAAGGCGGAGCGGCTGCGCCGGCTCGGCGCCGACGAGATCGTGGACCGCACCCGCACACCGGACTGGGAACAAGCAGTGCTCGACCTCACCGATGGTCTGGGCGCAGACCACGTGATCGACGCGGTCGGCCCGCTGACCCTGCCGAAATCCCTTGCCGCCGCGGCCTACAACGCACAAGTGACACTCATCGGCGCATTCCCCGGACCGGCCGGGCAACCCTCGGCCGATCCACTGGGCGGAAAGTACCTGGCCATCCGGAGGGTGGCGGTCGGCAGCCGCACCGACTTCGAGGCCATGAATCGGGCGATCGCCGAGCACGGTGCGCGGCCGGTGATCGATCAGGTCTTTCCGTTCGACCGGGCCGTCGACGCCTTCCGCCACTTCACCGAGGGCGACCCCTTCGGCAAAGTCGTCATCACCGTGCCGTGAAGAATCCGGCGGCCTGGTGCGGCGCGCCACGAGCGCACACAACGCCACACGCCGCGACCAGCACTGCGGGTGTCAGGAGCCCGGTTCGGTTATCCGCTCGAAGCGGGCAACGAGCCAGACTCGCTTGTTCCTGCCCTCTGGGTTGGTGAACTGCGGCTTCACCTGCCCGGTGTCATCCAGGAAACCGGTGATCGTCACCTTGTAGTCGTCATCGTCGATGGGCACGATGTCGTTCTCGTGGACCAGCGGCAGTTTGACCGCATCCGGTACGTCCCCGGGCTGGTTCGGCGTCTCGTCATGGCGGAAACGCAGCGTGAAGGTGTGGTCGAACCCCTCGTCCTGGAAGTCCACGGTGACCTCGAGATACACCCAGAACTGGTCGTGTTTCAGGTGGATTCGACGGTTGTAGTGGGTGAAGATGCCCAGATTGAAATCCTTGCCGTCGAGGCGCGCCTCGACGTCGGTCAAGCCCGTGAAGTCGTAGCCGCTCTTCTCCTCGTCCTCGAGGCCGCCCCATCTGAGGCTCGATCTGATGCCGGTGCTGGACCTGACGCCAGGTTGTCTCAGGCCCTGGAACTGGGACTCTTCTACGCTGACGCGCGTCCATTCGCCTTTGGTGCTGACTTTCCCCATGACAGATGTGCTCCTTGTTCTGGATTCCACCGAACGATCCGCCTATCCATCCCTCGACTCCATCGTCCCTTCGGGGTGGCGTCCCTGTCAGCGAAATGGCTCCGATTGAACGTGAACTCTGTTGAGCGGCAACGGAACCGGGATACCAACCAAGCACTGGGCCGCGATCATTGCCTGCTCAGGCTTCGCTCGTCATTGCCGATGCATTGGGGTGCAACGACTTCGGAGTGACCGGATGGCCGGAGGGTGGTCCGTGGGCACTCGCGGCAGCCGCCTCATCGATCCGCAACGACTGCGCCACGTCAGCAGCATCGTAGGTGGCAGCTACGGAGCATTCGGTGACAACTGGGCCGCGGATCACCTCTCCAGGATCGACGCGCTGGAGGAACCCTCGCCCTGCGCTTCACCCCCGGCTTTCGCCTGATGTACGCAATCCTCGGCGTCACTGCCAAAGCGCTTCCGCAGGCGCTACCTCGACCAAGCCCGGAAAGTCCGGGTCGGGCGGATAGACCCCGTCCCAGATGTGATCGGCTTCCTCTTCGAGAAACGAGATCTCACCGATCTTCATATCGCAACCCAAGCGCAGCAGCCCTACATTGCACCGCCCGATACGGGTGGTCAGGTCGTCGAGCAGTATCGTCAGTCCGCCCTCCCGCCTGACGATTGCGAAACTGGACCATATGTTCAGGATGTCCTATGCGAGCCGGGCACGCGAAGTCGCGCCTCGAAATCGTTGTCCAAGTTGGACTCACTGGTGCGGTCGGGTTTCCCCGGGCTTCGCTGTGACGGCATGAATCGTGTCGACGAGAGTTCCGATGGACTGCGCTCCAAGAGGGATGCGATGCGGCAGTAGCCGCCATAGCGTACTGCCTCGCCCGTCGTCGGTTATCGCGATGACGGGGAGTCCACCGGCCGCGCCGATCAATTCGGGACTGCGGTCGAGAACCCTATCATCGAGCTGCAACACCACCACATCAGGCGCAATGCGACGCAATTGATGTGACAGCTCTTCCAGATCCCGCGCTGGGACGGCCTCGACGACCGTCAGATCGGCACGAGCCTGTAAACAGCTGCGGATCAGGTCGCCGATGATTCCTGAGCATGCGACCAGCGCTACAGTCGTCCTAGTCCTGTCGTTCATTCGAGGCCTCGAAACTGACGCCGCCTACCGACGCCATCGCATCCAGTAACACTCCGAGCATCCGTCCGCGGCAATGGGTCTCCGGGTCTGCCTCTCGGTGATCCCGATCTGGATCGGTGTCCCAGCCCAAGGTTCGTTTCACAGTGCAAGCACGGGATCGGCCGAACATCACGAACAAGATATCGGCACCGATACTGCCGATGGCGCAGTAAGTGAATGCTGCGTCCACCGTCGGGCAAGCGTGTGCCGAAGTGAGCTCGTCATACGACTCGATTAACAGCCGACCAAACTTCGTCGAGCCCCCTATACGGAGGCGGATCAGTCGGGTTGTTTCGAATCCGGATACCTCCGGGCGTTGTCATATTGCCGACGGCTACCAAGGCATCGTCGTTCATGGTGAATAGCATGGCTGGCTCATCGAAAACAGGCAATTGCGCCCCGCCGACCGCCATGTTTCCCTGTACCACCGCGCGTCGAGCCTGCAGCTCGAGAGCTCGCTTGGCGTCGTTGGCGGTAGGTGGGCGCGGCTGGACGAACCGATTCGTCGACACTATTGCGTCGGAACCAACGGTCGAGATAATCGCAGCCGCCTCTACGCCACCTCCGTAGAAACTATTGCCCTCCACACGCACAGTCGCGGGAGTAGCCGGCTCTCCTTCTGCGGTGCCTCCGACGCCGAGTGCCTTCCAGAATGCTTCTCGACGACCATCCTCCTCAGCACGAGGGCGGACCATGTTGTCGGCTATCGCCACCTCGGTGGCTGTCGATCCGATGAAGATGCCGAACGCCGGCAGAGCCAGACCGCCGACGTGCAGGATTGTATTGCCGCTGACCCGCACCACATCGGCGAGCACGACCCATACGCCGAAAGCTGCGCTAGTACCGCTGGCGAGAGGAGCTTGTGCGGGGACGCCGTTGATCACGTTGCCGATAACATTCACGACGCCCGCGCCAGTAGCAGAGTCCAGGACCGCGATACCCAATACGAAGTCGGCGCCGCCGTCAAAAGCGGCCGTGTGGTGATTGCTCAGGTCCAGGATCTGGTTGTTATCGATGCAGATGTGCTCCTGACGTCCGCTGTGGCGCACCACGATCCCGCCGCCTGCGTTCTGTACCACATTCCGCTTCACCAGCAGGCTAGCTACTGGTGCATCGACCAGGATTCCGAAGCCACCGACGCCGATTGCGCGATTGCCGACTATCTGCACATGGCCGGAGACCTCCTGCTCATGCGCAAGCTCGATGTGTATTCCATGTTGATCAGGCACTCCTTGGTTGGAGGTGATCTCGTTGTCGGTGATCACCGCCCGCGCCGCAGTGCGTATGCCTACCCCGGCGACGGTTTCGATCACGTTGCCCGTGATAGTGAGGACGCCATCAACCGGTTCGGTAGGGCCGTGGACGAGCAGCCCGGTGGCGGCGATACCGGCGGCGTCCGTGCCCGTCACCACGTTGTTGGTGATTCGCAGCTCGCCGCGGTGCCCCCCGGGCGCACTGAGGGTAATACCGCACCGGACGATATCGTCGTCTCTGGCGACGCCGGGCGGTTGACACTCGATCGTGTTGTCCTCGATTCGCAGTCCGTTCGTCTCTGCCCGGGGCGGTTCGGTAACTCCTTCGATTCCGGTATCGGCGAAGATGAGGTTCCGCCGTAGCGTGGTGATCCATTGCCCGCCGGCGAGCGCGATTCCGACCTGTCGCGCACTCTGCCTACAGTCGATGAAGACGTTGTCGAGTGTGGTTTTTCCGCAGTCCTGCAGGACCACGGCCGGGTCGGTTCCCGAGACGACGATCAACATCCCGGTGACGGTGATGTCGAGCGCTTCTTTGACCTCGATCGCCGTACCGCCGGCGGTCAAAATGGCGCCGGGCCCGCGAAGCACGATCGACCGTACTCGCTCCAGCAAGAGCGGCTCTCTCAGTAGGTACTCACCGGGACACAGTGTGATGGTGGCGCCGTTCGTTGCGCGTTCGATCGCTTGCTGGATGGTAAACGTGTCGCTGTTGTGTTCCGTTGGGGTCACACAGATCTCGCACGGGCAGCCCGCGGAGGGTGTCGGATCGGATGGTCGACAATCCCGTACTGCGCCTGGTGAGATCAGTGCGAGCCGGGCGTAGTGATGGTGGATACCGCGCGGCGGAGCTACCGTGAGCTGTTCGACGGATTGGTCTGCCGTCCGGGCTGCGAATACCCAGTAGTCACCTGGTCGCCCGGCATCGTCGCCGAACTCGACGGTGATTCCGTGCTCGAGCTCGACGGCGGTGTGCGGGTCAGGAAGTTCGCGGACGCCATTCCACAGCACAATCCGCAGGTGACGGCCCGTGGCGTTCTCGTTCTCTGACGGTCCCAAATCCGCTGGCAGTGGAGTGTCGAACGAGATCGTGCCACTTGCCTGGTCGACCGAAATCTGCCGCAATTCGCCAGTACGACGGCTGAGTTCACGGTTGTCGTCGAGGATTTCGACCCAGTCGTTGTCAGCGAACCGAATGAAGTCGTCGTGACCCAATTGCGAGAGGCGCAAAGAGCTTTCGGAGATCAGCTCGACGACGGGGCTGGCGATGCTCGCATTGTCTCGGGACCATTTGAACTGCGGCTCGCCCTCGGCGCCGATCCCGTGCAATTCGACTCGATACAGATGGTTTTCGAGCCCGCGATAGCCCCCGGTCGGGGGTAGCTCGCAGACCGGGTCATCGACCGGATCGACCGGAACCGTGCCGGTCGTGAGGCGGGCACCGGAGGGGGCGACCAGCTCCTCCCAATTTTCGATCGGACCATTGCAGGTGGCTGCTTCGCCGACGTCCGCGAGTAGGCGTACCTGCCAAACCGTTTGGGTCCGTGTCGTGGTGTCGACGCCGATCGCCGACTCGACGAGATGCGGCGCATTGAGGTAGGTAAGTTCGCGCTGCCACACATCCAGGTATGCCAGATGTGTTCCGTCTCCACCGGGCAGTGGGTCTGGCACCGGCAGGTAAGGTTGCGCGGGATAGTCCACTGAACCGTCGAAAGTGGGTTCAGCTAGTACTCCGTCGAATACCGCGTGGTGCGGATCGCCATGATTCTCGGCCAGCAGTCCGTCGACATACATCCGCCCGCGCCCGATCTTCAGGCTGCCGTCCTCGGCGGTGATCTCGAATGCGCCGGGTGTCAGTTTCGATACCTGGGCAACGTTGTTCGCTCGTTGGTCGGCGACCTGGGCGCGCAACCGGCGATCGAGGATGTCGCCGAGTTCGTTGAGGTCGCTGTCGGGCAGCACTCTGCCCTGCTGGAGCCCGACGCCTGAGTGATCGCGCAGCGCGTCCATGCGCACTCGGCTCACGTCCGCGGCCATGGCACCCTCCTTTCTAATCGGCGTAGATGAACCCTGCTTCGAGGCCGAAACGCAGGTACTCGTCGAGGCGCAGCCTGAGGTTGATCTCCCGCTGTGGCTCGTGCAGGTAATGGGTCACACCCATTTCGCCACCGTCGTCGGCTCCCCGGCGGATCGCGTCCGGTGTGGACGGCCGGAGCTGGGCGTATCCCGGGTCGCCATACCGCAGTGAGGTGAAATGCGGCCGGTGCGGGGGCTCGGCCGGCTCGGTGCGGTATCGGCGCGGTACCCGGGATTCGAGAGGCAAGTAGCTGAACCGTACACAACCGATCTGGCGGCGCTCGGCCCAGACCGGTGCGGACCAAGCGTCATCCGCCGTGGGTGGCCTGGGCAGGCGGGCATCTATCAGAGAGTTGGATATGTCGACGCGGCTGGCACGCACGCGGCCGACAACGGTGGATCCGTCGAGCCGAAGGGCGGCACCGAATCCCTCGTCGCCTGTGTAGGCCACACCCTCCGGCGTGCCTGCGTCGATAATGCTGTCCTTGATCGACACCGTTGCCCCGTCGACCGCGACGATCGGTCCAAGAACACAGCGGTCGATGGTCACCGACGCGAACGGGTGCATGATCCACAGGCTCGCATCGCCCGGTGCGGTCGGCTCACCGGCCTCGTTCCGGGTGAGACCCGGCACCAACGTGCAATGCCGCAGCACTAGATGGCGCGGCTCGACGTCGCTGTGCGCGATGAGTACGAGTGGTCCACCAGCGATCAACAAGCCGTCGATGACGACGGTTGACCCGACGTCACCTTCCAGCCTGATGCTTTCGCGGGTAAGCAGCAGCGGCCGATGGCGATTCGCCGACCGGAGCGTCAACCGGGCACCGACGTTCGGGGCCAGCCGTGGTGTCCCCTCGTAGCGCCAGTTGTCGACGATCTCGACGACCCCGCCGTCAGCCGTCGAGTCCAATGGCGGCCGTAGGGCCGCGCCGGATTCGACAGTTATGGCCGGATTATCCGGAACCGGCGGGTCTCCGCGGTCGTAGCCGCCCCCGCCGACGTTCAGGGCCGTGCCGTAGTGGAAGGTTCCGACCACCGTAGCCAGGTTCGGGGGCGGGTCGGAGAAGTACACCCGGCCGAGCATGGGATCGATTGCGACCGTGTCCGACCCGGGCGCGGGCGCATGCGCCCAGTCACCGACCACATCGCTGAGATCGCAGATCCGGATGGTGGCCGGCACCGTCCCGTCTATCACCTCTAGCGACACGCTGTTGTTCGAACCGTAATAGTGGTCCCGGTGTGCGGACAGCCAACGCCTGGACAGCGGAATGGGTACATCGAATGGTTCGGCGAGGTGGCTGATCTCGTCCTCGGTGCGTGGAGAGCCGTACAGCGGCTGGTCGGTGCCGAGCGGGTCGAATCGGAACCGCCGGTTGCCGTCGTCGACGGCAGGCAGCGGTGAGCGGCGCAGCGGGACCGCGGCCACTCGCCACAGGAAGATCCCGATGTTGGGGACGTTGTAGCGACCCTCGCCGGTGGCGACGCCGCGCACGTCGGGCGTGTGCGGCAAGTTGTCGAACGCGCTGCCGCCGAACTCCAGTAGCGTCGGCTCGCGCAGGCTGGGAGTGCCACCTCTGCCGTGGCGGATGTGGTTCATGTACTGGGTACAGGTCAGCAGCTCGAAGAACTCTACGGCGCGGGCTGGCCAGCCGGTCACGTCGCGGGCGAGTTGTTCAAGCATCGATGCGGTGCCCTTGCGCCGCCGGAATCGGATCGTGTTCGCCACTTCCGCGCGCGGAGACGCAACCGCTGGAACGACGCCGTGCAGTGGCCGATATCCGATCAGGTCACCGATGTATGGCGCCACCCATTCGGCGCAAGTCTCGATGAACTGGTCGTCGTAGAACTGGTCGAGGCTGTCATCGATTACCGTGAGCTGCTCAGCGATCACATCGAGCAACTCGCGCAGCGGGTTGCCCAGCTGTTCGTCGCGGAGCCGGTAGACCGCGGGCAGCAGCGCGATGAGGTCTTTGCCGTTCAACGCATCTCCTTCAACTCGTCGAAGGGATCACCGCTGGCAATGGTGAGCAACTCGGCGGCGAGCGGTGCACCCACAGCGGTGGCGCGTGGCCTCGCGGCGAGCAGTCGATGGACGGGATGGCTCGGGTTGGTCGGCCATCCTGGCTCAGGTGGTTTCGGCGCTTTGACGCGGTAGAGCCTGTCCAGGTCGACGGCGAGCACGCCGGGCACACGGTGGATAGCGGCGTATACTTCGGATCGGTGCACTGGCAGGCCGAAGCCGCGTGCTGTGAACGAGAAGACTCGCGCAAGCTCCGCGCGGATCGCCGCGGCGACTGCCGCAGCCTGGTGGTCGGGGTCGCGCCGGAACCGAAGCGCCAGCCGGAAGCTTGCCGCCCGATGCGGGAGCACGAGCACCGACACCGTTGGGTCGCCGAATGTGCGGAGCGACGTCACAAGCCGCGACCGCGTGGCGGCGGGAACCTTCGCTCCGTCTGGTCCTGCGACGGTCACCACAATCGACCGGCCGCCCGTGAGGGTGAGCATGGTGGCCTCCGCCTTGGCGATTCCCGCGAACCCACGGGCGAAGTCGGCATAGTCCAACAGAGACACCGCTCGGTCGAGGGTGCGCACAGTCAGCGGGATCGCCTG
The DNA here is from genome assembly GCF_057708325.1 of Nocardia sp. bgisy134. NCBI lineage: Bacteria > Bacillati > Actinomycetota > Actinomycetes > Mycobacteriales > Nocardiaceae > Nocardia > Nocardia sp. bgisy134. The sequence continues at coordinate 25,702 of NZ_JBYIRW010000015.1, forward strand.
GCGCGCAACGTCGGCAAGCTCACTGTCGGCGCCGCCAACTGCAGGCTGAGGGTTGGTCACCCTAGTCAGCCCGAGCGGCGGATCCATCACCTGGCTGATTGCGCCCGCCGCCACGTTGCCGACAGTGCCGATGCCTGTGCGGTACTCGGCAAGGACGTTGTGCGACCCGGTCACGAGCCTGGCGCCGTTGACGCCGTCGCCGAAAACCGCGACCACCCTGCCCTTCTCGGTGTCCTGGATGACGAAGCTCCGCTCCTCCGGCGATGCTCGATACAAGGTCGGCACCTCATGCCATTCGACTTTGTTGACTCGGATTTTCAGCGTCGATATGGCGCCGGCCGGATCTGTGGACGGCACATACGTCAGCGGCCCGGTCCCCAGCTCGAAGCGCTGATGTCCCACTGTGCCGTCACCACCACCCAGGATCTGGTGCACCGTCTCACCGTGCGTCGCCACGGCCACGTTGCCGTAGAGCACTGCGGTGCCACGCCGGTAGCCGACGAGTGAAAGAGCGGCGGTCAGCTGGATGTCGGTCGACATTCCGTTGGGCTGCGTTCTCGCGACGGTGACCAACTCGCTGATCGGATTCCCGTCGTCGCCGACGCCGGCGAGCAGCATTCGGCGCCCCGCCGGGAGTTCGACGATGCCCTCGACGGTCAAGAGGTCGCCTGTCAGCGGAGTGTGGTCCGGTTCCTCTGCAACAGTGAGAAGTTCGCTCGCTGCGTACACGATCGTTTCCCGGACGTGGACGTCGAAACCGCTGACGCTGCGACCGACGCAGACTCGGGTGATCGTCGCCGAGATCGCATACTCACTTCGGGACAGCTCACGGACGTCGCCCACAGTCTCGAGGGTTGACCGGTCGGTGTCGTACTGCAGGATAAGGTGGGAGCCGCGCACGATGTCAGGGTGAGAGCCGTCGAGGTCGACGTTGTGGTCGTTGGGACTGACGTCGAAGCACCAGTCCTCTTTTTCCTGTCCACCATCGATGAGGCTTTTGTGAGGGGCGTTGTGCCCAAAGATCCTCAGCGTCTTGCGGAAGACGTGGAGCTGCGCTTCGGCCGGAAGGGTGGTGTCGGTAGGTCGGTTCTGCCAGGTGACGATCGTCCGGTCGTCGGCGGGTAGCTCCGTGGCGGTTATGACTGTGCGCATGGTCCACTCAGTCGCCGAGGATGCATCGGAGCGGGCGAACAGCAGCTTGTCGCCCGCCTTCAGCCGGTGTCCGGTGCCGACCAGGTATGCGAGGTTCGTGTCCGCGCCGAATACGGTGGGTCGAGTCGCCTGGATCCGCAAGACGTTCCACTCCGGCCGCGCAGTGATCGCTTCGCCTGCTTCGAACGTCTGCGGCTGCTCGCCGGGTCCTGGCACGCTGCGCAGCGCAAGGCCGAGCGGAAGCTCTACGGCTCCGGCGGGGAGGTAGGGGCCGGCAGCGAACGCCTCGTCCGCTGTACCGGTGGCGGCGGACGTTGCGGGTGGCGGTTGAACGAAAAAAGCTAGATGCGTGGCCGACGCCACTCCTGGACGCAGGCGGTACGCGACCAGCCGCGCTAGCTCCTGCAAGGAGGTGCGGTTTACGGCGGTACCCAGATACGACTCGTGAGCAAGCCGCTCGGTGTAGAAGGTGAGCACATCGCAGAGCGTTGCGACGCCGTCGAGCAGCGCGATCGTGAAGTCCCGCTCGTCACGGCTGCGCAGCTGGGCCAGCGCCGGGTGGCCCACATCGGACAGGCGGGCGACCAGGCCGGCGAGAAAGTCGGTGTGTGAGCCGACACGGTATTCGATAGAGGAAAGACCAGGGCGTTGCGCCACTTCCCGCGGTGTCGAGGTGCGACCGGCGCAGCAGCCGAACTCTGAGTAAGAGGTCGTCATTTCCCACCTCCTGTCGTCAGGGCGAGCACGCCACGTTCGGGGAAGTTCGGATCATTGTCGAGCCTCGCGATCTCGAGCCGGTCTATCGCGATAACGCCGGTGCGCAGGTGCGGCCGACTCGGATGGCCGCGGCGAGCGAAGGTGTGCACGTTCACTGATGCGACTCCGGGCACCGTCTGCGCGGCTGCGTAGATCGGGCTCAAGTAGACCGGTTGCCCGAAGGTGACGTTGTCGGGCCGGAACAGCTCAGTGAGATTGCGACGCACGTCGCGCGCGACCGCGGTTCGGAAGTGATCCGGGTGCACGCAGATGTGCACGCCTATGTCGAGCGCGACGTAAATCGGGCCGTCGACCTCGATGTCATAGCCAGCCATGCGGTAGCGCTCGAGGTGACTGCGTAGTTCGGCCTCGAAAACCTCGGTCACCTCGCCACCGCCGACGCGGTCGACTGTCACGAACACGGTGTGCCAGCTGCCGGTCCATCGAAATGTGGCGACAGCGCGCTGGACCTGCGGGTGTCGCTCGGCCATCGCTGCGTAGTCAGCGGGCGTCACCGCCCGTTCCTGGACGCGGAACGCCTGCGGTGCGTCTCTGCGGACCTGATCCGCGGACTCCGGATCCACACCCCCGGCAGCGGGCAACGGGTTTCCCACCGATGTTATTCGGTCGTTTACCATCGCAACGTGAGCGATCGCCTCAGCGCCGATGTTGCCGGTGAAGCCGCTGCCCACCCGGTAGGTGGCCAAGAATCTGGCACCGCTCGGCGGGCGCCTGCCATGCACGCCGTCACCGAATCGGAGGATCGCGGTGCCGTCGTCCTCCGTCTCGATGACGAACTCTTTGGCGTCAGCGCTGGATAGCAAGTCGGGTCGGGGCAGCCATTCCTCGTCCGTGCATTTTCCGCTGACGGGATCGGCGACGCACAGCGTGATCGCGGGCCTCGCCGTCCGCGGTGCTGCCGCGGTGATCGCGGTAGCCGCCATGGCACGTCCGTACACGAGCAATCGGCCCGAGGCGATGACGGCGCGTAGCACGGTCTCCCCATTGCTGATCGACCACGTCCCGTCACCGCCACCCACCGTGGCCGGTCGGCAGAGAGAGATGCCATGGCTGGCGAGCCAATCGGTCAACGCCGATCCGTAGGTCCTGGCTTCCAGCTCGGCGAGCAGCGGTGCTTCGGTTGCGCTCTCGAAAATCAGCGCGGGCGACGTCCGTACGACGTGTGTCACGGGCCCACGCGCGAGCGTCGGGCGGAATCGCACTGGAGCCTGCCTGTCCGTGGATTGGGTGCTGCATGGCGACTCCGGGCTGGTCTGTGCGAAGTCGTGCGGCGGAGGCACTTTCGACAACTGCTCGCCCGCGCGGGTACAGCCGTGGTCCGCCACGATCATGTTTCCCCAAGCCGTGCTCACCTCGAGGTCCGCGGCGTCCTCGTCACCCTCGGCCCTCAGGGTCGCGGTGAGGCACAGCGGGAACGGCAACGCGTCGGCCTCGTCCCATTCGATGTTCGTCACCGGCACTGCGTTCTCGTGTGGATCGTCGGCGAACAGCCCGCCGGACGGGTCCTCGTCGAGCATTACATGAGTCAGCCTGACCGGCCACCGATGGCTGATGTCGGCATCGACACGTTCGCCGGTCGTCGGGCTCATCGTCTGCGCCAGCATCAATACGTCACCAGCCTTGAGTTCCGGCCGTGCACCTCGCAACGTTGCCCTGGTAGCGCCTTTCGGTAACCAGCATTCCCGGTCGCCCCATGTGTAGAAGTGCAGCTCGTTGTGTTCGGGGTAGGCGACGAGATGCTCAGCCGTCTCGAAAGTGATCGCTCCGGCATCGACCGCGGCTCGATGCTCCGTACCGTCCCGGGCAAACATGGGCGGCAGTCCCGAAACACGAGTGAGCACGGGGGTTCCGGCGGGCAGCGTCGTTACCGCACCGGTTACCCGCACTTGCACGAACACACGCGCCGAGCAGCCCTCGTGTACCTGATAGTCGACCAGTCGGGCGTGGCGGCGCAACGAGATCCGGTGCCGGGCGGTCCCGAGGTACGCCTCCGTCGCGATGGCGTCCTGCCGGTAAGTTAACCTGTCCCCCACGTAGGCCAGGAGCTCGACCAGTGCTATACCCAGGTCAGCCGCGCTGCGCTCGTGCCACTGTGGTGCCAGAAGGCTCATGCGGTCCAGCAGTAGCCGACGGAGGCTCGAATAGTCCCTCGCGAGGTAATCGATCACCGGGGCAGGCCTTTGTTCAGGCGGGCACGGCGCGGTCTCGCGGCAGTCGAAGTTGCTGCCGCATTCCACCTTGAACGAGAACGTGATCTCGGCCAGCAGCGGATCGAACCCCGTCGGCGGCTGATCGCTACCCGCGCCGGCGACCAGACGCAGCGTGTACGACGAGAAATCACCGCTGCCTGCTGTCCGCACTACGAGCACCCGGTCGAGGTCGGTCAGCCCGGCGACCAGAGCCGGCTCCTCTTCGGGCGGCAGCGCATCCGCGGTGGTCGCCCAGGAAATGCCGACATTGCGGATCCGTTCACCACCTTCGATTCTGACGTTCGTGACGTCGAGCGCCTCCGCCGACAACAGCAGCCGAACGAAAAGGGTGCGCTGACGCAACCCCTCGGTCGGCGCATCCGAATCACTCACTTCGAGGTACTCGATCCCGTTGAGTACGCCCGCTTGTTTTACTGCGGTGAGCCGTCGCACCACGCAACACAGATACTTCATGCCGCGCCTCCTCCCGGAACGGTCAGCCGGTCGGTTCGGCGTTGCTTGGTGCGCAGCGATACATAGCTGACTGCGACGGACAACGTTCCGTCAGAGGCGGTCACCTCGACCTGCTCGAGTGCGATGAGGTGGCCGAGCCACTGCTGGAGGGCGGCCTGGATGAGCGCCTGTGTGGTGGCAGCGAGGGCAATGCTGTTCGGTTCGAACGTCAGCGCGAACAGTCCGCTGCCGAATTCGGGCCGCATGACTCGCTCGCCAGGGGCCGTGAACAACACCTGCGCAATCAGATCGCGAAGATGGTCGTCGTCTGTTGCGGTGGCGGTCCGGCCGGAGTTGTCGAAGCTGTACGGGAAATCCACGTTCATGTCGCGACCACCCTTGGCTGGATAGTTATCGGTAGGAGCGGGGTGCCAGTAGGCATGCAGGTGGACAGCCCGTTCTGGACGACCACGGGCGTCCCGAGGACTAGGACACGGACTGCGCCGACGGTCCACTGACCCGAAACACAGGGCGCCGAGAATGTGCAGCCTGCTATGACGTATGGCGAGGAGATCGCTACGACGGGCTGACCGCCCACGAGGACGCGCGGGACAGGTGTGGTCGGCTGTGCCTGCCCGGCATGCGAACAGGTCATGACAGCTCCTACATGGACGATCGGGCCAGGCATGTCAAACCACCGTCAGCGCACCGAGGTTGATATCCACTGTGGGCCCGGTCAACGTAATCACCGCGCCCTTGCCGTTGGAGATCACGATTCCCACATCGGTAACCGAGATCACCGCTCCAGTCGTGGATTGGAGCTGGATACCGCCGGTCGGGCCGGGCACGTCACTGATGACGATGCCGTTCTTCAGCGTGGTCTGGAGCGTGATCCCGGGAACGCCTGGCGGCACAAACGCTGACAACTTTGGAGTCTCCGCCGCCGATCCCCAGTACCCGCCGACCCAGATCGGATAGTCCGGATCACCTTGTTCGAACTCGATCCAGACGCCGGCACCGATTGCCGGCACACCGAAGACACCGGCATTGAGACCGCTGATCGGCAGGCACGGCATCGCCCAACTGCCCGGCGAGAAACCCGAGACATCGGGAACCATCGCTTGAATCCGGCCGATCTGCATCGGGTCGATGTTGTTCACGACCGTGCCGCGATACTTGCCGTAATAGGTGCTGTTCTCGTTCATACCGGAACCTTCTCGACGGTGGAGACGAGGCCGTTGCGAGCCAGGGAGAACGACTGCTTGTACTCTCCGCGCTCGAGGGTGTGCGTGACTCGGGTGACGTAGTAGAGCCCATCGAACGCCCCGCCCGCGCCGCGGACGCCGACGAGGCGGCGGGACTGGAGAATTCGGCCGTATCGTGCGACGTCGAGCGAACCGTCACCGACGACCGCGTCGCCGTGCTCGGCGGCGTACGCGAGCCCGTGCAGGAGGGCCACCCATGGCTTGTGCTTCGCGGTGTCCCGAAGCGGCACGATTTTCGGCGGCAAAGGCGGGATCAGGCCGAGCGGCGGGGTGAGTGGACTGACATCCGGGATAGGCACGCTGAGCACAGCCTTGGAGAACTGCTCCTGCAGGTATACGAGCGGTATCTCCTTGTCCTCCTTGTCGAACCGGAAGCTCAGGCTCTCCACATTGCGGTGCGGGAGATCGAGATCGAGATCGAGGGCCGGCTGCGGGGCGCCGACGCGAACTTCCGGTCCGAAATAGGCGCGGCTCGTACCAACGGTGGGCCCCGGCTCGAGATAGAAGACATAGCCTGTGCTTTCGGCCAGCAGCTTGATGTACTGCAGGTCAGTGCCATGGTGCAGCGGGATGCGTTCGATCGGGAGCGGGATGTCCTCGATCACCGGCGGGATCACGACTGGAACGATGCCGAATGCCGCGTACTTGAGCAGTGCGAGATTTACCCGGGCGAATATCGGCATGGCCGGGTACGGCAGGCCGTCGAACGGGATGAGGTCCATCAGCGCGGAGAGGTCCTTGCCCATGATGACGAGGTTGGGTTCCGGGCGAGCGTCACGAAATTCGTGACGGGTCGTCACACCGTCGATGAGCACCTGGGATATGCCCCCGAAGCTGGCCACCACGACGACACGGACCACCGGTAGCGGCGCGCCATCGCTGAGCAGGAAAACAGTGTGCAGCGGTGACCCTCGTGAGAGGCGGAACACGAGTTCGAAGCCACTTTGTGTAGCGCCCGAGGCGATCTCGACCTCCACCGATTCGAGGGTTTCCAGAATGTCGCGCCCGACCGGTACCGGTACCAGCGAACCGATGTACAACGAGAGCTTCACTCCGCTAGTCAGCATGATCTTCCACCCCCGGCATGCCTTCCGGTGCTGTGATCCGCAATCGGCGCCCGACCTTTGCTGTCAGCTCGTCCGGATGGGACGACGGATTGGCGTCGGCGATCCGCCACCACAGCTCTGGATCGCCATACCACCGGGCAGAGATGAGGTCGAGCCGGTCGCCCTCGACCACCTCGTACTGCCCTAGCGTGGCCAGTCGTTCGGGCAGCGGGACGAGGCGCCTCGACAGATACGGCACCGGTGGCTCACCTGTGCCCGGATCGTGGGCGACCACCGGCGTGTCCACATACCGACTGGTATTCGGATAAGTCGTGGCGGGCACCGCACCGGCCTCGATCAGTGCCTGCACCGGATCTCTCATGGCAGCCGCTCCAATCCGATGACCGAGAGCGTCGCCGCCGATGACCGCGCAGCGAGGCTTTCCTTCTGCTGCAGATGGCTCATGAAGATGGCGCCGCCCCGGTGGGTGAAGCCGAAGTCGTCGACCGACAACACCCGCAAACCGAGTGAGACCTTGGCGCGCAAGGGATTCAGAGCCGGATCGAATGCCTCCTCGGTGACCGCAAGGTCGGTCAGCCGGACCGGGATCACCCGGCTGCGGCTCCACACGAACAGCGTCAAGGGCGCCTCGATGGGCAGCACCTCCAGGGTGCCGGATCCCGCCAACCGGTCGTTGGCCAGGAGGTCGTCGCTGCGTGGATAGGCGAGCGTCTCCAGCACCGCCAATTGCGAATGCAGGCCGTGTTCTACGACTGTCGGCTGACGACCTGGCGGCTCCAACTGCTCGGTGGCATCCAGAACCGCATCCAGTTTGATTGTCTCGATCGGAGCGGCGCTTATCCGCAGCGGTTGTGATCGGTCGCTACTCTCCCCGCTCGTCTGCATCTGGAAAGACCGAGTCAAGGTTTCCGGATTGTACTGCAATGCTATGATTTGCAGCAACGCACCACTATTCGGGCCGATCACGACCAGGCCGCCTTTTACCAGCTTTGCTGTATAATCGAGATCCGTCATCGCAGCGCTCCCGGTATTTGTTCGCGTCCAGATGGATTGGCAACAAGAGAATCGAATGTCCAGTGACACACCGCGCCAGGTGTGTCGAGCCAGCTTTCCGTAATACTGCTCGGACCGGCTCGCCGATCATGGCATCCACCCACAAGTTCTGGCCCTTGATCACACCTGGAGATCATTGTTCGACAGTAGAAGTCGATGGCGTGGAACGAAGGCGCCAGAGTCTCACGACCAGCCCATGCTTCGCCCCCACGAGTTGCTCGTCCCACCAGTCCTGGACCATGCGAGTTACCTCCTCGTCGAGATCTTTTTTTGCATACTCCTTCCAACCGCCTTTTTCCTCATACTGGTCCGACCAATACAAGTGCGGGCATGCCGGATCGGAATTATCGAGGGTCAACGTCACGCTGTGGAAACCGGAAAAAACGCCCATGGCGAAAACGCTCCATCCCTTGTCCCCTTCATTCATCTCGAGCACCGCTTCGAAGACACTCGAATCCAGCTTTTCAGGGCGCGCGCCCCCTCTCGTGATTCGGCCGGTCTTCGATCGGAAGCCAATATCGCGAGCACCGCCCGCGAAACCAGCTGCGGCAACCTTCTCCATGGATTTGTAGATCGTGTCTCCGGTAGTCGGTAGCTCTGGCTGGGCGGTCACGATTCGCAGGCCCTTTTTCAGCGTGGCCAAGCATCGGTCTTTCCGGGTCCTCGCATTCTGCACAAAGTAGTCGCGCATCTTGGCGATGGCCTCGGAAGAGAAGGTTCGTCGCCTCGTCAGTTCGCTGCCGATGGAGCCAACCTCTTCCTCGAGTAGGGCAGTATCGGGAGTGGATTGCGAGAACTCCGACAGCGCCTCGATGATCAGCGCATGCCGGTCATCGAGCTCCTCCTCACTCAGCGTGGTCAGGTCCACGCTCGATCGCAGGGGCACTGGAATCACTTGGCGCTGCAGATGGCCACGGCGAATACCAGCCCGCTGTTGTACGACGTGTGTGAGTTCGTGCGCGATTAGACGACGACCTTCGAGCGAAGACGGGTCGTACTTTCCTCGCGCGAACACGATATTTTCGCGCAGCGTGAAAGAACTTGCCTCGAGGCTGGAGGCGGCCCGGTGTGCCGCATCGTCATCGTGGATTCGGACAGAGCCGAAGTCGAAACCGAAGCGGGCGTCCATCGTTTGGCGTACGACAGGATCCAGAGGGTGGCCGCCGTTTGCTATAGCTGCGCCGACCCCGCTGGTGTCAAGCGGTGCGCCGTGCGTCGCCGATGCGGGCTGGCGCTGGAGTGGCGCGTCTTCGAGATTCTTCTCGTCGGGCCGCTGTTCGGAAGATTCGACCGTTTTCGGCTTCTCACCAGGCTTCAGCGGGACCAACACGTGGAGTCCCGGCATCTTCGGTTGCTGCGCAAGGAAATATGCGATGGCGGCCTCGCGAGCGATTTCCTCCCGCGCAGTCTCGATCGCGGCCATGGTGGACTCGGGTCGGGCAGGGCCTTTCGTACGGCCCGGCGGCCCCGGCTCGATGCGCTCCTCGTAGGTGAGCGCAATACCGACGTCGTATTGAGGTTTTCCGAGTGGTCCCCCCGCCGCGAGGCGGACTGAGAGCCCGGGCAGAATTGCGCCGCGCTCGGAGGTGAGCGACAGACCCACGTCGTATCGAGGGTCATCGAGTGGTCCCCCGGCCGCGAGACGGCCCGAAAGCCCGGGCAGAATTGCGCCGCGCTCGGAGGTGAGCGACAGACCCACGTCGTATCGAGGGTCATCGAGTGGTCCCTCGACCGCGAGACGGCCCGAAAGCCCGGGCAGAATTGCGCCGCGCTCGGAGGTGAGCGACAGACCCACGTCGTATCGACGGTCATCGAGTGGTCCCCCGGCCCCGAAACGGGCCGAAAACCCCGGCAGGGTTGTGCCAGGCTCGTAATTGAGCGAGATACCTATGTACTCAGGGTTTTTGAGCGGGCCCTCGAATATGAGCTGACCCGAGAGTCCCTGCAGGATTGTGTCGAGCCGGATCGCGGGCAGCGGCAGCTTCGTCGGCTGTGTGGCGAGGACTCCAAGAAGAGGAACCGCGTACGGAGCCACAATCGACTGGATCTTTTTCATCAGCTTCTTACCCGCCGGGGTCTGGAGAACCGCTTCGGCAGATGTCTGCAGGGCCTGGTAGCTTGCCTGCTGCTCCTCCTCCCGCTTCTTTTCACTCTCCTCCTCTGTTGGGGGCGTTTCGGCGAGTTGCCGGAACTTCGTGTCCTCCTGCGCCGGCCCACCACCGACCTGCCTGTGCACGTTCGCCGCACTGATCGCCGCCGACGTCCAGTCGATGACACTGTCGCCGCGCGTCACAATGTCGGCGAGTTGGTCGGCCTGCCGCTCGCTCGCATCGTGGGGACAGGACACAACGAGCGGCGGGGTCGTCGTTCGAGCGCGGTGCTCGAATATGCGCGTCATGACTGACTTCTCCGCCTCGGCAGCTTTGCCCAAACAGCTCGCGCTACCTGCGCGCCGACAGTCGTGCGCGAAAGCTCGTGCCCGCTTGCCAGTGCAACCAGGTCGTGCTCAATCGCCTCCGGCAGCCCGGCCACTTCTTCCCTCGGCACGCCCTGCAGCACAACTTCACCAATCTCGACCTCGAACCGTAGCGGCATCATGTCCACCCCCGGCTCTCTACATAGGTGAGCGGCTTTTCGAGCTTCTCGTACTCTCGTCGCGCGGCCTGGTGCAGATGGTCCATCCGAACCGGGCCGCCGGTCTCGGCGGCGAGGAACGCCGCCGACAACGCAATCGCGCGGATGTTTCCTCCCGGAACCTGCAGTTGAGCCAGGCGCGTGAAGTCCAGGTTCTCGGTGGGCAATGATCGCGGAAGCTGGCGTTCCCAAATGGCCCGGCGCAGCCTCAGATCGGGAAATGGAAACATCACAATGAACCGGATTCGGCGCAGAAATGCACGGTCGAGGGCGGTCTTCATGTTCGTTGTCAGTAGCGCCAGACCTCGGTACGCCTCCATACGCTGCAGCAGGTAGGCGACCTCGACATTGGCGTATCGGTCGTGGCTGTCCTTGGCCTCGCTGCGCTTGCCGAACAGCGCATCAGCCTCGTCGAACAGCAGCACGGCGCCACTGGTCTCGGCTGCATCGAAGACGCGCTTGAGGTTCTTCTCCGTCTCGCCGATGTATTTGCTCACCACCAAGGCGAGGTCGATGCGGTACAGGTCGAGGTCGAGCTCATTCGCAAGCACTTCGGCGGCGAGGGTCTTACCGGTGCCGCTGTCTCCCACGAACAATGCGGTCACCCCGAGGCCCCGGCTCGTGGTGTCGGCCATCCCCCAGTCTCGATAGACGAGGCCGCGGTAGCGTGCTTGGCGGACTATGTCATGCAGCGCCGCTAGCGTCGGGTCGGGAAGGACTAGGTCGGTCCACGCTGCCTCGGGTGAAATGTGCTGGGTCAGGTCGTCGAGTCTGCCGCGACCATGCTCCCGGCATACTTGCCGCAGCTTGGACGTGTCGTGTCCGCCAGCGGCCTGCTCAGCGCAGATCGCCTCTACCTCCGTGGCGTCGAAGCGGAACTGGTCGGCTGCCTCCTGGAGTCTGTTGCCGTACCGGGCAGCGGCTGGACCGAGCGAGTCCTGCCAAAGAGCAAGCTGATCAGCTGCGGTCAGCTCGGGGAGGCTGCGGCAAATCAGCGTCGCTCGTGTGGTCGGCCGCGCGCCGCTCTCCGCAACTCCTGCCAGAATCAGGCAGTCGAACTCGCCGATGAAGGCATCGATTGATTCCGGTTCGCCAGCGTCGCCGCAGTCCACGTACAGCAAGCCGCCGAGCAGCGCGACCTCACGCTCGATCAGCCGGGCCAAGGCGAGGCACTCGCGACTGGAAGCATTGATCAGTGAGCTGCGGGCGACGAGCGGGAGCCGACCGGCTTCGACAGCGATACGTGCGGCGACCCGGCGTCGTATGGCCGCGCTGGCACCGCTGAGGACCACCGCCGCGGGACTGACGAGCTGGCCGAGCAAGGCGACTATCTCGGCGACGATATGCCGGTGAGCTGACGCGAGAGACCCGGCGGCATCGTCCGCCTCCAGAAGGCCGGAAAGTCGGGGATCCATGCATACCACGCCGGTCAGGAATTGAAGTATTCGTTCATCGATTTGCAGGGGTCGGTCGACCAGCCCAGGTCCGGTGCTCATTTCGATCAGCCGCCAATACCGCAGCGGGCGATCCGGTGACAATGCATCCCAGTGCTCTCCGTTCAGCTTGGTGAGGGCGAGGCCGAAGGTGGGATGAGTACGGCGGGGATCACCGTGCGCGGAACCGAACGCCGCCGCGAATCTGCTTTCCAGTTCGACACCAGCACACCAGAGCAGTAGATCGCGCTCGAACGGGGACAGCTGGAACAACTCGACCACCCGCTTCAGCTGTCCAGGTACGTCCGCCTGGTCCAGGGCTGGCATGTCGTCCGTCAGCAAGGCGTAGACGCGGGCGAGCTGACCGACCAGGGCGCGCTGGTTGTCTTCGGTGTAGCTCTCGGCCCGGATCGTAGTCATCATGGCACCGTCACCGATCGGTCGGCCAGGAATGTGGGCGGCGTCGCCGACCGGTCGACCAGGGCGCTTTCCACCCCGTCGACGCGCAGCCGTGCCCAGGCCGGACCCGTGGGCAGCGGCCCAAAGGTGAACGTCAGCCGTGACGCGCTCGCGGTGCGGGCCGGTGCGATCGCCTCCGAGCTGCCAACGGCCAGCATCGCCACCTGCTCAGGTCGCGCGGCAGGTGTCACGTCGAGGGTCGCCGTCACCGCCCCGGTAGCGGTGTCTCGCGTGATGGCAGCTGCGCTCAGATCGGGCGTAGGTGCGAGCAGCATTGCGACCGAATTCGTCTGTCGGGACGAGGTATCGGGAGGTCGGAGCATCGATGCACTCACACTCCAGATCCCGGCCGGCCAGTCGGTATCCGCTCCGGCTCCAGTGGGCAGTGCCACCTGAATCGCGTCCGGATCTGTGAGCGTGCCCATCGGAATCTCGTGCGGCGCAACGAGACGATGGCTGAATCGGACGACTGCTGATGCGCCGTCGAGATGATGACCGCGCAGTGTGACGATATCTCCCAGTTCGGCGACTTCTCTCCCTTCCGGCGGTTCAACCGAGGTGATGGTCGGGTACGGCGGTACGAGTGCCGGTGCCACCTCGACGGAGTGTGTCAGTACGGGCAGTGGGGAGGTCGCTGGTCGGGTTGCCTCGATGAGGACGACCGAGATCTCGTAGGCCGAGCTCGGTCGGTAGTGCGCCTGCGTGGCCGACCACAGCCGGGACAATTCCTCCGTGTCCATGGGCTCCGAGCTGATCCGCAAGGACTCGACCTGCTCGGCGAGGTTTGCTGCCGGCGGTTCGCGGAACGCGTCGGGCAAGATGGTCGGGTCCAGCGGAGTAAAGCTGAGTGCCCTGCTGACGGTCTCCCTATCGAGGAATGGCCGTTCATGAAGCAGGTGCATGGCGTATCCCAGCAGGATTTCGGCGTGCAGGTCGGCGTGCCCATATGCGGTGAGCAGATAGTGCAGATCGAGCGCTAAAGGTGGATTCGTCAAACGGTTGGCACCATCGCGGGAAGGCAACCCGGCGTTGCGGTATCCGAGGTTCGGCGTGACTCGGTAGAGAAAGAGGTTGAGCTGTGGCTGCGCGTTCGGATCGTCGAGCTTGATGGCGTCGGGCGCAAGCGCGGATACCTTGACCGGCGCGCCAACTGCGACGGCAGCGTCGACCAAGCCGTTGTCGAGGATGTTGCGTAATACGGCGCTCACCGCGCCGATGGCGAGGGCGGTGCTCATCGTGACCTCGCACGGAGGTCGCCGCGTAGGTATGCCGACAGCTCGCCGCCAGAGGCTTTCGGGGGCTTCGGCGGGGGCTTCGGCGGCTCGGCCGAAACAGGTGATGCGGCCCGCACATCGATTCGGCCGATGGTGACCCGCACCACCGGTGCCGTGTTGCGGTTCTGCTTTGTCGGTACAGGTTTCGAAATAGTCGAGCGAATATCTTCTTCACCGGTCAACCACGCGACGGCATCGACGAATGTGCGCGGTTCCACCTGAACAGGTACCTGGCTCGACGGTTCGTGACCTACGAGCGCGGAAGCGTCTGCACGCTGGTGTGTTGGCGCACCAGGCGTCTGGATTCGTTGTTGGGAGGCAAGGTCTTCCGCAGAGCATGGAAGATCCGACAGCGGCGGCGCCTCGGGCATCGGGGTTTCAGCGGGGACAGTACGGGAGATACAGTTCGAATCCGGTGCTGTCTCGCTGATCTGTGGCTTCGCCGCGAACTCGTCCCTCGCGGATACCGTGGGGTCGGAAGGAGCAAGGTTCAGGGCCCACGGCACGGTCGGCGAATCGTTCGGTGCCGATGGAACTCCTAGCGGAAGCCTCGCAACCGGCGAGGATTCGTCCGGATCATGGTCGATGTCTTCCGGGGCGATGCAGCCCTCGTACCCGCTCTCGTATCGGAACGGCACTCGCGGCACAACAAGCGAGCTTCCGGGTTCACCGAACGCCCGTGCCGCAAGCCGCATCAAATAGTCAGGCATCGCTGACCAACTCCAGATAGGCAGCCCGGCGAGCCGGTGAAAGGTCGAGTATTCGAGACTCCGACCAGCCATAGGACCGGGCCAGCGTGTGGATATCGTTGAGCACACGCAGCGCCGCCGTACGCACACAGCGCTCGAAGAGCATGCCGATGTCGACTCTGCTCGACCAGCGGTGGCCACACTCGGGGCACTGCAGCATCAGGATGATCTCCGCGAGCGGGTCGGCCGCGACCATCGCGGCGCAGACCGCGTCCCGCACTTCAGGCGGCAAGTCCGCGGTCGTCACACGGCTGCCATCGATTCGGGTCTCGAGGACACAACGATGCAGGAGCAACTCCGCGCCCTCGCTGACATCCCGGCAGGCGCCGAGCGAAGCCAGGTCGGTCGATGTCGGCAGCCGCCATTCGACTACGTAGCCCGATTCCTCGACCGGTTGAACTGGAACGCCGTGCGCGCCATCGAGAAGTTCGACACAGGAGATCGTCAGTTCGACATCGATCGCGCAGGATTGGCAACTGGCGAGCGCATCGATTCGGTCACCGAACGTGGCAGCATACAAGCGCAGGAGAGCCGCGTCGCACTCTCCGAGAGGAAGTGCCGCGGCCGCGCCACGCTCATTGCGGACAAGCCGGATAGCGTCGAGCACAGCAGCCGACCGGGTGGCCGCCGGCAGTCGGCCGCCGCGCTCCCACACGACTAGCGCTTCCTGCGCCGCTAAACCGCGCACGGTGCTCATCGCGTCAGCCGCCGGGCTCGACGAACACCGGTTCGCCCGGCTCCGGCGTGACGAAGTCGCGCTGCCAACCCTCGTTCTCGAGCTTGATCGTCTGGATCGCGACCGCGTTGGCGTTGGCATCGAGGTCGGGCAGCGCCTGGTACTCCGACACCCAGCACCGGAAGATGTTGAACCGCAGTGCAAGCTGTCCGGCCTCGTCGTACAGCTCGATCGTGATGTCTTTACGAAAGTCGCCGTTGACTCGACCGAGATGGAAGGCACGACTGGCCCACAGCTCGAACTCGCGGTCGTGCGTGACCCCGGCCTCCAGGGTGATCGGCTCGAACTTGGTGCGTCCCGGGGACTTCCGCGATGTCGAGTCGTCACCGCCCTCGCGGTGTTCAACGACCTCGGTACTGCGCTTGATTGCCCCTACCTTGCTGACTCCGGCCACGTACCTGCCGTCCCACATCACCCGAAACTTGAAGTTCTTGTAGGGGTCGAACCGCTTCGGATTCACACTGAACTGGGCCATCACGAACTCCTACGTGGCAATCTGACCGGCCATCTGCTGCAACTGGATGACCACGAACTCGGCAGGCTTCAGCGGCGCGAACCCCACGACGATGTTGACAACCCCGAGGTCGACATCGGTCTGTGTGGTGGTCTGGCTGTCGCACTTGACGAAATAGGCCTCGCGCGGCGTCGTCCCGGCGAATGCGCCTTGCCGGAACAGCCGGTTCATGAAGGCGCCCACATTCAGCCTGATCTGCGCCCACAGTGGCTCGGCGTTCGGCTCGAAAACCACCCACTGGGTGCCGCGATAAAGGCTCTCCTCGATGAACAGCGCGGTTCGCCGGACCGGCAGGTACTTCCATTCCGAAGCGCGCCGGTCAGCGCCCTCGAGTGTGCGTGCTCCCCACACCACCCGGCCCGCCGCTGGCATCGCACGCAGGCAATTGATCCCCAACGGGTTCAGCTTGCCGTTCTCCGCATCGGTCAGGGGTACCGAGAGAGCTGGCGCTCCCACAATGGTCGCTTCCAACCCCGCCGGCGCCTTCCACACGCCGCGCTGCGCGTCGGTACGGCCGATGATCCCCGCTACCGCTCCGCACGGAGCGAAATCCTCGAGCTGATTGTCACGTAATGGGTTTGGCGTACGAAGTCGCGGGAAGTACAGAGCGGCATGGCTACTGCTGGTACCGACCGAGCCAACGCCCGCCGCCGCGTCGTCCTTGCCATTCCATTCCGCCGGAGGGTCCACGATGAGAATGGCGCGGCGACGTTCGCAGTACGCGGCCGCAGTGTCGATCAGTCCCTGTTCGATATCGTTCTGCCCGTGCGGCGGAATGCACAGCAGATTGAATAGATCGACCTTCTCCAGAGCATATAGACCGGTCTTGTTCGACTCCGTACCTTCCGTGTAGTGCGCACCGATCAGCTCGACGCCATCGTCACCGTCGGTGTCTTCGAATACGCTGTTAGTGCCGTTGTCGTCCCAGAGGGGGTCTGTCGCAGTCGGATCGGTGTGCTCGGTCGGGCGGTTGATCGGGTCCGGCGCGGTGGACGCCCGGACCAAGGATGACTCGTTGATCACCTTGTCGGCACGCCGTGGATGGTCTGCCTCGATGGACAGGTTTCGAAAGGTCTCGATCTGACCGGTCGTGTCGTCGCGAATCGTGAGGTTGAACAGTGTCCTCGACGTCGGGTCCCCAATGTCATAGTCGACACGCGCGCGCAGCCTATTTCCCCACGTGCCAGGTGAGCTTGCTCGCACGGTGAAGTCGGCACCGGGGGAGCGCAATGCCACGCTCGCGGTGTCATCAGTCGCGCCGCCGCTTCTGAAGACCCGCACGATGACAGCCTGGGTGCCACCGTTTCGATAGAAGTCGCGTACCGCATATGTCATCGGACTCTCGACCCACAGGCCACCGAACTGCCGCTCGAAGTCGGCGAAGCTGTTGATCACCGCTGGTTCGTTCGGAGTACCGCGGAGTGTTCTGCCCAGAAACGCCGCAATCGACGTGGCGACACCAGTGATGGTCCGCACGCCGCTGGGGACCTCCTCGATATACACGCCTGGGTATGTCAGCGGAACGGGCATTACGAAACCTCCGAATCAGGAGTCCCTTCCTACAGCGCTAGAAATGGGATTGATACCTCGAAACCGACGCCGCCTACCGACGCCATCGGATCAAGTAACACTCCAGGCACCCGTCCGTAGCAATGGATCGCCGGATCTGTCTTTCGCTGAACCCGATCCGGATCGGGTGATCAAACGTTTCATCGGTGACCGCCGAATAGGGCTTCAACCGTCCACGAGGAAGCGAGCTACATCAGCGCGCTGCATCGCGCCGAGCTTGTCGAGGATGTTGTGCACATGATTCTTCACGGTGCACAACTCGATGCCCAGCCGGTCGGCTATCGCGCGGTTGCTGAGACCGAGCGCGATCTGATCGGCGATCTCCCGCTCGCGAGCGGTCAAGCGGAACCGGGCCCGGTGTGGTTGCCCGTCGCCGGCCAACGTCGCGACCCGGCGCATCAGCCCGCCGGTGATCATCGGCGGGCACAGCGTCTCGCCGATCACCGCATGCCGCACGGCCGCAATCAGGTCGTCAAGGGTGCCTTCTCTTGGCACGTAACCCACGATGCCGGCTTCCGCGCAGGCGACCACCGATTGCTCGGTTTCCGGCAGCGCCAACGCTACGACGCTCACCCCGGGCAATTCTCGGGTGAACAGGCGTGCGGCCGCTGGGCTGGTCACCGCCGACATGTCCAGCAGGACCACGTGCGCATCCATCCGCCGCGCCGCGTCGATACCGTCCAGCGACAGCTCGCACGCCCGGACCTCACCGACGTCGTCGAGCGCCAGCAGCACCGCAGCCAACCCGTCACGGTACAGCCGGATCGGTGACACGATCACGATCCGCAAGGTGGCCGGTTGAACGCGACCACTGATCATCGCGACATCGACCCCTTCCGGTGCGGACTCGTCCGGTACGAACTGAAGGACCATCGCGTCCTCCTTGGACGCCGTGCTGCGGAGTCCCGCCGAGTACTGCCCTATGACGTGCGCTCCGCAACCCGACGCGGTAATTCTCGATCGCCCGCAGGGAGTCGTGAAGAGTAGCGGTCTACTCGACCTTCCACCCGACGGCTCGCGAAATGGATGCCCGAACTGCGGTGAGAACCCCTGGCTGCCTATCCTGACCGCCGTCGCTGAGCAAGACCGCGATCGAAACCGACGCTGCACGGGTGAGTCGACCTTGTCGAGCAGTTGCCACCGGCGAACGCGTCTGGTTTGCGTTCCACGTCGCTACACGAGAAACGAGTAGCAAACTACTCGCTACGGCTACTGTGGCCCTCGTTAACCTTCTATCACACCCAGGGACCGCCGCATCGCGCTCTGGTCGAAACCCTGCGCTGTCGGCCAGCGGCCACCGGATCTCGAAGCTGTTTGCGGGCAACCAACGACATTGCACTTCATCCGAGCAGGTGGGAGAGGACACCTCGGCTATCCCTCGACCGGACGCGGGCATTCATGGGAAGGAGGGCAGCTCGATGATGAAGACCACTTTGCAGTCCCGATCTCAGATGGGTTCGACAGCACATGAGAAGGGCGTGACGTTTCGCGTGTGGGCGCCGAACGCCGATAGTGTCACGGTGGCAGGAAGTTTCAACGACTGGTCGAGGTCGGCGCATCCGCTCACCAACGAGGGCGGAGGTGTGTGGTCGGTCGAGGTGGAGTGCGCCAAGCCAGGTGATACTTACCGGTACGTGATCGTCCACGCCGGTGTCGAGCTTGCCTGGCGATGCGATCCGTATGCGTGTGCGATGGCGAGTTCGGTCGGTGACTCGATCATCGATGACCCGGACTACGACTGGGGATCTGTGCCGTTCCGGATGCCGGACTGGGACGATTTGGTGATCTACGAGCTGCACATCGGGACCTACAACGACGAGCCGGGCGGCGGCCCGGGCGATGTGGCGCGGGTGATGCAACGGCTGGATCATCTGGTCGACCTCGGTGTCAACACCATCCAACTGCTGCCGCCTGCCGAGTTCCCGGGAGGCTTCTCCTGGGGCTACAACCCGTCCTCGATTTTCGCGGTCGAAACCGATTACGGCGGGCCGCGGGCTTTGCGGGACTTGATCCGAGCGGCGCATGACCGCGGCTTGGCGGTGCTGTGCGATGTCGTCTACAACCACTTCGGTTGGGCGGACTCGATCACCCGGCGATTCGACGGCTGGTATCAACATGGCAAGGGCGGCATCTACTTCTACAACGACTGGCGCGACCGCACGCGGTGGGGACACACCCGACCCGATTACGGGCGCCCAGAAGTTCGCCGATACCTGCAAGACAACGCCCTGATGTGGTTGGAGCAGTTCCGGTTCGACGGACTGCGCTGGGACGCAACCAGTTACATCCGCAATGTCGACGGCAACGCCGACCCGGGCACCGACTTGCCGGACGGGTGGCGCGCGCTGCGTCAGATCAACAGCGAAATCGACACCCGCCAACCGTGGAAGATCAGCATCGCCGAAGACTTGCAGAACAACGAGTGGCTCACCAAGAACACCGACAGCGGCGGGGCTGGGTTCGACAGCCAATGGGACGCCGGGTTCGTCCATCCGATCCGGCGGCTTCTGACACGCGTGCGCGACGAGGACCGGGACATGCAAACAGTCCGCGCCGCGGTCGAACACCGCTACAACGATACCGCCCTGCAACGGGTCATCTATACCGAGTCACACGACGAGGTCGCCCGCCTCAACGGGAAATCACGACTGCCCGAGGACATTTCACCCGGAAACGCCAGCGACTACGCCGCGAAGAAACGTTCCACGCTGGGCGCGGTATTGGTATTCACCTCTCCCGGTATCCCGATGATCTTCCAAGGCCAGGAATTCCTCGAAGACGGCTCCTGGCACGACGACCACCCGCTCGACTGGTCCAAACGAGACGCCCATACAGGAATCCTCCACCTCTACCGAGACCTCATCGCACTACGCCGGAACCAGCACCACACCACGCGAGGACTGCGCGGACCCGGCGTCCACGTGCACCACATCAACAACACCAACAAGGCCCTTGCCTTTCACCGCTTCGCCGAGGGCGGGCCCCGCGACAGCGTGATCGTGGTGATCAACCTGGCCAACCGAGAATACGAGCGCTACCGGATCGGGGTACCACGGGAAGGTCGATGGCGAGTGCGATTCAACAGCGATTGGCAAGGATACGATCCCAGCTTCGGAAACCTGCCGAGCACAGACGCCACCAGCCGGCCACACGGGATGGACCAGATGCCCTACTGCATCGACATCGGTCTCGGCGCATACACCGCCGTCATTCTCTCCCAGGACGAGTAGATGCGAACCCGGAAACTCCAGTTCAGATGCGCTTGCCGAGCGGCACCGCAGCCGTCGTTGCAGCTACGCAGGAGCGGTCGCGGTATTCGCGACAGAGAACCAGGTCGGTACCGCAGCCTTGCTGGAAATCGGCGCGTACTCCGAACCTCGAACCTATAGCCCGACAGCAGGATGCGCCGAGATCGACGACGAGGTTCTGTCGGCTTGGACTCGGAAGTCCAGAAATCGCCACGACACCACCCTCGCGGAACTGCTCGGCGTCGCCGACACGGTCACCGCACCGCGCGCGATCGAAGCCGGAGACACCGACGAGCGACACTTCGATCAGTCGGCGACGACTGGGACATCGCGGAACTCGACCGCTGACCGAACTACGTCGCGCGCAGCGTCAGCTGACGGATGTGGCGGGGGCGCCGCGCGACCGACAGTGGAGCGCACAACTCGCACGACACTTGCTCGAAGGACGAACCACATGGTCTACATAGGACGAGGCCGCCCACGGCGGCGAATCACCAAGGCGGTCACCGCGATCGCGGCCGGAGTCGCGGCGGGCAGCCTCGCCGTCGCGTGCACCGCGAGCACCACCACCCATGCCGGCCCCACCGAGGACGCCCCGAAACCGACGGTCGTTCTCGTGCACGGCGCTTTCGCCGATGGGTCCAGCTGGAACGATGTGATCGAAAAGCTGCGCGCGGACCACTATCCGGTGGTGGCCGTGGCCAATCCGTTGCGTGGTCCCGCCTCGGACGCCGCTGCGCTGCGGGCGCTCGTCAGCAACGTCGGCGGGCCGGTGATCCTGGTCGGGCACTCCTACGGCGGCTCCGTCATCAGCGCGGCCGCAGCCGGAAACGACCAGGTCAAGGGGCTCGTCTATGTGGCGGCCTTCCTGCCGGCGCCCGGCGAGACCGCGCTCGGGCTGACCAGCCAGTACCCGGGCTCCACCCTGCCCGGCACGCTGAACCCGGTGCCGTTCACCGCTACCGACGGCGGCGCGGGCACCGACCTCTACATCCGGCAGGACAAGTTCCACGACCAGTTCGCCGCCGACGTCTCCGCCGGCCGCGCCGCGCTGATGGCCGCCGCCCAGCGGCCGATCGCGCAGTCGGCCCTGGAGGAGAAGGCCACCGTCGCGGCCTGGAGCGAGAAACCCAGCTGGGACGTCATCACCACCGAAGACCTGAACATCCCGGTCGCGGCCCAGCGGTTCATGGCCGCCCGTGCCCACGCTCAGGTCACCGAGGTCGCCGCCTCGCACTCCGTCGCCGTCTCACATCCCGACGTGGTCGCCGACGTGATCGAACAGGCCGCCCGCGCCACCCACTGACCACCGCGAAAAACCGAACAGGAGAACACGATCGTGGACTTGAAGCTGGAAGCCGTCGTCCTGCCCGTCGCCGACGTCGACCGTGCCACAGCGTTCTACACCGAGCGGCTCGGATTCCGCCTCGACGCCGACTTCCCGGTGGACGACGGCTACCGGGTCGTCCAAGTCACCCCGCCCGGGTCGGAATGCTCGATCATTTTCGGCACCGGCGTCACCGCCGCCGCGCCCGGGACACTGCACGGCCTGCACCTGATCGTCACCGACATCGAGAAGGCCGTCGCCGAACTGACCGAACGCGGCATCACGGTCGACGGACCCTTCCGCGACGCCACCGGCGTCTTCCACCATGCCGGAACCGCCGGCCGCGTCGCGGGCCCGCACCCGGATCGCGCCAGCTACGGCTCCTTCGCCGCCTTCACCGACCCCGACGGCAACGGCTGGTTCCTGCAGGAAGTCACTCGGCGGGCGCCCGGCCGCTGATCCCACAATCGGAAGCAAACCCCATGTCCGACAAGGAAACCCAGAGCTACGACGTCGTCGTCATCGGGGCCGGACCGGTCGGCGAGAACGTCGCCGACCGCACCAGCGCCGCCGGGCTCAGCACTGTCGTCGTCGAATCCGAACTGGTCGGCGGCGAATGCTCGTACTGGGCCTGCGAACCCAGCAAAGCCATGCTGCGCCCGGCCCTGCTGCACGCCGAAGCCGCACGATTCCCCGGCGTCGACACCGCGGTCACCGGACCGCTGGACGCCGGCGCCGTCCTGAAACACCGCGACCGCATGGCCGCCGACTGGAACGACCAGGGGCAGGTCGACTGGCTCGACTCCGCCGGGATCGCGCTCCTGCGCGGCCACGGCAGAATTGCCGGGCCACGGCAGGTGACGGTGCGAACCCCCGACGGCGACACCGTGCGGCTCACCGCCCGGCACGCGGTCGCGGTGTGCACCGGCAGTTCCGCCGCCCTCCCGCCGCTCCCCGGTCTCGACACCGTGCGTCCGTGGACGAGCCGCGAAGCCACCAGCGCCCGCGAAGTGCCGGGCCGACTGGCCATCCTCGGCGCGGGGGTGGTCGCCACCGAAATGGCGACCGCGTGGCAGGCGCTCGGCGCGCGGGTCACGCTCATCGCCCGCGAACCCCGGCTGCTCCCCCGCGTCGAAGTCTTCGCCGCCGACCTGGTCGCCGAGCGTCTCCGGGAAGCCGGCGTCGACCTGCGATTCGGCACCACCATCACCGCCGCCGAGCGCGCGGGCGGACCGGACGACGGCATCCACCTCACCCTCGGCGACGGCGACCGGCTCGTCGCCGACGAACTCCTGCTCGCGACCGGGCGCGCACCCCGCACCGACGACATCGGACTCGAGACCGTCGGTCTGGCTCCGGGGCAGTGGCTCGCCACCGACGACACCTTCACCGTGACCGGGGTCGAGGGTGACTGGCTGTACGCCGTCGGCGACGTCAATCACCGTGCGCTGCTCACCCATCAGGGCAAGTACCAGGCACGCATCGCCGGTGCGGTCATCGCGGACCGGGCGCGCGGGCTGGCCCTCGACACCGGCCCGTGGGGACGGCACGGGGGTACCGCCGATCTGCTCGCCGTGCCGCAGGTCGTTTTCACCGACCCGGAAATCGCGGCCGTCGGCCTCACCACCGAGGACGCCGCCCGTGCCGGACGGGTGGTCGACGTCGTCGACTACGACATCGGCCGGGTCGCGGGCGCGATTCAGCACGATCCGTCCTATCGAGGGCAGGCGCGCGTCCTCATCGATCCCGAGCGCCGCGTGATCGTCGGGGCCACCTTCGCCGGGGCGGGCGTCGCCGAACTCCTGCATTCGGCGACTATCGCGATCAGCGGCGAGATCCCCCTCGATCGGCTCTGGCACGCGGTGCCCTCGTTCCCCACCATCGGCGAGGTCTGGCTGCGGCTGCTCGAAACCTATCGAGACCAGTGAGGCCTACGAGGCCACCATCGTCAGTGAACTCCCCGGCCGCCGGGCCGCTGCCGTGCAGGACCGCAGCCTCCGCCCATAGCCACAGTGCTACCGGGCCAGCGAAGAGGACAGCCACGCGCACCCGCCGATCCGTATGGGGATCGGCGGGTCGCGCTGCGTTCATTCTCGCCGTCCGCGCGTCGAGACGAAGTCCCAGACCGCTTCGGCGAAACGCTCCGGTTCCTCCACATGCCCCAGGTGCCCGCTGTTTTCGAGGACGAGCAGTTGTGAATCCGGGATCAGCCGATGCAGTTCCTCCGCCCAGCGCGGTCCACAGATGACGTCATGGCGGCCCACGATCACCAAGACCGGCACGGACATGCCCGGCAGGTCCGCGCGATCGTCGATCGGATCGGGGGTCCGGTCGGCGGTCAAGCCCGAAATGTAGTTCGCCTGTATGGCATTCCGCACGGCCCCCCAGCGCTGCTCGTCGCCCCAGTAGTCGGCGAAGTACGACGGCAGCACACCGCGGGCGACGGCGAGGGTCTGCTCGTCATCCGAAATGTCTTGCATCGCACCGAATGCGGCGAGGATCTCGCCCAGTTCGGGCCGGTCGGCGTGCGCGGCAGCGAACTGTTCCAGCCTGCGCGCGGCCTCGAGGGCGTGCTCGGGGCCGGTCACCGGCGCGCCCTCGTAGAGGACGATTCCCGCGAGCCCGGTCGGCCGGTGCAGCGCGTGATAGGCGGTGACGAACGCGCCATGCGAGTGGCCGAGCAGATACACCTCCGGCACGTCGAGGTGTTCGATGAGCCGTTGCAAGGCGCGACTGTAGCGTTCGCGGGTGTAGCCGTGCGGATGCGTCGGCAGCCGACCGGATGCGCCGGTGCCGATGGCCTCGACGTACACCATCGTCAAGTTTTGCTCGAGGGCCGGCATCCGCAGGTACTCCCAGAAGATTCCGGGACCGCCCGGGTGAGCGATGCACACCGGGCCGCGTCCGTGGACGTGGTACCGCTGCCGGACGCCGTCGGAGTCGAACGAGTGGACGCCGGGCGAAAGCCGCGTGTTGTGCGTGGTCGAATGCGCTGCGGTCATCACGCGGCCTTCAGCGGGCCCGCGAAGGACTTGCGCAGCGAGGACGGGCCGATCAGGGGCAGCAGCGCCGCGAGGATCTTGCCTTTGACCGTCCGCGGGGTGCGGGTCAGTTCGACGTCGACCCTGGTGCCGCCCTGGCCGGGCGTGGCGCGGAAGACCCAGCCGCCGCCCGCGCCGAAGAGCTTGGAGTCCAGTGTGGTGATGGTGACGGTGACACCGGCCGGATCCCATTGGTAGCGGGCGCGTTCCCACGCGGCCGCGGTGCCCTCGGTGACCTCGGCCCAGGTGTCGCCACGGTCGTGGACGACGAAGTGCTCGGCATCGATCGTCGGCCACGTCTGGGCCCGGGTGGGTCCGAAATCGGTGAGCACCTGCACGACCTCGGCGGGAGACAGGGTGGACAGCAGGTGGAATCGGACCGTTGCCATGGGAATGCTCCTTGAATTTCAGCGAGGGATGTCTGCGATTCCGGAGCCGTTTGCACGGTTCCGGACGCTGATCGAGCATCGCTTTCCGGAGTATCCCCGCGAATCCGTCAGATGACGCTGCGTTGACGTAATCGCCTCTCGCACTGGCGACGCGGGAGAGCAGGACGATGGGCGCAGGCCGTTCGCACTCCTCGCAGAAGCTCTGGCCTCTGTGCGGGGCGCGGACACTCTGCGCCGGGAATCACAGGTGGTCGGCGTCGATGACGGCCCGGGCGAACGGGTGTGGCGCTTCCTGCGGGACGTTGTGCCCGATGCCGTCCAGGACGCGATGCTCGTATTTGCCGGTGAACTTGCCGCGGTAGGCCTTTCCGTCCTTGGCCACGCCGTCGAAATCGCTGCTGACGGTAATGGCAGGCACGGAGACGGTGGCACCGTCGAGTTGCCGTTCATAGGCGTCGTAGTGCGGTTCGCCCGGTGCGAGGCCGAGCCGCCACCGGTAGTTGTGGACGACGATGTCGACGTGGTCGGGATTGTCGAAGGCGGTGGCGCTGCGGTCGTAGGTGGCGTCGTCGAAGTTCCACAGCGGCGAGGCCCGCCGCCAGATCAGCTTGTTGAAATCGCGGCGGTTGCGGCTGTAGCCGAGCCGTCCGCGCTCCGTGGCGAAGTAGTACTGGTACCACCAGCCGAGTTCGGCCTCCGGCGGGAGCGGTTGCTGGTTGGCGGCGATCTGGGTGACCAGATATCCGCTCACGGACACGATGGCTTTGCAGCGCTGCGGCCACAGCGCAGCGATGACGTCGACCGTCCTTGCGCCCCAGTCGTATCCGCCGAGGACTGCCTCGTCGATGTGCAGGGCGTCCATCAGGTCGACGATGTCGCGCGCGATGGCCGTCTGCTGGCCGTTGCGGATGGTTCGGTCGGACAGGAAGGTGGTGGGTCCGTAGCCGCGCAGGTACGGGACGATCACCCGGTAGCCCGCCGCGGCGAGCAGCGGTCCGACATCGGCGTAACTGTGTGGATCGTACGGCCAGCCGTGCAGCAGCAGGACCGGTTGTCCTGTGGGGGGACCGAATTCGGCGTATCCGACGTTCAGCACACCGGCGTCGATCTGCGTGATGGGCCCGAGGGTGGTGTTGGCTCCCGATCCCGCGCGCAGGTCCGCGCCCGGTGCGGTGGTCGCGGGTGCGGCGGCATGGTCGGTGGCGCAAGCGGCGAGGGAGGTCGCGGCCACACTCGCGGCGCTCACCGCGAGCGCTCCGCCGAACAGTCGTCGTCTGCTGATGGTCATCGCAACTCCTACCGGTGTCGTCCATGAGCGAAGGCCGGTGAATCGCCCCGGCCACGCCGATGACGCTAGGTAGCGCGCGAATGCCGTTGCGAGCGTCGGTTGACGTACTCCCTGTCGGTCATCGGCGTGGAACGGCTGTTCGTGCGCTTCGGTCCGCCGCCGGGTCGGCCCGCATCAGGCGGTCGTGTCCTCGTCGGCCGGAAGCAGTGCCGCGAGATCGGTGCGCGAGCTGACGCCGAGTTTGGGGAAGATGCGATGCAGATGGGTGCTGACGGTCCGATGCGACAGGTACAGCCGCTGCCCGATTTCCCGGTTGGTCAGTCCCTGGGCTGCCAGCCGGGCGATGCTCAGCTCGTGTGGAGTGAGCCGATCGCGGGCGTCCGGATCCCGGTTCGGGCTGGATTCACCGGCACTGCGCAGTTCCAGCCGAGTTCGTTCGCTCCAGGCGGTGAACCCGAGCGCGTCGAAAATCTCTCTGGCCGTGCGCAAATGGGTGCGGGATTCGACGACCCGGCGCTGCCGCCGCAGCCATTCGCCGTAGGACAGGTGCAGCCGCCCGCGCTCGGCGGGCCACGCGGCCAGATCCACCGCGAGCGCGTCGGTGAAGTGTGCTTCGGCGGTGTCGGTCGCCAGGAGGGCGTGTGCGTATCGCCATCCGATGTGCAACGCGGGCGAGGGCGTAGACGCCACGGCAGGCTCCACGCCGCGCAGCAGTTCACGCAGCGCATCGACCTGACCCGCACGGATCGCCGCGTCGGTGAGTTCGGCCAGGAAATAGGCGCGCAGCGCGGGCGAGTGCGACGGGTCCCCCGGATCGTGCGTGCGGCGCAGATCGGCGAAGGCGTCGTCGTACCTGCCCTCGCCGAGCGCCGCGAGCCCGCGTGCGAGTTGGACGGTGGCCAGGACGGGTCGCGCGCCGGCGGCGAGCCCGATTCGTTCGGCATCGCTCGCGAGGGTCGCGGCCTGCGGGTAATCCCCTCGCAGCGCGGCGATTTCGGCCTGGACGGCGGTGGCCAGCCCGTGCATGAAGGGCTGACCGGTTTCGCGGGCGAAGTCGGCGGCTTCGGCGGCAGCCTGGGCCCCGGCGGCGAGATCGCCGAGCCGGGTCAGACTCCACGCCTGCACGGTGAGCGCGCGCGGCAGCAGTCCGAGCTGTCCGGCGGCGCGAAATCCCGGCGCGGCCGCGGCGGAGAAGTGCGCGGCGAGATCGAAAGCGCCCACCTGAAGTGCCGCGCTGCCGAGGAACCGGTCCACCTCGGGGTTGCGGCCGGTGTCCGAGGCCAGGGCGCGCAGGCGGTCGATGACCCGTCCGCCGCGTTCGAACGGGGCTACATACGCGGAGACGGCGACAAGGCGCGGATCGTCATCCGCGATGGGGAGTTCGTCGGCGACGGCGAGCAACGCGGGGCGGGTGTCGGGACCGGGTTCGGACCAGAAGCAGCGCATGGCCGCACCCCACAGGATCCGCATTGCCGCGTCCGGATGCCCGTCGGCGGCGACAGCGGCCGCCAGTGCCGCCAACTCGGTGATGCGCGAGGGGTTTTCGCGGACTCCGTCGTCGAATCCGCTGAGCAGCCAGGCCGCGGTGGCATCGTGCCGCGGCGTGGTGGGGAGCGCGCGTGCGGCGAGGACGAGTCGTTCGGCGGTATCACGGCGGCCGGAATCGACGGCGAGTTCGGCCGCACGCAGCAGCCGGTCCGCGCGCAGGCCCGGGCCGCCGCTGAGGTCGGCGGCGCGCTCCAATGCCGCGACGGCGCCGCCGCGGTGGCGTGCTCGTTCGGCGACGTTCTCCAGTTCGCGTGCCGCCTGTTCGTCGGGACCGGTCGCGGCCGCGGCCCGCTGCCAGGCGCGCCGATCCGGGTGCGCGGCGAGGACGTCGGAGAGCGCGCGGTGTGCGCGGGTACGCTCGTCGGCCGTCGCCGTCGTGGTGAAAGCCGATCGCATCAGAGGATGCCGGAAGGTGACGGTGTCGCGCCCGAGTACCAGCAGCCGGTTTTCGACGGCGGGCGTGAAGATCTCGGTGCCGGCCTGTGTGCCGAGGAGAATGCTTGCGGCGGACAGTGTTTCGGTGACCGAGTCGCTGTCGTTGAGCGCGGCGACGAGTAGCGCGGTCCGGGTGGGGGCGGGCAGCGTGGTGCCGCGCGCTGAGAAGGCGCGTTCGAGCCGTTCGGTCAGCGGCAGTGTCGCGGGAAGCTCATCGAGGTCGCGCACCGCGCTCGGCAGTTCGGTGAGCGCCAGCGGGTTGCCGTGAGCCTCGGCCAGCAGCCGATGACGGGTCTGCGCGGGCAATTCGGGGGCGATCAGGTCCAACAGTGCGGCGGCATGGTCGTCGGACAGCGGTTCGGGCCCCATGAGGCTCAGCCCCGCGTCGGCGAGTGGCGAGTCGACGCCATCGCGCAGGGTGGCGATCAACGCAATCGGCTCGGGGTCGATGCGGCGGGCCACGAACGCCAGAACCTCCGCACTTGCGGGATCGAGCCAGTGCACATCCTCCGCGACGATCAACAGCGGCCGCTCGCCCGCCGCGTCGGCCAGCAGCGTCAGCGCCGCGAGCCCGACGAGATAGGCGGTGGGTTCGTCGCCGCCGTCCGGCAATCCCAAAGCGGTTGCGAGAGAGTAGTATTGCCGGGGCGGCAGCCCATCCAGCTGTTTCCGCAAGGGGTACAGCAGTCGATGCAGCCCGGCGTAGGCATAGTTCTGTTCGGCCTCCACCCCCGCGGTCCGCAGCACCCGCACCCCCGCGATGGCCGCCGCCGCGACGGCCTCGTCCACCAGTGCCGACTTCCCGATCCCGGCCGCACCCCGAATCAGCATCCCACTGCGATCCTCGGGCCCGTCGACCAGCGCACCCAGATCCTTCAGCTCGGTATCCCGCCCGAACAGCGGCATGGTGCGCACTCCCTCTCCTGCCCGTTTCGATCGCGGGCCCTACGACCCTACTCGAGCCCGTCCGGTCGATCTGCGCCGCCGCAGTCGGCGAGCGCGAAGGGCCGAGAAGCTCGCGATCTCTCAGGACACGGCCGCCAAGAGTACGGTCGCCAGCAGCAGCCCGATGGACGCCAGCAACAACCACGTGGCCTTGCGGAACTTCAGGTAGCGGTAGAGGTAGAGGTGCGACGTCCGCCACAGCTCGTCGAGCGCCCCTTTGAGCTGCTGCTCCGGCGACTGGCTCATCACCGAGGCATGGAAGTCTTCGAAGCTCGACCAGGTGCGACCGATGTAGGGATAGTTGTAGAGCTCGGACGCCGCGCTGCGCGGTGCGAAGACCTTGCCCAACGGTCGACGCCGCAAGAGAACCAATGCTTGCGTCGCGTAGATGACCGAGCCCGCGACGAGCACCAGCGTGCCGACCGCCAGCGCGAACACCCACGGACTCAACGGCTTCGAGCCCCTCGACGAGAACGCCAGCGCCGTTCCCGCGACCACGAGCGCATTCGTACTCAGCACAGCGGTCGCCCGCGTCGTCACCCCGCGGCAAACCTGGCGTCCTCTCGAAGGATGTGCCAGTGAACGACATCCAGACTCACGCCGCGCGGTCTGCCGCCGGATCCCCCAGTAGTCATGACCCGATTCTCGACGAGATTCATCGCGAAACCAAAAGGGAGCCAGTGTCTCCCGTGCGCCGCCTCCGGGACCGGCCGCACGGTGGCGACAAGCCGGTGGGAGTGGGATCGCGGTCAGTCGGTCACGAGGGTTTTCAGTTCGTCGTCGAACAGGAGGGCGGGGTCGAACTCCATTCCGGTGAAGTGCCCGGCGAGTTCGAGGGAGAGGACGCCGTGGATTCGGGTCCAGAACGACAGGGCGCGGTGCAGGGTCGCGGTAGGCACGGAGTCGTCGGGGGCCCATCGGCGATGGTGTTCGAGGTGGGTGTCGAACGGTGTCGCCCGCTTGTCGAGGGGCAGCGCGGAGAATCCCTCGATCAGCATCGTCATGGTCTCGTTCGAGATCGCGGTGGTGTCGTCGGGTGCGCGATAGCCGGGAACCGGTGTGCCGTAGATGAGCAAGTACCGCTGAGGGTCGGCCAAGGCCCATTCCCGTAGGGCGTAGGCCAGCCCGGTCACGTCGGCGCCGGAGTCTCGGGCCGCGCGGAGGGTATCGGCAAGACTTCGGTAGGCGTCGCGAATGAGTTCGGTGATCAACTCGTCGCGGCCCGCGAAGTACCGGTACAGGGCGGGGCCGCTCATGCCCACCTGCTTGGCGATCGCGTTGAGCGACAGCGCGGACGTTCCCGCCGTGGCGATCTGCTCCCAGGCGCACTGCTTGATCTCCGCACGCATCTGCGCGCGATAGCGCTCCCGCGGGCTGCGCACCCCTGTGTCCGTCATGGTCCACCCCTTTCCCACTGTGTCTCTCCGACGTTGGTTAGAGGCTATCACTTTGACTCTTGCCTCTCACCGTGATCTGTTATAGCTTCTAACTTAAGCGAGACCGAATAACACTCCCTCGCCCGCCGCCGACAAGGAGCAGAACCATGACCGACACCCGCCCGGCCAGCACACCGAAAACGCAGACCACCTCCGGCGCCACGCGCAGCCGCCGTGGACGAACCGCCCTGCTCGGTATCGCCCTGACCGCCGCGATCGCCGGCGCCACCGCCACACAGGCCCTCGCCGACGGCTCGCCGGACTCGGCTCCGCTGACCTGCGGGGGACAAGGCATCGATCCCGCCGCCCCGATCCACTACCGCACCGAGACCCTGATCAAGGCGCCGCTGGACACCATCTGGAACTTGCAGACCGACGTGGAACGCTGGCCGACCTGGCAGAAGCCCGTCACCAGCAACAAGCGCCTGGATTCCGGTCCACTGCAGCCCGGTTCACAATTCCGGTGGACCACCCCCGTCCCCGCCACCGCCACGACTCCCGCGACCACCCTCACGATCACCTCGACCGTTCAGCAGATAGAGCCCCAGCGCTGCATCCGCTGGAGCGGGCCTGCGATCGGCGACGGGATCGGCATCGACAACGGCATCCACGTCTGGACTTTCACCCCGGTGGACGGCGGCGTCCTCGTGCGCACCGAGGAGAACTGGAACGGAGCCCAGGTCGAAGCCGACGTAGCGACCTCCACCCAGTTCCTCGGGGCCGGTCTCGAAGCCTGGCTGACCGACCTGCGCGCCGCCGCCGAAGGTCGGTAAACCCTCTGTTCACCAACAGATTTCGGTATGGACGCAGCGGCAGCACATGGCGCTCGCCGATCGGGTTCCGACCGCCCTCGACGCGCGCGGCCCGGCCTGCCGGAAACCCAGCCTTCGGCGAGCGAATCCAGCACCCACCGGGCGAAACTCGTTCGGGGTGACAGCAACTCGGCGATCGGCCCGGGCGGAGTTCCATGCCCGCCCGGGCCGATCGGAGAGAAAGCCTTGCTGCTTCGACCCCACACCGAGCGATGCCAGATAGCGGTGAGGACGGTGGGATCGAGCGGTTCCGACGCCGTGCAGCCAGGCTCACACAGCCCTGAAGAGACCGAGGCCCGAGGAGATATTGATGGCGAAGCCGCCCGCGAACGCGACCGCGACGATATCGCCCGCTCCGGTGAACACCGGCACCGGCGCCGGGGCGCAGTCGCAGGGCCGCTGCGCCGTTTCCCGATCCGCCACGTCGACCATGCCGGACGCTCCGGTCGTCGTGTTCGACCAGTAGATCCGGGCGTGGGAGTCGAAAATGCTGCCACCGCCGAAGGGGCTGGGATTGGCGACGCC
Organism: Nocardia sp. bgisy134; assembly: GCF_057708325.1. Classification (NCBI taxonomy): domain Bacteria; kingdom Bacillati; phylum Actinomycetota; class Actinomycetes; order Mycobacteriales; family Nocardiaceae; genus Nocardia; species Nocardia sp. bgisy134. The sequence goes on from NZ_JBYIRW010000015.1 coordinate 58,020, forward strand.
GAAGGTGGTGACGCCGGGTTGGTCACCGACGGTCGCCGTCAGGTAGACGTTGAATTGCGATGGAATACCCCATGTTTGGGTCAACTTCATCAGCGGAAGCTGGAACGTGGTCGTCTGCGCGGCGTGAGCGACGGTGTGCTGTCCCAGCACCAGCGCACCGGCCACCGTACCCGCGACACCCAGCTTGACGCCCGCGCCGGCAGCCCGGCGAACCACGTTATTCGTCACTAGCCCTCCTCACAGTCGATTCCGGCCCGCATCCGTGCCGGTGACGCCGTGACGATCGATGACATGATCGGATCAGCGTTGCCGACGGCCGCATTCACCGCGCTGCCTGCGCATTCGGCACGGAGCGGTAACGAGCACCTGCCAGTAAACAGCCCGGCGTGCGATATTCACGGCATCGACCCGCCCAGACTTGCGGCTCGCCGGTCGGCTGGACATCAGTGCTCCAGGAACGGCCTTGCCCACTCGGTGAACCGCTCCCCCAGCCCCGCCTGCGCCGCCGCGAGAACGGCCGCGGGGTCCTCCGCCACCGGCAGGCCGAAGTGCTCGTCGAGCCACGTCACGAACTCGTCGTGCCCGTCGCTGTACTCCTCGTCCTCCTCGCGGTAGAAGTACACCTCGTCCCAATCGACTCGTATCTCCGAGTCGAAGCCGAGGAGCTGAAACAACTCCCGCAGATGACGGGCGACGACATGCTGCCCGCCCTCGTCTCCGAAGACGACGACGGGCAGCGTCGCCGGATCGTCTCGGTCGTCGAAACGCCACAGCGCGTAGAACGAACCGGAACCGTTGGCCTGCGCGAAGGGAATCAGCCGGTCGGTGAACTCCGGATCCTTCGACCAGCCCGCCACCAGGCCCGAGAGGTCTCCGAAGTCGGTCAGGCCGAAACCGTCGGCGTAATTCTCGTAGCCGAGTCTCTCCTGCAACTCCATCAGCAGGTTGAGCTCCGCAACAGGCGAGTACGGGCTGTTCAATGCGTTCTCCAAGCAGGCATGTAGGGCAGTCCTGTTGTGGCCGCCCGGATTTCGAGATCATAAACTCCCACGCCCGGACGTTCTTCGCAGCTCGACCGCAACTTGTCGATGCCGATCACGACTTCTGTTCACCCGCAACGCCTTCGCAGGCTCCCGCGCCACCTCACGCGCCCAGATCGCGGCCTGGGTCGCGGAGCGAAGCGGCCCGGCCAACGACCCATAGCCGCGGCGACAGGGCGCGAACCCGGTCACATTCCTGTTGTGCCCCGCAAGCGGCCGCCGATACCCGGACGACAGCAGACGTTTTCACGGAGAGGCGGAGACACATGGCCGGTCGGCATCGTGCGATGAGCAGGCGCAGCAAAGTTCTGCGCGGAATACCGGTTGCGATGGCGCTGCCTGCTGCCGTCAGCCTCGGCGATCTGGGTGTCACTACGGCGCACGCCGCCCCCGCGCAGGCTGTCGAGCACGCGCCCGACACCGCCACGCTCGTATACGCGACCCAGTCACCGGCGGCGATCCCAGCCCACTTCGTTCCGAGCTCGGCCGTATCGAATCCGGTGGCCGAAAGTGTCGAGCCCTCGGCGGTAGAGCCGCTCCCCCAGGCCGCACCGGTCGCTCACGCGACGGCGATCGCGAGCCCGAACGAGAACGGCACCTACATCGGCCAGACCGCGGGCCAGGTGATCGGAGGCGTGACCGGAGCGGTGCTCGGCGGCACCGTCGGAGCCGCGCTCGCCACGCCTCTCGCCGGGCCGACGGGTGGTTCGGCCGTACCGATCGGAGTCGTCGCAGGCGGTGTGATCGGCGGCGTGGTCGGCACCTACGCCGGTTACTACGCGGGCTCGTTCATCGGATCGGCAGTGGCGGAGCAGGCTCCGGAGCTCATTCCGAACGTCCTCCCCTGAGCCCGTCCGACGGCTGATCCGGTGGCTGACGACCTGGCGATGATCGGCGATCGGATCGGCATGGGATTCCAGCTTGTCCGCGCACCGCGCCTAGGCGGCGGCCGCCCAGGCGCGGTGCGCGCTGGGTCCGCCGCACTGCTGGTCACGGGGAGGTTCTCGACCTGCCGTAAACCCGAGTAGTGAACTACCCGCGACATCCGCATTCGTATCGTTCAGGCTCGCATATCGCAGCCCCATACGTCTCGGCTCGGGAGATCTTCCATGTGCGCACAGCCTGCCGCTGCTCTGGAGCAGCCGGCTCGCGGACAGGGGGCGTCGTTCGACTACGACGCCTTCATCTCCTATACCCACCGCGATCGACCGGTCGCCGCCGGAATTCAGAAAGGCCTGCACCGCATCGGCCGGCGCATGGGCCACCTGCACGCACTGCGTGTGTTTCGCGACGCTACCGACCTCACCGCCAGTCCCGACCTGTGGGGCAAGGTCGCCGAAGCGATGGACCGGGCCCGGTTCCTGGTCGTCGTCCTCTCCCCGCACGCGGCCGCCTCGGGCTGGGTCGACAAGGAAGTCGCGCACTGGCTGGCGCGCCGCGGATCGGACAACCTGCTGTTCGTCGTCACCGGAGGACGCCTGATCTGGGACGAGAAGACCGGGCGGTTCGACCCGGACCGATCCGACGTGGCCCTGCCGGTGCTGACACGACCGGGTGTCCTGACGACCGAACCGTTCTACGTCGACGTCACCGACGATGCGCCGTGGGACCCGCGCGCACCGATGTTCCGGGAGAAGGTCATCGATCTGGCCGCCCCCGTCCACGGCAAGCCCAAATACGAACTGGCCAGCGAAGACCTGCGTGAGCAACGTCGCTTCCGGCGGTTGCGTCGTGCCGCTGTCACCGGATTGGCCCTGCTGACCGTCATCGCCCTCGCCGCCGCGACCATCGCGCTCGATCAACGGCGGGAAGCGATCCACCAGCAGCACGAGGCGGAACGACAACGCAACGAGGCGGTCGCTCTCGCCCTGGCCGCGGCCTCCCGCGATGCCGCGCCCGGCAACGCCGGGCTCGCACTCGCGCTTGCCGCCGAGAGCAGCCGAGCGACGCCGGCCCCGCTGTGGCAGGCCACCAGCGCACTGGTCAACGCCCGCATCGCCTTCGGCAAGGCCCCCGGGCAGCAAGCCGCCGCACCGCTCACCGGCCACACCGACTGGGTGAACGACGTGACGTTCAGCCCGGACGGAACCCGGCTGGCCTCCGCGAGCATGGATGGCACTGTGCGACTGTGGGATCCGGCGACCGGCGCGCCGGTCGGCGACCCACTCACCGGCGACCAAGAGCGGGTGTACTCGGTAGCTTTCAGCCCGGACGGCAGCCGGCTGGCCACGGCCGGCGCGGACAACACCGTCCGACTGTGGGACACCGCCCTCGGCAGGCAGGTCGGTCCCCCACTCACCGGACACATCGACAGGGTGAACGGGGTGGCGTTCAGCCCGGACGGCACAGTGCTGGCCTCCGCAAGCTGGGACGGAACGGTGCGGCTGTGGAATCCGGCGACCGGACAGCAAGTCGGTGAACCGATCGTCGGCGACTCCAACGCGGTGTCCGACGTGGCGTTCAACTCGGATGGCACTCGCTTGGCCACCGCGGGCGCCGATCACACCGTGCGGTTGTGGGACCCGGCGACCGGCGGACAGGTCGGTCCCGCGCTCACCGGCCACACGGACTGGGTGGCGGACGTGGCGTTCAGCCCGGACAGCGCCGTGCTGGCCTCCGCCAGTGGAGACAACACCGTGCGATTGTGGGACGCCACCACCGGTCAGCCGCTCGGCACCCCGCTCACCGGCCACACCGCCACGGTGCACTCCGTGGCATTCAGCCCGGATGGGACCCGGCTGGCCACCGCAGGCAACGACACCACCGTCCGTCTATGGGACCTCGCCACCGGTCATTCCCTCGGTGAACCGATCACCGGCCACACCGGCGAGGTGAACGCGGTGGCGTTCGACCCGGAAGGCACTCGGCTGGCCACCGGCGGTGATGACGACGCGGTGCGGCTTTGGGACGTCAGTACTCGCGCGCCGGTCGGTGCACCGCTCACCGGACACACCGACGGGGTGCTCGACGTGGCGTTCAGTCCGGACGACACCCGCTTGGCCACCGTCAGCCGGGATGGCGCTGTGCGGATCTGGGACCCGGCCACCGGCAAGCCGATCGGTGCACCGCTCACCGGACACACTGGCCCGGTAGCTGCGGTGGCATTCAGCCCCGACGGCACTCGGCTGGCGACCGCGGGCGCAGACAACACCGTGCGACTGTGGGACCCCGTTACCGGACAACCCGTCGGCCCTCCGCTCACCGGCCACACCGAGGCGGTGCTCGATGTGGCCTTCAGCCCGGACGGCACGCGGTTGGCCACCGCAGGACAGGATCGGACTGTGCGGCTGTGGGATCCCACCGGCGGACGGCCTATCGGTGCGCCGCTCACCGGCCACACCGGTCCGGTGTACTCGTTGGCGTTCAGCCCAGACGGTTCCCGACTGGTCACCGCAGGACTCTTCGACGACCATCCCGTGCGGCTGTGGGACCCGGCCACCGGCAAGCCGGTCGACGGACCACTCATCGACCACACCGGCGGGGTCTCCGCGGTGGCGTTCAGCCACGACGGCACCCGGCTGGCCACCGCCGACACCGACCACACCGTGCGGCTGTGGAACGCGACCGACGGACAACCCACAGGTCCGCCGCTCATCGGCCACACCGACGGGGTGAACAACGTCGCGTTCGCCCCGTCCGATACCTTGTCGGCCACCGCAGGCTCGGACAACACCGTGCGGTTGTGGGACCCGACTACCGGTAGGCCGATCGGTCCCCCACTCACCGGCCACACCGCCGCCGTGTACGCGGTGGCGTTCAGCCCGGATGGCATGCGGCTGGCCACCGCCGGCGCCGATCACACCGTGCGACTGTGGGACCGCCCCTGGGACGCGAACAAGGCGTGCGAACTCGCCACTCCGTTCGTGACCCGAGCCCAAGTACAGACCTACGTGCCATCCGGCTGGAAGATGACGTGCCGTTATGCCAGCTGAATCCAAAGCCTTTGCAAACCAAGCAGTTCGGCGCCGAAGCGGAGTCCGCACCTACCGGCCACGCCTCCGGAAGAGACGGATCGAGCCGGACGCCCAGAACGACACGAGGAGGTCGGCGGTGCACCACGACGATCAGCGATCCGAGCTTCGCACCCGACTCTGGAACGACGCACCGGAAGACTCCGACAACCGCACCGCCACCTTCGAGAGTGCGGTGCTCGAACAGTACCGGCTCTGCGTCGAGATGGCCGACCGGGTGAGCGCTAGGCGCGGCCTGGCGAACTCCTTCTTCCTGACACTCAACACCGGCATCTTCACCTTCACGGCCGCCTTCGGGAAAGCCCCGCCGAACGACAAGGTCTGGTGGCTGGCGATCCCCTTGGCCGCGATCCTCGGCCAGTGTTTCGCGTGGTTCTACCTGGTCCGCAGCTACCGGCTCCTCAACAGTGCCAAGTACCAGGTCGTCGGCGCCCTGGAGGAACGACTCCCCGCCTCCCCCTTCTGGCGTGCCGAATGGTGGGCGCTGGGTGAAGGAAAGGACCGAGCACGGTACTGGCCCCTCTCGCACATCGAGGAGTGGATCCCCATCCTCTTCGCGCTCGCCTACACCTCCGGGTTCCTGGCCCTCGTTTTCACCTGAATCCGGCTCTGTCCCAAGCATCTCGGGACCGAATCGGAAACAGTAACCACCCGGGTTCCGACGACCTCGATGCCTTCAGACCAGCGCGGCCCTGGTCTGCGCGTACGCGATGACGTTCTCTTCGTAGGCCGCCGCATCATGCTCCGACAAGCACACTCGGAGCCGGCGTATCGCGTCATCGAGTTGGGGCCCCGAACCACGATCGGCGAGCAGAACCACGATCACCTCCCACTCCCCGATCCCCTTGTCCGGCCGATCCAGCAGCTCATCCAGGTACCGATCCGGCTCCACCAGCTGCAATGCGCGGCGCGCGTAAGCGTGTACGCGGCGGGGCAACTCGGTGCGAATGGCATCGATATCGGCTTGCAGGACGTGCTGACCCGGTTGCTCCGGGTCGAGTCGCACCGACCACAGCGCGGTCAGCTCGTCCGGCAGACGATGGGAGGTGAGCAGGTCCGGGCCCGCGGCCTTCTCCAGCGGCGTCGGCGGCAGACCCAGCCGAGCGTCGCGCCAGTTGCAGAATTCCCACCAAGCCGTCGGCGTGGCGTTCAGCTCCAGCCCGAATGCGAGGACTTGCTGTCCACCGGTCCACGTGCGGGTCACCCGGGTGCGGCCGACGGAGGCGACACCACCCGGCTCGATCCGCACCCACACCGGATCCGAACCATGAAACCCATACGGCTGTAGCAACTTTCCTGTCTCACGCAGCACACGACGCAGCGCCGAATCGGGACTGACCATCCCGGCAGACTATCGGCGCGCCCCGACAGACCGGGCAGCTGCCGGGCGGCGCGGCGAACTCCACGGTGCAAGACCCGCCCGAAGTAGGATTCCCGCAGGAAAGTGCGGCTGTCAGCCGGACCGGCGCATCCAGGCCGTGATCTGACTGCGGTTGTTGACGCCGAGCTTGGTAAGGATGTGCTGGACGTGGTTCTGTGCCGTCCGTTCGGAGATGATCAGGATGCGCGCGATGTCGCGGTTGGTCGCGCCGGTGGCGACCAGTTCGGCGACCTCGAGCTCGCGGGGTGACAGTGTCGTCGACTGCGCGTACACGCCGATGATCGTTCGCAGGCGCTGCGCCCACGGCGCCATGCCGCAGCTCTCCGCGAGGGGCAGAGCTCTTTTCGCCAAAGCCAGAGCTTCCTCGGGTGCGTCCGCCACGACCAGTTCGGCGAGCTCGCAGTCGGCCTCGACCGCGAAGCACCGGGCGCCGATGTCACGGCAGATCCGTCCCGCGCTGCGCAGGTCGGCTGCGGCGGAGTCGGCGTCACCCAGCGCGGCAGCGAACTTACCCAGCCACAATTCGACCGGTCCGAGGTAGTGACCGCTTCCACCGGTGCCCGCCACGTGGAATCCGCGATGCTCGCCGAGGCGGTCGGCGAAATACCGGATATCGTCGACAGCCCCGAGCCTGCTGGCGACCGCACCTCCGGTCACCAGGGCATCCAGCAGGAAATAGGGCGGGATCTCCCACTTCTGCGGAGGCCCGAGGCTGCGGTACAACGATTCGCCTTCGTGCAGCCGGCCGAGTTCCACCAGCGGAAACGCCATGCCCAGTGCCGCGAACAATGCGTTGCGCACCTCGCCGCTCATGCGCGGCGGAGGCGGCGTGCACGAGACGTCGGACTGGCCGCCGTGATGGCCGATCACCGTGAGCAATGCGCGGTAGGCGCCTTCGCCCGCCGGGTGGGCGACCGACTCTGCCAGCCGGTATGCCTCCTCGCCGAGGCGTGTCGCTTCCGCGAGATCACCACGCCCTTGGGCGAGCGCGGCCTCGGCGATCAAGAGATGCCAGTTCGCCATCGGGCCGCCGGTGTGCCGCACGCACCAGCGCAGCCGGGACAGTTCGGTCGCGATGCCGGTGATCGCTCCGCGCGCCCAGAGGCTGTCGATGGTCCACAGGTGGCCCCACATCTCGGCCGCGGCGTCGCCCGTGCGGACACCGGCGGACACCATCTCGGCGGCGAGGACGGCGTACTCGTCGCGATGTTCCGGCCCGGTGCAGGCGAGCTGACGCGCGCGCAGCGCCGCCACCCTGGTTTCGTCGTCCGCCACTGTGGCGGCGAGAGCCATTGCCGCACCGCTGGTTTCGGCTACTTCATCGAGTTGCCCGAGATAGACGGCAGCCTCGGTGAGGCGGGCCAGCAGTCGTGCCCGCAGCAGGTCGGGGACATCGCCCGCCAGCGCCTCGGCGCACCACGCGTGAATGTCACGGTCCCACAACCGATCTCCGATCGGTTCGAGGACCAGTGCGCACTCGGCGGACAACGTCGCGTCGTTCGTGCGGCGGGCCAGGGCCACGGCCGCCGAGCAATCGGCGCGCGCCGCGGCCAGATCACCGGCCCGCTGGCTTGCCGTGGCCCGGGCAAGCAGCATCCGGCTCCGCTTGCCGGGCGGCGCGTCGTCGGCATTGGCCACCGCGAGCCCGTACAGCCGGACGGCCTCCTCGAAAGCCAGTTCACGCAACGCCAGATCGCCCGCGCGAAGCGCCCACCGCCGGGCGGGCTCGCGATCTCCGGCGATCGCCGCCTCCGCGTAGTGCCATGCCAGCGCTGCCGAAAACGCGTCCAGCGCATCGGGATACAACGCCTCGATGGCGTTCGCCGCACGCGTGTGCCATACCACGCGCTGTTGTAGCGGCAGCCCCTCCCGCAACGCCTCCTTGACCAGTGCGTGCCCGAATCGCATCGAGCCGGGCTCGGTCGTGGTGGTCAACAACCCGGTTGCGGCGGCCTCGTCCACGGCGGACAGGCATTCGGCTGCCGGTCGCCCGATCAGGCGGGCGACGACGGCGATCGCGAACTGGTCGCCCATGATCGAGGCGGCGCGCAGGAACTCCTGCGCCCGGGGTGACGACCGCGCCACTCGGCCCTGGATCACCTGCCGCAGGGTGGCGGGCACGGGCAGCCGGCGGTCCGCGCCGTCCCGGAACGCGCGGCCGAATTCTCTCAGGTAGAACGGATTTCCGCCGGTTGCCGCATGGACGCGCGCGGCGAGCTCGTCCGGCACCGGCTGCCCCGCCTCCGCCGCGAGACACGCCGCGGCCGCTGTCGAAGTGAGGCCGGCGAGGTGGATCGTGCGGGCCGCTGCCTCCCTCAGCAGCTCCGGTTTGATCACTCGCCAGCCCGGCGCCGCGTCGGCGAGGGTGTCGCGCTCGGTGACACACACCAGGATTCGCTGTGTCCGCAGCTGACGCACCACGTGCAACAGGCCGAGCAGCGAGGGTTCGTCGGCCCATTGCACATCATCGATGACGAACAGTGTCGGGGTCCCGTCGGAATCGAGCCGTGCCGCGAACCTCTCGAACAATGCCGCACGGCCGGAGATCGGTTCATCGCCGAAGCCGTCGCCGAGCACCGGTTGCCACAGCCGGAAGGGCGGCGCGTCGGGCAATTCCATCGCTCTCGACCAGAGGGTGCGTATGCCCCTGCTGCGCGCGCGTCCGGCGAGCTCCGTCATCAGCCTGGTCTTGCCGATGCCCGCCTCACCGGAGCACGTCACCAGCTGCGGGATTCCGCCGACCGCCCCGTCCAGGCTGCGGAGCAGATCGGCGAGCTCGCGGTCACGACCGATCAATCCGGATGTCACTCGCCGCCTCCTCCACCGGGTCAATCCATTGTGCCCCGGATGATTTCGGTGTCGAAGACCTCCCATCGCGTATCGGGACCCAGCCGCACTCCGGCCTTCTCGAACGCCGGGAACAGTCTCTCGGCCGCGTACCGATCGGCCGACACCGACGAATCCCAGACATCGACCACGTGCAGGACGCCGTCGGATTCCCCGACGATGTGCAGCAGGTTCCCCGTCACCGGTTCCGGGCCGAGCGCTTCGACCACGGCACGGTATTCCGTCAAACCGGCGCCAGGGGCATGGGTGATGTGAATGTATGGCATAGCTTCTCCGCCTTTCGCGAACTCACGGTGTTGACGCACCGAACGCTACGAGCGCCGACGTTTCGGTGACATCGGCCGAACTACTCAATGGCACTACTCATTCGGCGCCCCGCGGGAACGACGGAATGAGCAGCGAGGCTGAGTATTTCGGCGGATTCGACGCGTCCTCCGGGTCGATAGCGTCACAGTGTCGGTGACACCGATCTCGAAAGGACTTCACCGCCATGACATCTCCCCATTGGGACGGAGCCGAAGCGGCCGCCCGCGCGAGAGGGGCCGCGGAAGAATCCGGCAGGCTCGCTCGAAGCTACGGCGACGGCTGCCTCATGAGCACGGCGCTCGCGCAGGTGGTCGCCACTGTCTTGGCGGCCGTCGCGGCGCCGATCGTGGTGCAGGTGCTGAACCGCGTCGGTCTCCGGAGATCCGCGACGACCGACCACCGGTCACTCTGATCGGAAGCTCGAGCTAGCATGCTAGCAAGCTAGCGTGCTAGCATCCTCTCGTGGGCGACGAGGATGTGAAGCAGTTCAACGTCTATCTGCCGATCGGGCTGATCAAGCAGGTCAAATTGCAGGCGATCGAGTCGGGAATGTCGTTGTCGGCGCTTGTTGCCGCCGCGCTGCGCGCGTACCTCGGCGACACCCACCCGCAGTCACCATCAGGAGAGGATCAGCAATGAGGACCGAGGGCATCGATGCCGTGTTCCTGGAGACCCACAATTGGGGCAAGCAGGCCAGGTTTCTGCAGGAGCTGGGATTCGAGGTCGAGTTCGAGACCGGCCACGGTTCGGGTCAGTTTCGCAACGGTGACGGCCCATCCGTCTTCGTGGCCGAGGTCCCGCCGACCCAGGATCCGCGGACACTGCTGGTCATGAAGGTCGCCGACACGCAGAGCCGCCCCGGCGGCGATGTCGAGATCGTCACCGAATTCGAGCAGACCCACTACGGGACCCAGGAGATGACCGTCCGCGACCCGGACGGGCGGCAGTGGAATCTACAGGCACCGGGCAAGGAGTGAGCGCGATGCCGAACGAGCTGACGATCGCCCCGGATCAGACCGCGATCCGGACCGCGCTGTGGCGGGCGCTGCACGTGCGGATCGATGCGGCCCCGCATGTTTTCGACGACGAGATCGGGCTGCGGCTCGCGGGGCCCGAGGACGGCTGGGAGCAGCGCCCGGATATGGATCCGCAGACCACCGGCCCGATGCGCGCGGGCATGGTGTCCCGCGCTCGCTTCGTCGAGGATCTGCTCGCCGAACAGGTCGGCCAGGGCGTGGATCAGTACGTCCTGCTCGGCGCAGGACTGGACACCTTCGCCCAGCGCAGGCCCGAGTCGGCCGCGCGGTTGACGGTGTTCGAGGTCGACCAGCCCGGCCCGCAGGCGTGGAAGCGCCAACGCCTCGCCGAGCTCGGGTTCGACCTCACGGACCAGTTGCGGCTGGTACCCGTCGATTTCGAGGTGGACTCGTGGTGGGAGCGTCTGCTGGCCGCCGGTTTCGATCCGAGCAGGCCCGCGGTCGTGGCGTCCACCGGCGTCTCGATGTACCTCACGAGAGAGGCGAATATCGCCACCCTGCGTCAGATTTCGACACTCGCGCCCGGGTCCACCCTGGCCATGACATTCATGCTGCCGTTCGAACTCGTCGGCTCCGGCGAACAGCAGATGCGCCGGTTCGCCGAACAGGGCGCCCGCGCCTCGGGCACTCCGTTCATCAGCTTCTTCCGCCCCGACGAGGTCGTGTCGCTCGCCGAGGAAGCGGGTTTCCCTGCCGCCCAGCATATTTCGTCCGAAGAGCTGACGCGCCGCTACTTCGCCGACCGCGCCGACGGTCTGCGGCCCGCGGAATCGGAGCAGATCCTGGTGGCAACCTGCTGATGTCCCGGAGCCGCGCGCATTGTGGAGCGATGCAGTAGAGCGCGTGCCCGGGACAAGACCTCGTCGCCGCGGAGCGCTGCAGTGTCGAGAGCGACGGCCCTGACCGCGGCAGCGCCGAGCGGCGGCCGGTGCACGCCACTCGGTGATCGAAGCGAGGGGAAACGGTCCGTGATCGACTGACGCGGTGGTCGCAGCAGACGCGTCGCTACCTTCGACCGAGCGGATCCGGCCGAACCCCTCCGCGGTGGCGCAACGGCGCCCGAGGCCCAGGTCAGGGGCGATTGTGGCCGCACATCGAATCGAAACCCGGCCGCCGAAATGCTTGACTCGTTCCAGAAACCGGACGAGACTTCCGAGCGTGCCCACGGCCACGGAATTCCAGCAAATGCTGCGGGAAGTTTCGCTGCGCGTGACCGCTCCGCGTGTCGCGGTGCTGAGCGCGGTGCACGATCGTCCGCACGCCGACACGGATTCGATCATCCGCGCCGTGCGGTCCCGTCTGTCGGCGGTATCCCACCAGGCGGTGTACGACTCGTTGCGCGTGCTCACCGCGACAGGCTTGATCCGTTGTATCCAGCCGTCCGGCTCGGTGGCGCGTTACGAGTCGCGAGTCGGCGACAATCACCACCACGTCGTATGCCGGACCTGCGGGTTGATCGCCGACGTCGATTGCGCGGTCGGCGAGTCCCCGTGTTTGACCGCGTCCGACGATCGCGGCTTCTCGATCGACGAAGCCGAGGTCATCTACTGGGGCCTGTGCCCCGACTGTGCGGCATCACCACCTCGCTGATCGCAGCCCGCACCACCTCTCAGGAAGGAATGTCGTGACATCCGATAGCCGTCCATCCACTCCTGACGCCGGAACTCGAAGCACGAGTGAGAGCGAGAACCCGGCGATCACGTCCCCAACTCCCCAGACCGGCCATCGCCCCCGCACCAACGAAGACTGGTGGCCGGAGCAGATCGATGTCTCGGTGCTGCACGCCCACTCGTCCAAATCCAACCCGTTGGGCGAGGATTTCGACTACGCGAAAGAATTCGAGAAGCTCGATGTCGACGCCCTGAAGGCCGACGTCGCCGCGGTCATGACCGATTCGCAGGACTGGTGGCCCGCCGACTACGGAAACTACGGTGGCCTGTTCATCAGGATGAGCTGGCACGCGGCGGGCACCTACCGGATCGCCGACGGACGCGGCGGCGGCGGTCAGGGCGCGCAACGCTTCGCGCCGCTCAACAGCTGGCCGGACAACGCCAGCCTGGACAAGGCGCGCAGGCTGCTGTGGCCGGTCAAGCAGAAGTACGGCACCAAGATCTCGTGGGCCGATCTGCTGGTGTTCGCGGGCAACGTAGCCCTCGAGTCGATGGGGTTCCAGACCTTCGGCTTCGGCTTCGGTCGCCCGGATATCTGGGAGGCCGAAGAGGTCTACTGGGGCCCGGAGGACACCTGGCTCGGCGATGAACGCTACAGCGGTGACCGTGAGCTGGCGCGCCCGTTCGGCGCCGTCCAGATGGGCCTGATCTACGTCAATCCGGAAGGGCCCAACGGCAAGCCCGACCCGGTGGCCGCGGCACGGGACATCCGAGAGACGTTCCGCCGCATGGCGATGAACGACGTGGAGACCGCCGCACTGATCGTCGGCGGCCACACCTTCGGCAAGACCCACGGCGCGGGCGACCCCGATCTCGTCGGCGCGGAACCCGAAGCCGCCCCGATCGAGCAGCAGGGCCTGGGCTGGAAGAGCGCCTACGGCACGGGCAAAGGCAAAGACGCCATCACGAGCGGCCTGGAGGTCATCTGGACAGCCGCCCCGACCCAGTGGGACAACGGCTTCCTGAAAAACCTCTACGGCTACGAATGGGAGCTCACCAAGAGCCCGGCCGGGGCGTGGCAGTACAAGGCGAAGGACGGCGCCGGCGAAGGCACGATCCCGGATCCGTTCGGCGGACCCTCTCGGGCCCCCACCATGCTGACCACGGACCTGTCCCTGCGGGAAGACCCGATCTACCGGGAGATCACCCGCCGCTGGCTGGATCACCCCGAGGAACTCGCCGAGGCGTTCGCCAAGGCATGGTACAAGCTGCTGCACCGCGACATGGGACCGATCAGCCGCTATCTCGGGCCGTGGGTTGCCGAACCGCAGCTGTGGCAGGATCCGGTGCCCGCGGTCGACCACGAGCTGATCGACGAGCAGGACATCGCGGCGCTGAAGGGCAAGGTGCTCGAGTCCGGCCTGTCGGTCTCCCAGCTGGTCAAGACCGCCTGGGCGTCGGCGGCGACCTTCCGCAGTACCGACAAGCGCGGCGGCGCCAACGGCGCAAGGATCCGGCTGGAGCCGCAGAAGAGCTGGGAGATCAACGAGCCGGCCGAGCTGACCGAGGTGCTCCCGATGCTCGAGCAGATCCAGCAGGATTTCAACAGGTCGGCCTCGGGCGGCAAGAAGGTCTCGCTCGCCGACCTGATCATCCTCGCCGGGTCCGCGGCGGTCGAGAAGGCCGCGAAGGACGCGGGCTACGACGTCACGGTGCCGTTCGCGCCCGGACGAACCGACGCCACGCAGGAGAACACCGATGTGGAGTCGTTCGCGGTGCTCGAACCGCGGGCCGACGGGTTCCGCAACTACGTGCGCGAGGGCGAGAAGGCCCCGCTCGAGCGACTGCTGCTCGAACGGGCGTACATGCTCGACGTGACGGCTCCGGAGCTGACGGTACTGATCGGCGGCCTGCGCGCCCTCGGCGCCAATTTCGGCGGAACCTCGCACGGCGTCTTCACCGACCGGCCGGGCACCCTGACGAACGACTTCTTCGTCAACCTGCTCGACCAGGGCACGGAGTGGAAGGCGTCCGAGTCGACGGAGAACGTCTACGAAGGTTCCGACCGGCGCACCGGCCAGACCAAGTGGACGGCCACCGCCAACGATCTCGTCTTCGGATCGCACTCGGTGCTGCGCGCGGTGGCCGAGGTGTATGCGCAGGAGGGCGGCGAGGGGAGGTTCGTCGACGACTTCGTCGCCGCGTGGGCCAAGGTGGTCGACAACGATCGCTTCGACCTGGCCTGATCGATATCGACGATCCCCAGGCCGACCTTGCCGGGTCGGCCTGGGGATTTATTTGTCGCACAAGCGAATACGCGGGCGCGACCCTGAGAGATTGTCGTAGGACCGCAGGCTAGGTGGACGCTTGCATGTCGGCCACGATCCTCGCGACCCGTTCGCTGGCCTGTGTCGCCCAGGTGGGGTGAGTGGTCACGTAGAGGCGATCGGCCTCGACCGCGCCCAGGATGATCTCCGCGGCCTGCGCCGCGGGCATGGCCTCGTCCGCCAAGTGGGCGATGACGCCCAGCCCGGGTGCGAGACGCTCCCATTGCTCGGGAGTGAGCGTGCCGAGCCATCCTTCCTCGGGCTGTGTGGTAACGCTGTCGCCGAGCAGGGATCCGATGCCGTCGGTGATCCCGCGCAACATTTGGGTGTCGACCGGGCCCGGGCACACCACAGTGACACCGATCCCGGGCGCGAGTACGGCCAGTTCGCCGTGCAGCGCCTCGGTCAGCGAGACGACCGCGTGCTTGCTCGCGGTGTAGGGGGCGTTGAACATACCGGTGGTGACACCCGCCAGGGACGAGGTGTTGACGACGTGGCCGCGTCCCGCCGCGATCAGGTGCGGGACGAAGGCACGCATCCCGTTGACGACGCCCTGCACATTGACCGCCCAGATCCGCTGCCAGTCCTCGGGTTCCACCAGCCAGATCGGTCCGCCCACGGCCATTCCGGCATTGTTGAACACCAGATCGACCCGCCCGAAACGCGCCAGGGTGGTGTCGGCCAGTTGCCGAACCTGTTGTGGATCAGCGACATCCGTTCGCACCGCGAGAGCGTCGGGCCCGAGCTCGTCGGCGGCTGTCGCGACCGCGTCGCCATCGATATCGGCGAGCACCACTCGTATCCCGCGGTCGCACAATGCCTGCGCCACAGCTCGTCCGATTCCATTGGCGGCGCCGGTCACCACCGCGACCTGGCCTGTTTCCAGTTTCATGTGCTCCCTTTCGGTTTCGACCATCATGGAGTTCGGACGTCAGTCAGTCGGTAGCGCGCGCGGGTTCCGGAGTGGTCGCCCGGCCGAAACCGAGCCCACACGCCGGCTAGGGCAGCCACCGCAGCGCCGCGTCGGCGCAGTCCTCGGGGCTGTTGTTGAAGGCGATGGCCGCGTCGGGCGCGTGCTGCCGGACCAGGTTGACCATCTTCTCGAACAACTCGAGCAGCGGCTCGTGCTTGCGGATGCCGCCGCCGATCACCACGCAGGCGTAGTTGTTGCGGTTCAGCGCCGCCACGATCGTTCCTTCGGGGTTCTCGTCGAGGGCCACCAAGCACCAGTCGGCCTCGATACCGAGATCGTCGAATCGGGCCCGGCCGCGTGCCATCGCCGCCTCGACCGGCGCCGGATCCCAGCCCTCGAACGTCGCGGGATTTACACCGACCACAAGCACTCGCGCCTCTGTCATGCTTCCACCCTTCTCACGGAGCGTTTCCACGCCGGAACCCTCGCCACGGTACGCACTCGGGCACCGAAGGTGGAGCGATCGCCGGTTCGAGCGGACACCGCCAACGCGTGCCGTCGAGAAATCGAGTACCGGCTACTCGTGTGCGCCTCGGGGGTCCGAGCGGATAGTGCACGTGACGCACGAATCGTGCGGGTCCGCTGCCCGCCGGTCGGCGTCCCGACAAGTGTCGACCCCGTCGCGAGACCGCGTGGCGAGTGTCCAGGCCAGTGCGAATGCGAGGCGAGACATGAGCTTGATGTCGAAACGATTCTCCGGCGATCCGGTGCTGGAGAAGTGCTTGGCGGGTTCCCACCGAATGATGGAGCCCGAGGAAAACCTCTCCGTCATGCGGGTGCAGGAAGCACTGCGCAGGTTGGACAAAGACCCCGGAATACTCGACGGCATCTTCGGGGTGAAGACCGGCGCGGCGGTCAGCGAATTCAAGCGGGAACAGCGCCTGTTCCCGGACGATCCGGTCGTCGGCGAGGGCACTTCGGGCCGCCTGGACATGTTCATGTTCCACGATCCCGTCATCTCGGGGGACGCCGATTTCGGTGAACTCGCCGGTTTCGTCGCCGAGCACCGCGTGGAACCCTTCGTCGGATTGGAGCTCGCGAACCTGCTGCGGAAGTCGTTCGAGAGCCAACGCCACGACCTCGGCCGCGCGATGCTCGACAGGCTCACCTCCGGTGACTGCTCGGCCATCGTCGCGGCGAGCCGGGCCCGTGGCTTGAACGACGATCGAATACCGGAGAACGTCATCGAGGAACTCGCCGAACTACCCCGGGACGCATCCGGTGTCACGGTCTCGTTCGAGGATTCGAATGGGCGGCAGCGTAGCGCAATCGCGCTGAACGACTTGTTGATTCGCGGACGCATGGTCCTGACCCACCACCCGGACGGACGCCAGGCGAAGGCCAGCTTCCGTGGCCAGCTCGCCCACGAGCTGACGCACATGCGCAATGAGGGTGCGAACCTGGAGCACACGCCGACCTTCGATACCGATACCTTCCTGGACCCGGTCCTCGCGGCGAACTTGCCGAATACCGCCTTCGTCTTCATGCATTTCGCGAACGAAATGAACGCCCGCCACGTCACATGGATCACCGAGCGTGAGGACGCGGGCGATCCCTTCGCCGCGAGATTCCTGCCGCCGGCCGAGTTGTGCGCGGCCGCGCATTTCTACTTCGCCGAGACCGGCCTTCGCTTGTTCTTCGACAACGGCTACATGGCGAACATGGTGCAGAGCCATGAGAAGACCTACCGGCAGCTCGCATTGTGGCTTCGTCGAACAGCTCAGCTGACCTTCACCAGCAAGCCGGAGCAGCAGGAGATCAGTGCGCGGCTGTTCCGCGACGCCGCCGACGTGGCCGACGTCATCGCCGCCGACCCGAATACGCACCGTCCCATCGGAAGGGGCCTGTTCCCGGAACCCGGCGACTTTCACTGAATCCGAACTCGGAAGGAACCGAAATGCTCGAGGCAGTACAAATCTTCTGGTCATCCAGCGGTGTCGGCATACCGTCACTCGATTCGAAGGCCTTGGTGGACATCCACGACGGCGACACACCGAGCATCCGGATGCCCGTGCGGATGCTGTCGATCGACACACCGGAAGTCACCGCCGGTTCGCCACAAGGCGCGGTGGGGGTGGACGAGAAGTTCGCTCAACTCGCGGAGTGGATCCAGCAACGGCCGGCCGACGTACCCGTCTCACGCCGGTTCGCCGATTTCCTCCTCCCGAGACTCTCCACCGGCAAGGCGGGAACCATCCAGTTCACCCAGGGCACGCAGGCGGCCGATTTCGCCAAAGCCAATGCCGCCCAGCGACTGACACGGCCGGACGGGACCCGGCGAAACCTGTTCGTGCACACCGCGGACGCACCGTTCGACGGCAACGGACGACTGCTCGCCTACCTCGCCCCGAACTACTCGAAGCCGGAACTGGCGACACTGACCCGCGAACAACGCTCGACCTTCAACCTCGACATGGTGCGCTCGGGCTGGGCTGCGACGTTCATCATCTACCCATCGATCCCCGGCGAACTCGACTTGCCCCTGTTCCTCAGCGCCGCCGACGAGGCGGTCACCGCCAGACGCGGAATCTGGGACGAGCCGACGACCATGCCCGCATACGAATACCGTTGCGTGGAAAGGCTGTACGCGATCGCCAAATCGATCATCGTCGACAGGAAGCCGGTACCCGATCCTTTCGCCTGGCGCGAACGATACTGCGCCGACATGCGCACGCGAGTGCTGGTCGGCCCCGAGGACTATTTCGACATCGACCCGACCTACCGGCTCTTCATCTGGCCGACCGACGTCCGCGCGGCCGTCGGCAGCCTCAACCTGACACCCTCCCCTAGGCTGGTCGGTATCCACTGAGGCGCCGAGTGCCTGCGCGACCAGGCGCGTCGACGAGAATTCGAGTAGTCGCATACTCGCAACAGCGCGCCTGGTGAGCTCATTCTCGAGCGCGACCATCGTCGGGATCGCCGACAGGAGCCGGTTGGAGGGCGCGGATCACGTGGGCGACGAGGTGGTCGACGAACTCGGCGTCGGGGTGGTCGCCGGTGAGCAGGTTGCGGAAATGGATGGGCGCGATCAGCAGTTCGATGGCGAGGCGGGCGTCGGTGTCCGGCGGGAGTTCGCCGCGTGCCACAGCGTGGCCGATCATGAGCGTGGTCACGCGATATCGGGTGGCCCAGAAAGTCTTTCGCGCCTCGACGACTTCCTCGGAGTCGGTGACGAAGGCCAGCGCACGGAACAGACCGTGGCCCAGCGGACTGTCGAGGAGATCGATGAGAGCGGTGCCGAAGGCGGTGAGGTCGCCGCGCAGCGTCCCGGTGTCGGGCAGCGGCAGGGTGCGCTCGCTCGCGGCGAGCAGTGCGTCGAGGATCAGATTCTCACGGCTGCCCCAGCGTCGGTAGATGGAGCTGTCGCGCACGCCCGCGCGGCGGCTGACCTCCGGGATCCCGACCTTGTCGACGCCGTGCTCGGTCACGACGTCGAGGACCGCTCTGTGGACGGCTTCCCGCACTCGAGCTGCGCGACCTCCCGGTCGTCGCTGCGGCACGGCGTTCTCGAGTTCGGTCACGCAGAAATTCTAAAGCAGAATCTCTTGCTTTTAGCCGCGCCGGCTACCTAGGCTTACTAAAGCAGAATATTCTGCGAATCAGCGGCTAGGTGGAAGGCTCAGCAATGATGTCGTTGCCGGAACTGGCGAAAACGGGTCTGCACGATCATTCGGCCGTCCGCGAGACCGTCGTGGCGGTGACGCGATGAACGATTCTCCGACGCTGCTGCCGCGGATGCGGCGAACGCTCGACCTCGCCGAACGGCGGATCGAAGTGCACATCGACACCGGTGACGGCTGGCAGTCCGCAGACGAAATAGACAGTTCTACAGAGGCTTTCGCTATTCCATCGGCGTTCACCACGGAATTCGAGCTCGCCCGCTACGACAGCATGGGACTGGCCGACGGTGCCACGGTACTGCCGGTGTGCCCGGCGTCCTTCCGCGACTTCATGGTGTTCGAAGAGCACGCCATCGCCGCCGCCCGTGGTCTGGCGCGACGCTTCGTGCCTGCCGCCCACCGGCTCGGACGCGCCTTCGAAACACTGACCCGCCGCACTTTTCCCGCCTTCCGGCCGCACGCGCTCTGGTACCGTCAGCCGATCTACTACATGTCCAACGCGCTGACCATCGTCCCCTCCGGCGTCCCGATCACCTGCCCGGCCTACAGCCGCGCACTGGATTTCGAGCTCGAACTCGGGGTCGTGCTGGCCGCACCGCTGCGCGATGCCACCGTCGAGCAAGCCGCCGCCGCGATCGGCGCGGTGGTCGTCGTCAACGACTTCTCGGCGCGCGACGTGCAACTCGCGGAAATGCGTTCCGGGTTCGGTCCGCAGAAGTCCAAGCACTTCACCACCTCGATGTCGGCGACCGCGGTCGCCGGTGCGGCGGTGGCCGACCGGCTCGATCGCTTGACGGCCACCGTGAGGATCAACGGAAACACGGTCTCGCGGACCGGAACTCAGGGAATGCGATACTCGATGGCCGAGGCGATCGCGCACGCCTCCCGAAGCGAGCAGCTCTATCCCGGTGAACTCCTGTCCAGCGGCACCCTGCCAGGAGGCTGCGGGATGGAACTGGGCCGCTGGCTGGCGCCCGGCGACGAACTGCGCCTGGAGATCGACGGCGTCGGCGTCATCGAACACCGCATCGAGCAGTGAGGACACACCCGTGAAGATCGACCAGGTCTCCGACTCCGTCTACGTCGTGGCCGGAACGAACGTCAACTGGGCACTGGTCAGCGACGGATCCGGCGTCACCGTCGTCGACGCCGGATACCCTTCCGACACCGACGACGTCCTGAGCTCGGTACGCCAGATCGGCCACGAGCTCGCCGACATCGCCGCCGTCCTGCTGACCCACGCCCATCTCGATCACATGGGCGCCATCCCCACCCTCGTCGAACGGACCGGGGCGCCCGTCTACACCGGCGCCGAGGAAGTCCGGCACGCGAAACGCGAATACCTGCAACAAATCACCCCCGCCCAGATGCTCGGGCTCCTCCGCACCCGCCGGGGCCGTCGATGGGTGGTCCAGACCCTGCGAGCGGTGCGGGGCCATCTCGGTACCAGCGTGCCGTCCGCCACCGCCGCCGACGACACCACCCTGTCGTCGCTGCCCGGCGGCTTCGTCGCGATACCGACCCCCGGCCACACCGACGGCCACACCGCCTACTTCATGCCGTCCGAAGCGGTCCTGTTCACCGGCGACGCCCTGGTCACCGGACACCCCCTCGTCCGGGAGACCGGACCGCAACTGCTGCCGAAGGTGTTCAACCACGACGAAACCCGCACCCTCGACAGCGCTCATATCCTGGCCGCCCAGCCGGCCCGGATCATCGTCCCCGGACACGGGCTGCCGACACAGCGCGACCCGGCGACGCCGATGAGCATCCTCCAGCAGCCGTGAACGCCTCCCACCCGGGCGAATCACGCCGCGCGAAACCCGCGATGTGATGGGACAGTCTCAGATCGCGCCCTGTTCACGAGCGCGTGCCACCGCCGAGGTGCGGGAGCGGACCCCGAGCTTGGCGTAGATGTGCACGAGGTGGGATTTCACGGTGGTCTCGCTCAGGAACAGTTCCTTGGCGATCTCCCGGTTCGACCGTCCGTCGGCGACGAGCCGGAGCACCTCGATCTCGCGCGGGCTCAACGTGGTGTCGGCACGCCGGACCCGCGTCATGAGTTTGGACGCGACCGCGGGCGAGAGCACACTCTCCCCCGCGGCGGCGGAACGCACCGCCGAGAGCAGCTCGGGCGGCGGGGTGTCCTTGAGGATGTACCCGCAGGCGCCCGCCTCGATCGCGCCGAGGATGTGAGCGTCGGTGTCGTAGTTGGTCACCACCAGGACGTTCGCCGGGCGCGGCAGCGCGCGGATCTCCGCGGTGGCGTCCACGCCGGAACGCCCGCCACCGAAACTCAGGTCCATCAACACGAGGTCGACGGGCGTCGTGGCGCAGAACGCCACGGCCGCTTCGGCGGTCGCCGCCTCCCCCACGACCTCGACGTCGTCGGCACCGGTGAGCAGCGCGCGCAAGCCCGCGCGCATGATGGCGTGATCGTCGGCCAGCAGCAGCCGGATCATCCGTCGGCCGCCGAATCTGCCTCGGCGACAACGGTTCCCGGCACGAGCGGAAACGATACCGAGACGGCGGTGTGCCCGGGTTCCGACTCCACCGCCATGCTGCCGCCCTGCTGCTCGACCCGCGCCCGCATCGCAGGCAACCCGAAGCCGCCGGACTTGGTGCGCACCGAAACCTCGGGGTCCATGCCGATTCCGTCGTCGACTACGTCCATGTGCACGTCGGTGTCGGCGTAGGTCAGGGTGAGACGCATTCGACCGGCGTTCGCGTGCTGTACCACGTTGGCGACCGCGCCCTGCGCGATGCGCACCAGGGCCGCCTCGATCGGCATGGCCAGCCGCTCGGGCTCGCCCTCCACCACCAGCTGGGTGCGCAGACTCGGCGTTTCGGCGCGACGGCAGATCCGTTCCAGCGCCTCGGCCAGCGACGAGCCCTCCAGCGGCACCGGCGCGAGTTCGGCGATGAGACCACGGGTCTCGGCCAGGTTCTCGGCCGCCGTCTCGCGAGCGAGCCGAATCTGCGGCAGGGCGGGATGCCGCGGATCGGCCTGTTCTGCCGCGTGCAACAGCAGCTGGATGCTGCTCAGCCCCTGGGCGACGGTGTCGTGGATCTCCTGGGCGAGGCGCTCACGCTCGGCGAGCCTGCCCGCGGTGTGTTCGCGGTCCGCGAGAGCGGCCCTGGTGCTGAGCAATTCGTCGATGAGCCGCTGTCGTTCCGCGAATTCCCGGAACAGCGCCTCGTATCCGAGCCCGATGCCCACCGCCACGGCGGCCCCGATGACCGGACCGACCACGCCGGCGACCGACCACCCGGTGTGCACGCCGAACCCGGTGACCGCGACCGCGGTCGCCGCCGCCACCGCGAGCAGGCTCCACGGACGCGGCAGCAGGTGCAAGTAGAGGAAGAACAATCCGAAGGCCAGGTACCCGGCGTCGGGTGCGAGGACGACCAGGCCGAGCCACAGCAAGGTCAGCGCCCCGAGCCACACCGGCAGCGCGGCGCCCCGCTGATCACCGAAGAACGCGCCCGCGAAATAGACGAGCAGAAACGCCGCCGTCAGCACGACCACCGGCACCGAATGCGGCGCGCCCGGCAGCAGCGCGCGCACCACGACCACCGCGGCGAGCACCGTCACCAACAGGTGCAAGCCCAGCCGCAACGCGGTGACGACAGGGGTGAGCGGCGACGGGTGCACGCTGCCAGCTTATGTGCGGTTATCCGGGCGGCATCCATCGAAAGGTGGAAAACCGCCTCCACCCTTCGTCCGCCGCCGGTTCCTTCCCGCGTGCGATGGCGCACCGGCCGCGCACCGCGAGAGTGGAGGCATGTTCCTCGCACTCCGGGATTTGCGCGTCGCCCGCGGCCGTTTCCTGCTCATCACGCTGGTCGTCACGCTGGTGGCGTTGCTGGTGAGTTTCCTGAGCGGTCTCACCGCCGGGCTCGCGCACCAGAACATTTCCGCGGTCCAGGCCATCTCCGCCGAGCAACTGGTGTTCGCCGACAGCGGCGGTGATCCGTCCTTCGACACGTCCGCGCTCACCGAGCGGCAGGTCGAGATCTGGCGAGCCGCCGCGCGGACGGTGGACCCGGTCGGCATCGGACGCGCCGAGGCGGTCGGGTCCGGCGCCCCCGCGCGCGTCGCCCTGTTCGGCGCGCGGGAATCCACGGTCGGCAATCGCGCCGCAACCGAGCAGGGATCGGTCGTGCTCAGCGAAGGCGCGGCGCGAGAACTGAAGACGGCGGCGGGTGACATTCTGCATCTCGGCGAGCGCGACTTCACCGTGGCGGCGGTCCGCGGCGACGATTGGTACAGCCACACGCCGGTGGTCTGGATGACGGTCGAGGACTGGCGCTCGGTCAGCCCGCGCGGTGGTGTGGCCACGGTGCTCGCGGTCTCCGGCGTGTCCGACGCCGCGGCCGCGAACGCCGCCGCGCGGACCACCGCGACCAGCGTCTCCGGGTCACTGGACGCGCTCGGCTCCTACCGCGCCGAGAACGGTTCGCTGACCCTGATGACCGTGCTGCTCTTCGCCATCTCGGCGCTGGTGATCGGGGCGTTCTTCACCGTGTGGACGATCCAGCGCACGCCCGACATCGCGACACTGAAGGCGCTCGGGGCGACCTCGGGATCGCTGGTCCGCGACGCGCTCGGCCAAGCCGCCGTCGTGCTTGTCGCGGGCGTCGTCGCCGGACTCGGAATCACCCTGGCGGCAGCGTCTTTCGTCGGCGAAGCGGTCCCGTTCGTGGTGACGCCCGCGACCACGGTGCTGCCCGCGGCCGCGCTCGTCGTGCTGGGCTTGCTCGGCGCCGCGTTCGCCCTGCGCTTCCTCTTCACCACCGACCCGCTCGCCGCGCTCGGCGCGGCCCGCTGACACACCGGAGCACCTCATGACCCTCACCGTCGACGACGTCACCCTCACCTACCCCGACGGCGCGGACCGGCTCACCGCACTCGACCGTGTGAGCCTTCGCGTGGACGCGGGCACCGTCGCCGCGATCACCGGCCCCTCGGGCTCGGGCAAATCCAGCCTGCTCGCCGTGGTCGCGACGCTGACCCGACCCGATTCCGGCCGGGTGCTGCTCGAAACCTCCTCGACCGCAGTCGATTTGGTATCGCTCAGCCGCCGCGAGGCGGCCGCGCTACGCCGCTCGTCCATCGGCATCGTCTTCCAGCAGGCCAATCTCGTTCCCGCGCTCACCGCCCTCGAACAGCTCGAGATGATGCACCATCTCGGCGGACGAGTCTTCACGACACCGGCTCGACGCCGCGAAGCCCGCGCCAAGGCAAGGGAACTCCTGGATGCCGTCGGGCTGGCGGAGCATGCGGCGAAGCGCCCCGCGCAGCTGTCCGGCGGCCAACGTCAGCGCGTGAACATCGCCCGCGCGCTGATGAACGATCCGGCGCTGCTCGTCGTCGACGAGCCGACCAGCGCACTGGATTCCGAACGCGGCGCGGCGATCATCGACCTCATCCTGACCGTCGCCGACGACCACCGCGCCGCCACCCTCCTCGTCACCCACGACCACACCCACCTGCCTCGCATGGACGCGGTCTACCGCATGACCGACGGCGCGCTCACCCGCGACCGGACCGCCCACGCCGCCGCCTGAGTACGGAGGGCTGACAGCGCGGCAACGGACGCGGCCGCGCTGTCTGTCGATCATGCTGGGCTCCACACGAACTCAACCGGCCGACGCCGGTCGAGGGCGCCCGGTCAGGACACCGCGGGAGACGCGACCGGCGTCGAACATCGGGTCACCGCAGGGGCCGGGCGACCGTGTCTGGGATATGGCGTGTCCGCCGAGACCGCGCGGAAGCACGCCACGGGCCGGTGATTTCGCAGCATCCGCTCGTAGGTCCGCGCCGAGGCCGGCCACGGGTTGGTGACGCGCCCGGCGCGATCCTTGTACCAGCTCGGCCCGGTGATGGGCCACACCGTCTTGGCGATCGCCCGATCGAGCCATCGCCGATGGGCGCGCATCGCCTCCTCGTCGACTTCGATCGCCGCGGCGCCGAGCCGGTCGCGCAAGCGCAGGCAGTCGAGGATGTAGTCGATTTGACGTTCTTTCATGGCGGGGTTGCTGCCCGCGGGGTTGAACGAATTGGGCCCGGCGATCAGGAAGGCGTTCGGATAGCCGGGGACGGCCAAGCCGAAGAACGCGCTCGCGCCGGTGCGCCATTGCTCGTGCAACACCCTCCCTTCCCGCCCGCGCACCACGACCGGGACGAGGAATTCCGGCGCCCGGAAACCCGTGGCGTAGACGATCACATCGACTCGATGGCAGGTCCCGTCGGCGGTCACCAGACCGTCGCCGACGATGCCCGTGACCGGCTCGGTGACCAGTTCGACGTTGGGGCGGTTGAGGGTCGGGTAGTAGTGGCTGTCGAAGATGATGCGTTTGCCACCGATGGGATAGTCGGGTGTGAGTTTCGCACGCAATGCGGGGTCGGGGACCTGGCGGTGCAGGTACCGGCGGGCCAGCCATGCGGCGGGCCGCGCCGACCACCCCCGCCGCATGATCGGCGCCAGCAGGGCGTCCGCACCGTGGTCGAGCGCCTGCCGGTAAAAGTGGTGCGCGCCAGGCAGACTCAGGCCCGCTCGGGCCAACGGCCCGAACTCGGCCGGAGGCTTCGGCAGCACCCAGTGCGGTGTGCGCTGGAACAGGCGTACCCGCGCGGCGGCGGCCGCGAGGGTCGGCAGGATCTGGGCGGCGCTGGATCCCGTGCCGATCACCGCGATGTCGCGACCGCGCAAGTCGTGCCGGTGATCCCATTCGGCGGTGTGGAACGACAACCCGGCGAAGTCGGTCCGCCCCTCGATGTCGGGCAGATACGGGCGGTGCAGCTGGCCGACTGCGAAGACGACCACATCGGCCACCGACCGGCCCGTGGCCGTGGCCAGCTCCCAGCGGCCCTGCTGCTCGAGGTAGGTGGCCGCGGTGATGGCTGTGCCCAGCCGAAGGTGCGGCATCAGATCGCACTCGACAGCGACCCGACGCAGGTACTCGAGGATCTGTCGCTGTCCGGGATAGCGGATGTGCCTGTCGCGATAGGGCGCGAAGGTGAACGAATACAGGTGCGAGGGGACATCGCAGTTGCAACCCGGATAGGTGTTGTCCCGCCAGACCCCGCCGACGTCGGCGCTCTTCTCGAAGATCACGAAATCCTCGAATCCCGCCCGCTTCAGAGCCACTCCCATCCCGATACCACCGAATCCGGCTCCGATCACGGCCACGCGGCAACTCGACATTCCGTTACCACCTCCCTTTCATTGTGAGTGAATATTCAGCTACCTCACTATTCGTGCGGCGGAATGGGACGGATGGGAGGCATTACCTCCTTGCCGAAACAGACCGAGCGGAATCCGAGAAACAGCGGCTACCAAGGTGGTTCGCCCTCGACGTAGGTACCACCAAGCGGTCGATTGATATCGAGCGAGTCGGCCCCCCTGCAGCGAAATTCCCCCGGTGGCACACCTTCGGCTAACCCGTTGAAGACGTGCGCCTCATGTCGATCGTCGGCGTCGAACCGCGCAGCGCCGACTACCCGACGGCCGGCCCGCGACGCGCCACCACCTTGCGGTAGCCGATGCGCCACCCCCGCGGCTCCCGCAGCAGCACGTCTTCATACACCGCGGACGCGCTCGTCCCGTCGGCCGCGACCGCCAGCGCCTTCGACCGCACCCGCACGTTCTCGCGATCCTGGCCGACGATGACGATATTGGTGACGTGATGCCCCATCGGCTGATTCGCCGCATCCCGACTGCCGCGCGCCAGGTCCCGCATCGCCCGCAGTCCATGCAGCGTGCCGTAGCCGTAGTCCGTCAGGTCGAAGACCACGTCGTCGGCGAACACTTCATCGAGCCGATCCCACGCACGATCGTCGGCCAAATGCCCGTGCAGGGCGATCGTTTCGTGAATCGCGACGCGGTCCGCCACGGTGATGTCCGGCATCTCGTCACCTTTCGGAATCCGTGGGCCGATTCGACGAGCGCATCGGACGCGACGCGAAACGGAGGGCCCACCCCATTTATCGCCGGGTACGATACGGGGTGCCCACCCCATTTAGCAAGAAGGCAGTCGAACAGATGGGAGAGAACCCCAGCTCATCGGGTCGCATGCGGGCCGATGCGCGACGCAACCGCGACAGGCTGGTGACGGCGGCGAGTGCCGTGATCGCCGAGGCCGGGGCCGACGCGTCCCTGGAGGAGATCGCCCGCCGCGCCGGGGTCGGATCGGCCACCTTGCACCGGCACTTCCCGAGCCGCGAGATGCTGCTGGAAGCGGTGCTGCGCGAACGCGTCGAGGTCTTGTGCACACGGGCCGAGGATCTGCTGACCGCGCCGAATGCCAGTGCGGCCCTGGTGATGTGGCTGCGCGATGTCGTGGCGCACGCGGCCACCGCACGAGGTCTCGGACCGGCGCTGACGGGGTACAACTCCGATCCGGGGTTCTCGCCCCACGCCATGATCAGGGAAGCGGCACGACAACTCGTCGATCGCGCCCGACGCGAGGGCTCGATCGCCTCCGGTGTCGCGGTCGACGACGTCCTGCAACTCGCCAACGGCATATCCCTGGCCACCGAATCCCTTCCCGATCCGGCACAACGCGCCGAGACCCTGCTCGGTCTCGCCGCCAACGGACTCCTTCGCCGCGCCGACGACAAGTGACAGGTTCACCATGCCCGACGACAACGATTTCTCCCCCACCAGCCGACGGCGGCACATCGTGCGGCTCGCGGTGTCCGTCGCGTTCCTGCTCGCGATGTTCTATCTCGTCGCCATCGCGCGAGTGATCGACGTCGACGGCGTGCGCGGCATGATCGCGGCGACCGGGCCCGCGGCGCCATTGGCCTACGTGGTGGTGTCGGCCGCGCTCGGCGCCGTCTTCGTTCCCGGCCCGATTCTGGCGGCTGGGAGCGGGTTTCTTTTCGGACCGCTGCTCGGAACGTTCGTGACGCTGGGGTCGGCCGTCGGGACGGCGGTCATCACCAGCTTCCTCGGGCGCCGGGCGGGCCGCGAGAGTACGCGCGGGTTGCTCGGCGCCGAACGCGCCGCTCGTATCGACGCGCAGATCGAGCAGCGCGGCTTGTGGGCCGTCGTCGGGCAACGCTTCGTCCCCGGTATCTCGGATGCGCTGGCGTCGTATGTGTTCGGCGCCTTCGGAGTTCCGTTGTGGCAGATGGCCGTCGGATCGTTCATCGGATCGGCGCCGCGGGCATTCGTCTACACCGCGCTCGGCGCGTCGATCGGCGATCTGTCGGCGCCCCTTGCCTATTCCGCCATCGCGGTCTGGTGCGTCACCGCGATCATCGGAGCCTTCGCCGTGCATCGCGGATATCGGAGCTGGCGGGTCCGCGGCGCAGAGCGGGAGCGCGAAGCGGTGTCGGACGGCGCCGCGGAATCGGCCGGCTGAACCGAGGTCGTGCGGTCTGGTTCTTCGTCCGGCACCTCGGCCGCGTCGGAACGTCACCGGCCTGACATGACGGGAGCGGCGTCCGACCATCAGCCGGGCGCCGCTCCGACGGCGAATGCTTCCGCTATTTCATGAACTTCAGCAGGCCCAGGTTCGGTTCGAGCGCACCGTCCTGACCGAGCGCCAGGAAGTCCGCCTCCACCTCCGAGCGTTCGAGCTTCCCCGCGCGCACCGCGCGGTAGCGCACGAACGACCACAGGAACACGTCGAGGTTGTCGAAACGGGTGCCACCCTCCAGCACCTCCTCTTCGTGAAACCACACGGCCACTTGACCGTTCGCGAGCACGACATACAGATTGCCGCCGCCGTCCGCGCCGACCGAGTAGACATCGTCGTCGGTGAGCTCGGTCGTGTAGTCCGAATCGCGTATGCCGCAATCGTTTTCCGCGAACTCGAAACCGTAGGACCAGTCGAAGATGTCCAAGAACTGCGGCAACCGGCCCGAGCGGACCCGGCGGTCGAGCGCGGCCAAGGCCGTCGCGTCGGCGGGGGCCAGGCGCTCGAGAAACGGTGCGACCGAGCGGGTTTCCTCCGGCACGTGGACGGGACTGGCATCGGGGAACCACCGGGCCAGGTCGGCGTCGAGATCACGGTCGGTGTAGCCGACGAGGTCGGCGAGGGTGAGCGTCACGGACGGATTGTAGAAACACCTGCCGACAACCGGAGACGCGCGACAACTACATCGGCACTGTCGCTTTCCGGGGTGCGCCGAACCAGCACGACAGCGCTTCACTCGCCCACTCCCCTCGGAGTCCTTCGTCGCGTCCTCGGTCGTCGACAACTCACGCATGCTCGCTACTCCCCTTCTCGCAGATTCCGACGTTCGGCCGGCGATTCTGCGGCACACCCGGGGTTTTGCCGCAAGGCCCCGGGTGCGACTCTCGGAGACTTCTCACCGGGCTGGGCACGCTCGCCGAGCAAGCGACGAGAACGATCAGGAATCGAGAAGCGCAGGTCACCGGGCCGTAGCTAACGTTCTCGCTATCGACGTCCACCCGGCAGATCGCCGGGTTGCTCGCCTTCGGAGGAGGACTCAATGAACTGGAACAAGCGGATTCGGCTGACGCACCGGTGGCTGGCCATCGCCTTCACCGCGACCGTCGTCGTCACCATCGCCGCCTTGGCGCTAGAGGGTCCGGTCTGGGTGTCGTATCTACCGCTGCTCCCGCTCGCCCTGCTCCTGTTCTCCGGCCTCTACCTCTTCGTGTTGCCGTATGCCATCGGACGCAATCGACGAGCCGCGGACATCCCATCCCGGCAGGCCGCTGCGAACCGAGGTCGCTCGACGGCCCAGTGGATCCGGCAGCTGCACCGCTGGTCGGCGATCGTTTTCCTCTCGACCGTTCTCGCCACCTTCGTGGCCTTGGCGCCGGAAGAGCCGATCGTCTGGGTGTCCTACCTCCCGCTGCTCCCGCTCGCCGCACTCCTGTTCTCCGGTCTCTACATGTTCGTACAGCCGTATGCCGCCAAGCGGCGCGGCGCCCGTCGGACACTCTCCGCTCCGGCCGACGCGTAGGTACAGGCTGCCGAAACGCTCGTCGCGTCGCCCGCCACCGAGCGCGGTGTCGCTGCCCTGTGCTCCCGATCCCACCGGCGACAGTCGGGCCGGCTCGGAGCGTGGCGGCGTTCCCACGGCCGACGGGGAAGCGATCCGTCCTCCGCATCGACATGCGGAGGACGGATCGCAACGAATCACGGACAGCGCGGCGGAAATTCCCGCACCGCGTGCCGAAGCATCAGCCGACCGTCACCAGCTCCTCGGTCGCGCTCGCGGCGGGAGCCGGTGCGGGCTTGCGCCGCGCCGGGAGCAGGACCCCGACGGTGACGGTGCCGATCGCGAGCACGATCGCCGCGATCAGACTGGTCTGCGAGACCGCGTGGGCGAAGGCCGCATCGGCGGCGGAGACGAGTTGCGCGGCCTGCTCCGGCATTCCGGCCGCACCGATCCGCTCGGCCACGATGAGCGCGCCGCCGATCGAATCCTGCGCCGCGTCGGCCGCTTCCGCGGGCAGACGGCCCGCGACGACAGGACCGATCTCGTCGCTGTAGGCACTCGCCAGCAGGGAACCCAGGATGGCGATGCCCAGCGTGCCGCCGAGTTCGACGGAGGTATCGTTCACCGCGCCTCCCACGCCGAGCAGCCGTTCGGGGAAGGCGTCCATGATGGCGTCGGTGGCCGGGGAGACGCTGAGCCCGATCGCGAGGCCGAGCAGCATCAGCGGCCCGACGAACGCCGCGTACCCCGACTCGGCATCGACGCGGGTGAGGATCATCAGCGCCAGAGTCCCGACCGTCATACCCGCGACAACCATCGTCCGCAGTCCGAGCCGAGGGGTCAGCACACCGGTGATCGCCGAGCCGACGAACACCGCGCCCGCCAGCGGCAGCAGCCGCACACCCGTGTCCAGCGGGTCGTAGCCGAGGACGAACTGCAGGTGCTGCGTGATGTAGTAGATCGCGCCGAACGCGGCCAGGAAGAACAGCAGCACAGCGAGATTCGCGCCCGCGAACGCGCGGTCACCGAACTTGCGGATGTCCAGCATCGGGTTGGGGTGGCGCAGTTCCCAGGCGGTGAACGCGGCGGCGGCGAGAGCGGCCAGCGCACCGGCGATCACCGCGGAGGTGTGCCAGCCGTTGCGCGGGCCTTCGATGATCATGTAGACCAGCGCCGCGACGGCCACGACCGACAACGCACCGCCCATCAGGTCCAGCCGCTGCGTCGCCTGCGCCCGCGAGGGCGGGACCAGCGCCAGCGCCGCGACGAACGAGCCGACGGCGATGGGAACGTTGATGAGGAAGGTCGACGCCCATCCGTTGTCGATGAGCAGCCAGCCCGCCACCAGCGGCCCGACCGCGATGGCCAGGCCGGTGGTCGCCGTCCAGATCGTAATCGCCACGGCGCGTTCGCGTTTGGGGAAGGTCGCCACGAGCAGCGACAGCGTCGCGGGCATGATCATCGCGGCCGCCGTGCCCATGATCGCGCGGGCGACGATCACCAGGTCCGCGCTGTCGACGACCGATCCCAGCACCGCGCCGCCCGCGAAGACGGCGAGGCCGAGCAGCAGCATGCCGCGGCGGCTGTACTTGTCGCCGATCGCGCCCATGAGCAGCATCAACGCGGCATAGGGGATGGTGTACGCGTCGATGATCCACTGCAGATCCTGGCTCGACAATCCCAGGTCGACGGTCATATCCGGCGCGGCGACGATCAGCGACGTATTGGTCATGACGCCGATCAGCACACTCAGGCACAGCACCGCCAGCGCGGCCCATCGCCTGCCGTAGACGGCGCCCGGTTCCACCGGCGTGGTGACTAGCAGAGACACGTCCGTTCCTCTCGGTAAATGCACACTGCCGTGCAATTGCACGTTGTTGTGCAATCTACGGAATTTGCACAGCAACGTGCAACCGTGCGACCCTGGAACGTGAAGGGACTCACACGACGACGACAGGAACCATGACTTCATCCGCGACACCGGGCACCCGCGCGCATGCCAATCGACGGCACATCCTCGACGTCGCAGCGGGCGAGCTGGCACGCAACCCCGCGGCCAGCATGGAGGAAATCGCGTCCGCCGCAGGCGTTGTGCGCCGAACCCTGTACGGCCACTTCCCCACCCGCGAGGCATTGATCGACGGCATCCTCGACCTGGCCTCGGAGGACATCGCCCGAACCCTGCGCTCGCTCGACCCCGACGAACCGGTCGCCGTCACCTCGGCGCGCTGCACGATCGCCCTGTGGCGAGTCGGCGACAAGTACCGCCTGCTACTCAGACTCGCGGAAACGACGCTGGGGACGCGCATCGAAGAGCGACTGGCGCCGGTGCACGAGAACGGCGCCGAGACGCTGCGCCACGGACAGCACCTCGGCGTCTTCTCCGACCACCTTCCCGCCGAGGTACTGTCCCGCGCCCTCGCCGGCCTGGTCCTCGCCCTGCTCGAGGCGCGCAACGACGAAACCTGGACCGACCCCGAGCCCGAGGTGGCCGCGGCCCGCGCTTGCTTGATCACCTTGGGCGTCCCCCCCGTCGAAGCAGGCGAAATTGCCAGAGCAGCAGCTTCTTTGGAGAAATATGAGCCGACACCGGCACACAGCCCCGCCGGTTAGAGCACTCGGCCGACACCCCACAATTTGACCCATTCCATCATGGATGATGAAATCATCATCATCATCGGGCTGGAGTCTGCCGCCGCCAACCCGATCACGCGCCGCCGATGTCGCATCGAATCGCCGCCGAGCGCAAGGGGAACATCGTGGGTCGCCAGAAGAGAAGCAAGCACCTCCGTATCGACGAGTCGTTCTGGGTCTGGCTCGAATCGCCCACGACGCCGATGCACGTCGCGGCGCTCGCGACGTTCGAGACGGACGGCGAACCGGCCGCGGAGGTCGTGCGACGCATTCTGGCGGACTTCAGGAAGCGGACCGACGTCGATCCCCGGTTCCGGACGGTCATCCGCATGCGGCGGTTCCCCCGGCGAGCTCGGCGCGCACTGGTCGACGACATCGACCTCGACTTCCACCTCCGCCATCACACACTCTCGGCCGCCGGGGGCGAATCCGAACTGGCACAACTCGTTTCACAACTGCGGTCGAGCCGGTTCGATACCCGCCGCCCGATGTGGCAGGTCCATGTCATCGAAGGACTGTCCGGGAATCGATTCGCCGTCTACCTGGCGGCCCATCACGCGCTGATCAACGGCGTCGACGCGGTCCGCTTGCTGAGCCGCTCCCTCGCCACCGATGGGGGCGCGCCGGTGGCGACTCCGGTCTGGACGATCGGCCGTCCGCGACCGACCGATATCGAGGCCCGTCGAGCAACGAAATCCCGGCCGAATCCGGCCAGAGCGTTGTTCGCCGCGGCGAAGGCCGTCGGCACGCTGTTCCTGGCGTGGCGAACCAACGCACCGCTGACCGGTCCGTTCACCGCACCGAGGTCGCGTCTCAATGTCGACATCGGCCCGCGACGCCGCGTCTGCACGGCCTCGATCGATCTGAACAGGATCAAGGATCTCTCGAAGGCCAGCGGAGCGAGTCCCAACGACATCGTGCTCGCCGCGTGTTCCACCGCGTTGCGCCGCTACCTGCTCGACATCGGCGGACTGCCGGACAAGCCGCTGATAGCGGGCTGCCCGGTCTCCATCGCGGCGCCGGAGGGATCGAACGCGGACAGTTCGATAGGCATCATGTTCGCCGACCTCGCCACGGACCAGCCCGATCCCGCCGCCCGGCTGACGACGATTTCCCGCTCGACGACCGCGGCCAAGAACCATCAGGCCGCCCTGCCGCACGCGGCGCCGCTCCCCTACTCGATTCTCGCCATGGCGCCGCACACGATCCGGCAGCTCACACCCGGCGCCGTCGAGCGCCTCGCACCGGCGTTCAACCTGATCGTCTCGAACGTGCCGGGGCCATCGCAGCCTCGCTACCTCGCCGGCGCGAGGATGGCGGGCCTCTACCCGCTGTCGCTGCTGTTCAAGGGTGAAGCACTCAACATCACCGCGGTGTCCTACGCCGGTCGAATGCACCTCGGCTTCACCGCGTGCCCGACGGCGTTGCCCGAGGTCCAGCTCCTGGCCCGCTACATCGACGACGCCGTCGACGAGCTCGAAGACCGCTACGCCACCGCGATTCCCGACCTTCCCAAACCCGCGTGAGGCCGGGAACGCATCCCCGGATTGCTATAGAATTGCTGGACGAATTCGACGCTCGAGCCTGATCGAAGGCGATGTGCACCCGGTGTGTCGAGGGTGCGGCAAGTAGCGCCCGGCCGCACGGCGGTCTTCGCGCGGAACTTCAACACGAGGCGGCGCTCATGACAGACGTCGACTATTGCGTAGTTGGTGGGGGATTTGCCGGATTGGCCGCCGCACTGCGGCTGAAACAGGCGGGTCGATCGGTGGCGATGCTGGAAGCTCGCGACCGGCTCGGCGGACGCACGTTCACCGAGGTGCGTGCGGACGGGTCCTGGATCGATCGTGGCGGCGCCTGGATCGGGCCGGGGCAGGACCGGATCCGGGCGTTGATGACCGAGTTCGGAATATCGAGTTACCAGCAGTACACCGACGGCGAGGCCCTCATGGTGGTCGACGGCAAGCGGCACCGCTACGAGGGCACGATCCCGTGGACGATGAGTCCGTGGGCGGCGCTGAACCTCGGCACGGTACTGCTCGAGCTGGGTCACATGTGCAAGGCGATTCCGCTCGAAAGGCCGTGGGCGGCGAAGCATGCCGACAAGTGGGATCGGGTCAGCCTGGCCCACTGGCTGGACAGCAATGTGCTCTCCAAACCCGCGCGTGAGCTGCTCGAGACCGCGATCGCCGGCCTCTACACCTCCGATGGCTCGGAGGTGTCGTTGCTGTTCGTGCTGTACCAGATGGCGTCGGGAGGCGGGCCCGGCTTCGTCTTGGGGGTCAAAGACGGCGCCCAGGATGCGCGACCGGTCGGAGGCATGGGCGCGATCTCCGGCGCCATGGCGGCACAGCTGGGCGATGCGATCCACTTGTCCCAGCCTGTCCGGCGCATCGATCAGGACGCCGACGGCGTGACGGTCCGCTCCGACGAGTTGACGGTGCGCTCTAGCCGGGTGATCGTTGCGGTTCCCCTGGCGATCGCGAGCCAGATTCTCTACGAGCCGATGCTGCCGGTGAATCGCTCGTTCCTGCATCAGCGCATGCCGAGCGGCTCGATCCTCAAGATCGCTGCCGTGTACGACGAGCCGTTCTGGCGTGACGACGGGCTGACGGGACAGTCGGCGGCGCCGGGCTCACCGGCGACCATCACCATCGATGCGTGCACGAACACCGGACGACCCGGGATCCTGTGTGTCATCACCGAGGGACCCATCGCGCGGCGTATCGGAGGACTCGATCCGGCCGAGCGGAGAAGGGCGATACTCGGCTCGCTCGCCGAACGTTTCGGCGACAAGGCAAGCCTGCCCGTCGATTACGTCGAGCAGGACTGGAGTGCCGAGCGGTACTCCGGTGGCGGGATGCTCAGCCACGCGCCGACCGGTGTGCTGACGCAGTTCGGTCCTGCCCTGCGCGAACCGTGCGGCCGCGTCCACTGGGCAGGCACCGAGAGCTCCGCCGTCATGTGCGGTTGGGTAGACGGAGCCGTTCGCTCGGGCGAGCGGGCGGCGAGCGAAGTACTGCAACAGGAGACGGTGACCGCGGCCGGAGCCCAGGCGTGACGCTCACTCCGACCCGGCTCGGCTCGCTGCACGTCCGCACGCTCGGCTCCGGTCCGCCCGCGC
Organism: Nocardia sp. bgisy134; assembly: GCF_057708325.1. NCBI lineage: Bacteria > Bacillati > Actinomycetota > Actinomycetes > Mycobacteriales > Nocardiaceae > Nocardia > Nocardia sp. bgisy134. The sequence goes on from NZ_JBYIRW010000015.1 coordinate 93,820, forward strand.
TGCTGTGGCACAGTCTCTTCGTCGACTCCACCACCTGGGCCCGCGTCGAAAACCGCCTCGCCCAGAGCCGCACGCTCCTCCTCGTCGACGGGCCGTGCCACGGCGGGAACCCGCCACCCACGCGCCGCTTCACCCTCGACCACTGCGTGGGCGTCGCGGAGGACGTCCTCGACCACCTGGGTATCGACGAGCCCGTCGACTGGCTCGGCAACGCCTGGGGCGGACATGTCGGCATCCTGTTCGCGGCCGCGCATCCGCGCCGCTGCCGGACGCTCGCGGCCGTGGGCGCGCCGATCCCGGCGCTCACCCCGGCCGAGCGACGCCGGGTCCGGTCGCTGACCGTGCTCTATCTCCTGGTCGGCGCCCGGCCGATCCGATCCCTTCTCGTCGATGTCCTGCTCGGTCCCGACGCCCGCGCGGCGGACCCCGCGGGCGCGGCACTGGTCGGCGACGCGTTTCGCCGAGCCCGCCGCACCGACATGCTGCACGCGGTCTCGGCGTTGAGCCTGGCCCGGCCGAACCTCACGCCGGTCCTCGCCACCATCGAGACGCCCACCCTGCTCACCACCGGACCCGCGGATCCGATGTGGACCGTCGCGGACGCGAAAACCGCGGCTCACCGGCTCCGCAACGGCTCGCTCGTCCTGTTCCCCGCCGCCGGGCACGTCGGTCCCCTCATCCGAGCACCCGAACTGCTGGCCGACCTCGTCACCGCCTTCTGGCGCGACCCCGCGGCAACCCTCGAAACCTTCGGCGGCGCCGCGTTCGAGGGGCGGGACCCCGGAACAGAACACTGAGTCGTCCCGATTCGGTCGTAGTCTCTTGTCGGCACAGGGTGAAAAGAATTGGAACCGGCAAGGCGCCCGCACCACGATGGTCGCATGGACGGCAACGACAACAGCGCGAACCGGATCCGATGGAACGAGCTTCCCGACGTCGTGCGCGCCGAGATCGAGCACCGTTCGGGCGCGCGAGTGCGTGCGGCCACCACGCAACCGGGCGGATTCAGCCACGGCTTGGCCGCCCGGCTCGAATTGAGCGACGGCCGAGACGTTTTCGTCAAGGCGATCGACTCCGACGACAGTCTCGCCGCGATGTACCGGACCGAGCTCGAAACCGCCGCCCGTCTGCCGTCGACGGCTCCCGCGCCGGCGCTGCGATTCAGCCTCGACACCCCCGGTTGGCTCGTCGCGATCTTCGACTACGTACCCGGTCACCATCCCCGGCTCGATCGACCAGCCGAGCTGGCGGCGGTACTGTCCACGATCGAGCAGCTGGCGGCAACTCTCACACCCAGCCCGTTGCCCGATCTGCCGACAATCGCCCAGGATTACGGGCCGCAACTACAGGGCTGGCGGAGATTCGCCGAACACCAGCCACCCGCCGACCTGGACGACTGGTCGCGGCGCAACCTCGACAAGCTCGCCGAGCTGGAATCGACCTGGACCGACCACGCCGCAGGCGAAACACTGCTGCACACCGACCTGCGCCCGGACAACATGCTGCTCCGACCCGACGGCGCCATCGCGGTCCTCGACTGGGCATGGCCCTGCCGCGGAGCCGCGTGGATCGACCTAGTCGCACTCAGCCCGGCCATCGCCGCGCACGGAATCGATACCGATCGGCTCCTCGCCACCCATCCGGTGACCAGTGACATCGATCCTGTCGCGGTCTCGGCATTCCTCTGCGCCTTGGCCGGCTACTGGGCCGCGAAAAGCCGTGAGCCCGCGCCACCACGATCACCCAGCCTCCGCCGGTACCAAGCCCGCTCGGCCAGGGTCACCACTGACTGGCTCGGTCGGCGACTCCGTTGGTGAAAAACCCACGCGAACAATGGTTCCTGCGGTGTGATTCAGTGCGGGAGCGGCAGGATCTCGACCAGAGAACCCCGGCCTACCCCGGGTGGCAACAGCGCCAGTGCGTGCGCGCCGAGCAGATCGGCCAGATGCGGAGTGCTCACCGCACCGTTGGTCCGCCAGACGCCGCCGTCGACCTGCCAGGCGGGCACGACCCGGGTCAGTTCACGGTCCGGCGCCGCCGCGTCGAGGATCCACCCTCGCAGCGGGGGTGACGGGCGGCGGCCCGTGAGAGCGCGCACCACCGATCTGCCGGTCACCAGCGTGGCCGCGATGGCCGCCAAGGGATTTCCGGGCAGCGCCAGCAGGACCCGCCCGTCGGCGAGGCGGGCGACGATCTGCGAGCCACCGGGCCGCATGCGCACGCCGTCGATCAGGATGTGCGCCCCGATCTCGTCGAGCACGTCGCGTAGCCGATCGGCCGTGCCCCGGCCCGTGGCGCCGACGCTGATGACGAACTCCGCGTCGGTGTCGAGTTCGAACCAGGATCGCAGCAGCGCGCGGTCATCGGGCAGCCGCCACAGCTTGCGGCAACCGATATCACAGCCGCCGACCTGTACCTCCAGATCGCGCCCGGCACCGATCTCGCACTACTGAACGGGCTGCTGCATCTGCTCGTCGAGAACGGCCACACCGACACGGAGTTCATCGCCGAGTTCACCGAGGGCTGGGAGGTGATGCCGGAGTTCTTGCGCGACTACCCGCCCGCCACGGTCGCCGAGATCACCGGGCTGGCCGCCGACGACATCCGGCGGGCCGCCGAACTGATCGGCGCCGCCGACAACTGGATGAGTTGCTGGACAATGGGACTCAACCAGTCCACGCACGGCACCTGGAACACCAACACTGATCAATCTGCATGTGGCGACGGGTGCGATCTGCCGCACAGGGAGTGGCCCGTTCTCGCTGACCGGGCAACCGAACGCGATGGGCGGGCGGGAAATGGGCTACATGGGCCCCGGCCTGCCCGGCCAGCGGTCGGTGCTGGTCGACGCCGACCGCGAGTTCGTCGAACGGCTCTGGGACCTGCCGCAGGGCACACTGCGCACCGACGTCGGCACCGGCACCGTCGACATGTTCGCCAGGATGGCGGCCGGTGAGATCAAAGCCTGCTGGATCATCTGCACCAATCCCGTTGCCACCGTGGCGAATCGGAAGACCGTACTGGCGGGACTCGAAGCCGCGGAACTGGTCGTCACCCAGGACGTCTTCGTCGACACCGAGACCAACGCCTACGCCGATATCACGCTGCCCGCCACCCTCTGGGTCGAGGGCGAAGGGGTGATGATCAACTCCGAGCGCAACCTCACCCTCGTGCGGAAGGCGCTGCCCGCACCCGGCGAAGCCATCCCCGATTGGCAGATCATCGCGCGCATCGCCTGTGCGATGGGATACTCCGATGCCTTCGGCTACACGCATGCCGAGGAGATCCTCGACGAGATCAAGCGGGCCTGGAATCCGAAGACCGGCTACGACCTACGCGGGGTCAGCTACCAGCGGCTGCGCGAAGGCCCGCTGCAATGGCCGATCGCCCCGGATGGGCCCGCGCGCAACCCGATCCGCTACCACAACGACGGCATCAGCCAGGAAGTACGCGCGCACCCGGACGGGTCGACGCCACGGCTGTGGTTCCCCACCGCCTCGACCTCGCATTCTCCCGCGACCTGCGCACCAAGGTCTACGTCCAGGACCGGATGCGCGAACACGGCGCCCACCTCTGGAGATGGCTCGACGACGGGGCGCATTTCTACATCTGCGGCGACGCCACCCGCATGGCCAAGGACGTCGACACCGCGCTGCGCGAGATCGTCGCGCACCACGGCCACATGACGGCCGAGGATGCCGACGCCTACGTCAAGCGACTCACCGACGACAAACGCTACGTGCGCGATGTCTACTGAACTCGCCGACCGGCGCGGCGATACCGAACGGCCGCGACGGCGGCGCGTATCGTCGCGCCCATGCGCCTGAGCACCCGCAACCAACTCGACGGAACCGTGGTCTCGGTCACCCGCGGTGAAGCGATGGCCGTCGTTCGCGTCCGCCTCACGGGAGGCGACGAGATCACCTCGTCGATCACTCGCGCCGCCGCCGACGACCTCGGCCTCGCCGAGGGCTCGGTGGTCAAGGTTCTGATCAAGGCGACCGAGGTCACTCTCGGTATCGAGTAACCTCATCTACGGTGAATACAGGCCAACAATCACTCATTCACGGCGATACTTCCGCAAATTCCCCTAATCTGGGGGAATGAGCGCGCCGCATCTTCCGTCCGAGTTGGTCGATCTGATCGGTCGGTACGAGCTCGCCTTCCTGGTCAGCATCGGCGACTGGGGACCGCACACCACGCCGCAGCATCCCGTCCTGGACAGCGACCGGTTCCATATCGCCGCGCCCGGCCCGGTGACCTGCCGAAACATCATCGCCAACCCGGCCGTCACCCTGCTGTGGCCGCCCCACACGCCGGGTGGGCACGTGCTCATCGTCGACGGTCACGCCGCGCTGCGGGATTACACCCTCGAGATCGTCCCGACCCAGGCGGTTCTCCACCACACGGGCACGGCCGACTCGATGTCGCGGAAGTGCGCCGACTGCCGCCGGTACAACCTCGCTCCCCCGTACATGCCGAGTCGAACCGATCAACTCCCTCGCACCAGTCGGGGCTGACTTCGGTTGCGCCCCCGGCGATCCGCCGCTCTAGGTGCTCGCCTGGGACGACATGCCCTGTGGCAGAACGATTTCTACTGCCCCTCAGCAGCCGCACGCCATTGCGTGGGACTGCACCCATAGCGTTGGCGGAACCAGCGGGAGAAGTTGCCGGGCGAGGAGAAGGCGAGCAGTTCGGCGACCTCGGTCAGCGAGTGACGGCGACTGGCGACCATATGCTGGGCGAGCTCGGCACGAGTGGCATCCACCAGCGAGGTGAAGGTTTCGCCTTCGGCGGCGAGATGGCGGTGGATGGTGCGCCGGTCGACGCCGAGGCTCCTGGCGATCTGGTCGGCCGAGCAGCGGCCTGCCGGGAGGAGCAGTTCGATGAGTTCGCGAACCCGATCCACCGTTGTCGCGGCCGGAGTGCTCGGGGCCGAGTCGAACTGCTGCTGGGCGTAGAGCCGGAGCTGGGGGTCCGACATCGCGTTCGGCGCGTCGAGATCGGTTGTGTAGGTGATGATTCCGTGGAAATCCTGATCGAAGGCGACGTGTGGCCCGAACAGCCGGTGGTGGGTGCCGCTGTCGCGCGGCGCGGCGTGGGCGAAGCGGACTTCCCTTGGCTGCCACTCGGTTCCGAGGAACCCCCGCAGGAGTCCGTGCAGCACGCCGATCGCCAGTTCGGTCGATTGCCTGGCCTCTCCCGGCTCGCCGAGGTCGAGGACAAGGCGAATGGTGGCGATGCCGTTGCGCTCGGTGAGACGCGTGTGGATGGCCTCGTTGTACAGGTGCTCGTGCCGGGACATGATGCGCAGCGCGCTACGGGCATCGGGTTCATCGCGGATGACCAGGCTCAGCGGCCCGAGGTTGGCGAAGCGGCGACGTTCGGCCAGGCGCAGCCCGAAGTCCTCGCGCCCCGAGGCGCGCGCGGAGCGTTCGAGCAGGTCAGCGATGGCGGCGGCCGGAACCCAGCGATCCTGCATGCTCACGCCCGCCGGATCGAGACCGGCTTCCCTGATCAACCCGACCGGGTCGATGCCGAGCGACCGGCCGAGCTCCACATAACTGTGCAGCGCGGCGTAGCGAGCCAGCGGCTTCAACACGACCTCCTGATGTCCCGGAATGAACATGAACTCGTCCCCTAAGGATAAGCACTTCCGGCTCGCCCGCCCTACTGTGGATGACATACCCCGACGGTGACCAGCGGAAAAGGATACGACCTTCCGCAGCTCCGCCGCCGATAGTCACGACCCGCGCACGCCGGGTGTGGATGGCGGATTCCGGACACCGTTCGTCGGAGACAAGAGACCCGCCGCGCCATCGCGGTGCGGCATCGAGGAGGAGATCCACTGTGGCACAAGCTGTTCGCTTCTACGAGACCGGCGGACCCGAGGTGCTGCGCTGGGAGGATGTCGAAGTGGGCGAGCCCGGCGTCGGCGAAGTACGCATCCGGCACGAAGCCGTCGGACTGAATTTCGCCGACACCTACTTCCGCAGCGGGCTCTACCCGTCGCCGCTGCCCGCGGGCATGGGTGTCGAGGCCGCGGGTGTGATCGAAGCCGTCGGCCCCGGCGTGCGCGATTTCCGGCCCGGCGACCGTGCCACTTACACCGGTAGCCCGCTGGGCGCGTACAGCACCGAGCGGGTGATGCCCGCCGAGCATCTGATCGGATTGCCGGACAGGATCGGTTTCGATGTGGCCGCCTCGATGACGATGCGCGGCCTGACGACGGCCTATCTGCTGCGCCGCATTCATCCACTGCACGCCGGGGACACCGTGCTGCTGCACGCCGCCGCGGGCGGCGTGGGACTGATCTTCACGCAGTGGGCGAAGCTGTTGGGGCTCACCGTGATCGGAACGGTGTCGAGTCCGGAGAAGGCCGAGATCGCCCGCGCGTACGGCTGCGATCACGTGCTGATCCACACCCGCGAGGACGTCCCGGCCAGAGTCCGCGAGATCACCGACGGCGCCGGTGTGCCCGTCGTGTACGACAGCATCGGCAAGGCCACGTTCGCGTCGTCGCTGGATTCGCTGTCGCGCCGAGGGCTGCTGGTGTGCTTCGGCACGGCCTCGGGGCCGGTGCCGCCCATCGATGCCATGCAGTTGGCGGTCAAGGGGTCACTGTTCGTCACCCGGCCCGCCCTCGCGGATTACATCGCCGATCCCGCCGAGCGCGCCGAACTGGCCGACGAACTGTTCTCCCACGTCGCCGCGGGACGAATCCGCATCGAAGTCAACCAGCGCTACGAGCTTCCCGACGCCGCGCACGCCCACCGCGACCTGGAATCCGGCCGGAGCATCGGCTCCTCGGTGTTCACGCTCTGACGCACAACCGTAGCCACGACTCGACCCAGAGGAGAAGATTCTCATGACAAGCATTGCCCCCCAGAGGAATTCGACAGTCCGCAGGTCGATCGGGGCGCGGCCCCTGACCTGCACGATCGGCGCCGAACTGTACGACGTCGACCTCGCGCAGGCGGCTCGCGACGACGCCCTGTTCGCCGAACTGCGCGCCCTGCTCCTCGAGTACAAAGTGCTGTTCGTCCGCGACCAGGACATCAGCCGCGCCGAGCACGTCGCTCTCGCACGCCGCTTCGGTCCGCTGGAGGACCACCCCGTGGCGGGCAGCGACCCGGACCATCCGGGGCTGGTCCGCATCTACAAGGACCTCGACAGCCCGCCCGAGCACTTCGAGAACGCCTACCACTGCGATGCGACCTGGCGGCAGCACCCGCCCATGGGGTGCGTCCTGCGCTGCGTGGAGACACCGCCGGTCGGCGGGGACACCATCTGGGTGAACATGGCCGAGGCGCACCGGCGGCTGCCCGACCGGGTCAAGGAGCGCATTCGCGGCCTGCGGGCCCGGCACAGCATCGAAGCCAGCTTCGGCGCGGCCATGCCGATCGACGAGCGGCACGACCTCGCACGACGGTTCCCCGACGCCGAACACCCCGTGGTGCGCACCCACCCCGAGACCGGTGAGCAGATCCTGTTCGTCAACTCCTTCACCACGCACCTGGTCAACTACCACACCCCGGAGAACGTGCGCTTCGGCGCCGACTACGCCCCGGGGGCCGCCGAGTTGCTGCACTACCTGATGCGACAGGCGAGCATCCCCGAGTACCAGGTGCGCTGGAGGTGGACGAAGAACAGCTTCGCCATCTGGGACAACCGGTCCACCCAGCACTACGCGGTCCAGGACTACTGGCCCGCGGTCCGGAAGATGGAGCGCGCCGGGATCGTCGGCGACGCGACCTTCTGAGCACGCCTCGGCCGAGTGCACCCGGCGTGTGACGCGCCCCACTCCGGCCGTCGCGACCTCCTCCTACCGTCAGAGGGGGCAGACGAAGGAAAGTACGCTACCGGGGAGTTGTGGATGGTCCCGTTAGCGATGACGGATTCGAGTTTGGAGAGATGACAGTGGAGCTGGTCGGAGTGATCGGTGGCGGCACCATGGGCGCCGGCATCGCGGAAGTATGCGCCAAGGCCGGGAGCTCGGTGCTCGTGCTCGAGACCAAGCAGGAGTACGCGGATGCCGCGCAGCAGCGCATCGCCGCGTCGATCTCTCGCGGCGTCGCGCGGGGCAAGATCACCCAGGAGGAGGCGGACGCGGCGATCGCCCGCGTGCGCGTCACCCTCGACATCGACGAGTTCGCGGACCGCGACCTGGTCATCGAGGCCGCCCCGGAGATCGAGTCGCTGAAGTACGAGATCTTCGGCAAGCTCGACAAGATCGTCAAGCCGTCCGGCATCCTGGCCACCAACACGTCCTCGATCCCGGTGATCAAGGTCGCGGGCGCCACCCAGCGCCCCGAGCGGGTCGTCGGCGTGCACTTCTTCAACCCGGTCCCCGTGATGCCGCTGGTCGAGATCATCTCCACCCTCGTGACCGCGCCGGAGACGGCCGCCGCCGTCACCGACTACGCGAAGAACACCCTCGGCAAGACCACCGTGCAGGCGGGCGACCGGTCGGGCTTCATCGTCAACGCGCTGCTCATCCCCTACCTGTGCCAGGCGGTGCGGATGCTGGAGTCGGGGTACGCCACCGCCGAGGACATCGACGCGGCCATGAAGGGCGGCTGCGGCTACCCCATGGGCCCGCTGACCCTGCTCGACACCGTCGGCCTCGACATCGCCCTGGCCGCCGCGGAGTCGCTGTACGCGGAGTTCGCCGAGCCGCACTACGCCCCGCCCGCGCTGCTGCGCCGGATGGTCGACGCGGGCCGCCTCGGCCGCAAGACCGGCCGCGGTTTCTACAACTACAGCTGACACGTAGTCGCGTCCGTCCTCACGCTGGAAGACGGGGACACGGGCGACATCACACGAGATCGGGCAGGACCGACACACCGCATCGGCCCTGCCCGACCCGTTTCCAGGGGTGGGCCCGCCCGGATTCCCCGCCGACGGCCTTTCGGATAAACATGAATCTGACGTCACATTCGCCTATGCTGAGCGCTGCGCGCCACTGAGCCGCCCGGCGGCCTCGCGCGCACATCCACGGCGCACCGGCACGCCATCGCACCGGTCGACGCCCACCCGCGCGACCCTCAGGAGGCCTCCGTGAACGCCCCGCACATCGCAGCCATCGGTCCGCAGTCCGAAGGCGCGGCCTTGCCGACGCCGCCGACGTTCGATTCGATCGAGGCCGAACGCCAGTACCGCAAAGAACAGCTCGCCGCGGGATTCCGCCTCTTCGGCAGATTCGGTTTCGCCGAAGGGGTCGCGGGACACATCACCGTCCGCGACCCCGAGAACCCGGACTACTTCTGGGTCAATCCATTCGGCATGAGCTTCAGCCATATCAAGGCCTCGGACCTAGTGCTGGTGGATCACCGAGGCGCAGTGCTACATGGCGACCGGCCCGTCAACAGGGCGGCTTTCGTGATCCATTCGCACGTCCATGCCGCCCGTCCCGATGTGGTGGCGGCGGCGCACTCGCATTCCGTACACGGCAAGGCGTTCTCCAGCCTGGGCATCCCGCTCGATCCGATCACCCAGGACGCGTGCGCGTTCTTCGAGGACCACGCTGTCTACAGCGACTACCGCGGCGTCGTCAACGAAGCCGAGGAGGGACGCAGGATCGCCGGCGCGCTGGGTTCCTGCAAGGCCGTCATCTTGCAGAACCACGGCCTGCTCACGGTCGGGCACTCCGTGGCCGAGGCCGTGTGGTGGTTCATCACGATGGAACGCTCCTGCCAGGCTCAGCTCCTGGCGATGGCCGCGGGACGTCCCAAGCTGATCGACCGGGAGACGGCTCTGATCACGCGAGAACAGGTCGGCACCCACCGTGCGGGCTGGTTCCAGGCCCAGCCGCTGTGGGATCAGATCACCGCTTCCGACCCCGACCTGTTCGTCTGAGGCGTGGCGGGCAGCCACCGCCGCACGACCCGTCGAGCTAGTTGAATTCGACGTCAAAATTGAATACCGTCGATGAGCGACACAGCATCCGAACACGAGGTGGACCCCGGGATGGAAACACGCAATCTGCTGGATGAGTGGCTGCGACTCGGCAGCCGCCAGGTCGCGACGAATGGGATCGAGTTGCGGGTCGTCGACCACGGCGAGGGGCCCGCGGTCGTCTTCTGCCACGGCTTCCCCGAGCTCGGATTTTCCTGGCGCCATCAGGTTTTCGCGTTCGCCGAGGCAGGCTTCCGTACGCTGACCCCGGATATGCGCGGGTACGGCGGCAGCGCCCGCCCGGACCGGATCGAGGACTACGACGTCACCGCCCTGTGCGCCGATCTGGTCGGCCTGCTCGACGACGCGGGTCTCGACGACGCGATCTTCGTCGGCCACGACTGGGGCGCGTCGGTGGTCTGGCAATTCGCCCTTCGGTATCCGAGCCGGGTGCGGGCGGTCGCGGGCCTGAGCGTTCCGGTCACTCCGCGCTCCTCGGCGCCGCCGATGACGATCCTGCGGTCCCGGCTCGGCGACGACTTCTACATGTGCTGGTTCCAGGAGCCGGGCGTAGCCGACGCCGCGCTGGCGGCGGACGTGCGACGCACCCTGCTCATGGACGACGTCATCAGCGCCCGTGCTCTGGTCGGCGCGGAGCCCGCGGTCCCGGACTGGACGAGCGAAGCCGAACTGGGCTACTACGTCGAGACTTTCACCGCCACCGGCTTCACCGGCGGGCTCAACTACTACCGCAACCTGGACCGGAACTGGGAGCTCACCGCGGACCTGGCCGACGCGAAGATCGACCGGCCCGCGCTGTTCATCGCCGGGTCGGAGGACCCGGTCATCCGGTTCACCCCGACCGCCAAGATGACCTCCGTGCTGTCCGACCTGCGCGGGTCGATCATCCTGGAGGGTGCGGGGCACTGGATCCAACAGGAACGCGCGGCCGAAGTGAACGCCGCTCTGATCGACTTCGCCCGCAGCCTCGGCTGAATCGAAGAGAGCGGGACCGCAACAGCTTTCAGCGCGCGGCCCGATCGGGCGGCGGCGTCGCGAAGCCGCTACGCCGCCGCCCGGAGCCGCTCAGTCCCGCGCCCGGACCGTCGTCGGGCGCAATTCGAGCACGCCGTTCTCGGGACCGAAACCGAGCGACCGAGCGCGCGCGATCGATGCGTCCAAGGCCCCGGCGACGGTGTCCTCGAACTCCGCAGGGCGACGAGACACCCGATCGACGTTCATGCTCAGAAATTCGAACGAGCTCGCGACCTCGCCGACGCTGCGATTGACCAAGTACGAGATGCCGCGCATGACCTTGTCGGTGCGCCCCAGATCGCACACGTGCACCGAGACCTCGTGTCCCACCAGCACTTCCCGGTAATAGGCGACGTGCTGCTCCATCGCGAACAGACCGAACCTGCCCGACCCGGCGTAACCGAGCGCACGGTGTTGCTGCCACATCGCCTCGCCGTGCAGCCCGAAGTAGTGCGTCACGTTCATGTGCCGGTTGCCGTCCTCGAACTCCGGCGGGATCTCCCTGACCACGGCCGGGGGAATCGCGAGTACCTGGGTGATCTCCGGTCGCACCGCCGCCACATTCGCCCGCCTCACCGAGATCCGGCCTGGATCTGCCGGTAGCGCTCCGACAGCGCAGGCGGAAATCCCAGGCCGCCTTCGATGACCCGGATCGCCAACGACGAGGTCAGCGCACGCAGCCGTGCGCACCCCTCTTCGCCGATCGCCTCGTACGGATAGACCGCCAGCTCGTCGGTCTTCTCCTCGATCGCCCCGCGCCGGGCTGCGCCGTGCTCATTCAGTGCGAGATCCCCGTCCGCCAACCATCCCCGACCACGGAGCCGGTCCACGCCGGAAGCCCAGTCCTCCTCGCTCCAGGCTCGGCTCACGCGCAGCACCTCTGCCGCGATCTCGCCGGTCGCACTGTGCGTGATCAACGCTTCGACACCGTCGAGCCCCTCCGTCGCGAGCAGGGCCACGTGGGCGTCGCCTCGGTACTCCCGCAGCAAGGTCTGGGCATGCCAGAGCACCAGGTGCGGCTCGTCGGGCCAGGGCAGCGCCGCGTGGGCCGCGAACAGCGCACGCCCCTGGGGCCGCTCGCAGGCGCGTTCGGCGGCTCGCCGGGCCAGATCGGCGGCCTCGCGCACGTCGGCGCCGGTGACGTCATCGCCCCACGCCTGTCGCAGCGATCGGTCCGCGGCGACCGACCTGGCGCGCAGAATCGCCGCGGGAGTGGCGATTTCCCACGCGGCCGGGAGGACGGCGTGCACCGCGGCCGGATTGAAGTTGAAGAACGCGGCCACGGTGACATCGGCCGCCACCGGACCGAAGGCAGCGGACCTGGATGCGAAGTACATCATCCGCGGATTCGTGATGCCCAGGTCGCGATACGCGTCGGCGCCGTGCGGGGTGAAGTAGATCATTCCGTGGATGGGCTCGAGGGCGCGGAAGGTCAGACGAGCACTGTGCGGGGAGACCGTTGTCAAGAGACTGCTCCGATATCTCGTTGTACTGAAAACTCGACTTCGACAATTACCCGAATCCGATGTCAAGTTCAAGAGATGGAGTGGAGGCAGTCGCACCGAGTCGGTGGCTTCACGGGCGCAGCCCGCGAATCCGCGGCAGGTCAGGTGTCCCGTTTCCGCGCGCCGACGATGCGCAGGCCGAGGTCGACGTAGTAGTCGCCGATCTCCTCGGGTGACCACGGACCGTCGTCCCGGTACCACCGCGCGAGGTCGATGCCGAGCGAAAGCAGCGCGATCGCCGCCATGCGCGGATTCGGGTTGTCGAAGACGCCCGCCGCGACGCCGCGCTCGATCAGGCTGCGCACCTCGCGGTCGATGAGCCGCCGGATCGCCGTGATCTCCCGCTGATGTTCCGGACTCAGCGCGGCGAGCTCGTAGTTGATGACCCTGGCCACGGTGTGCGCGCGGGCATGATGGATCGAGAATTCCCGCATCACCGCGATCAACTGGCCCACCGGGTCGTCCGCGGAGGCGACGGCCCCCCGGATTCTGCCCAGGGTGTCCTGGTGACCCGCACGCGAGACCTGGTAGAGCAACTCCTCCTTGGAACGGTGATGAACGTAGATCGCCGCGGCGCTGAGGCCGGCGATCGAGGTGATGTCGCGGGTCGTCGAGCCGTGGAAGCCACGCTCGGCGAACGCGGCGACAGCGGCTTCCAACAGCCGTGCTCGCGTCTCGTCCGCGCGCGAGCGGTCTTCTGATCCGGTCACCGGCACAGTCTCGCATCCATCCGTCCGAAACCTGCGGACCGGTATGGCCCGCCGGGTCACACCGCCGAGCAAAACGCCCGCTCACGGTCGGCAATCGGGATTGAACATGAACTCAGATTCAACTACGCTCGATTCCGGAAACGAAACTGGACACTCGCACCAAGCGCTCGGCCGCGCCGCCGCCAGCCGCACGCACTCGACACCATGACGCCCCGTCCGGTCCGGCGGCACCGAGCGGAAAGGGAATCCCATGACCAGTCCGACACTCGCAACCACCGAGCACCCCGTCCGGGCGACCGCTGTGCTGTTCGACTTCGGGGGTGTGCTGACGTCCAGCGTCTTCGACGCGTTCCAGGCCTTCGGCGAGTCGCTCGGCTGCGACCCACGCTTACCGCTGCGCCTGTTCAGGGACGACGCGGAGGCGCGGGAACTGCTGGTCGCGCACGAGGAAGGGCGCATGCGCGAGCGAGAGTTCGAACAGGGCTTCGCCGTGCGGCTGCGGGCACACGGCGTCGAGGTGGACGGCACCGGGCTCGTGCGCCGTATTCAGTCCGGAATGCGCGCCGACCACGCCATGATCGAGCTGGTGGCCGAAGTCAGGGATGCCGGGTTCCGCGTGGGGCTGCTGTCGAATTCACTGGGCGACGACTGCTACGCCGGATTCGATCTCGCTTCGATGTTCGACGCCGTCACCATCTCCGGCGAGATCGGAGTGCGCAAGCCCTCCCGGCGCGCGTACGACATCGCCTGCGCCCGTTTGGATGTCGATCCCGAAGCGACCGTGATGGTGGACGACCTGCCGCAGAATATCGTCGCGGCCGAGCGCGCCGGACTCGCGGGCGTCCTGCACCGCGACGCGGCGGACACCACTCAGCGGCTCTGGGCCGCTCTCGGCCGATCGTGAGCCCGGTGATCCACCGACCTCCACCCGGAAGCACCTGTCAGCGAGCACGACGAAGGGACACGGCGATGAGCACGACCGCCCAGGCATCCACCGACACCGTTCTGGCCGAGAAACGCGGCCCGGTACTGATATTGACGCTCAACCGGCCGGACCGGCTCAACGCCTGGAACGACACGCTCGAGCGCCGCTACTTCGAATTGCTGGACGGTGCGGAGAACGACCCTGAGGTCCGAGCCATCGTCGTCACCGGGGCGGGGCGGGGCTTCTGCGCCGGAGCGGACATGGACGATCTGGCCGCAGCGAGTTCGGCGACGGATCTCACCGCCCCGGAACGGCAGCGCCCCCGCGAGTTCCCGCTCTCGGTACGCAAACCGTTGATCGCGGCGATCAACGGCGCGGTCGCCGGACTCGGACTGGTCGAGGCACTCTATTGCGACCTGCGATTCAGCACCCCCGACGCGAAGTTCACGACGGCATTCGTTCGCCGCGGCTTGATCGCGGAGTACGGGATCGCCTGGCTGCTCCCCCGCGTGATCGGCCGCAGCCGTGCGCTGGATCTGCTGCTGTCCGGCCGAGTGATTCGCGGTGACGAGGCCCATGCGATGGGGCTCGTCGACCGCCTCTGTCCGCAGGAGACGCTGCTGCAATCCGCGGTCGACTACGCGACCGACCTGGCGAACTTCTGCTCCCCCGCCTCGATGAGCATCGTCAAGAGCCAGGTCCATCGCGCCATGGATTCCGACTTCGCGGCCGCGGTAGCCCTGGCCGACGATCTGATGCTCGCGGCGTTCGCCCATCCGGACGCGACCGAAGGCGTCACGAGCTACCTCGACCGCAGACCGCCTGCCTTCGCCCCCCTCGGACCCGCCTCGGTCGACTGAATTCTCGGGAACCGGCTCTGCGCCATCGACCAGCGACGCAGAGCTGGATCCACGTCGGTGCCCCGGCCACGACCTGAACTGGACGATCCGCTAGGCAAAGTGAACGCCCCGGCGGCCGCCGGAAAGGGCCCCGCGCGGTGTCGCGCGGGGCCCTGACGCCTCGAATTCAGAGCGCTAGCACGAGCTTTCCGACGTTCGCTCCGGCGAACAGCATGTTGAGCGTCTCACCGAACCGTCCGACGCCGCCCTCGACGACGTGCTCGCGGCTCTTGAGCGTCCCGTCGGCCAGCCATTGCGAGATCTCCGCGACGGCCTCACCGTAGCGGTCGGCGTAGTCCATGACGACGAATCCGGTCATGGACGCGCGGAAGACCAACAGCGACATGTAACGCGACGGCCCGGGCGGCAGCTTGTCGTCGTTGTAGGCCGAGATCGCCCCGCACAGCACAACCCGGGCGCCGAAGCGGAGATTGGCGAGCGCGGCGTCGAGGATGTCGCCGCCCACATTGTCGAAGTAGACGTCGATCCCCTTGGGGGCCACTTCGCGCAACCGCCGCAGGACGTCCTCGTTCCGATAGTCGACGGCCGCGTCGAAACCGAGCTCCTCGGTGAGCCACCGGCACTTCTCCGCTCCACCGGCGATGCCGATGACGGTGGCGCCCTTGGCTTTCGCGATCTGCCCCACCACGCTGCCGACGGCTCCGGCCGCGGCCGACACGACGACGGTCTCCCCCGCGCGCAGCTTCCCGACCTCGAGCAGGCCGAAATAGGCTGTCATGCCCGGCATTCCGAGCGTGCCGAGCCAGGTGGGCCCCGATGCCACGCCCGCGTCGACCTTCTGGACGCCCTTCCCGTCGCTGATCGCGAACTCGGTCACCCCGAAGGTTCCGCTGACGGTGTCGCCGGCGGAGAAGTCCGGGTGCGTCGACTCGACGACCGTCGCGATGTCCAGCGATCGCATCACCTCGCCGATCCCGACCGGCGGCAGGTACGAGCGCACGTCGTTGAGCCATCCGCGCATCGCGGGATCGAGGGAGATGAAGTCGATCTTGACCAGAATCTGTCCCGCGGCGAGCTCGGGAAGCTCCTCGGTCGTCACGTTCCAGGTGTCGGCGTCGGGCAGTCCCGACGGGCGCCGCGCGAGGCGCACCTGCTGAGTTTTCGTCATGAGATCTCTTCTCGTTCGTGACGTCGTGCCGCGAGCCATCTCGCGGCACGACGTCCAACGCCGTCGAGCCGACTCGCCCGACCGGCGAGTTCTGATATCAGAGCGCTCCCAGTTCGGGATCGCCCGCGGGCAACGCGTCGAAGACCAGCACCTCGGCCGGACCGGTGAGCGCGTCGCTCAATGCCGCACCGACCTCACGCAGTGCGGCGCCCTGGCCGTGGGTGCGCAGCGCTTCCTTCGATTCCCATTTCTCGATCATCACGAAACGGCCGGGTTCACCGATCCGTCGATGCAGGGCGTACAGCAGACAGCCAGGCTCGGCGTGGACGGCGGGCGCGGCCGCCCGCAACGTCTTCTCCACCAGCTCTTCCTGGCCCGGCTTCGCGATCATGGTCGCCACCACCACGCAGGGTTCGGCCATCGGTTCCTCCTCTTGGAGTGGGTTGTGTCGGTTCTTCCGTTCGGTTACTTTCGCTTGCCCCACGAGGGGTCGCGGCGGCGCAGCTCCATCTGGGCGATCGTGCGCTTGTGCACCTCGTCCGGCCCGTCGGCCAGACGCAACGTCCGCAGGTGCGCGTACATGCTCGCCAAGGGGAAGTCCTCGGAGACGCCGCCGCCGCCGTGGACCTGAATGGCGCGGTCGACCACTTTCAGCGCGACCTCAGGCGCGGCCACCTTGATCGCGGCGATCTCGACGCGCGCATTGCGGTTGCCGACGGTGTCCATCAGATAGGCGGCCTTGAGGGTCAGCAATCGCGCCATCTCGATCTCGATGCGGGACTCGGCGATCCAATCCTGGATGTTGGCGCGGTCGGCCACCGGCGCGCCGAACGTCGTCCGCGACTGCGCCCGATCGATCATCAGGTCCAGCGCCCGTTCGGCCATGCCGATCGCGCGCATGCAATGGTGGATCCGTCCCGGCCCGAGCCGGGCCTGGCTGATCATGAACCCGTCGCCCTCACCGGCCAGCAGCGCGGTGCGCGGCACGCGGACGTTCTCGAACACCACCTCCGCGTGCCCCTCCCGGTCCTGGTACCCGAAGACCGGCAGGTTGCGCAGGACCGTCACGCCCGGGGTGTCGATCGGGACGACCATCATGCTCTGCTGACGGTGCACGGGCCCGTCCGGATCCGTCTTGCCCATGACGATGAGGACCTTGCAGTTCTTGTGCAAGGCGTTGGAGGTCCACCACTTCCGGCCGTTGAGCACGTACTCGTCGCCGTCGGGCCGCATGCGTAGCTCGATATTGGTGGCATCCGAGCTGGCGACCGCGGGCTCGGTCATCGCGAACGCCGAGGCGATCTCGCCGTCCAGCAGCGGCCGCAGCCACGTCTCCTTGTGCTCGGGCGTGCCGAACAGCGTCAGGACTTCCATGTTCCCGGTGTCCGGCGCGTTGCAGTTGGTCGCCTCCGGCGCCAGGTGTGCGCTGCGGCCCATGATCTCGGCGAGCGGCGCGTATTCCAGGTTGGTCAGGCCCGGCCCCCACTCCGGGTGCGGGTGGAACAGATTCCACAGACCGCGCTTGCGCGCTTCGGTCTTGAGTTCTTCGAGAATCGGCGGATGGAAGTGCGGATCACCCGACTCCGTCATCTGCGCGTGATAGATCGACTCCGCGGGATAGACGTGCTCGTCCATGAAGGTGAGCAAGTCCTCCTGGTATCGGCGCGCTCGCTCCGAGAACTCGAACATGGCAACTCCTCGTGGTGACTGTTGGGTTCCTTCGCACCGTACTTGAATTCGACATCGGATTCAACTTTGGGCCGCGCGACGAGACGCGGCACAGACACGAACGGTGCCGTGACAGGGCATGTCACGGCACCGTTCGATGGTGGGATCGCCGGCTCGGGCTCAATCGCCGACCTGGATGAGCGCCTTGCCGAAATTGCGGCCTGCCAGCATGGCCCGGAACGCCTCGGGTGCGTTCTCGAGCCCTTCCACGACGTCTTCCCGGTATCGGACCGAGCCGTCGCGGATCCACCCCGACATGTCGCGGAGGAAGTCCGCTTGCCGGGTGGGGATGAACTCGTCCTGGATGAAGCCGCGCACCGTCAGGCTCAGTGTCAGGATCTGCCGCATGAATCCGGGCAATCGGTCGGGGCCCGCGGGCAGTTCCGTGGCGTTGTACTGCGCCACCAGGCCGCACACCGGCATCCGGGCGAAGCGATTGAGCAGCGGGACGACGGCCTCGGCCACCTGTCCCCCGACGTTCTCGAAATACACGTCGATGCCGTCCGGCACCGCCTCGGCCAGTCGCTCCGCGAAATCGGGCGCACGGTGGTCGACCGCCGCGTCGAATCCGAATTCGTCGAGCAGGGCGCGGCACTTCTCGGGTCCGCCCGCGATACCGACGGCGCGCGCGCCTTTGATTCGGGCGATCTGCCCGACGGCCGAGCCGACCGGACCGGTGGCCGCCGCGACCACGACGGTCTCACCGGGCTGCGGGCGGCCGATTTCGAGCAGGCCCCCGTACGCGGTGAACCCGGGCATGCCGAGAACGCCGAGCGCGGTCGAGACCGGCGCGGACTCCGGGTCCAATTTCCGTACGTGACGAGCGCCGGCGACCGCATGGCTCTGCCAGCCCGAGTACGACAGCACCACGTCCCCCGGCACGAGCGAATCCGCTCGGGACTCGACCACCTTGCAGACGGTGGCGCCGACCATCACCTCGCCCAATTCCACGGGCGCGGCGTAGGACTTGGCCGCACTCATCCTGCCCCGCATGTACGGATCCAGCGACAGGTAGAGCACACGAAGCAGCACCTGACCGTCTTCGAGTTCCGGCAGGTCGACCGTCGCGACAGCGAAGTCGCTGTCTTTGGGCTCGCCTTCGGGCCGGGCGGCGAGCCGGATCTGTGTCGATTCCATGGATTCAGTCCTCTCCCAGCCGTAGATCGATGAGCTCGGTGAGCACCGACCGGTTGCTCACCGGGACTGCCGAGGCCGACGCGCACGCGCCGACGCAGGTCGTCGAGAACCGTGCCGGTCATCGAGTGTTCTCCGCGAGGGCGTCGATACCGGTGCGCAGCAGGGGTTCGACCCCGGATCCCACGGTCTCGAAGCCGGAACCCACGGTTTGCCCGTGGAGATGACGGTAGTGGATGCCCTCGAGGATCGCCGCGAGTTTGAAGGCGGCCAGCCCCAGATAGAAACCGAAGTGCGCGAGGTCGCGGCCGCTGCGTTCGGCGTACCGGTCGAGCAGTTCGGTCTCGGTGAGAAACCCCGGTGCGAGGGCCACGTCGCTCACACCGGTGACGCCGATATCGCCGAGGCGCTGGTACAGCAGCAGGAGCGCCACATCGGTGAGCGGATCACCCAGGGTGGCCATCTCCCAATCGATGATGGCGACCACCCGGTCCCCGGAGTCCACCAGGATGTTGTCGAGCCGGTAGTCGCCGTGCACGATTCCGTCCGGAGACTGCGGGGGTTGGTGGGCCGCCAGCTTTCCGTACAGCTCGTCCGCGCTCGGCAGTTCCCGGGAGTAGGAGGCGTCCATTTGCTTCTTCCAGCGGTGCACCTGCCGCGCGAGGAATCCGCTCGGGCGTCCGAAATCCGCGAGTCCAGCCTTCGCCGGATCGACGGTGTGGAGATCGGCCAGCGCGTCGACCATTCCGGCCGAGATGGTTCGCGTCCGTTCCGCGCCGACCGCCGTCAGCTCGGCCGCCGTGCGGTACGGCGTCCCGATCACCCGCTCCATCAGATAGAAGGGGGCGCCGAGGACCTCGGGATCCTCGCAGAGCGCGTAGGTGATGGGAACGGGTACGCCGGTGTCGGCCAGCGCGGTCATGACCCGGTATTCCCTGGACATGTCGTGCGCGGTCGCCAGCACGTGACCGAGCGGCGGCCGCCGCACGATCCATGCCGATTTGCCGTCGCTGATCTCGTAGGTCAGATTGGATCTCCCACCGGCGATCAAGCGACCGGTGAGCGGCCCGGTGAGCAGGCCCGGCTCGACATCGTCCAGCCATGCCGTCAGGCGATCCATGTCCAAGCCGGGCAGATCCTTGCCGTGACCATCGCTCATCAAGGCACCAGCACCGAGACGGTCTCGGCGACACACGCGGGCTTGGCGGCGCCTTCGATGTCGACGGTGACGCGGCTGACAGCCTGGAATCCCAGGGTGGCCTGCGTGAGCGAGAGCAACTCGACGCCCGCGCGCAGCCGGGATCCCACCGGCACCGGGGCCGGGAACCTGACCTTGTTGGCGCCGTAATTGACGCCCATCGACAAGCCGTCCACGCGATAGATCCGCTGGGTCAGCATCGGAATCAGTGAGAGCGTGAGGAATCCGTGGGCGATGGTCGTCCCGAACGGTCCCGTCGCCGCCTTCACCGGATCCACGTGAATCCACTGGTGATCACCCGTCGCCTCGGCGAAAAGGTTGATCTGCTCCTGGGTCACGGTGTGCCAGTCGCTGTATCCGAGGTGAGTTCCGATGGCCTTCTCCAGCTCGGCCAAGCCCTGGAATACCTTCATCGGTCGATGTCCTTCCGTCCTAGTCCCGAGGTCCGCCGGCCACGTAAATGACCTGGCCGGACACGAATCCCGCGCCCTCGCTCACCAGGAACGACACGGTGTGCGCGATGTCATCGGGCGTTCCCGCGCGAGCGACGGGGATCTGTGCAATCACCACCTTCTTGAATTCCTCGAAGGACACGCCCATTCGTTCGGCCGTGGCCGCGGTCATGTCCGTCTCGATGAATCCTGGCGCAACGGCGTTGGCGGTGACGCCGAACTTGCCGAGTTCGAGTGCGAGCGTCTTGCTGAAGCCCTGGATACCGGCCTTGGCCGCGGCGTAGTTGGCCTGGCCGCGGTTGCCGAGCGCCGACGTGCTGGAGAGGCTGACGATGCGCCCCCAGCCCTGGTCGATCATGTAGCGCTGCACCGCGCGGGTGCACAGGAACGCGCCGCGCAGGTGCACGCCCATGACGGCGTCCCAATCGTCGACGGTCATCTTGAACAGCAGGTTGTCGCGAAGGATGCCCGCATTGTTGACGAGCACCGTCGGGGGACCGAGTTCGGCGACGACGCGGTCCACGGCCGCCGTCACCGCGGCTTCGTCGGCCACGTCCGCGCCGATGGCCAGTGCGCGGCCGCCCGCGGCTTCGATCTCGTCGGCCACGGGCTTGGCCGCAGCCTCGTCCAGATCGAGCACGGCTACGGCCATGCCGTCCGCGGCGAGCCGTCGTGCGACGCCCGCGCCGATGCCGCGCGCCGCGCCGGTGACGACCGCGATCCGCGGCGTCTGGTTGCTCATGGTGTTCTCCTCTGTGGTGTGTGTTCGGCGGTTACGGCGCGTAGACCACTCGACCGACGGTCTTGCCGTCGGCGAGGCGTTGCACGCCCTCGGCGATGCCGTCCAACGTCAGCCGTTCGCTGACCAGTGGCCTGATCGCGCCCTCCGCGGCGAGCCGGGTCAGCGTGCGATGGCATTCGGCGACCGCGGCCGGTTCGTAGGCGTTGTACAGACCCCAGTGCAGGCCGACGACCGAATAGTTCTTGACCAGCGCGTGATTCAGTGCGGCCGTTTGGATTTCCCCGCCGGCGAAGCCAACGACCAGAATCCGGCCTTCGAAGGCGATGCATTTCGTCGATCGCGCGTAGACATCGCCGCCGACCGGGTCGTAGACGACGTCGGCGCCCCGATTGTTCGTCACCTTCTTGACGACCTCGACGAAATCCTCCGTCCGGCGATCGATCACCACATCGGCGCCGAGCTTCGCGGCATATGCCGCCTTCTCGGGACCGCCGACGACTCCGATCACCTTGGCGCCCGCGGCCTTTCCGAGCTGGATGGCGGCACTGCCGACGCCACCGGCCGCGGCGTGCACGAGCAGGGTCTCCCCGGCCTTCAGACCGGCGCGGCGATGCAATCCGAACCATCCGGTCTGGTATCCGATGTACAGCGCGGCCGCCTCGGCGTCGTCGAGCGCGGGCGGCGCGGGGAACGTCTGCGCGGCGTCCATCAGGGCGAATTCCGCGAATCCGCCGTGCGGCAGGGCGGTTCCGCCGATCACGCGATCGCCGAGCGCGATCCCGGCGACGTCGGACCCCACGGCCACCACCAAGCCGCACACCTCCACGCCCGGCGTGAACGGCAGCGGCGGGCGCACCTGGTACAGGCCGCGACACATCAGCACGTCAGGGAAGTTCGCCGCGGCGCCGGTGACGCGGACAAGGACCTGACGTGGACCGGGCTCGGGGCGCTCCACGGTGTCGAGCCGCAGCACCGTGCCCGGCTCGCCGAGTTCGTGGACGCGCCACGCCTTCATCGCCGTCACGTCAGACACCGCCGGTGAGGGTGACGCCGCCGTCGACGACGAGCAGCTGTCCGGTGAGCCACGCGGCGTCCTCGGAGAGCAGGAAGGCGACGACGCTGCCGATGTCCTCGGGCACGCCGAGCCGCTTGAGCGGGTAGGCCGCGGCGACCTCGTCCTCGCGGCCCTCGTACAGGGCGCTGGCGAACTTGGTCTTCACGACGGCCGGGGCGACGGCGTTGACCCGCAGGTTCGGGCCGAGTTCGACGGCGAGTTCCTGGGTGATGTGGGTCAGCATCGCCTTGCTGGAGCCGTAGAAACCGATGCCCGGCGCGGGCTTCAGCCCGGCGACCGAGGAGACGTTCACGATCGCGCCGCCGTGCTCCTTCATCCACGCCTGGTACGCCTGCTGGACCCACGAGAGCGCGGCCAGGCAGTTGACCTCGACGATCTTGCGGGCAGCCTCCAGCGGCAGCTCCACCATCGGGCCGAAGACCGGGTTGATTCCGGTGTTGTTGACGAGCAGGTCCGCGCTGCCGAAGGCTTCGATCGCCCGCTCGATGGTCTCGGCCTGGTGGGCGACGTCGTCGGAGCGCCCGGCGACGGCCAGCGCCCGATCCGGACCGCCCAGCGTCTCGACGGCCTCGTCGAGCGACTTCTCGTTGCGGGCGGTGATGACGACCTTCGCGCCCTCGTCGACCAGACGCTGGGCGATGCCGAGGCCGATGCCACGGCTGGCGCCGGTGACGATGGCGGTCTTTCCTTCGAACCTGTTCACGGGTCGGGTCGATCCTTTCGGTTGTTGCCTGCGGTCACGACAGTCGTTCGAGCACCATGGCCGTGCCCCCGGCCACCGCCGACGCACATCGTTTCCAGGCCGATCTGCTTGTCGTGGAATTGCAGTGAGGTGCCGAGCGTGCAGGAACTAACTAAGCGCTTACTTTCCTCCCGCCACCTTGCGGGACGGGTGCCGCCGCGTCAATACCGAGCACCCCGGAAATCGTCTGTGACTTGCCTCACGAAGAACTCGAAAGACCAGGTCATGCCATGGATACCGACACGATGTTGAACTCGAATTCAGATTTCGCTAGCGTCACGGCGACACGGCCGACCGCGCGGGCGCCGAGCATCACGCGGCCGAGCCGCACCCGCGGCGGCCACGAGAAGCCCCCGAGAGGAGTCCGCGGTGAGCGTCGTTCTGACCGAATTCGCCGACGGCATTGCCACCATCACGATCAACCGCCCCGAGGCGCGCAACGCGGTGAACCGCGCGGTCGCCCACGCGCTGGCGGACGCGATCGACGAATTCGAATCCCGGCCCGACCTCGCGGTCGGAATCCTCACCGGCGCCGGGGGCACGTTCAGCGCCGGAATGGACCTGAAGGCATTCGCCGACGGCGAGCATCCGGTCCTGCCCGAGCGCGGATTCGGCGGCCTCACCGAGCGACCGCCGACGAAACCGCTCATCGCCGCCGTGGAGGGCTGGGCCCTCGCGGGCGGCTTCGAGCTCGCGCTCGCGTGCGACCTCATCGTCGCCGCCACCGACGCGAAGTTCGGCCTGCCGGAAGTGAAACGCGGCCTGATCGCGGCGGGTGGCGGCGTCCTGCGGCTGCCGAAGACACTCCCCTACCAGCTGGCGATGGAGATCGCCCTGACCGGTGACACCCTCGGCGCGGTCCGCGCGCATCAGTTCGGTCTTGTCAACGCGATCACCGAACCCGGACAAGCCCTCCGGACGGCCGAGGCACTGGCCGCACGCATCGCCGAGAACGGACCCCTTGCCATTCGCGGAACGAAACAGGTTCTCTCCCAAGCCATTCGATACACCGATACGGACGCGTTCCACGCCCAGCTCGAGATCGTCCGCACCGTCAACACCTCGGCGGACGCGCTGGAAGGAGCACGCGCGTTCGCCGAGAAGCGCCCGCCCGTGTGGCGCGGCGCCTGATCCGCGCTCAGGCCGCCGCAGGCCCGATACGCACCGCGTTCACCCACAGTCGCGTGGCGGTGCGCACCAACTCGTCGATGCTTGCCTCTTCACCGAGGACGAACGCGTAGTACGCCATTCGCCCCACCATGCCCGACAGCGCTCGGGCCGCTTGGTGCGGATCGAGCTCGGGATCGGCCAGCCCGCGCTCCTGCAGCTCCGCGATCGAGCGAGCGTTGCGCTCCCAGAAGGCGCGACTGCGCCGCCGACGGGCCTCGCGGAACTTCGGATCGATGGAGGCCACCTGATCGAGGATGGCCATCAGCTTCGCGTTGCGTTTGTACGTCTCGAAGTAGGCCCGATTGCTCGCCTCGATGACCGCCGCGGGTGACGCCTCGTCCGGATCGAGCCGGGGCATGCCAGGGTGCAGCATCTCGCCCTGGGCGAGGTCGAGCACCGCTTGCAGGACCTCCTCCTTGCCCGCGAAATAGGTGTAGAAGGAGCCCGTCGAGCACTTCGCTTCCGCGGCGATATCGGACAACCTGGCCTCGAGATAGCCGTCGCGTTCGAATACCGTCCGAGCCGCGGCGACCAGCGCCGCGCGCGTTCGCGCACCCCGCGCCGTGATCGGCAGCTCGCGCAGGACCGATGTGTCGGCAAGCGATGGGATGCCCTCCGCCGCGATGTCACCCCGCGTCGTTTTCGGCATCACTACCCCTCGCTCTCGCCTCTCGATTCGCCCTGCATCCAGGTCGAACGCTAATCGAACATGAGTTCATCATCAAGTTTCCCCGCGCACGCGGCCCGAACCCCCGCTCGCACCGAGGTTCAGGCCACGTTCACCGTTCGACGACGCGATTCACTCCGCCGTCTGCAACAGCGCGGCCTGGTAGCGGCGCATGCCACCCAGCCACCTGTCGTAGTCCGCCCCTTTGCCGCGGTACATCTGGAGCACCTCGGGATGCGGCAAGATCAGGAAACGCTCCTCGTCGACGGCGTCCAGTACCACCGTCGCGACCGCCTCCGGGCTCAACACCGCCCCGGCGGTGGTGACCGCCCTGGTCGCCGCCGCACCGAGCACGTCTCCCGACTCGGCTCCCGCGCGCAGCAGCTTCGTCTCGACGCCCATCGGGCACAGGCAGCTCACCCGAATTCCGTTGTCGCCGTAGGTGACCGACAACCACTCGGCGAACCCGACGGCCGCGTGCTTGGTGACCGCGTACGAGGCCGAACCGATCTGGGTCAGCAATCCCGCCGCGGAGGCGGTGCTGACGAAGTATCCCTCGCCCCGTTCGAGCCAGCCGGGGACCAGCAGCCGGGCGGCCCGCACGTGGGCGTTGACATTCACATCGATCGCGGTGTCCCAGCCCGCGTCGTCGCCGAGACCGACCGGTCCGCTGACGCCCGCGTTCGCGAAGTACAGGTCGACCGGACCGAACTCGTCCTCCGCGCGCGCGATCAACCCGCTGATCTGCGCCGCGTCGGACACGTCCGCCCCGACAGCCACCGCCGAGCCGGGGGCGTCTTCCGGAATGGACCGAACGAGAGACTCGGCCGCGTCGGCGTCCAGATCGGCGACCACCACTCGCGCACCCTCGTGCACCAAGAGCCGCGCGATCGCGCCGCCGATCCCGCCGCCGCCTCCAGTGACAATCGCGGTTCTTCCAGCGACCTTCACGAACATCTCCTTCCGAGATTCCCCTGGCGCGAGCGATCCCCCGGTCGGCCACGCCGGGCCGAGCATCCAACAAACTTGAATCCTACGTCAATTTCAAGTTTGGACAAGGGGGGCCGCCGATTGGGAAAAGAGCAGGCACACGGCCCGGCTATCCCAGGGAAACAGGGTTCGGAGAGTGCGAATCAGTCCGATTCGAGCTGCAGAGCGTTCACCCACAGCTGTGTGAGGGTGGTGACGAGTTTCTCGAACGGGATGCGATGACCCTGGACGAAGACCGTATAGGCCATCCGGCTGACCATCACCGACAAAGCGTGCGCGGTGATCATGGGATCGAGGTCCGCGCTGGCCCGGCCGGATTCCTGCAGCTCGCTGATCATCTTCGCGTTGCGTGCCGCGAAAGCCTTCCCTCGTTCGATGCGCAGCCTGCGGAAGTCCTCGTTGATCAAGGAGACCTCTTCGAACACGGCCATCAGGCGCGCGTTGCGCTTGTAGGAGCGCAGGTACTCCCGGTTGGCCGCCTCGATGAGGTCGCGCGGGTCGGTGACGCCGGTGCGCTCGCGAACGTGCGGGTGCAGCATCTCTTCCTGCACCTGCTCGACGACCGCCGCGAAGATCTCTTCCTTGCTGTCGAAATAGGTGTAGAACGACCCCGAGGCCGTCCCGGCGGCTTTCGAGATCTCGGAGATCTTGGCGTCGAGGTACCCGTCGCGCTCGAATACCTCCCGTGCCGCGGTGATCAACGCGGTGCGCGTCCGTTCGCCGCGCTTGGTGCGCGGGACGCCTTTCCGAGGCTCGGCCTCGCTCACAACGGGCTCGGACACCAACGCTGGCCACTCACTGTCGGTCGATGGGACGGTTGACGTGTTCACCGTATCACCGCCCCGGCAGCGTCGGACGCACCTCCGTCCTGCGCGCGAAGTGCGCCCGTACCAGGGCTATTCGGCTTCTCGCCGGGACTGTTCGGCCGCACGGGCCGAGCCGAGCTCGGAAAAGCGATCTCGAACTTCGTCGCCGATCCGATACGTGGCCATGACCGCGACCGCGATCAGCGCGCCCGGTGCGAGCACCTGATTCGGGGCGCCGAGTATGTGCTGGTAGGCGTTGTTCAAATCGCCGCCCCAGCTCGGCGTCGGCGGCTGGATGCCGAGGCCGATGAACGACAACGCGGCTTCGATGGCGAAGGCGAGTCCGGAGAACAGCGTGGCCTGCACTATCACCGGTCCCGCCGCGTTGGGCAGGACGTGCCGCAGCAGCGTGACGTGCGTCGGACAGCCGGCCAGCTGCGCGCCGAGCACGTACTCCGAACGCCTGATCTGCGCCACTCCCCCTGCGGTAAGCCGTGCGATGACGGGAGCGAACACGACGCCGACCGAGCACATGGCCGTCACCAGATCCGGTCCCAGCACACCGGTGATGGCCACAGCCAGCACCAGCGCCGGGAACGCCAGGAATGCATCCGCCGCGCGCAGCAACAACATTCGCAACCAGGCCGGACCGTATCCGGCGCCGAGCCCCCATGGCAGCCCGACCGCGAGCCCGACGCCGACCGCGATGGCCACCGCGACGAAGGAGGACCGTCCGCCCCAGATCAACCTGCTCAGCACATCCCGGCCGTAGCTGTCCGTCCCGAGCAGATGCGCACCGCTCGGGCCTGCGAACCTGTTCGTCAGATCTTGGTCGGTCGGGCTGTACGGCGTCACCAGCGGCGCCAGCACCGCGAGCACGATCAGGATGCCGAGAATCGCGAGGGCGAGCCAGAACCCGGTGCGGGACCGCCGCCGGGCGTCACCGGTCGAGCGAGTTCCGCCGGCCAGTGTCACGGTGCTCATGCGTTCGCCTCCGCTCGGAGCCGGGGATCGAGGAATCCGGTGGCCGCGTCGACCACCACGTTGATGCCGAGCACGATCACGACGTAGGTCAGCACGATGCCTTGCAGCATCGGATAGTCGCGGGTGTCGATGGCGGTGACCAGTGCGCCGCTCATGCCGGGCAGCACGAAGATCTGCTCGAGCACAACGGTGGCGCCGAGCAAGCCGATCGCGAGCAGCCCGTACACCGTCACGACGGTCGTCGACACGTTACGTAGCGCGTAACGCCACACGATCGTGCGCTCACGCAGTCCCATGGCCCGCGCGGCGCGCACGTATTCGCTGGACAGCGCGTCGATCATCGCGGCACGCACCTGACGCACCACGATCGCGCTCGCGCCCGCCGCCAGTGCCGCCGCGGGGAGGACCAGGTGGCGCAGATTCGCCACCGGGTCCTTGCCGAAAGGTACATAACCCAAGGCGGGAAACAACCCGAGGCCGACGGCGAACACGTCGATCAAGACGATGGCCAGGAAGAATTCCGGTATCGCGAGCCCGATTCCGGACGCCGCGCGAACGACCCCGTCGGACCGGCGGCCTGCCCGATACGCGGTCCAGACACCGAGCGGCACCGCGACCACGGCCGACAGCGCCAACGCGAGCCCGACGAGTTCCGCGCTGACCGGCAAGCGGTGCAGCACCTGATCGGTGACGGGCGCGTTGTTGACCAGGGAGGTCCCGAGGTCGCCTCGGATCACCCCGCTCAACCACCGGAGGTACTGCTCGGGCAGCGGTTTGTCGAGACCGAGCCGCTGCTCGATGACCGCGGGATCGACATCGGTGCTGCTCACTCCGATCAGCGCCTCGGCGGGCCCGCCCGGCACGAGATGGATCAGGCCGAAGGTCATCACCGTCGTCAGAAACGCGGTGAGCAGGATCGACACCGATCGCCCGAGTATCGGCCCGACCGGCCGACGAGGACGGATCCGCTTCATGACACGGCCAGGTACGCGAGTTCGGGCGATCCGCTGAGCGAGGGAACCACTCCCTGCACGCGCTGCGTGTAGGCGATCACCGCGGGACCGTGGTAGAGCGGGATGAATTCGGCTTGTTCGACGATGATCCGGTTGATCTTCTTGACGACCTCGAGCTGTTCGCCGTCGGTGTAGGTGTTGTTGAGCTGTGCGATGAGCTGGTCGAGTTGCGGATTCGGCGCGGCGTTCTGCCGGTAGTAGGAGGTCGGACCCAGCAGGGCGCTGTAGTTGAGCGGCGCCGACGCCTGCGAAGGCCATCCGACACTGAAGACGTCCGCGCCGTTGTGCGCTACGAACTGCGAAATAGCCTGCGGACCGGGAACGTTGGTGAATTCGACGTCGATGCCGACCGCTTTCCACTGCTCCGCGACCAGCAGTGCGTTGGTGGAGAACGGCGGCGCGGCGGCGGCGATGCCTCGCACGTGCACGCCGTTCGGGTAGCCGGCCTCGGCGAGCAACCGCCGCGCCTTGTCCGGATCGTAGGGCCAGGCGTTGTCGCTGGCGGAATCATGGAAGGTCGCCCCCGGCGGGTAGACCGACCAGGCGGGAGTGCCCGCGTCGCTGTTCAGCGCGGCCGTGGCGATGGCCTTGCGGTCCAACGCGTACTCCATCGCCAACCGTACCTTCGGGTTGTCGACCGGGTGGTTCTTGGTGTTGATCACCACCGCGGTGAAGCCGAGTTGCCGATGCCGTTCCACAGTGATGCCCGGCAGGCGCTCGAGCGCGGGCGCCGCGGATTCGCCGATCCCGAAGGCGAAATCCGCTGTCCCTGAGGTCAAGGCGTTCGTCAGTGCCGTGTCGCTGGTGATGATCGCGATATCAATGCCCGCCGCTCGCGGTGCGGGGTCGCTCACCGGCTGGTATCCGGCGAACCTCGTGAAGGAGTATTCGCTGTTGGGCACCGCGCGCGCGAGCTGGTAGGGCCCGGCGCCGACCGGATGGTTACCGAATTCGTCACCGTACTGTCGCAGCGCGGCGGGCGAGACGACGAAACCCAGACGGGTGCTGAGGTAGCCGGGCAGCCCAGAAGTCGGGCTGCTCAACTTGATCGATACGGTGTCCGCGCCCTGGACGTCGATGCTCTTGATCGACGGAACGGACACCAGACCGGTGCCGAGACAATGCTGCATGCTGGCCTTCACCGCTTCCGCGTCCACGGGTGTGCCGTCGTGGAAAGTCAGGCCCGATCGGAGTTTCATCGTGAAGGTGAGTTTGTCGGCTCCGGCGAACTCCCACGAGGTGGCGATCCCCGGTTGCGGTGCGAGAGTTTGCGGGTCGGTATCGATGAGCGGGGCGTACAGCAGCTTGAGATAGGTCAGGTCGTACCCCGAATTGCCCCGGCAGGGGTCGAACGAACTGGGCGTCTGCCGCGTGGCGACCTTGATGGTCGCGTTCGGGTCCGGCGCGGACGCGGAGGGGTCGGCGCCGCAGGCGCCGAGCACGAGAGTGAGTGCGGCCGCCGCCCCGGCGGCGATCAGTTTCCGGTTCATCGCGATTCTTCTTTCCGGTCCGCGGCGGGACCAAGCGCGGATTGCCACGCCTCGATGGCTTGCTGGCGAAAATGGCATGCTGCCGAATGGTTTTCGGTGTCGTCGGTCAGTGCGGGGGTGGTCGCGGCGCAGCGATCGGTGGCCAGTTGGCACCGCGTACGGAATCGGCAGCCCGACGGTGGGTTACGCCGATCGGGAATCTCGCCGCGCAGCAGCAGCCCGCGCCTGTCCTTGCGCACACGAGTCGGATGGGGCACGGCCGCGAGTAGTGCCTGGGTGTAGGGATGCCGTGGCGATTCGAGCACGGACGCGGTCGGTCCCAGCTCCACCAGCTTGCCCATGTACATGACGCCGACTCGATCGGCGATGCGCGCCACCGAACCCAGGTCGTGTGAGATGAACACGTAGGTCAGCCCGTGCTCGTCGCGCAGTTCGGCCAGCAGCGCGAGCACTTCGGACTGCAGGGACACGTCCAACGACGCGACCGGTTCGTCGCACAGGATCAACTCCGCGCGCGACGCCACCGCCCGGGCGATGGTCACGCGCTGCCGTTGACCGCCGGACAGCTGCGCGGGCTTGCGGTCGGCCAGCTCGTCGCCGAGGCCGACCCGGCGCAGCAGCTCGACCGCGGCCGGGCGCGCCGATCGCGGTATCCGCAACCGGCGCGGCGCCATCGGCTCGGCGACACACTGCCAGACCGCCATCCGGGGGTCGAGCGCCGACCGCGGATCTTGAAAGATCACATGGGATGTCCCCGCGGTGCGGTCGTGCGCGCCCGGGACGCGGTCGATCGATCCCGCGGCCGGCGTGACGAGTCCGGCGAGAGCGTGGGCCAGGGAGGTCTTTCCCGAGCCGGATTCGCCGATGACGGCGAACGTTTCGCCGCGGTACAGAGAAAAGCTCACGGTGTCGACCGCGCGCAACCGGTCGGCGCCGCCGCCGTAGTCGACGACCAGATCGCGGACGTTCATCAGGATCTCGGTCATCAGGCCGCCAACCCGGCCAGTTCGAGGTCGCCGGCGCGCAGGCAGCGCGTCGCCGACCGAGCGTCGCCGATCAGATCCGGATGTGTCGTCCGGCAGGCATCGATGGCGTACTGGCACCGGGTTCGATAGAAGCACCCGTTCCCGTCGCGCGTGGACTCGTGTGCCGGCCGCACGACCGTCGGCGCGGTCTCGCGACTCGATGCCTGGAGCAACGCCTGTGCGTAAGGGTGGGCCGGACGACGCAGCAACTCGTCGCGGACGGCGATATCGACGACTTCTCCCGAGTACATGGTCACGACGCGATCGCAGAGCTCGGTGATCACGCCGATGTCGTGGCTGATCAGCAGCACGGCCAAGTCCTCGTCCACGGTGAGCCCCCGGAGCAGCTCGAGGATCTGCGCCTGGATGGTGACGTCGAGTGCGGTCGTCGGTTCATCGGCGATCAGTAGTTTCGGTCTGCACGCCAATGCCATCGCGATCATGACCCGCTGGCACATGCCACCCGACAGTTCGTGGGGATAGGAGCGAATCAGGCGCCCCGAGTCGGCCAAGCCGACCTTTTCGAGCAGCTCCGCGGTCCGTGCGCCGATCTGGGCCGATGTCATCTTCTCGTGCGCCCGAAGCACATTCGCGATCTGACGTCCGACCGTCATGACCGGATTGAGCGACGACCGCGGCTCCTGGAAGATCATGCTGACTTCGCGTCCGCGCAGGGCGCGCAACCTGTCGGGCGTCGCCGTCAGGAGATCCTCGCCGCAGAAGTCGATGCGGCCCGTCACCCGGGCATCGGGCGGGTGTAGCCCGAGGACGCCGAGTCCCGTCAGCGTCTTCCCGCTGCCGCTCTCCCCCACGAGCCCGACGACTTCGCCAACGGCCACTTCGAACCCGACGTCGCGAAGCAGGCCGCCCACCGCGGGCAACGACAGCGACAGTTCTTCCACCCTCAGCAAGGCGGCCATATTCTTCTCCCGATCTTCCTGTCGGCCAGGATGTTCCGGCGGCGATCGATGTGCCGATCGTCACCGGGTCCGCGGGGCGGGATCAGCCGAGAGGACGGTTCGGTGTGACGATCAACACATCCGCTGGGCGGACTCTAATTGAATCTGGCGTCAAGTTCAATAGCGGTTTCACCGAAGTTTGGCGGGCGCGACAACCCACGCTTCGCCGAATCGACACGATTGAAGTTGACGCCGGATTCATATATCGTGCGACCGTACGTGACCCCCGTCACACGCCTGTCCCTGTCCGGTCTCAACCTGTCTGGATGTGCCATGACCAATGTCGCCGACCGTTTCTGGCAGCACGCCTCCGAGCGCCCCGACGCCATCGCGCTGCGCATCGGGGACGAGCGCATCACCTATCTCGACCTCGCACATCGCAGCGCCGCCTTCGGTGGCCTTCTCACCGATTCCGGTGTGGCAGCGGGCGACCGCGTGCTGCTCGTCGCGCCGACCGTCCCGGAGTTCGTCGTCGCCTACCTCGGGGCCCATCTCGTGGGGGCCGTCGCCATTCCGGTGAACACCATGGCCACCGCGCCCGAAATCGGCTATGTGCTGGACGATTCCGGCGCCCGCCTCGCCATCGCCTGGCACGCGGCGCAGGCCGCAGCGCGGCAGGCGGCGGCCGAGCGCGACATTCCGCTGCTCGTGCTCGAACCCGGCGCGTACACCGAGCCGACGCGGGTGGTCGCCGAACCGGTCCGGCGCAACCCCGACGACACCGCGATCCTGCTGTACACCTCGGGCACCACGGGCAAGCCGAAAGGCGTCGAGCTCACCGTCTCGAATCTGATCGAGACCGCGCGGATCTTCATCGGCCAGCTGCAGCTCACACCGGAGGAACGGTTCGGCACCGGATTGCCGCTGTTCCACGTATACGGCCAAGCGGTGTGCCTGATCACGGCGCTGCACGCGGGATGCTCGTTCTCGATGGTGTCACCGTTCCAGCCGCAGGCGATGATCGAGATGATCAGAGACCACCGCCTCACCGTGGTCTCCGGCGTGCCGACGATGTGGAACGCCATGCTGCACACCGCCGGTGACTACGGCCCGGACGACTTCGCCAGCCTGCGACTGGCCGCCTCCGGCGGGGCGTCGCTTCCCGCCGAGGTCATCCGCGCCTTCTCGGATCGGTTCGGCTGCACCATTCTGGAGGGTTACGGACTCACCGAATCCAGTGGCGCCGCGACCTACAACGCGCTGGATCGTGAGCGGCGGGTCGGATCGGTGGGGGTCGCGTTGCCGGGGACCTCGATCGAAGTTCGCGATCCGGAGGGCGACGTCCTGCCCGCGGACGCCGTCGGCGAGCTCTTCCTCCGCGGACCCAGCGTCATGAAGGGGTATTGGAACCGCCCCGATGCCACCGCCGCCGAACTGTCCGGAGGATGGCTGAAGACCGGCGACCTGGGACGCGTCGATGCCGACGGTTACGTCTATATCGTCGACCGCGCCAAGGACCTCATCATTCGCGGTGGATACAACGTCTATCCGCGGGAAGTCGAAGAGGTGCTCTACGAGCATCCGGACATCGTGGAAGTGGCGGTCATCGGCATTCCGGACGACCACTACGGCGAGGAGGTGGGTGCTGTCGTGGCCGCCGCGCCCGGGGCGCGTCTCGATCCGCAAGAGCTGCGGGCCTGGGCGAAGGAACGCCTGTCCGCCTACAAGGTCCCGCACCGCTTCGCCTTCGTCGACCAGCTGCCCAAGGGCGCCACCGGCAAGATCCTCAAACGCGCGCTCGACCCCACCGTGTTCACCGCCGCGACGGACAAGGTCGCCGGATGACACAAGTACCCACCGTGACCGGAACGATCGACTCGAGCGAGCTCGGCCGCGTGCTCGTCCACGAGCACGTCTTCGTGCTCGGCACGGAGTTCCAGCAGAACTACGGCGACTGGGACGAGGACGCGCGCATCGACGACGCCGTCCGCCAGTTGGAGGAGCTCCATTCGCTCGGCATCGACACCATCCTCGACCCGACGGTGCTCGGGCTCGGCCGCTACATTCCGCGCATCCAGCGGATCGCGGCCCGGACGCGATTGCAGATCGTCGTCGCCACGGGCGTGTACACGTACAACGACGTACCCTTCCAATTCCATTACAGCGGACCGGGTTTGACATTCGACCAACCGGAGCCGATGGTCGACCTGTTCGTCCGGGATCTGACGGAAGGCATCGCGGACACCGGCGTCCGCGCCGGATTCCTCAAGTGCGCCATCGAAGAACCCGGTCTGACTCCCGGCGTGGAACGGGTGATGCGCGCGGTAGGGCAGGCCGCGGTGCGCACCGGGGCTCCCGTGACCGTGCATACCAACCCGCACACCCGATCCGGTCTCGTTGCGCAACAGGTGCTCGCCGAGGAGGGCGTGGATCTGAGCCGCGTGGTGATCGGGCACTCCGGTGACTCCACCGATCTCGAGTACCTGTCCGAATTGGCCGACGCCGGTTCGTTGCTCGGCATGGACCGCTTCGGCGTCGATGTCCTGCTCCCCTTCGAGGACCGGGTGAACACGATCGCGGCGCTGGTGCGCCGCGGCTACCGCGACAAGATCGCCATCGCGCACGACGCGGCCTGCTTCATCGACTGGTTCCCGCACGAGGCCAAGACCCAGATGGCACCCAAGTGGAACTACCGCCACATCAGCGAGGACGTCATCCCCGCGCTGCTGGCGAAGGGACTCACCGACGACGACATCGACGCGATCCTGGTCCGCAATCCGCGTCGCTACTTCGAGAAATGAGTCCTCGGGTACCGGATGCCTGCGTCAGCGGAACCGGTCGGCGCGAAACGGTGTGAGCACCGGCGGACAGGCGCCGTCGAGGATGTAGCCGGTCAGCGCTTCGGCGGCGGGCGAGGCCAGGGTCATGCCGAGCATGGACAGTCCCGTGAGGAGGTAGGTGTCGGGGTGGCCGGGCAGGCGGTCGATGATCGGCAGCCCGTCGGGTGTCAACGGTCGCCGCCCGCTCCAAAGGCGCTGCCGATCGGTCCAATCGATGCCGTCGAGCATGACCGCCGCGTTGCGCGCGATCGGCGCCAGACGCTCGGCGCTCAGCCGCGCCGAAGCGCCGAAGTCCATGCCCGATGCGATGCGCAGGCGGCCACCGATCGGCGAACACGCGATGTGCGCGTCGAGCAGCAGGATGGACCGCCGCACCGCGGTGGCGACGGGAACATCGAAGCTGTAGCCGCGCCCGCCGATCAGCGGGAATCGCTTGCCGATCAGCGCGGTGCTCGCACCGGTCGCGACGATCACCACATCGGCGTAGCGGCGGCCGTCGCGCATCTCGACTCCGGCCCGTGGGCCGGGCTCGGCCAACCCGGCGACGAGGCTGTCTTCCTCGATGCGCACTCCCTGTGTTCGCAGGTAGGCGGCCAGCGCGGTGAGGAAGGCGCCCGGGTCGATCTGCACGTGATCGCGCAGTTCCACGCCGGAGCGCACCTGCGCCGACAGCGCGGGTTCCAGCGCGCGCAGCGCGTGGGCGTCCAATACGGTCCGGGATATCGCGAATCCGGCGGTGCGGAACGGTTCGAGGGTGTGGGTGAACGCCTCGACGGTGCGGATATCGCGCGCCACGGCCAGCAAACCGGCGTCGCTGCGGGTGAATTCGACGCCGTCGGCGGCGAGCTGATCCAGCAGCGGGAAACAGCGGGTGCCGAGCTCGGCCAACGCCAGGGTGCCGTCACGGTAGCGGCGGGCGGTGGAGTGCCGCGCGAAAGACACCAGCCATGGCATGAGGCGCGGGTAGTCCCGCAACGCGACATGAGTGGCCGAATCGGCAGAGCGTATGTGCCGCAACCCATCCCGCAGCAGTCCTGGTTCGGGCAGCGGTCCGGTCTGGACGGGGTCGACCCAACCGGCGTTGCCGTGTGAAGCACCGGCGCCGACGTGCTCGGCTTCCACGACGGTGACGTCGACGCCGCGCCGCGCCAGGTGATAGGCGGCGCTGAGCCCGGCGATCCCGGCGCCAACGACCAGTGCGGTGCGCGGCGTGTTCACGCGCGCTCCGGTTCCCCGGCGGCGCGCCCGCCACGCGATCGGTGGCCGTCCGGCGAGAGGTCGAGAGGCAAGGGCTTTCCTTCCAATAGACCGGACAGCAGGGTGCGATCAGCGGTACAGCGGTCGGCTTCCAGCATCATCGCACCGGCGCGGACCGGACCTGGTCGAACATGCCGGGCAGATCGCGATCGCCGAAGCCCGCATCCATCGCCGGCCGAACGTTGCGATGGTGATTTCTCGAGCCGAACGCCCGGTCAGTCTCGGGACAGGATGAAGAAGTACGGCTCCGGGCGGTCGCGGAAGTCCATGAGGCCCAGTACGGTGTCGTCGTCGACGCGCCGGAAGACGTCGATGATCGGGAGATGGTCGTAGATCATTGCCGCCGTCACGACGCCTCGATGCTCGATTTCACGCAAGCGCGCCCGGTACTTCCTGGTGCGCACCGCGGGCTTCACGGCGCCGAGCAGCCTCCGGCCTCGGCCGACGACCGAAGCGGACACCCGGTGGGCGACGCCGAGCGGCACCAGCTTCGGGTCGACGGCGAAGATCTCGCCGGAAGCATCGACGAACAGGAGCGGGTGGACGCGCTCGACGCCGTCGAATTGCTTGCCGTACCACCCCGACGCTTCCAGGAGGCCGTCCATGCGGTGGCCCGTCGCCAGTTCCCTGCCGTGCCATCGGCCGGTGAGGTCGGTGGCACGCACCGGGGGAAGTCCGTCGAACAGCGCCAATGCCGCCTCTCGGGTGCACGCGGGTTCGAAGGCGGCGAGTTGGTCGGTGGTTGTCATGTGCTCTCACGCTAGAAGGCCGGACGTGTCCATGCCATGAGGTCGACGGCCAGAACTTGACTTTTCCGGCCACGCTCTCGACAGTTGGCAGATGACCACCCGGCTCAACATGCCGCGCTCGATCGCCAGCGCGGCGATTCTGGTCGAACTCGCCATGGAGCACGGCATGCCCGTCGAGCAGTGCCTGGACGGCACGGGCATCGCCCCGGCCGCGCTGCCCGATCCGGAATCGGAAATCCTTGCGCGCCAAGAGCTTCGACTGGTTCACAACCTGGTCACCGCGATCGGGCACGTTCCCGCGCTCGGTTTGGAGGCGGGCCGCCGCTACCCCCTGTTCGTCCACGGCATCTGGGCCTTCGCGGTGATCAGCAGCCCCACGGTGCGGCATGCCTGGCGGATCGGCGTCGACCACATCGATATCGGCTATTCCTTCGCCCGCTGGCGCTTCGAGGTGCACGCTGGCGACGGGGTCGCCACCATCGACGACTCCGCCGTCCCCGCCGGGGTGCGCACATTCCTGCTCGAACGCGACATCGCCGAGATGGCCGCGATCGCCAAGGAGGTGTTCGGCGGTACCGTGACGCCCACCCGCGTCGAGCTGGCCTGTCCCCCACCGCCGTACGCCGACCAGTTCGGCGCACTGCTCGGCATGGAGCCGGAATTCGACGCTCCGGTGACGAAGGTCGTCATGGCCCAGGATCTACTCGATCTGCCCCTCCCTCAGGCGAACCCGTACACCGCCGCCTTCGCCGAGCGGCAAGCCGCCGAGATCATGCAGCAGCGCCGCAAGCGGCAGGGACTCGCGGCCCAGGTCCGGGAGGCCTTGCTCACCCTCGGTGTCGCCTCGGGCCTGGACGAGGTCGCCGCCGAACTGCGCATGAGCACCCGCACGCTGCGGCGCCGACTCACCGACGAAGGCACCTCCTACCGTGAACTCGTCGCCGAGACCCGCCAGATGCTGGCCGAGGAGCTGTTGTCCATCGGCGCCACCGTCGAAGACGTCGCCGGCCGCCTCGGCTACTCCGACGCCTCCAGCTTCACCCACGCCTTCACCCGTTGGACGGGCGTCACACCCGGTCGCTTCGCCCGCGCAGCCCGCTGACGCCCTGACGATTACGCTGCGTCCCGTGGTGTTGCCCGCCGCCCATACGTCAGCGGCCCAATTGATTCTCGATGACGGGGGTTCGGGCGGTAGCTCCCGCCGCGATCATCACGGCGGGAGCGTAACGGCTGACCACGCAGGTCAACGCGCTCAACGGGCGCGGCTGTTTTCGATGATCATGGACAGCAACCAGCGTCCGGGCCGGAGAACGCTCACGCGAGGGCCTTCTCCGGCAAGCCCCAGCAGGGGTAGTCGCGGGCGGCGTCGACGAGGCCGACGCTTTGCGGTGTGCGGCAGACGACGTGTGGTTTGTGTCGGTAGTCCACGACCAGATGTAGATTCGCCGCTTTTTCGCCCGTGAATGTCTGATGGCATTGGGAGCAGTGGCACACGTTGTGCGCGCTCAAGGGCCACCAGCACTCGCACCCTCGGCATTTCACCGTCTCCGCCGATTTCGTCTTCATGATCACTCACCCACTCGCGCTGCCGCGCCGCGGTCCGCCATCACCTTGGCCGTACCCGCGTCGTGCTGCGTCACACCCTTCGTCTTCGATCGCCGAGCGGGGTCTCCGGCAGCGCTGTCGACCACGGGAGTCGATCCTGTCCTGACGTCGTCATTCCATGCCCGGCTCGGCGACCCCGACGGTAGCGTACGCGTCGAACTCGGTGTTCGCCGGATTGTGTTGCCCGGTCCCCGATCTGATGGGCCGACCTGCGAACCGATGCGTCCGACAGCGATTCGCCGCGTCAGCGAATATCGGACGGATGCTCGCACGTGACAGAACTGCGCCCATCGGCGCCGGGGAGTTGTGCAGATTCCGTTGTGCGCGGCCTTCGCCACGTTCGTGCTCTACGCGCAGGTTCGCCTTGGATTGGGAGACACCGGATTCGGGACCGTCCTCTCCGCCCACGCCGGGTCCATGGTCAGCGCGACGTCGGCGGCTCCTTGTCGCCCGCTACGGGTTCGGCGGTGCGAGTGGAACTGCCGCATCGCCGAATCGACCTGGGCCGCTCATCGGTTCAACGCGAGCAGCTCACGGCTCTCGGGAGTGCCGTCGAGGGCACGCGTGACGCGACGCAGGATCTTCCATCCGTCGGCGGTGCGGGTCAGCTCGAATCGGTTGGCTCCGGCGCGGGCGACGACGAAGCGGCCGTCGCGGTGCACGACCAGTAGCGACTCGCACACCGCCGTGGCGCGGTCGCCCTCGATGACGGTCGCCACCGGGCCGAGGAAATGGGTGCAGCCCCGCTCGACGAGTCCGCGGTGTTCGGCGGAGCAGACCATCGCGTGCACCTCGTCGCGGCCGTTCATGGACCAGCTTTCGACGTCGTAGGTTCCGTCTTCGGTCCACAACTCCGCCGCCGCGTCGGCGTCGGCGGCGTCGACCGCGGGACCGTAGCGGGCGACGAGTTTGCCGATCGCCAGTTCGTCTTCGACTCGTCGGAGGCGTCGCTCCCATTCCGCCGGGACAGTGGGCACGGGTGTCATCAGTGGTCGATCCTTTCGGTGAGGGCGCGCAACGCTTCCAGTTGCTCGCAGTAGTTCGCGGCGGACGTCGCCTGGACGGTGCAGGTCACGGCGGTCGCTCCGGCGTCGCGAAGGCGCTGGAGCGTCCGCCCGGCAGCGCGGGGATCGCTCAGCGGGTCGAGCGGGCGGCCGGTGCCGAGCACGACGTCGAATCCCGCGGGTAACTCGACGCGACCGAGCATGGTCTCGATGCGCTCGGAGCTCAGGCCGAACGGCATCCAGCCGTCGCCCAGTTCGACCGCGCGGCGCAACGACCGCGGCGTCCGGCCGCCGACCCAGAGCGGTACGTGATCCCTTGTCGCCGACGGCGACACGACCATGCCCGACACCTCGGGACGGCCCCAGACCGAACGCAATTCGCGCATCCGCGCGTCGGTGACCGCGCCTCGGTCCTCCCACGGCGCTCCCAGGAGTTCGAACTCTTCACGCAACGAACCGACACCCACGCCGAGCACGACGCGCCCGCCGCTGAGCCGGTCGAGGGTGCCGTACCGCTTCGCGATCTCCAGCGGGCGGTGATACGGCAGGACGAGGACCGAGGTGACCAGGCGGATCCTGCGTGAGCGTGCGGCCAGAAACGACAACGTGGCCAACGGATCCCAGTAGGTGCCGCCGCGCGTCGCCGCGGCGTCGATCGGCACGGCCACGTGCTCGGAGCAGGTGATGTAGTCGAAACCGAGCTCGTCCGCGCAGGACGCCACCCGACCGAGTTCGTCCGGACCCGCCACGGCCTCCCAGGCCGCGGCCGTTCCCGGGACCGCGGTGACCACTGGAGCCGACAAGCCGATGCGCATGGCAGCAGTTATACGCTACAGTCCACTCCGATTACTAGAATGAATTCTAATTGTGGAGGTCATTCCGTGGACGACTCGCTCGCTCGATACGGGCCGTGGGCCCTGATCGCCGGGGGTTCCGAGGGTGTCGGCGCCTCGTTCGCGCACCACCTCGCCGCCGCGGGCATCAACCTCGTTCTCGTCGCCCGGCGCGCCGATCCGCTGCGCGAGACGGCCGAGGCCTGCCGGGCTTCGGGTGTCGAAGTTCGGACACTCGCCGTCGACCTCGCGGACCGTGGTGCGGCCGCACTCGTCGCGGGCGCGGTCGACGACCTCGACATCGGCTTGCTCGTGTACAACGCGGGCGCCAACACCCACAGCGCGCGGTTCCTCGACGGCGACCTGGCCGCATTCGACCGGGTCATCGACCTGAACGTGACCACCCCGCTCGGGCTGGTGCACCGCTTGACGCCCGGCATGGTGGCGCGGGGGCGTGGCGGAGTGATCCTGGTCGGCTCGATGGCAGGCTATCTCGGCTCGAGTCAGCACACCGTGTACGGCGGCGTCAAAGCATTCGGCCGCATCTTCGCCGAGGGCTTGTGGCTGGAACTTCGCGAGCACGGCGTCGACGTCCTCGAGCTCGTCCTCGGCGTCACCCGCACACCGGCGATGCGGCGAGCCGGGCTGAATTTCGACGTGCCCGGACTGCCGGTCGCCGAGCCCGATCAGGTCGCCGTCGAGGGCTTGCGGGCGCTGCCGCACGGACCGGTGCACATCGTCAGCGGCAACGAGCGCCTGGTCACCGCGCGCAACGACGCCGACCGCGCGCGGGCCGTGCTCGGCGCTCACCGGGCCATGCAACGGCTCATCGGCGCCACGGCCGACGATGGATCATGATCGTCCGGTGCCCCGTACCCACGACATGCGCAAGCTCGCCGAGCCACGCACCCCGAGCCAGCGTGAGCGGTGCCACCGAATGCTGCGCGCCGCAGCCGAACTCGGCGCCCGCCACGGGCTGGAGCAGGTCCAGATCAGCGATATCGCCGCCCGCGCAGGCGTCGCCGTAGGGACGCTGTACCGCTACTTCCCCTCCAAGCACCACCTCTACGCCGCGCTACTCGCCGACCGAGTCGAGCGAATGCCGATCCCCGGGAGCTCGGCCACCACCGCGACCACCGCCGTGGCCGAGGCCATGGGAACCGCCGTGCGGCGCATGCTCACCAGCGTCCCGCTGGCCCGCGCCATGATCGTCTCGATCAACGTGGTGCGCAACGAATACGGGCTCAACCCGCCGTTCGCGATCGACCAGCGCATCCTCGACATCGCCGCCCTGCAACGCGCCACGGCCGAGGACCGGCGGCTGGCCCGACTCGTCGAACAGGCCGTCTACGGAGTTCTCACCTGGGCCACCGCCGGGGAGATCACCCCGGAGCAGGCCGTCGACGACGTCCAACGCGCCTGCGAACTCCTGCTCGCGCCGTGGCAACGGCGGGCCCGCACAATCGACGGCGTCGGAGGCGGTGACCAGTAGCTCAGCGTGACAGTCGGCGGCGGGCCGGACGACGCCGCGCGTCACGGACGGTCGCGAACGGCTTTCAGCAGACCGTAGAGGGCGAAGAGAGGTTTCAGCGGCATCCAGTCGCCGAACCGGTACTCCGCTCCCCTGACCAGGCGGGACGCCAGGTGGGGCGACTGCTGCGCGAGATAGTGCCGAGCCTTCGCGGCATGGGACGGCAACGAGACGATCTTGATCCGATCGACGTCGTTCAGGTACGGAATCGCGAAAGCGACATTCTCCCAAGTGGTCCGGCTCAGATCCTCCAGGACGAGCTCACCGCGGTACCCACGGGTCCGCGTGGCGTACTCGGCCATCAGCGACGCCTCGGTGCGTGGCCCCGCGCACGCGCCCCCGCACAGCACGAGCCGACTCTCGACCGCCGCCGGGTCGATGGATCGCAGGCCCGCACGAACGCGCCACCGGTTCATGGCGTTGGCGCGCGCGCCCGGGTTGCGATACCCGAGGACCACGACGGCTTCGGAGGTGCCGGGCACGGACCCGACGAGCCTGCGGGAAGCACGCCAGTTCGCCCACTCGCCCCACAGCATCAGCAGCGCGAGACCGGCGGTGGTCGTCAGCCAGGTCCGTTTCCCCACGACTTCCAGCCAAGCACACGCGTCAAGAGAGATCAGCGCTCTCGCTCAGGATGCGCCAACCAGCGCCATCCGCGCCCGCGTGGTTCAGGTTGCGAATTCCCAGTTCAGAGCCTTGTGCGTCCGGAATGACGCGCTGACCGCGTCTCGGAAGGCCACCGAGGTGGCTGGAGCACCGTGCTGGAACCTGAGCCAAGGGCCGACCGGACCGCCGGCCCCCGCCCGACCGCACACCCTTCGGGACTCGCCGGTTACGAAGCGGCCTTCTCGTACGCCGCAACGAGATCGGACGGCACCCGTCCGCGACTGGGCACCGCGAGACCGTTCGCCCGCGCCCACTGACGAACCACGCCCGCCTCGGGTCCGCGCGTATTCGTCGGCACGATGGTGGCGCTGCGCCGACGTCCCACTTTGCCGACTTGACGACCGAACGGAATCCACTCGCCGAACACTTCCCGCAAGCGAGCCGCGTTCTCCTCGGACAAGTCGATCTCGTAGCCGACTCCATCGACAGCGAACGTCACCGTTTCCACCGCGGGTGAACGTCCGTCGAAATCATCGATCACTGTGACAACCACTCTGCGTGCCATCGACATCCACTCCCAACTCATCGAATCGACCGACCGACCCCTGCAGAACCGGAGAGCGACGCGATCCAGACAGCTCGAAACCATCTCTGTTCTGGGACTCTCCGTCCAGACGCAGGATGGTACGCGCGTTCGGTCCGAACGCGGAATCGATGTCCGCTCCGGAACTTCCGAGGTCCTCTGCCGGACACAGCAGTCGGCACACTCCGTTCGACGCGGGGGCGAGCGACGTTCCCGGAAACAGGCGGCGCCGCAGGCGATCTACGCGATGAAGCCGGTCATCTCCCGCGCCGCGGCGAGCAACGGTCCTCGTAGTGCGCGGACTCGGTCGGGAGGGAGCCGGTCGTTCACGGCGGAGATGGTGACCGCCATGTAGGGCTGGCGCGTCCGGGACGGTACCGGCGCCGCCATCCCCGTCACTCCGGGTAGCACGGTGTCGGTGTCGAAGCACCACCCGTGTTCCCGGACGCCGGCGATCTGCCTCCGCACCGAGGAGAGGCGCGCGGAGAAGTTCGACACGTCGAATCCCAGTCTCTCGCGGCGGGGTTCGTTGGCGCGCAACTGCGCTTCGACCTCGTCGGGGGCGTGCCAGGCCAGCAGCGCGATCCCGGCATAGGTGACGCCGAGCGGCACCGTCTCGCCCACTTCGACGACTCGGGCGCGAATCGGGTACGAACCTTCGGCGCGAATCAGGTAGTGCAGTCCACCCAGCTGGCGAATGGCGATGTAGACCGTGTCGCCGGTGCTGTCGGCTAGTCGCTGCGCGCATCGTTCGATGCCGCCGTAGTCGCCGATGGGCGACGGGGCGCTCAGCCCGAGCGCGTAGAGGGCGGGGCCCAGGCTGTATTTCTTCGCACGCTGCTCGACGTATCCGATCTCGATCAGTTCCTGCAGAAGCCTGTGCACGGTGGGTCGCGACAGGCCGGTCGCCTGGGTCACGTCGATCAAACGGGCTCCCCACGATCCGTGGAGTGCGACCGCCTCCAGGATCGTCGCGACCCGGTTCAGCACGCTCGTCCGCGACGTGTCGCCGCCGGACTCCTCCGATTCCTCGCTCTGCACCACGCTATGACCTTAGCAAAAGTCCATTCAACGGACTATTTTCACAAATATGCCCTATGCCATAAACCAGTGGTTGACAGATTGGTCAATTCCGTTTGATGATGTCTTCGGCGCGAATACGGGCCGCCGTCACCGGTCTGACCGCGCACAAACTGGACTTCAGAAAGTCCATTCAATGAACTTTT
This sequence comes from Nocardia sp. bgisy134, assembly GCF_057708325.1. Lineage (NCBI taxonomy): Bacteria > Bacillati > Actinomycetota > Actinomycetes > Mycobacteriales > Nocardiaceae > Nocardia > Nocardia sp. bgisy134. The sequence goes on from NZ_JBYIRW010000015.1 coordinate 138,269, forward strand.
CGCCCAATACCGAGGAGGAACGCCGGTGGGCACACCCGTATCCGACGGCTCGTACGACGACCGCGCCACCCGCACGATCAAGGTGTTCATCGCGCTGAGCTTCTTCGGAGAATTCAACTTCCTCCTCCTCGGCCTGATCCTGTTTCCCGATCACGGCACGCTGGTGTGGCGGGTGGTCTGGACGCTCGGCCTGTGCGGCATCGGCATGGGGGCGGCGGTCGGCGGACTCACCTACCTCGTCACCGCCGGGCGACGCCCCGGCAGTCCCGCGGGGTTCGCGCTCACCGCGGCATGCGGCGCGCTGGCATTGAGCGTGTGTCAGACCCTGTGCTGGTCGCTGGATCACAATGTCGGACTGAACTATTGGGGATCGATCGACATGCCCGAACTGTTCCTGGTGAAGGGCTACGCCTCGGCGCTGGCGGGTGGATTGCTCGGCGGCTACCTGCTCAATTCCCGGCGCGGCGCGCGGCTGCTCGACTTCGCGAGAGTCTGAGTCCGCGATGACGGGCGCCGCCACCGGCGATTTCCGAATCACGGTCTCCGCGGCCGTCATTGCCGCCGCACTGACGCTGATCGCTTGGCACGGTGCGCTTCTGGGAATGGCCCAGGGCGCCGCGGTGAAAGCGTTGGCGGCGGTGTGGTTCATGCTCGGGTGGGGTTTCGCACCCGGAGCGCTCACCGCGGTGATCGCGAGATCGGCGCTCGGACGCCTCCCCCGGGTGTGGGCCATTTCGGCGATCACCGCCGTGAGCCTGCTGCTCACGACCGGCGTGTGCTACGTCGTCTACGCCTACCTCACCGATCCCGCGTTCATGGACGCCGCCATGGGCGCACCGGCGAACAACGGGTCGGGCGCGGACCACGCGGCTCACCACTCGGGTCCCGTGGCCACGTCCTATCCCCCTCCTCGGTTCGAGGTCGTGTCGACCCCGACCTTGTGCGCCGTCGCTCTGTCTCTCGCGGGGCTCTTCACCTCGGGGCAACGTCAGACCCCGGTCCCCTAGACCGAAATCTCCAGTTCGAAAGGAAGCTGTCCATGCCGCTGCTGCACGCCAATGGCGTATCGCTGGCCTATATCGATACCGGAACTCCACCGGGCCTGCCCGATGCCCCGACGATCCTGTTCGGTCACGGATTGTTGTTCGGGGGCTGGATGTTTCGGCCGCAGATCGATGTCCTGCGGCACCGATACCGGTGCGTCACCGTGGATTGGCGCGGCCAAGGCGAAACCCCCGCCACGGCGGGCGGGTACGACATGGACACGCTCTGCGACGATGTCGAAGCGTTGATTCGGGAACTGGATCTCGCGCCGGTGCACTTCGTCGGTCTGTCGATGGGCGGGTTCGTCGGTCTGCGGCTCGCCGCACGCCGGGGTGAGCTCTTGCGATCGCTGACGGTTCTGGACACCACCGCGGACGGTGAGCCGCGTGATGTCGCACGGAAGTACACGCTGTTCGCGTGGATCTACCAGCTCCTCGGCGCCGCACCGTTGAAGCAGCAGGTGCTGCCGACCTTGTTCGGTCCGGATTTCCTCAACTCCCGGCGCAGCGAACCCGTTGTCTACGAATGGAATGCCCGCCTGTCCTGTTCCGGCAGAACCGGAATAAGGAAAGCCATTCTGGCGGTCGCCGACCACGCCCCGATGGGGGACGAACTCGCCGAGATCGTGGCGCCGACCCTGGTGATCGTCGGCGCCGACGACACCGCCACCCCCCGCCTCGACGCCGAGCGCCTCGTCGCTCGGATCGATGGATCCGCTTTGCAGGTCGTTCCCGCCGCCGGGCACACCAGCAACCTCGAGCAACCGCACATCGTCACCGCGTGCTTGGCGTCGTTCCTCCACTCGGTCGACAACGCACCCGGCGACAGCCCGGAAGCCACCAGCTCACTCGACGGAATCGGTCATGGAATTCACTGAGATCACGATCGGGGACCGCAAGGTTCCCGTCGTCAAGAACGGCTATTACGACCGCTACCGGATGAATCCGGATCTCGACGAGATCCAGCGAGATCCGGCCGTCGGAGACATCACCTTCTTCCGTCGGATACCGAAGCGAATCGCGGATTCGGCGCTGGGTCCGATGTGGACGCCGAATTTCTACTACCGCACGAGTTCGGCGCAATTGCTTTTCACGGCGCCGCTGTCGCGGCTGCGAGCTCACCTTCCGGCACCGCTCGAACCCGTCCGCATCCTGCCGGGCGTCGGACTGATCGCGCTGGCGCTCTATCGCTACGAAGTCTGTGACAACGACCCGTACAACGAAGTGGGAGTCGCCGCGGTCGTGCACGATCCGCGCCGCCGGGCCGGGGCCCTCGGCGTGATCGGCGATGCCCGGCGCCGGGTCAACCATGCCCACGTGCTCGCGCTGCCCGTGAACACCGAGATCGCGCGCCTGCGCGGGGTCGACGGCTACAACCTGCCCAAGTGGCGAACCGACATCGACGTGAACGTCGCCGGCGAGGTGTACGCGCGAGTCGCCGGGCCCGGGGGCCGGACCGATATCGAGGTCCGCGCGAAGCTCCCCGCCATCCGAGATCTTCGTCCGGAATCCCGTGTCTCGACCACGAAACTCGTCCACACCCTGAACGGAACGTGGTACGAGACGACCACCCAGGCCAACCCTCTCACGATCGGCACGCGGATCCTTCCCTCGAACGTTCGGCTCCACCGCGGCACAGGACCGCTCAGCGACCTGCTCACCGGGCTCGGCCTCAGCAGACCGCTGCGATTGGAAGTCACCACCGAAGCGCAACTCGTGCTGCATCTTCCGCGTCCGCTCGCACTGTGACACACACCGCCGCACCCGCACCGCGACCCGGTACTGCCACGCGACGGCACCGGGTGCGGACCTCGTACCACCGAACCGAAGGAGTACCGACACGATGGAGTGGACCGGCGCGATCTATGCCGACACCCCGACCGCCGAGAGCGTCATCCACATCGATGCGCCCCTCGCGAAGGTCTGGAGCGTTGTCACCGATATCGAACTGATGCCGCTGTTCAGCGACGAACTGAAGTCCGCCGAATGGGTCGATCCCATTCACGGCGCGCGGCTGGGCGGCGCCTTCGTCGGTACGAGCCGGCATCCGAAACTCGGCGAGTGGTCGACCACGTCCTACATCGTCGAATTCGACGCGTCCCGGACCTTCTCCTGGGTCGTCGGAAGCGTCGAAAATCCCGGTGCGACTTGGCGGTTCACCCTCGAGGCGGACAACGACGGCACCCGCTTGCGTCAATGGGTTCGGATGGGGCCGGGGCCGTCCGGCCTGAGCTTCGCCATCGCCGCCATGCCGGAGAAGGAACAGAAGATCGTCTTCGTCCGGATGCGCGAGCTCGAACGAGCCATCGAGCACACCCTCGCGGCGATCAAGACATTCCTCGAGGGTGAGGAGCACTGATGCGCACCGCCACCACCATCGAAGCCTCCTACCCGGGAGCACTCGAATTCGCCCTGGAGGCAGAGAAACTCGGTCTCGATATCTGCTGGGTCGCCGAGGCGTGGGGCTCGGACGCCCCGACCGCCTTGGGCTACCTCGCCGCCCGAACCGACCGAATGTTGCTGGGCTCCGGCGTCATCCAGATCGGGACCCGCACACCCGTGGCGATCGCCCAATCGGCATTGACCTTGGCGGACTTGTCGCAGGGACGGTTCCTGCTCGGCCTCGGCGCCTCGGGACCGCAGGTCATCGAAGGGCTGCACGGCGTTTCGTTCGCCGAGCCGCTCGTCCGTATGCGCGAGACCGTGGAGATCATCCGCCAGGCATTCGCCGGAGAAAAGATCAGCTACTCCGGTCACAGGCATGGGATCCCGATGGCAGGCGGCGAAGGCAGGCCGATGCGATTGTCGCTGCCTGCGAACACCGACATCCCGATCTACCTCGCGACCCTGTCGCCCCGCATGCTCGAACTGACCGGACGGATGGCCGACGGCTGGCTCGGCACGAGTTTCATTCCCGAACGCGCCGCCGCGTATCTCGATCGCCTCGACACCGGGCTGGCCGCCGCGGGCCGGTCACGCGACGAGCTCGACATCTGCCAAGGCGCGGAGGTGGCCTTCGCCGACGACGAGGACACCCTGCGGACGATGCTCGCGGCCCGCAAGAAGGAACTGGCCTTCAGCCTCGGCGGAATGGGATCGGGCGCCACCAACTTCTACAACAACGCCTACAGCCGTCAAGGGTGGGCCGACGTCGCCGAAGCGGTACGTCAGCGCTGGCAGGCAGGAGACCGGCAAGCAGCCGCGGCGCTCGTCACCGACGAGATGGTTCTGGCGACCACGTTGATCGGCACCGAGGCGATGGTCCGCGCCCGGCTGCGCGTCTGGCGCGACGCGGGTGTCGACACGATTCGCCTCTATCCGGCGGGTGACACCATCGATGCCCGGGTGACAACCCTGGGCCGTGCACTCGACATCATCCGCGACCTGAACTGAGTCCGCGCGTGGAGCGGGAGACGACGGTGCGCCGCTGAGCTCGGGCGTGGGATCCGGTGGCCGGATCTGACAGAGATCCGTCGTTGCGGCCATCGGCGCGCGCCTCGACGATGGACTCATGATTTCGAGCCACCGCGTGGTCATCGCGACCTTCCCCGATGTCGACCTGCTCGATGTCACCGGGCCCGCCGAAGTGTTCGCGCTGGCCAACCGCGAGGGTGGCGGGCGAGTGCGCTACGACGTGCGGCTGGCGAGCCCGGTCCGCGGTGAAGTGCGCACCTCCGCCGGGGTGCGCGTCGTCACCGACCTCGGCTTCGACGAGGTGGAGCCGACGATCGACACGTTGATCGTCCCCGGCGCGGTCGACACTCCGCCCAGCGGGCCGGTCGCGCGGATCGATCGCGAGGTCGTGGCGTGGATCGAGTCCGTTGCGCCACATGCGAGGCGAATAGCCTCGGTGTGCGTGGGCGCGCATCTGCTCGCCGCCGCGGGTCTGCTGGACGGGAGAACGGCCACCACACACTGGTCGACGGCCGACCAGCTCGCGGCCGAACACCCCCACATCGTCGTGGACCCCGACCCGATCTTCATCCGCTCGGGCCGGATCTGGACCGGCGCGGGGATCAGCGCCTGCCTGGACCTCTCCCTGGCTCTGGTGGCCGAGGATCACGGCGAGGACTTGGCGTTGCAGGTGGCACGGCAGTTGGTGGTGTATCTCAAACGGCAAGGCGGGCAGAGCCAATTCAGCGTGCCGCTGAGCCGTCCCGCGACCGCCCGCCGCGACATCGATGACCTGCGGCTCTTCATCACCGAGAATCTGGACGGCGATCTGTCCGCCGCAGCGCTCGCGGCCAGGATGTGCCTGAGCGAACGCCATTTCACGCGGGTCTTCCAGCAGGAGACCGGCGCCAGCGCCGCGGTCTATGTCGAGGCGTGCCGGGTCGAGGCGGCGCGCCGCCTGCTCGAAACCACCGACCAGCCCGTCGAACGGATCGCCGCGACGGTCGGGCTCGGATCGGTCGAGACCTTGCACCGCGCCTTCCGCAGGCAACTCTCCGCCACACCCGGCGACTACCGGAAGCGATTCCGCATCACTACCTGAATGTCGAGCGGTGATCCCGCACGTATTTCCCTCTCCCACACAGAAAGTAGCGACACATGTCGATGAATGCCGTCTCCAGCACCCTGCGCGACGTGATCGGTCTCGATGATCGGCTACCGCGATTGGCAGATGCCACGGTGATCATGATCGATTTCCAGAACACGTACCTCCGCGGTGTCATGGCGGTGGACGGGCCCGAGGAGGCGCTGGCCGCCGGTGCCCGATTGCTCACGGCCGCAAGAGAATTGCGGCGACCGGTGGTGCACATCGTCAACGACGGCGGGCCGGACACCCCCTACGATATTCGCGCCGATATCGGTGCGATCAGCGATCCCGTCGCCCCGCGGACGGGAGAACCGGTGGTGGTCAAGCAATTCCCGAATGCGTTCCACGCCACCGATCTCGAGCAGACCCTGAAGGAGCTGGGTGCGGGGCAGGAATTGGTGCTCGCCGGATTCATGACCCACATGTGCGTGAGCTACACCGCCCAGGGCGCGTTCAATCTCGGCTACCGCCCCACCGTCGTCGCCGAAGCCACCGCCACCCGACCACTGCCCAGCCCCTTGGGAGACACCGTGCCCTCCGCCGCACTGCAGAGCGCCGCCCTCACCACCATCGCCGACCTGTTCGGCGTCGTCGCCCCGACCGTGGACGACATCCTGCACTAGCCCGGGGCCATACACACGCGTCGGTGTCGGTCGGGGCTGTTACTTTGCGCGGCATGGTGATCGACCGGGGCGCGAGCTCCGCACACGGAGTGGCCTTGACGGAGCGCGTGATCGAGGCGGTGCGGCGGGCGCCCGAAGCGTCCGCACTGGAATACCAGCACGTCCCATGGGTGGAGGGCAGCCCGCGGCCGATGGCGGCGGATGTACTGGCGGACATGGTTTTTCCGTCGGGACGACCGCTGCCGCCCAGCCTGCGGGCGTGGTTGGCGTTCGATGTGAGCCTGCTGGAGCGCTACGGTTGGTTCGGCCAGGACGGTGCGTTCGCGCCCCGACCGCTCGACCAGCTCGTGGACGACGAACTGGGCGGGCCGTGGGCGGAGTTCTTCACCCCGCTGGCCGAGCGTTTCGGCGAATGCTTCCTGCTCCCCGGCGGTTCGGACTCGCGGCGGGTGCTCGCCGTCGGCGAGCCGGACGCCGAGGGCGAATACCCGGTGATCGCCCTCGATGTGGACGACCTGCCGTTCGCCGGTCTGATGTACCCCGGCTTCGATGTGTACCTGGCGCACACCGCGGGTCTGGTCCGTATGGAATTCCCCACCTACACGGCGCTTTTCGAGCACGCGATCTATGGTTCGCGGATGCGCACGCACGCCGTCCACCGGTTCGCGGGAGAGGCTTACGCCGAGTTTCCGTTCTGAATCCACATCCTTGGAGGCCGTCGGCTCGGACATGCTCGAGCGAGGGCTGGGCTCGACGCAGCGCAAGCCCAGCCCTCGTCGCAACGGATACGCAAGTCGGCTACGCCGTCACGGGCGCAAGAGATGTTCTCCGGCGAGCTGGATGGCTTCGAGTTTGGTGTAGCCGGGGTGGTCGGCGACGATGAAGTGGCGGCCGATGGCGAGCGCGAACGTCAGCATGCAGCGCGCCTCGATCTCGTCGGGATCCGTGAGGAAGGCGCCGAACATCTTGCGCAGGAACGCCATTCGCTCGTTGTCGATGCGCCGCAGGCGCGCCGCGACGGCCTCGTCGTGGTTGGCCCACGCACGAATCGCCAGATCGATACGATGCAGGTCCTCCGAGAACGTCATCCGGCCGACGCGCCGGATCCGGTCAGCGGCCTCGCCGCCTTCGGCGTTCGCCTGGGCGATGACCTCCGTGGTGCAGCGACTTTCCCACTCGTCGAGCATCTCGGCGAGGAACGCGGCACGCCCGTCGAAGTGCCCGTAGAACCCGCCCTTCGTCACGCCGAGTGCGGCGGCGAGCGTCTCGACCCGGACCGCGTCGGGCCCTCCTTCGGCGAGGGCGTCGAGACCCGCCGCTATCCAGCGGGCTCGTGTCGTTCGGGCCACTGCGGGAATTCCGGTCACCTCCATTGTTCGCCTCTCGTTTATACGGTACCGTACAAACGATCTGTACGGTACCGTATAAACGAGAGGCGAACCGTGCCACAACTCATGAACTCCCCCAAGCGATTGCTGCGCTGGGCCGCCGGAATCATGGTCGTCCTCGGAACAGGGCACCTCGCCTTGCTCGCGCTGTTCGCTGGGGACGACATCGCAGGCTGGGTGGATCGCGGGATATGGGGAGCGGTCCCCCTCGCCGTCACGAGCGACGGCCCGACGGTGGAGTCGCTGCAGAACGAGGTCACCTTCTGGGCCGGTCCGGGCAGTTTCGCCGTACCGTTCATCCTTTTGGGTTGCCTGACATGGCATCTCGCCGAGCGCGGGATCGCCGTGCCCGCCGGAATCGGCTGGGGCCTCGCGGCCTATTGCGTGTTCAGCGGCGTCCTGCTCGTACCGTCCCCGTACTTCGCCGGGGCCGTCGCAGGCGTACTTGTCGTCTTAGCCGCGCGGAAAGGCGTTCGGGCCCAAGCAGACCGAGATGCGGCCGGTAGCGTCGTCGCCGGAGGATGAGAGGCGGGCCTGACGCCGAACCGCTGCGCGGCACACCCCTGGCCGAGGTCGTCCATGAAGTGGCCCTCGCCGCGGAGGACGCGGGTGACATCGAGCTGATCGCGCTGTGGCACGCACCGGGAGTCGACGTTCTGCTCGGCGTCGCGGGCACCGAGGATCCGCGGCGGATGCGCGCCACCCGCGCCGTCCGCGCCATCGCACTGCGCACCGACGCGATCGCCTTCGATCTCCCCGACGGCTATCGGCCGCCGCCGGAATTTACGAAGACGACCCACTCGAATCCTGGTGGGCGGGAGCCGATTCGGCGGGATTCGACGACGATTTCGGGTAGTGATCGGAGACGGGCCGCTCCCCTTCACCGACCATCCCACGATTCCTGGTCCAGGGAGAAGTATTCCGATTGACGGGGCCGCGCGGCCAAGGCGAGGACGGCGGCGACCTCATCGATGCCGTCCGCGAGGGGGGCGACGGTCACGCGCACCGCTTCGGGATGACCGCGGTCGGCCACGAAGAACGGGCCGCCGGGGGCGACCCGGATTCCATTGGCGGCCAAGTGGATCAGCGCGGTGCGCTCGTCGGCGACGGGCAGCCAGGCGTTGAGGCCCTGGCCCTCGGCGAGGTGCAGACCGTGGCGGCGCAGCGCGTCGGCGAGGGCGCGGCGGCGGATCTGGTACTGCGCACGGGCGTGTTCGACGGTGCGGGTGACGGTTTCGTCGCGCAGCATCTCGTGCAGCAGGCGCTGCAGGATGCGCGGCGTCCAGCCGGGACCGAGGACGCGGGTGGCCACGATGCGGTCGATGATCTCCTCCGGGCCGGACAGTGCCGCGATCCGCAGGTCGGGGCCGTGCGATTTGGAGTAGCTGCGCACGTGCAGCACCCGGTCGGGCAGCCATCGGCCGAGGCTGATGTCCTCGACGGGGACGACCGCGCCGGAGTGATCGTCCTCGATGACCATGCACCGGCGCTCGCTGTGCCGCAGGATCGCGACCAACTCCTCGGCGCGCTCGACACTCATCGACGCCCCGGTGGGGTTCTGCGCGCGCGGTTGCAGGACCGCCGCGCTCGCCCCGGTGGCGATCGCACGCGCGAAATCGTCCGGCAGCACGCCCTCTTCGTCCATGCGCACCGGAATTATCTGCGCGCCAATGGATTCCAGGTAGTCGAGGATGTACGGGAAGGTGGGGTCCTCGACGATCACCCGGTCGCCGAAGCGGACGACGGCCTGCAGGCTGCGGACGATGGCGTCCATCGCGCCGTCGACGACGGTCAGTGCGCCCGACCGGGTCGGCCAGTCCGCTTGCAGCAGCCGCCCGAGTTCGGGCACCACCGGCGCCTGGTGGTAATCGGTGGTCTCGGCATCGAGGGCGAGCCGGGACAGGATCGACCCGATCTCGGGCAGCAGCGCCGGGTCGGGGGTGCCGAGCGAGAGGTCGAGCCGGGCATCGGTCGCACCGCGGGTCATGCTGTCGGTCCGCGACGACGCGGGCCTGGCTCCGCTCTCGGCGACGAAGGTCCCGCTGCGCCCGCGTGACACCACCAGCCCGGCCTGCGCCAACGCCCGCCAGCCGTGGCTCACGGTCGCGGGGCTGACCCCGAGGCGGCGCGAGAGCTCCCGCACCGTGGGCAGCCGGTCCCCGGCGCGCAGCTCGCCGCTGGTGATGAGGCGGGCGATGGCGCCCGCGATGCCCGCGGGAGTCGGGTCATCGATCTGGATCCGGTCGTTCATTTCCATGCCTCGAACACCTCGCGAGATTTACACTTTCGGCACCGACTGAAATATTCAGGAAATGTTTACCTTCGAAGATAACATAACCAACTTCGGTAGGGAGATCGACAGGTGACGACAATCAGGGCCGCCATCACCCAGGCGACGTGGACCGGTGACAAGAAGTCGATGCTGGCCAAGCACGAGGGATTCGTCGAGCAGGCCGCCGCCGCGGGCGTGCAGGTCATCTGCTTCCAGGAACTGTTCTACGGACCGTATTTCGGCAACGTGCAGGACAGGAAGTATTACGAGTACGCCGAATCCGTCCCGGGGCCGACGACCGAACGGTTCGCCGAGCTGGCCAAGGAGCACCGGATGGTGATCGTGCTCCCGGTGTACGAGGAAGACCAGCCCGGCGTGCTCTACAACACCGCGGCGGTGATCGACGCCGACGGCAGCTATCTCGGTAAATACCGCAAGCACCACATTCCACAGCTGTCCGGCTTCTGGGAGAAGTTCTATTTCCGGCCGGGCAACCTGGGCTATCCCGTGTTCGACACCGCCGTGGGCAAGGTCGGTGTCTACATCTGCTACGACCGCCACTTCCCGGAGGGCTGGCGCGCCTACGGATTGGCAGGGGCCGAGCTCATCTTCAACCCGTCGGCGACCAAACCCGGCTTGTCCGAGCGGCTTTGGGAGCTGGAGCAGCCCGCCGCAGCGGCCGCCAACCAGTACTTCATCGGCGCGAACAACCGCATCGGTACGGAGACGGAGGAGTTCGGCGACGATGCCGTGACCTTCTACGGCAGTTCGTATTTCGTCGATCCGCGCGGCTGCTACGTCGGCGAGCGCGCTTCCGCCGACACCGACGAACTGCTGATCCGTGACCTCGATCTGGATCTGGTGCGCGAGGTCCGCAGCGATTGGCAGTTCTATCGCGACCGCAGGCCGGATTCCTACGACGCCATCGTGGCGCCCTGAACCGGGAGGAAACGTGGCCACCACACTGATCACCGGAGGAACGGTCGTCTCGGCGACCGGCCGCGGCCCCGCCGACATCCTCGTCGACGGTGAACGCATTGTCGCACTGCTGCATCCGGGCACGACCGCGCTGGGCGCGAATCTGGCCGAGACCGTGGACACCGTCATCGACGCGTCCGGCAAGTACGTCATCCCCGGCGGCATCGACGCGCACACGCACATGTCGATGCCGTTCGGCGGAACGACGGCGTCCGACGATTTCGAGACCGGGACGAGGGCCGCCGCATGGGGCGGCACCACCATGATCATCGACTTCGCGGTGCAGAAGTTCGGTGAGCGCGTGCAGGATTCCCTGCAAACCTGGCACAAGATGGCGTCGGGCCAGTGCGCCATCGACTACTCGTTCCACCAGATCGTCGGCGACGTGAACGACGCGTCGCTGGCCGCGCTGCGCGGACTGCCGGACGAGGGCATCACCAGTTACAAGCTCTTCATGGCCTATCCCGGCGTCTTCTACAGCGACGACGCGCAGATCCTGCGCGCCATGCAGATCGGCGCGAACACCGGGCTGCTCACCATGATGCACGCCGAGAACGGCCCCGCCATCGACGTTCTCGTCGCGCAGCTGCTGGCCGAGGGCAAGACCGATCCGTACTACCACGGCATCGCACGCGCCTGGCAGCTCGAGGAGGAGGCGACCCATCGGGCGATCATGCTGGCCGATCTGACCGGTGCGCCGCTGTACGTGGTGCACGTGTCGGCGAAGCAGGCCGTCGCCCAGCTGGCCGCGGCGCGGGACCGGGGCCGCAACGTCTTCGGCGAGACCTGCCCGCAGTACCTGTATCTCTCCCTGGAGGACAACCTCGGCGCAGCGGGTTTCGAGGGCGCGAAGTGGGTGTGCTCCACACCGCTGCGCTCCCGGCAGGAAGAACATCAGGACCAGGTGTGGCAGGCGTTGCGCACCAACGACCTCCAGATGGTGTCCACCGACCACTGTCCCTTCTGCATGAAGGGACAGAAGGACATGGGGATCGGCGATTTCTCCAAGATCCCCAATGGAATCGGCACCATCGAGCACCGGATGGACCTCATGTACCAGGGCGTCGTGGACGGCCGGATCACCCTGGAGCGCTGGGTGGAGATCACCTCGACCACCCCGGCCCGCATGTTCGGCCTCTACGGACGCAAGGGCGTGCTCGCTCCCGGCGCGGACGCCGACATCGTGGTGTACGACCCCAACGGCCACACCTCCATCGGTCTCGGCAAGACCCATCACATGAACATGGACCACTCGGCCTGGGAGGGCTACGAGATCGACGGCCACGTCGACACCGTGCTCTCCCGCGGCAAGGTCGTGGTCGCGGACGGTGAGTACCGCGGCCGCAAAGGCGACGGGCAGTTCGTGCGCCGCGACCCGTGTCAGTACTTGATCTGAGGAGACGCCATGCAATTCGGAGCGGTACTACAGTGCGATCCCCCGGCGGCGCGCACCGTCCAATTGGCGAAACTGGCCGAGGCGCACGGGTTCAGCCACCTGTGGACCTTCGATTCGCATCTGCTCTGGCAGGAGCCGTACGTGCTGTACAGCCAGATTCTGCACGAGACGAAGCGAATCACGGTCGGGCCCATGGTGACCAATCCGGCGACCAGGGACTGGACCGTCACCGCGTCGCTGTTCGCCACGCTCAACGAGGCCTACGGCAATCGCACCATCTGCGGGATCGGGCGCGGCGATTCCGCGGTGCGCGTCGGCGGCGGCAAACCCACCACGCTGAAGACGCTGCGCGACTCGATCCACGTGATCCGGGAGCTGGCCAATTCGCGGCCGGTCGAATACGGCGGCGGCACCGTGCAGTTCCCGTGGAGCGTCGGCTCGACGCTGGACGTCTGGGTGGCCGCCTACGGACCGAAGGCGCTGGCGTTGACCGGCGAGGTGGCCGACGGCTACATCCTGCAACTGGCCGACCTCGACATCGCCGAATGGATGATCGCCACGGTGCGCGAGGCGGCGGTGGCGGCGGGCCGCGACCCGGATTCGATCACGATATGCGTGGCGGCGCCGATGTACATCGGCACCGATCGCAAGCACATGCGCGATCAGTGCCGCTGGTTCGGCGGGATGGTCGGCAACCACGTCGCCGACATCGTCGCGCGCTACGGCGGCAGCGGGGCCGTGCCGCAAGCGCTCACCGAATACATCGAGGGCCGCGCGGGTTACGACTACAACCTGCACGGCCGCGCCGGAAACGTGCACGCCGACTTCGTCTCCGACGACATCGTCGAACGGTTCTGTGTGCTCGGCACCGCCGACGAGCACATCGCCAAACTCCGGCGACTCGCCGACCTCGGCGTCGATCAGTTCGCGGGCTACCTGCAACACGACAACAAAGAGGAAACCATGCGCGTCTACGGCGAGACGATCATTCCGCAACTGCGGCAATCCATCACGGCGACGAAGGTGACGGCATGACCGCCGTGCGCGTCGATCTGGACGCGCGCGCCTACGAGCTCGACCGCGACCACGTGTTCCACTCCTGGTCGGCGCAGGCCGCGCTGAATCCGGTGGTGCTCGCGGGCGGTCGCGGCTGCCGGGTCTGGGATCACGGGGGCCGCGAATACCTGGATTTCGCCAGTCAGATGGTCAACGTGAACATCGGCCATCAGCATCCGGTGGTCACGGCCGCGATCGCCGATCAGGCCGCGCGCCTGGCCACCATCGGCCCGGCCGCCGCGAATCTGCAACGCGGCGAGGCGGCGCAGCGGATCGCCGCGCTCGCGCCGGACGGGCTCGAGAAGGTGTTCTTCACCAACGGCGGCGCGGACGCCAACGAGAACGCCATCCGGATGGCGCGGCTGCACACCGGCCGCGACAAGGTGCTCTCGACCTACCGCTCCTACCACGGGAACACGGGCGCGGCGGTGGTCGCGACCGGCGACTGGCGGCGGATACCGAACGAGTACGCCCGCGGCCACGTCCATTTCTTCGGTCCCTACCTGTATCGCAGCGAGTTCTGGGCGAGCACCGCCGAGGAGGAGAGCGAGCGCGCGCTGCGGCACCTCGAGCGGGTCGTGCAGTGCGAGGGGCCGTCCAGTATCGCCGCGGTCCTGCTGGAGACGGTGCCCGGCACCGCGGGCATCCTGGTGCCACCGCCCGGCTATCTCGCCGGTGTCCGCGCCATCGCCGACCGATACGGGATCGTGCTGATCCTCGACGAGGTGATGTGCGGATTCGGCCGTACCGGACGGTGGTTCGCGTTCGACGGCTACGACGTGACGCCCGACCTGATCACCTTCGCCAAGGGCGTCAACTCCGGATACGTTCCCGTGGGCGGCGTCGTCATCTCCGAGCAGATCGCCCACACCTTCGACCACACCGTCTTCCCCGGCGGCCTCACCTACAGCGGGCATCCGCTGGCCGCGGCGTCGATCGTCGCCGCCCTCGATGTGATGGCCGACGAGGGCATCGTGGCCAATGCCGAACGTATCGGCCGCACCGTGCTCGGACCGGCGCTCACGCGTGTGGCCGAGGAGTGCCCGGTGATCGGCGACGTGCGCGGCGAGGGCGTGTTCTGGGCACTGGAGCTGGTCGCCGATCGCGCCACCCGGGAACCCGTGTCGGCCGCGACCATGGCTCGGGTCAAGACCGAGCTCGTCGCCCGCGGGCTGCTTCCGTTCCTGGCCGACAACCGCATTCACGTGACGCCGCCGTGCGTGGTCACCGAGGCCGAGGTCGCGGAGGCGACCGCCATCCTGCGTGACGTATTGACCGCCCTGCCCGCCGAGGAGATCCGATGACGCATCCCGAGACCATCGACATCGTCGACCACTGGGTCGACGGCAAGCCGTGGACGGGCGAATCCACCCGCACCGCACCGGTTTTCGATCCCGCACTGGGCGTCGCGCAGCGCAGCGTCCGGATGGCCACCGGCGAGGACGTCGGCGTGGCCGTCGCCGCCGCGGCGGCGGCGCTGCCCGGCTGGGCCGATTCCTCCGTCGCCACCCGCCACCGGTTCCTGCTGAACTTCCGCGAGCTGCTCAACGCCCGCAAGGACGAGCTGGCGAGCATCCTCACCGCCGAGCACGGCAAGGTGCTCGCCGACGCGGCGGGTGAGATCGCCCGCGGGCTCGAGGTCGTCGAGTTCGCGCTGTCCATGCCGCACCTGCTCAAGGGCGAGTTCAGCCAGAACGCCTCGACCGGGATCGACGTGTACTCGGTGCGCGAACCGGTCGGCGTCGTCGGCGTGATCAGCCCGTTCAATTTCCCGGCCATGGTGCCGCTGTGGTTCTTCCCGATCGCGATCGCCGCCGGGAACACGGTGGTGCTCAAACCGAGCGAGAAGGATCCGTCGGCGGCGAACTGGCTGGCCGGGCTCGCGGCCGACGCCGGACTGCCCGCGGGTGTGCTCAATGTCGTGCACGGCGACAAGGAGGCGGTGGACGCGCTGCTGACGCACCCGCAGGTCGCGGCGATCTCCTTCGTCGGCTCCACGCCGATCGCCGACTACGTGTATCGGACCGCCACCGCGCACGGCAAACGGGTGCAGGCGCTCGGCGGCGCCAAGAACCACATGCTCGTCCTGCCGGACGCCGATCTGGACCTGGCCGCGGACGCCGCCGTCAACGCCGGCTTCGGCTCGGCCGGTGAACGCTGCATGGCGGTGAGCGTGGTGCTCGCGGTCGACTCCATCGCCGACGAGCTGGTGGAGCGCGTCGCCGCGCGGATGACCGGGCTGCGCACCGGGGACGGCCGCCGCGGCTGCGACATGGGACCGCTGATCACCCGGGAACACCGGGACCGCGTGGCCGGGTACCTCGACACCGCCGTCGCCGATCGGGCCCGTCTCGTGGTCGACGGCCGCGACACCGCCGTCGACGGCGACCCCAACGGGTTCTGGCTCGGCCCCTCCCTGATCGATCGGGTGCCGGTCACCTCGGCGGTCTATCGCGACGAGATCTTCGGGCCCGTGCTCTCGGTGGTGCGGGTCGAGGGCTTCGAGCATGCCGTCGACCTCGTCAACGCCTCCCCCTACGGCAACGGCGTCGCCATCTTCACCAACGACGGCGGCGCGGCGCGGCGTTTCCAGCGGCAGGTGCACGTCGGCATGATCGGCGTGAACGTGCCGATCCCGGTACCGGTGGCCTACCACAGCTTCGGCGGCTGGAAAGCGTCGCTGTTCGGCGACGCGAAAGCCTACGGACCCAACGGTTTCGCGTTCTTCACCCGGGAGAAGGCGATCACCTCGCGCTGGCTCGACCCCAGCCACGGCGGCATAGACCTCGGTTTTCCGCGCAACAGTTAGCACTCACCGATGCACGAAGGACATCCGATGACCGAAACTCGGGTACGGCCGCTGGACGGCGCGCCGAGCAGTTCCTCGCTGGTCAACGACGACTTGGCGCCAACGACCAAGGAGACCGCGACCTGGCGTACCTGGGACATCTTCTGTCTCTGGATGACCTCGGCGCACAGCATCGCCAGCTACGGCTTCGCGGTCGGCATGCTCGCGCTCGGCATGACCGGGTGGCAGACGATGCTCGCCCTGTTCACCGGCGTGCTCGTGCTCTGGCTCGGCAGCAATCTCGTCGGCGTCGCGGGCCAGAAGGTCGGGGTGCCGTTCCCGGTCTTCGCTCGCGCCGCCTTCGGCGTCTTCGGCGCCAATATCCCCGCGCTGCTGCGGGCCATCGTCGCGGTGTTCTGGTACGGGATCCAGACCTACCTGGCTTCCACCGCGCTGATGGTGTTGCTGCTGCGTGTGTCGCCGGGTTTGGCGTCGTGGACCGAATCCAGTTTCCTCGGCTTGTCGACCTTGGGCTGGATCGCGTTCCTCGTGCTGTGGACCGTGCAGTTGGCGATCATCAACTACGGCATGGAAGTCGTGCGCAAGGCCTCGGACTTCGCGGGCCCCGCGGTCTGGCTCGGCATGATCGCGCTGGCGATCTGGATTCTGGGCAAGGCCGAGTGGAGCATCGACTTCAACGCGCGAGCCGGTGCGCCGCTGTCGGGCGGCGCGACCGTCGCCGCGTTCGTCGGCGTCGCCTTCCTGATGGTGTCGTTCATGGCCGGTCCGCTCGTCAACTACGCCGACTTCGCGCGCTTCTCCCCCAGCAAGCGGGCGGTGCTGCGCGGCAACGCGTGGGGCATCCCGTTCAACGAGACGGCGTTCGTGGTCCTGTCGATCGTCATCTCGCTGGCCACGCTGAAGGTGTACGGGAAGGTGCTGAGCGACCCCGTGCAGCTGGTCGCCGATATCGACAGCGATGTGGTGGTGGTCGTCGCCGCGGTGTTGTTCGCGACGGCGACCGTGGGCATCAACGTGGTCCTCAACTTCGTGTCCCCGTCCTACGACATCTCCAATGCCGCACCGAGATTCATCTCGTTCCGCACCGGCGGCATCATCACCGCCGTCCTGTCCATCCTGGTGATGCCGTGGAAGCTCTGGGAGAACCAGGATTTCATCATCTACTTCCTCGGCGGTGTCGGCGCGCTGATGGGTCCGGTGTTCGGCATCCTGATCGTCGACTACTACCTGCTGCGGCGACAGCGCACCGCGGTCGCCGAGCTGTACGACGACACCGCGGAGGGGCGCTACTACTTCTCTCGCGGGTTCAACCCGAAAGCGCTTGCGGCGCTTGCACTTTCGGGTACGATCGCGGTGATCGTCGCGCTCGCTCCCGATTCCCAGGAGGTGACGGCGCTGTCCTGGCCGGTCGGCGCGGCGCTGGGAGCGCTGCTCATGTACGCGTTCGAAGTCGTCCGGCCGTCCGGATCGAGGAGTGCGAGCGCTTCCTGATCCGACCCGCGACCGGTTGTCCGACGGCGGCGACGGTGTCGGATAGCCGGTCGAGGGCCTGGCAGGCCTCGGACGGTGGTGCGGGTACCCGCGCGATCGATGTCGGCCACCACGGCGTTCGCGACGCCGATCAGTCGGTGAGCCGGAAGCCGGCCCGCTCGACCGCGTCCGCCACCGCATCGCGGTCGACCGGGCCGCCTCCTTCGACAGTCACCGTGCCGCCGTCGAGCAATGCCGCTTTCGGCCACGTGCCTCGGCCGACTGTCGCGAGGCGCCACTCCCGGCCGATGTTGCTCGGGCGTGCGGCGGATATCGACGTGACAAACACCGTGCCGTCGATGATGCTGGCGCCATGCTGATTCGGACCGGCGGCGCGGCGGACGCGCAGGCGATCGCGGCGCTGCACACCGCGAGCTGGCGCACGGCCTACGCGGGCATGATGCCGGACGACTATCTCGCCGGGCCGCTCGACGCCGACCGGTCAGCGTTGTGGGGAAAGCGGCTGACCACCGCGGTCACGCCAGGACTGTTCGTGGCGGAGGACGCCGCGACACTGCTGGGCTTCGTCTACCTCGTACCGACGGACGACGGCCGGGTGCTGCTGGACAATCTGCACGCCCGGCCCGGCAACCTCGGGCGCGGGATCGGCAGCCGCCTGTTCGAGCGCGGCCTCGGGTGGGCGGCGAGCGAATTTCCCGGCCGTCCGGTGTATCTGGAGGTGCTGCGCGACAACGCCGCGGCCATCGCCTTCTACGAGCGGCGCGGCGGGCGGCGCACCGACGCGCGGATCGGGCGATTCGACGCGGGCTTCGAACTTCCGGAGTACGAATACACCTGGGAGCCTGCCGATTTCGATCGTTCCTAGCTCGCCACCGAGGGGCGGCGTACCGTCCCTGGCGCCGGAGAGCCGCGGGCCGTCCCGCCGAGGAGAAGGCTTCCCATCGCGGGCCTGCCGCCCCCGCTGGAATACACTCCACCTCGACGGTTAACCGGAGCATAGCTGGAGCGAGAGGAGTTGGCCGTGAGCGAGCGTCCTCGGTGGTATCGCGATCAGCAGGCGTGGCGGGACCTGCAGCGGTTCCTGCCCGAGCGCCTGCGGCTGACCGACGAGACCGCGCCCGCCGAGGAGTACTGGAACTGGCGGGGCAATCACGTGCACCTGGACAGGTATCCCCTGCCCGACGCTCCCGCCAAGATCGTGCTGCACCACGGGGTCGGCACCAACGGCAGGCAGATGAGCCTCGTTGCCGGGGCGACGCTGGCCCAGCGCGGCTTCGAGACCGTCGCCCTGGACAACCTCGGCTACGGCCTGACCCAGGTCGCCGACGGCGCCGCGCCCGGCTACCGCGACTGGATCCAGCTCACCACCGATTTCCTCGCCTACGAAAACACCCGCGACGACCGGCCGATCGTGCTCTACGGGCTCAGCGCCGGCGGCATGCTGACCTACCACGTCGCGGCGCACGCACCGCGCGGCACGCTGCGCGGCATCATCGGCACGACCTTCCTCGACCCGCGCGACAGGAAGGTCTGGCGCGCGGTCTCCCACGACGCCTTCCACGCCACCTTCGGTACCGCGGTGTTCGAACTGCTGGCACGCACCCCGCTGCGCGGTGTGCGCTATCCGATGTCACTGGCGTCGAAGATGAGCGCACTGTGCAACAACCCGGATGCCATGAAAGTCTTTCTGCGCGACAAGACCTCGGCGGGCAGCTGGGTCTCGGCGAAATTCTTCAGCGAATTCGGCTCCTACGCCCCCGATCTCGAACCCGCCGACTTCGACGTCTGCCCCGTCCTGCACACCCAACCGGCCGAAGATCACTGGACCCCGCTCGAACTCAGCGAGCCGGTCACCAGGGCGATCACCAAGGTCCCGGTCACCACGGTTGTGCTCGACAATGCCGGGCACTATCCGCTCGAAGAGCCAGGCCTGACCCAGATGCACGACGCCATCACCCAATTCGTCACCGAGCACACACGATGACAGTCGACGTGTTCGCGTGGCCTGCGAATCACGCCCGATCGGCCGCATTCCAGGACCCAGGTGGCAGCATCGGTGCTGCGTCGTGACGTGCTCCGAGCCTGAACCGCACAAGAGAGGTGTTCCCGTGCCGGTCGATCCCATCCCCCCGATGCCCTCCGTGCCAGCCACCGCGCGGACGGCCGCGGCGGCAGTCCGCGGACTGCTCCGGTTGCCACCGCGCGTCAAACGCGCGCTCGCCGGTCCCGCGGTGTACCGCGACGGCAACGAGCTCGACCTCGATGCCCAGTTGCTCCTGCGCATCACCCGGGCGCTGCCGAAGTCGGCGCCGGATCCGGTGCGGCTGCGTCACCAGGCGCGGCGGATGGCGGCGATCGGCGCGGGGCGGCGCGCACCCGTGCGCGTCGAGGACATCACCGTCGCGGGCGCCACCGGACCGCTGCGGGCGCGGCTGTACGACCCCGGCGCGGCCGATACGCTGCTGGTCTATTTCCACGGTGGCGGCTGGGTCATCGGCGATCTCGACACCCACGACGCGTTCTGCCGGACCGTGGCGCACACCGCGCGGATCCGGATGGTCGCGGTCGACTATCGGCTCGCACCCGAGCACCCTTATCCAGCAGCCGTCGACGACGCGGTGGCGGCCTTCTGTGATATCGCCGCTCGCGCAGGCGAATTCGGTGTCACGGCCGAACGTGTCGCGGTGGGAGGTGACAGCGCGGGCGGGCATCTGGCGGCGGTGCTGTGCCAGAGGATGCGCCACGAGGGCGGCCCCGCGCCCCTGCTCCAGCTGCTGATCTACCCACCCACGGATCTGACCGGGAAAGCTCAGTCCCGCACGACGTTCGCCGAGGGATTCGCCCTCACCCGCACCGACATCGACTTCTTCGACCGCTGCTTCCTACCACCCGACCTCGACCGCACCCGACCGGACGTGTCGCCGCTCTACGCCGAGACCACCGCCGGGCTCCCCCGCGCCGTCGTGATCACCGCGGGCTTCGACCCCCTGCGCGACGAGGGCGAAGCCTACGCGACCCGCCTGCGCGCCGACGGCGTGCCCGTGACGGCGCGGCGATTCGACGGTTACATGCACGGCTTCGTCAACAACGCGCTCGCCTTCGGTCCCGCGGTCGGCGAGATCGCCGCGATGCTCGCCGACGCATTGGCGGCGCCCGGCTCCTCGGCCGACCCGGATCCGGACGGCGGACGAAACCCGATCGCCACTCGCCCATCCGGTTTCTGAACCCTGGACCACCGGCGTACCGTCCGAGCCTGCCGCGCCGGACGGCAGTTCGCGTGAACCACGCAGTTCGCATCCACCACAGCGCGTTTCGGTCCCGCCGACTCGCTGCGGCGAGTTAAGGTGCGAGATAGACTCCGGCGCAACGTGGTACGGGAGGTTCGGCCCTGGACACACTGTGGACGTTCGTGGTGACCCGACGGCACCAGCTGCTCGTCGACTCGTATTTGCATGTCTCGGCGGTGATCCAGTCGCTGCTGGTCGCCGCGCTGATCGCGGTGGTCGTCGGCGTGCTCGTCTACCGCAGCCCGTTCGGTTCGGCGGCGGCCACGGCCGCGGCGAGCGCGATCCTCACGGTGCCCTCGTTCGCGCTGCTCGGTCTGCTGATCCCGATCCTCGGACTCGGTGTCGGGCCGACCGTCACGGCGCTCGTGCTCTACGCCCTGCTGCCCATCCTGCGTAACACCATCGTCGGGCTGGCCGCGGTCGATCCGTCGGTGGTCGACGCCGCCCGCGGTGTCGGCATGAACCGGATGCGGGTGCTCGCCGCCGTCGAACTGCCGCTGGCCTGGCCCGCGATCCTGACCGGGATGCGGGTCAGCACCCAGATGATCATGGGCATCCTCGCGCTCGCCGCCTACGCCAAAGGGCCTGGGCTCGGCAATCTGATCTTCTCCGGGCTGTCCCGGCTCGGCAGCCCCAACGCCGTGCCGCAGGCGTTGACCGGCACGGTGCTGATCATCGTGCTCGCTCTGCTACTGGACGGCCTGTTCGTCCTCGTGGGGCGACTGACCACCTCGAGGGGGATTCGTGACTGACATCGAGACCGGCGCCGCGGTGTCCGGCGTCGACATCGTGCTCGACGCCGTCACCAAACGGTATCCGGGACAACATGATCCGGCCGTGGACGAGGTGTCGCTGACCATCCCCGCGGGCGAGATCGTCGTGCTCGTCGGGCCGTCGGGCTGCGGCAAGACCACGACCATGCGCATGATCAACCGGCTGATCGAACCGACCTCGGGCACCATCACCATCGGCGGCCGCGACGCCGCGGCGATGAATCCCGATCAGCTGCGCCGCGGCATCGGGTACTCGATCCAGCAGGCCGGCCTCTTCCCGCACATGACGGTGGCCAAGAACATCGCGACCGTGCCCGGGTTGCTCGGCTGGGACCGCGCGCGGATCGCCGCGCGGGTCGACGCGATGCTCGACCTCGTCGGCCTCGACCCGGACACCTTCCGCGGCCGCTACCCGCGTCAGCTCTCCGGCGGACAACAGCAGCGCGTCGGGGTGGCGCGCGCACTGGCCGCCGACCCGCCCGTGCTGCTGATGGACGAACCGTTCGGCGCAGTCGATCCGATCACCCGCGGCCTGTTGCAGGACGAATTGCTGCGGTTGCAGGCGGAACTCGGCAAGACCATCGTCTTCGTCACGCACGATTTCGCCGAGGCGGTGAAACTCGGTGACCGGATCGCCGTGCTCGGCGACCGGTCCAGAATCCTCCAGTACGACACCCCGGCCGCGATCCTCGCCGACCCCGCCGACGACACCGTGGCCGGATTCGTCGGCGCCGACGCCTCGCTCAAGCAGTTGACGCTGACCAGGGTCGGCGATGTGGAACTCGGCGACTGCCCGACCGCGGGGCAGGACGAACCGGCGGAGACCTTGCGCGCGGCACTGGCGGGCCGGGAATCGCTGTGGGCGCTGATCCTGGACGCGCGGCGGCGCCCGCTGCGGTGGGTGTCGGCCGAGCAGCTGACGAACGCCGGGACGCTGCGTGAGGTCGGCAGCCCGATCGGTCAGGCGCTGTCGCTGCGATCGACGCTGCAGGACGCGCTGGAGGCCCTGCTCGCCGAGCAGACCGCGACCGCGGTGGTCACCGACGCGCGCGGCGAATTCGCGGGACTGATCACCATCGACACGCTGGTCGGGCACCTGTCCGCGACGCGGGCTCGCCACGGCGGCGAGCAACCCGCCGCCGAGGCCACGTCGTGACCGCCGCCGTCGTCGCACCCAGCGCCGCGTCCGCACCGGTCGCCGCGCACCGAGCCGAGCGGCTGCGGTTGCTCGTCCAGCCCGCGCTGGTCCTGGTGCTGACCGTCGGCGTCCTGGTGTGGGCATTCCGCCGCGACCTCACCGCCACCCAGCGCGCGAGCATCAACGCGAGCACTATCGCCACCGTCACCTGGCAGCACGTGCTGCTCACCGCGACGGTGGTGCTGATCGTCGTCGCGGTGGCGGTGCCGCTCGGCACCCTGCTCACCAGGCCCGGATATCGCCGTCTCGCACCGGTTTTCGTCGGCATCGCCAACATCGGCGCGGCCGCGCCGGCCATCGGACTCATCGTGCTGTGCTATCTGGCGACCCGCACCACCGGTTTCTGGATCGGCGTCGCTCCGATCGCCTTCTACACACTGCTTCCGGTGCTGCGCAACACCATTCTCGGGTATCAGCAGGTGGATCGGACGTTAATGGACGCGGGCCGCGGCCAGGGCATGTCGGCGGCGACGGTGTTGCGGCGCATCGAGTTTCCGCTGGCGGTGCCCTACATTCTCGCGGGACTGCGCACCTCGCTGGTGCTGGCCGTCGGCACTGTGACGCTGTCGTTCCTGGTGAGCGCGGGCGGGTTGGGGATTCTCATCGACACCGGATACAAGCTGCGCGACAACGTCACCCTGGTGGTCGGCGCCGTGCTGGCCGTGGCGTTGGCGCTGCTCGTCGACTGGCTCGGCGCGCTGGCCGAACGCTTCCTCGGACCGAGGGGTTTGGCATGAGGCGCGGCGGACGGCTGTGGGCGCTGGTGGCGGCGGCGCTGCTGGTGCTGGGCGGCTGCGGTCTGGAGTCGGGCGGCGCCGTGCCGCTGCGCGTGGGGCCGGGCAGCATCCAGCCGTCGGCCGAACTCGACGGCGTCACGATCACGGTGGGCTCCAAGGACTTCACCGAACAGAACATCCTCGGTTACCTCATCGAATTCGCCATGACCGCGGCGGGCGCGAACGTTCGCGACCTGACCAACATCCAGGGTTCCAACAGCCTGCGCGACGCGCAGCTGCACGGCCAGATCGACGTCGCCTACGACTACACCGGCACCGGCTGGATCAACTACCTCGGCAACGAAACCCCGGTGCCGAGCGAGGTCGGCCAATTCGAGGCGGTGCGCGACGCCGACCGCGCCGCGCACGGGATGGTGTGGACGGCGATGGCGCCGATGAACAACACCTACGCCTTGGTGACCAGCAGCCGCACCGCTGAGGAGACCGGCGTCCGGACGCTGTCGGACTATGCCAGGCTCGTCGCGACCGACCCGGCCGCCGCGGCCACCTGCGTCGGCACCGAATTCAACGTCCGCCAGGACGGCTACCCGGGCCTGGCCCGGAAGTACGGCATCGACGTCGGCACGGTGCGCAAGCGGATCATGCAGGACCCCCTCGTCTACCAGGCCACCGCCGACGCGGGCCAGTGCCGCTTCGGCTCGGTCGCCGCCACCGACGGACGCATACCGGCGCTGAATCTCGTTCTGCTGCAAGACGATCTAGCGTTCTTCCCGAAGTACAACGCGGCACTCGTGCTGCGCGCCGACTTCCACGAAGCGCACCCGCGGATCGCCGAGATCATGGCTCCGATCTCCGCGCTGCTCACCAACGAGGTGATCACCGACCTGAACCGCCAGGTCGACGTGGACGGCCGCGAGCCCGCCGAAGTCGCCCGCGACTGGATGGTCGCCCAAGGTTTCGTCACCGCCGAATGACCGCGACGGGTTCGCGCACGCCTCGCACCGGGTGTGGCGGCTGCGAAGCGCGAGGACCGTGCACTAGGTAGCGTGAATGACCTTGACCTGTAGTGTGGTTGAGGTTTCACGATGGTGCGGTGACCGATGACGGAATCACTTTGATCGACGCGTGGGAACTGCCCGAGGACCGGATCGACGAGTCTGTCGCGCGCTGGCGGGAGCGCGTCGGGCTGATCCACACCGCCCCCGGTTTCCGGGATGCACGGATGCACCGCAGACGGATCGACGAATTCCTGCCGCACTGGCTCGGCCGCGCGGAGCTGATGAGCCAGGCGCCCGGCTTCCGGGACAACCGGCTGCACCGCGCGGTGAACCCGGACACTCGCTTCCAACTGGTCAACATCGCGCACTGGGACAGCGCCGAGGCCTGGCGCGCAGCGGGCGACGACCCCCGGTTCCAGCAGCGCCTGTCCGCCTCCCCCGACTTCGCCGCCGCCAACCCCGCGCTGTTTCAGGTGGTCGCCGAGTTCTGAGCGCGGGTCGGAGACGCCCAGGAGCCGTACGGGTCCGGCCGGAGGTGCGGGAGGACCGCTAGCGGCGTAGCGGGAAAGTCATGCGGTGGAGCAGGTTGTCGCGGAGGACCGCCGCGTGGAAGATCACCGCGCAGACGTGTGCGGTGAGGGCGAGCAGCAGGGCGTAGGCGAGCAGGCCGTGCACGGTGCGCAGCGCCGCGTACAGCTCCGGATCGGTGGGTGCGATCGCGGGAATCCGGAAGCCGCCGAGGATGTGGATCGGGATGCCGGACGCCGATACCACAGCCCAACCGACGATCGGCTGGAGGAGAAACAGCGCGTACATGAGGATTTCGGATCCGGCGGCAACGAGCCGCTCGGGGCGGGCCATCGTTTCGATCTGCGGCGGCGGCCGGTGCCGGATCCGGTAGGCGATGCGCACGACGGCGAGCGCCAGTATCGCGACCCCGAGGGTTTTGTGCCAGGTCAACAGGGTGCCATAGTGTCCGAGGTAGCCCACCATGGCCGCGCCGATACCGATCATCGTGATGATCAGGACGGCCATCGTCCAGTGCAGGATCCGCCCTGGGAGGCCGAATCGGGTTGCGCCGGTGTCGAGTTCACCGATGGACATGGTCGTCACGCCTCCTTCACCACGACGGCGCCCACGGGCTTCGTTTCGCCGGCGCGGCGGCGGAAGGACTCGCCGTAGACGGCCGAGCGGGCTTGCAGCAGCGGATCGTCGGAGGCTTCGATTCCGTTGGGCAGCACCAGCGGATCGAAGTTCACGTCGCGCACGTTGTCCGCCGATTCGGTCTCGATCCGGTCCAGCACGACCGTGCCGACGTGCACGGTGCGGCGATCGTTCGGCCACATCCTGGTGGCGTCGTCGGTGGGATCGACGCCGGCCTCGCCGACGACGACCATGAGCCGCCACCGCAGCGGCGTCGCCCGCAGGTCGGTGACGAGGCCGTCGAAGAGGGCGTTGTCGCCGTTCGCCGGTCCGGTCGCGGGCGGCGGGTTTTCCGGCTCGAGGCGCCAGCGCACCGGCACGGTGCGACCGTCACCGTCGGTGAATCGGAACGCGTTGAGCGAGAAGAAGGTCGAGGTCGCGAAGGTCGGCGCGGGAGCGCCCTGCCCGATGACGGCCAGCGCCGCGGCGGTCTTCGGGTGCGACGCGATGTAGTCCTTCATCACCGCGGGATCGGGTTTGCCGGTGGCCGGGTCCACAGCGAAGGCCAGGGTGCGGTCGTAGAAGTCCTGCGCGGTGGCGTCCAGGAAGACGGGGATGTTGAGCATCGCCATCCGCCACTGCTCTCCATCCGGCAGGAAAAGCTGCAGCCCGAGTCCGCGGGGCGCGGTCGGCGTATCGGGCACGTGCGGGTTGCCCCCGGCGAGGGAGAAGCGTCCGGCCAGCCGGTAGCGTCCGGATCGGAACGCCGACGCCTTCGACAGTTCGGCACCGTTGCCGTTGCTGTCGAAGTATCCGGCCACGGCCACTCCTTTGGCGTGGTTGCGGCGCCAGCCGGGGAACGAGCCGCCCGCGGTGTCCTGGAGCCGGTCGACGATGCCGCGCGCGGTCAGTCGCCACGGTCCGATTCTGTCCTCGGCGAACAAGAACCCACCGATTCCCGCGGCTCCGAGCGCGGCGACGGCGGCGCCGCCGAGCAGTGTGCGGCGATTCAGCGGAATAGGGCCGATATTCGGCCCGGTCGTGCTTTTGTGTGAATTTCGCTCGGCCATTCGCATACCCCCATATTTGAAATCCGACAATTCCAGACGAATCCCCACGGTGGCGAATTCATTGCATTTCCCGGTGATACTACGCCACATTCGTATGGTTCCGAACCGTACACCAGTGCGGTCAGCGGCGACAACATCAAAGGTGGTCTCGACCGCCTCTTCCGTGTCGATGTTCCGTTCAAATATGTTGCGCAACAGCATCTTTAGCATGCTGGAGCAATAGCGGAAGATAGTACGTACACGTATGGATTTCGCGGGAATCGGTCGGTGACGGTGATGGATCGGGCCCTGTCGCCGACACCTGCCGTGATGTAATCGGTGGATGGAATCCCCCGTCCCGAAGCCGGTCCCTCACGTCTTCGCGAATACACCCGGCCATCTGATTCGCCTGCTCTACCAACGACACAACGCCATCTGGCACGCCACCGTCGGGGATTCGATCACGCCAACGCAGTTCGCCATTCTCAACGCCGTCTACGTGGAGGGCCCGCTGACCCAGCACGAGATCTCCGTCCGCATCCGTACGGACGCCTCGACGATGACGCAGTCCGCGAGCGCGCTCGAAAGGAAGAAACTCGTCGAACGCTCCGTCAACCCCGCGGACAAGCGCGAACGGCGGATCGCCTTGACGCGCACCGGCCGCCGGGAGTACGCGCAGCTCCTCCCGAAAGCTGATGAAGTGCAACGGATTCTGTTCTCCGCCCTGCACCCCGACGGGCATGAAGCCGCTCTCGTGGTGCTTCGCGACCTCGCCGGAGTGCACGCCGATCCGGCGGAGGGTGAGGTCACACCGCCGCCGGGTCCTTCGTCATGACGTATCCCGCCGACGTCGCCGTGACCGGCCGGTGTTCCCCGAATCCATTGCGCCGTCGTCGTTTCCCGGTGCTCGAAGCACTGCAAAAGGACGCTCTACGACAATCGGCTGACCGGCCAGTCGCCGGGTAACTCGAGCCAGGCGCCGATCATGCGGATCGCGGTGAGCAACGCCTGGATTTCGTCGAGGCCGGAGGCGACGGCGTGGCGGCTGCCGTCGATACGAAAGGGGCACACGTAGAACTGGCTGTCGGACGAGCAGACGGGGCGGCCGATCGTGACGGTGTGCGGGCCGTTGGCGGCGGTCACCGTGCGGATAGCGAGCAGATCGCCCAGCGCGTACTCCATTCCGGGGTCGTGGGAGATGTCCTCGCGGGTCGGCGGCGCCGGGAAACCGAGCTCGGCGGGGCCTGCGACGGTGAACTGCGCGCCCGCCTCGTTCGCCCGAGTCAGCTGCGTACCGATCTCCACCAAGGCGCGATACAACGCCGCCAACGCATCCACCCCGGTCGCCCTGGACTCGCCCCATCCCTCGATGCGGAAACCGCACACGTCACCACCCGCGCCCGCCGCGGGCCGCGGTCTGCCGACTTCGATGAGGACCGACCGATTCCCGTCCGCGACCATCCGTTTCGCAATCACCTCACCCAGGCGATCGATCACCGGTACACCTCCCGCCTTCCGGCCGATCCGCCGGACCGGTCTCACCTTTCCGCGCTGTAGCGACGTGTCCACGCGATACCCGGCCACCAGTGCGCCTAACGGCGACCCGACACTTCGATGCCGAACGAGGATGCGCCAGTCACGTTTTGATCACGCACGCGACGGGTAACACCATCGGCATGACTCCGATGAACGATCGACCTGAACAGATCGTCGGCATCGAGCGCGGTACCGCCATGCTCGGCGGCCTCATCGCGATGGCTCTGGGCTGCGGAGTAGCGATCCTGACCGGGTCGCTATCCGCGGCCCTCGGCTCCTTCGCGGCGGTGTGCTTCGGCATGATCGTGCTGGTGCCCTCCATCGGCCGCACCCCACGCCGGCCCACTAATTCCCCTCGCCTTCTCTGATTTTCACCCCCGACCCCCGGACCACCATTCGACTACGGTCGATAGGAAAATGGATTCGACGGTAGTCGAATGGTGGTCCCCAGTAGTCCGGAACGACCATTTCTCTCCCGCCGATTCCTGCCTCGGCCCGCTCAGCTCGGTGCCGATCGGCAGGTCCTGCTTCGACTGGCTCGCACGAAATGCGGCCTCAGCGCCGGTCCAAGCCGACGAGCCCAACCTGGCTAGGCCGCGAGAACACTGCCACAGCAGGCTGATTGGACTCGAAGCCGAGCTACGTTTATCTGGCGGGTGACTCGCTCCCGGCTGTGGGCGGTCGCGTAGCCCCACCTCCTGGCCGCGGCCAGACCTAATGTGTTGGCAGACAACAGACTTCCCACCGAACTCCTTCGGCCGCAAGTGGATTCGGTTCGCCGGTCCCTGAATCGCGAACGCTCCCGGGGGGCGGCGCTGGGATTGGACACGGCCAGGATCGTCGAGTGAGCGGCTGCCGATGGCTGCGGTCCTGCGGTGGGCACTTCTGTGGTCACGCAGGGTCCGATGCCGAGGCGCAGGCGAAGTTGCGGCAGTCGACACCGGACTGCTCGCGGTCGTCCAGACCGGTGCTGACCCCGCGCGGTGAGCACGCTCCCGGTCGCAGGAGCGCCTACGGGCACGACACCGGATCGGCGCGATATTGGGTCGTCGCGTACCGGTGCGACCCGGCGTCGGCCGCTATGCGATCCAGCTCGAGCGCATGGGCGGCGCGCACGTCATCGCGCCACTACCGGCGACCTGCCTGGCACGGAGCGGGACGGCGGGCACTGGGGCGGACGAGGCCTTCCGAGCCTGCCCTCTCAGCGATCGGCAAGAAGCACCGCCACGTTGTGCACTGGCGCCATCGCGACGTCTTTCGTTCCGATGAAAGGGTGGAAGAAGGTGCGCTCGAAGACCCCCCCGGGGCGACCGGTTGCGTCGGCCGCAATGCGATTCAGCTCGCGCTTGGGCGGCGCGCACGTCATCGCCATCACCGGCGACCCGCTCGGCAGGGGCGGCCTACCGCGTTCTGGCCGAGGGCGGAACGCCATCGGCCACGCAGCCGGGCAGGACGAGACATCCCTGTCCAGTGCGTGCTTCGGTGTTCAGGGTCGCCACGGCCGAACGATCGCGACGCCTTCCTGCTGTCGTGCACCGACATCGGCCCGGATCGATCTGGCTCGCCGACCGGGTTGCGGCCGGAGCCTCGATCCGGGCATCGCCTGGTGCGGGATTGGGACCAGGTCGGCGAGGGGGCGCGGGCGTTGTTGTCGCGCCGGTCGCACGGCAAGGCGGTGGTCAATGTGATCCCGCCTCACCGGCTCCCTCCGGCGTCCGCACCGGTGTTCGATCGACAGGTGGCGTAGACCCGGCATTCGAGAAGGGATTGCGCTTGAAGCGGGGCTTCCGGTTGACGAGCATGAGGTTGCCGCCGTAATGGTCGAGCACTCGGTGGTCCATGACCGCGCGCCACAGCGGCGGCACCGCGGCCAGCACGACCATGGAGGCGTAGCCCGCGGGCAGCTGCGGCGCCTGCATCGAGCTGCGCAAGGTCTGGTAGCGGCGGCCGGGGTTCGCGTGATGGTCGCTGTGCCGCTGGAGATGGAACAGGAAGATATTGGTAACCAGACGGTCGCTGTTCCAGCTGTCACGCGGCGTGCACCGCACGTAGTTGCCGTTGGGGCGGCGCGCGCGCAGCAGGCCGTAGTGCTCGACGTAGTTCACCGTCTCCAGCAGTCCGGCGCCGATCAACGCTTGCAGCGCCAGGAACGGGATCACCATCGGCCCGAAGACGAGGATCATCGTGCCGAACAGCGCGATGCTCATCGACCACGCCTGCAGCAGGTGGTTTTCCGGGCTGAAGAAGCCCTTTCCCCTGCGGGACAGGCGTTCTCGTTCCAGGGCGATCGCCGAGCGGAACCCGCCGAACATGCTGCGCGGCAGGAACTCCCACAGCGACTCGCCGAACCTCGCGCTGGCCGGGTCTTCCGGCGTGGCGACCCGCACGTGGTGGCCGCGGTTGTGCTCGACGAAGAAGTGTCCGTAACCCGACTGCGCCAGAGCGATTTTCGCGAACCACCGCTCCATGCGCTCGACGCGATGGCCCAGCTCGTGCGCGGCGTTGATACCGATACCGGACACGACGCCGAGCGTCACGGCGAGCCCGAGCTTGTCCGCGAGGCTCAGTTCCGTTCTGGACCACAGATAGCCTGCGATCAGCAGACCGATGAACTGCATCGGCAGGAAAAGGTAAGTGCACCAACGATAATAGCGATCGTTGGACAATGCCTCGTAGTCCTCGTCGCGTGGATTGCTTCCGTCGTCACCCACCGCCCAGTCGAGCAGTGGGATGGCCACGAACACGATGATCGGACCGATCCACCAAAACAGTTCCAGGCCGGTGTGGGCCACCAGTTGTGAGGGAAGGAGTGCGCAACCCGGTGCTATCAGACCGAAAATCCAGAGATACCGCTTGGGGTCACGCGCTTGCGTGTTTTTGAAGACCGTCATAGCCGTCCCGCTGATTCAACAGAACAACACCCAATTCAGAAGTGTGGCCGCCGAAAACGGTGCACTGAGTTGTCGTTCCAGAATAGCGGTTTCCTCGCAGCAATCCAGAGTTCCGGAAAAATCGTCCCCTGACCGGGCCGCTTCGCCGCCATGCTCGCCGACCCGGAGCGGTCGGCCCGATGATTCGGGGAGTTGGGTGCGGCGGATGGATTCTCGGTGCTTTACACCGTCGAGTAGTGACACTCGGCAGTGGCCGTCGACGCCACCGAGCGGGATGCCCCCGAATCCGCACGCGCAATGCCGGGTTCGCCGTCACCGGCCAGAATGAATGCGCGGGAGTGCTGGGACTTCGCCGGCTCCGAAGGCGCGAGGTCCCGTTTCGTACCACCAGGTGACCCGAACTTCGCGACCGGGCTCGGCCATCGGCGCGGGTCGGCTCAGAGGCCGACCCGCCGCCGGGCATCGTGCATCAGACAATCACCACATCACAGAGACGAACAACCGCGCCGCGGATCCGCGATCACGGCAGCCCACCGCAGTTGGTCGGAGCGGGAACACCGGCAAGCCGATCCGTCAGCCACTGCTGCGAAGCGGCCAGCGCCGGGAAGAACGCCATCACGTGGGTGCCGACGAGTCCGGACATGCTGGGAATCTGAGCATTCGCGTCCAGCTGAACCGGCACGCCACGACTGCACCAGCTCGCCGCCACGCCGTGAATCGGCGCGAACGGCGCGCCCTCGTCGTTCGGCGCCGAGGAGATCAGCACGGGCATATCCGGGGTGAGCCCACCGACGCGCTGCTCGTCGAACACCGCTTTCAGCGTCGGGGACTGATCGATCACGGCGGTGAGCGGCAGCCCGCTCGCGGTCCACTGGGACGTGTGCTGGTTCTGCTGCGCCAGCCCCATCGGTACGGCGCACTTGCCCGCCGCTTCGTTCAGGATCGCCTTGCCGGTGTCGTTGAGCTCGGCGTCGAGCACCGGGCCGACACTCGGGTAGTTCGCCGCCATGCCGTTGAGAATCCAGGCGTAGGTGGGGGCGATGTCGGCGCGCCCGTCGTTGTACCCGATGAAGTACTGGTCGTCGACCACCGGTCCGCCGACGTAGGCGCCGCGCACGTTCACGTCGGGGGCGTAGCTCGAATGGAGTTCGGCCGCACCGCCGGAGGCCATGCCGCCCTGCGAGTATCCGTAGAGGATGACAGGGGCGTTCGGCCCGAGCCCGTTGCCGGGCAACTGCTGCGCGGCGCGCGCGGAGTCCAACACCGCGTGGGCTTGCGCCTTGCGGTTGAGGTAGTCGTGCATCGCGGGCGTGCCGAGGCCGTGATAGTCGGTCACCATCACCGGCATGCCGCGGGCCAGCAGCGTGAAGATCGCGACCAGGTCGTATTCGAAGATCACATCGGCAGGCGGCTCGAACTGGACGACCTGCGAGAGCAGCTTCGAGGGCGCGCACTGATCGCCCTGCCCCTTCGTGCCGCCCGCGTACGCGACCAGCGGCCGCTCACCGGGACCGGTCCACGGCACGATGGGATCCAGGTACGTTCCCACCACCGCGGTCATCCCGTCCTGCGCGTCGCTGCTCAGGTACATCAGGCGCGTCGCGCGCGCCGGGATGACTCCGGGCTGCCCCGGGGCAGACAGAGCCACTTGTGTCGGTTCGGCGCGAAGGATGTTGCCCGGGGCGCCACCCGGCAGCGGAGCGGGCGGAATGTAGAAATCGGCGACGGCTTCCGCCACCGGATCCGTCCACGCCTGCGGTGCGGAAATCGCCCCGCCGCCAACCACGGTGAGGGTTCCCGTCAAAACTGCGGCCCAGCTGAGTAGTCGACTCCTCACGATCTGTCCTTCCTTCGATGGGGAAGAGCCTCGACATCTAGAATCGGATACCGAGATTATCGGTATCGCGGTCGTCAGACAGGAACAATGCGCATCCTATTTCCATGTAACTGTCGAAAGGCAGTTCGAAACGCCGATATCCACGTCACGGTTTCGACAAGTCCAGCCAGACCGCCTGTTTCATCGCCCGCCCGAATTCCCATGCTTCGCGGCAATAAACGTGCGGCCTGTCCCGCCGATCACCGGAGCGCCCGATCCGCACGTCGCGCGCTGCTGTGAGCAGATCTGCCGAGGGCAGCGACGGCCCGGTTTCACCGCCGCGCTGAGGCACGGTGAAGGCATGGCTCACGACGACAAGACCCCCCTGTTCAGCTGGCGCGCCAGAGAGCAACTGCTCGGCCGCCGCATCCTGGTGCTCGACGGACCGCTCGACGACGACAACGGCACCCTGCTTGCTACGCAGTTGCTGACCCTCGCCGCCGAGAACGACGACGCGGGCATCTCGCTGTGGATCCACTCGCCGGGCGGCTCGGTCCCCGCGATGCTCGCGATCCGCGACGTGATGCGGCTCGTGCCGTGCGAGGTCTCCACCTTGGCGCTCGGTTTGGCGTGCAGCGCAGGGCAATTCCTGCTGTCCTCGGGCAGCCCCGGCAAGCGCTACGCCCTGCCGCACGCCAGGATCCTGATGCACCAGGGCTCGGCGGGGATCGGCGGCACGGCCGTCGACGTGGAGGTCCAGGCCGACGACCTGCGCCACACCGTGGAAACGGTGCTCGGCCTGATCGCCGCCGACACCGGCCAGCCCTACGACCGGATCTACGAGGACTCCCTGCACGACCGCTGGTTCACCGCGGCACAGGCCAAGGAGTACGGATTCATCGACCACATCGTCGACAACTTCGGACAGGTTGTCCCCCAACGCCAGCGAATCGGGATCTCGGCATGACCACCTACACCATCCCCAACGTCATCGCCCAGCATCCGCGCGGCGGCGAGCGCATCACCGACATCTACTCACACCTGCTCGCCGAGCGCATCGTCTACCTGGGCACGCCGATCGACTCCGGCGTCGCCAACGCGCTCATCGCGCAGCTGCTGCACCTGGAATCGGAGAGTCCCGAGCAAGAGATCCAGTTCTACATCAACTGCGAGGGCGGCGACCTGACCTCCATGCTCGCGATCTACGACACCATCCAGCACATCGGCGCGCCCGTGCACACCACCTGTGTCGGCCAGGCCATCGCCGTGGGCGCGGTGCTGCTCGCGGGCGGCGCGCCGGGTCGACGCGCGATGCTCCCGCACGCGAGAGTGGTGCTGCACCAGCCCGCCGCCCGCGGGCAGGGCGCGATTCCGGATCTGATCCTGCAGGCCGACGAGCTGGTCCGGATGCGTGCCGAGATCGAGGCGATCCTCTCCCGGCACACCGGACAGACGGTGGAGCGGCTGCGTCACGACACCGATCGGGACCGGGTCTTCACCGCGCAGGCCGCGATCGACTACGGACTCGTCGATACCGTGCTGCAACCGCGAAGCTGAGCGACGGGCTCAGGCCGCGCGGAGCAGCAGGGTCGGTGCGGCCTGGGAGTGCCGCATCGGGGTGCGCCGCGCGCGCAGTTCCTCGGCGACCTGCTCGGTCAACCCGACGAGGGTGGTGCCGAGCGCACCCGCCAACGCCGCGATCATCTCGCTCGACGGCTCCTTGCGACCGCGCTCCACCTCCGACAGGTACTGCGGCGAGATACCCGCGCGTCCGGCCGTCTCCACCAGCGTCTCGCGCTGTTCCTGCCGCAGCGCGCGCAATCGTTCGCCGAGCGCCTCGCGCCACAGCGGTTCCGGAGCGGTGGGCTCCTTGCGCCGGGGTCGGTCGTCGCGTCCACCGGGGATCGAGTGCAGTCTCGGATGCTCGGTCATGGACGAAGCGTACGTTTCGCCCCGCGGTGCGCGGCTAGTCATTACGCTGTGGGCGTACGTGCTCGGCGGTGCCGCCGCCACCGGGCCGTGGCGCTTGACCTGAACCCTGGTTGAGGATGAAGGCTGGGAGCATGACTCAGGCTCCGGAATTCTGGAACACCGTCTACGACAACGACACCGCCCCGTGGGTGATCGGCGAACCGCAACCTGCGATCGTCGCCCTGGAACGGGACGGTTGGATTCGCGGCAGGGTGCTCGATCCCGGCACCGGCGCGGGCGAGCACACGATCGCGTTGACGAAACTGGGCTACGACGTGCTCGGCGTCGACCTGTCGCCGAGCGCGGTCGCCTACGCCCGGCACAACGCCGCGGACAAGGGCGTTTCCGGCGCCCGGTTCGAAGTGGTCGACATGCTCACGCTCGCCGACGCGGACGACGACCGGCTCGGCGTCTTCGACACCGTCGTCGACAGTGCGCTTTTCCACGTCTTCGGCACCGAACCGGAGGCGCGAGCCGCCTATGTCCGCGGACTGCACCGGATATGCAAACCGGACGGTCTCGTGCACGTCCTCGCGCTCTCCGACACCGAGCCGGGTTTCGGCCCGCGCATCAGCGATTCGCTCATCCGTGAGTCGTTCGCGGGTGAGGGCTGGGAGCTCGAGGATCTCGTCCCCACCACCTATCGCGGCCGGATCACCGAAGTGGTGGCCGAGGAGGTGGCGCGTCTCGACCTGCCCGCCGAGGGTCTGGTCGACGTGGCCGCCTGGCTGGCGCGCATCCGGCGCGTCTGAGCGTCGCGTCCGCGCGGGTCGTACTGCCCGCGCGGACGGATTCGCCGACCCGGGTCGCGGACGTACCGCGATCAGTCCGACGCGGGCCGCGGACGCGGGCGCGGGCCGATCTGATCGAGCAGCGTGTTGACCTCGTCCGGGAAGCCGTTGGTGACCGGCTTCGGGATCTTGTTCGGGAACCGGCGCGTGACGTGCTCCTCCGCGGCGGACCCCGGCAGCACGTAGACGGGTTCCGATTTGGTCTGCAACGGACGCACGACCTCCTCGAGATGCCCCTTCCGGTCGTCGAGGAACCCGCCGATCACATCCTCGCCCGCGGGACAGACGGCCATGCAGTAGCCGGCCTTGTAGTTGGGCTTGAACGACAGGCTCTGCCACATCGAGAAGGACTCGCCCGTGGTCACTCGCGCGCGGTACTCGTCGCGGTCGGCGCTGTCCGCGACGGTCTCGGCCCAATCGGTGAAGCCGCCCATGAACTCTCGATAGTTGTGCGTGTAGCAGGCCTGGAAGTCGAAGCCTCCGTCGGTGGTGATGGCGCCGACCGGGCACGCGGACACGCACAGCTTGCACTCGAGGCACGGATTGAACTCCAGTGTGACGCTGGGCTCGTCGACCACCGCGTCGGTGACCACCGTGCCGAGCAGGATGAAGTTGCCGAACTTCGGGTGAATCACGTTGCGGTGGATGCCCATCACGCCCAACCCCGCTGCCTGCGCGACCACCTTGTGCGCGATGACCCAGATGCGGCCGGGAAACCGGTCGACCTCCATCGGATATCCCGGCGCGGGGTAGACGGCGCGGTAGCCCGCGTCCTGGAGCGCCCTGGTGATGCGACGCGAGACCTCGTTGGTCTCGTCGTCGGCGTGGTTGAATTCGGTGTTCGCCAGGCTGCGCTGCGGACTGCGCAGATTGTCGCGGTTCATCCGCACGCAGAACGATACGAATGTCCTTGCCGCGGGCAGGATTCCGCGCGCGTGGTCGAATTCCTCGGCGACCCTGGGGTCGTCGACGGGGACGAAGCCCACGTCGTCGGCGCCGGCGGCCAGGCAGATCTCGCGCAGCCGAGCGGTGTTCAGCACCGGGTCGGGCGTCGTGCGTGCACGCTCGGCGACCCGCTTGACGGTCGGGTGATCGGCCAGTCGCCCCGTTGATTCCTGGTCCATTGTCGACATCGGGCCCTCCTACCCATCGTGCGGCCGAGACGGCCTCGAGAAGATAGACCCCGCTGAGCGTCGAAATTCATCGGCCCGCGGCGCCGCTCCCCTGCTCACGGCGGTCACGGTGAGTTGCGGAACCGTTGCCGAGCCGTCGATCGGGGTTATCCTCGTGGGGCACGATTCGACCGCAGGGTCACCCCGAGAGCTCGCCCAGAATCGAGGCCGACAATGGCCGACATACTGCCGACACAGCGCAGTCCGTCCTCCGGCATCGACGTGGACCTGAACGCCGAAGGGTTCGAGCAAGCGGAGGAGATCGGGCGTGGGGGCTTCGGCGTCGTCTATCGGTGCATGCAACCCGACCTGGACCGCACCGTTGCCGTGAAGGTGCTGACCTCGGATCTCGATGTGGAAGGCATGCAACGGTTCATTCGTGAGCAGCAGGCCATGGGCCGGTTGTCCGGCCACCCGCACATCGTCGACGTCTTCCAGGTCGGCACCACCGGCTCCGGACACCCCTATCTCGTCATGCCGTATCACCCCCGCGGCTCGCTGGAACAGCGGATCAGGCACTAGGCTGTACGCGGTGGATCACACCTTGATCGATCTACCGCGTGCCGCTTCCGCTGCCCCTCTTCGGCCTCCGATCGACCAATGCCTATGTGCTGGAAGGCCGCGACGGGCTGATCGCCGCGAACATCCGCCTGCACAGGGCGATCTCACGCGGTGGACTTGCGCTCCTCCTCGGACCACAAGCCCTGCTTCTCCAGCATCGCGACCAGTTCGTCGGCGCCCGACATGATGTGATCGCGCATCACCGTGCTCGCCACCTTGGGGCGGCGCTTCCGCAGGGCCTCGAGAATCGCGGGGTGATCGCGCAGCGCCTGCTCGCCGCGGCCCTCGATCTCGTTGTAGAACCGGTCGGGCAGTTGCTTGACGACGGCGCCGAGCAGTATCGCGAGACGATGCGAGTCGGCCGCGAGGTTCACCGTCCGGTGGAACTCGTGTCCCAGCGCGACGACACGCTCGGCGCCCGCGCCCTCCGCGACGGCTTGCTCGTGCGTAGCGACCACGGCGGCCAGATGATCGAGCTGCGCGATCGAGATCGACTTGGCGGAGCGGCTGGCCACGTTTCGCCCCCGCCGCACGGCCGAGCAGCGAAAGATGGAGGCCAGGGTGACGCAGACCGAGACGCGAATCGCGCACGTGCCCTGGCTGGACCGTCCCGCGGCGCGCGCGTACCGCAGCCGCGTCATGGTCACCGTTCTCGCGTTCGCGGGAATCCTGGCCGCCTTGATGCAGACGATCGTGCTTCCGCTCGCGGCCCACCTGCCCGACATGCTCGGCGTCGGCGCCGACAGCGCCTCGTGGGTGATCACCGCGACGCTGCTGACCGCTGCCGTGGTGACGCCGATCAGCGGACGACTCGGTGACATGTACGGCAAACGCCGAGTGCTGCTCGCCTGCTTGATGATTCTCACCCTCGGATCCGCGGTGTGCGCGCTGTCGAGCAATCTGTGGACGGAGCTCGGGGGCGCGTACTGCAAGGCACGGCGCTCAGCGCGGTTCCGCTCGGCCTGAGCATTCTGCGCGACGAACTGCGCCCGGCCCGGGTACCCACCGCCATCGCCCTGATCAGCGCGACCCTCGGTGCGGGCGCCTCGGTCGCGCTGCCGGTGTCGGCGTTCGTGGCGGATCGGTTCGACTGGCATCTGCTGTTCTGGTGCGCGGCGGCGGTCGGCCTGCTCGCCACGGCGCTGGTGCGGGCCTTCGTCCCGGAGTCGAACGCGCGCGCAGTGGGTCGATTCGACTACCTCGGCGCACTCGGTCTCGGCGTCGTGCTGCTGTGCCTGCTGGTGCCGATCACGAAAGGGAATTCCTGGGGCTGGACCCCGCGGTGGTCGTTCCCCTTGTCGCGTGCCCGATTTCGGCCGCGCTGTGGCTCTGGTACGAGACCCGGGTCTCGAATCCCGTGGTGGACCTCGCGACATCGCTGCACAGGCAGGTGTTGCTCACCAATATCGCCGCCGTGCTCGCGGGCTTCGCGATGTTCACCCAGAACATGCTGACGCCGCAACTGTTGCAGGCCGACGAGAACACCGGGTACGGGCTGGGCAGTTCGGCGTTCGTCACCGGGCTGGCGCTGGCGCCCGCCGGTTTCATGATGATGGTGCTCTCCCCCGCCGCGAGCCGCCTGTCCACGCGCCACGGCCCGAAGACGACGCTGCTCGCGGGGCTCGTCATCACCGCCTTCGGCTATGCCACCGCCGCCCTGATGACTCCCGGTGTCTGGCAGCTCGCGGTCGGCGCCGGAGTGAACGGAGCAGGAGTGGGACTCGCCTACAGCGCGATGCCCACCCTGGTCATGAACGCGGTACCGGAATCCGAGACCGCGGCGGCGACCGGGCTGAACACCCTGATGCGCACCATCGGCACCTCGAGTTCGAGCGCCGTCCTCGCGATGCTGCTCACGACCGTCACCATCGGCACCGCCGCGGGCGCCGCCCCCGCCGAATCGGCCTTCCACCTCGGCTTCGGGATGGGGGCCGCCAGCGCGCTCGCGGCGCTGTTCGTCGCGGCGTTTCTTCGCACCGGGAACAGGAACGACGGTGGAGCCCGGATCGGCGCTGGGCTCGCCGAGCGCCGGATCGGCACTGGGCTCGCCGAGCGCTAACGGACCGGATATCGCCGGTCGATCACATCGAACATGTTCGGCTGGCCCGCTTTGTACAGTTCGCGATCGATCAGTTTGAGCGGCTCCCACAGCGGCATGGTGTATCTGGGGAAGACCTTCGCCGGAGATCCGGGGACGCCGGCGGCGTGCAGGACGGCGTTCGCCGCCAGTCTGCCGCCCTCGTTGGCCGCTTCCATACACGCGACGTTCATCTGGGTCTTGATCCAATCCCCGGCCAGGAACAGATTGTCGATGGCGGTGTGCGCGTCGGGCCGGTCGTACCAGGAGCCGGGGTTCTGGATGAAGATCGGGTCGTCGTAGGCCACGTCCGGAGTTCCGGCGCCGGTGAGGGCGGGGTCGAGGAACCACGAGTGCAGCATGTCGTCGGTCAACTGCGTGACGCCGTCGTCGTTGAGGCCCGCTTTGAGCTGCGCCCACGACTCCGCCGCGATCTCCTCCGGCGTGCATTGTTTGGCGGTCTTGCGGGTGAACGTGCCTGGCGCGTCCCACTCCGAGATGATCACCGAACACACGTCGCGCACGGTCCTGTCACCGTAGGTCGAGAGGGGACGACGCCAGAACTGCGCCTCGTTGATCGAGGTCATGCTCCACGGCGCGTCGACGAAGGAGGTGTGGCCGTTGACCAGATCGACGCGCTCGGTCAGGAAGAACTGCAACCCGACCATCCACGCCGCCTGCAGCCGACGGATCGCGTCCAATGCTGGGTCGGCGGCGATCATCTCGTCGGACAGCACGTCGGGGACCTTGTCCAAGGGAATGGCCGAGATGTAGTGATCCGCTTCCACCTCGTGACGGCCGCCGCCCGCGTCGGTCACCGTCGCCGAGACGATGTGCGAACCATCCAGCTGGAACCCCGAAAGCCGCTGTCCCGCACGGAAGGTCACTCCGATCGAGCGCAGGTAGTCGACCCACGGGCTGATCCAGGCCTCCGTCGTCGGTCCGTTGAGCACCCGGTCGTTACCGCGTCCGTCGTTGTCGTTGTTGAGATTCAGCAACGACCACACGTACTCCTCGCCGACCAACCCGATGGAATGGGCGCTGCAGTTGGCGGATTTGGTGGCCACCAGCGAACGGATGAAGCCATCGCCGAGGAAACGGCCGTACTCCGGCGAAGAATTGTCCAGCTTCGCGAAATCCCACCAGGTCATGCGCTCCCATTGGCCGAGTTTGCGTTCACCGCAACTGGATACGTACACCGCGAGGCGCTCGGCCGCGAAGATCGCCTCGTGCAGCGGTAGGCGGAACAGCGTCTCGAAGACCGCGGCGACCGAGTCGACGAACGCCTGGGGCGTCATGGGAGGTTGCGAGAAGGGCAGCGGAAACGGCAGGGGGATCGTCAGGTTCTTGCGATTCGTCCCGACGATCATCTCGGCGTTGAGCCGCACCAGATTGTCGAGCGTGCCGTTCGCGTTGCCGGGAAAGGGCGTGCGCCGCATGGTGTCCGGCAGGTTGTGATAGAAGCCGAAGAAGCTTCGGAAACCGTGTTCACCCGGCAGCCCGTCCTGGCTGTAGATGCTGCGCGTCTTGCCGCCGAAGTCCGCCAGCTTCTCGTACACCGTGACCGCGAATCCCCGCTCGGCCAGCTCGTGCGCCGCGGTCAGGCCCGCGGGCCCCGCGCCGAACACCGCGACCGATCGACCCGCCACCGCCCGGACCGGATGCGCCGGCGCCAATGTCATGGCGGCGGCCACGCCGCCCGCCCACGCCGCGGACTTGATGAACGCTCGCCGCGACTGCGACGGCAATTGCCTTCTGTGCAATTCGAACTCCCGACCATCGGCCCGCGACTCGACACTGACGTCGCGCCCAGGCGCCTTTGCCTCGCGAGGACTATGTTAACAATCATTCCTTACACGAGAAGTCGATTCGGGAGAACTTCGCGGGCCACGACTTCGGCAAAACACCCGCTATATAGGCAGTGCTGCATCGTCAATGGGGATTTCGGGTCAGATATCTCCACTCCTGTCGAGGCCATTATGTTATCGGTGAGTCCTTCGAAATAGTCAGGCGGCACACGGCTCGAGCCCGGAGACGGCGCTGCTCGAGAGGCGCATCGAGATCGGCGAGCATGTCGCGCTACCTGGGGTATTGCACGAACAGACCGGAAACGACACCGCCCGGCGCGTAGCACGCACCGGGCGGAGAAGAGGTGGCCGCAGCGATCAGAGGCCCGCCTCGCTGAACCGCGCCGCGTCCTTGCGGACGCCGAAGGAGGTGATGATCTCCATGACACCGAGCACGATCAGCCAGATGCCCGCGACGAGAGTCAGCGTGGCCACCGAGCTGACCGGCCAGACGATCAGGACGATGCCGGCGATCGTGGTGATCACACCGAAGAATCCCTGCCAGCCGCGGCCCGGCAGGTCGGGATCGGAGATGGCGGCCACCAGCATGGCCACACCGCGGAACAGCCAGCCGATACCGATCCACAGTCCGAGCAGCAGGATCGAGGCGAGCTCGTCACGGAAGCAGAAGATGCCGATGATGATCGACAACGCGCCACTGATGAAGTACAGCACCCGCATGCCGGTGCTCTTGGTCGCGCCGAACGCGGCAACCAGCTGCAGCACGCCTGCGACAACAAGATAGATACCGAAGAGGACGCCAGCGACCAACAGGGTCTTGTCCGGCCACACCAGAATCACTATTCCGAGGATCACCGAGAGGACGCCGGTGACCAGAACGGTTTGCCAGGCGGCCCGCACGAGCGCCTGAGCAGGTCCCTCGACCACACTGTTTGTCGTCATGACCAGATGTTATGCCTTGCGGCATAGGTTTTCTGGTCATTCGCTATACAGCGCGCCGCGGATCGACTCCGCGGCGCGGCGCCGGTCAGTCCCCGGACGCGACGATGTTCACCATCCACGCCACGCCGAACTTGTCGCGGCACATGCCGAACTCGTCGCCCCACATCTGCTTCTCCAGCGGCACGGTGACCACGCCGCCCGCGATCAGTTTGTCCCAGTAGCCGCGCAGTTCCTCGCCGTCGTCACCGCTGAGGCTGATCGAAATGCTGCTGCCCGGTTGATATTCCATGCCGG
This sequence comes from Nocardia sp. bgisy134, assembly GCF_057708325.1. Taxonomy (NCBI): domain Bacteria; kingdom Bacillati; phylum Actinomycetota; class Actinomycetes; order Mycobacteriales; family Nocardiaceae; genus Nocardia; species Nocardia sp. bgisy134. The sequence continues at coordinate 180,909 of NZ_JBYIRW010000015.1, forward strand.
GCGGAGTGTCCGCCGCCATCAGCGTGAACCCGCTCGGCGTCTCCAGCTGGCCGTGCATGACCAGTTCGGCGCCGGGCGATTCCTTGTCGCCGAACTCGCCGAAGGTGTTCACCGCCAGGGTGCCGCCGAACACTTCGCGATAGAACTCGAGGGCAGGGCGCGCGTTGTCGCCGAAGCCGAGATACGGATTGAGCTTGGAGACCATCGGATGCTCCTTAGCTGTCGTTGCCGCCACGTGCGAGGGTACTGCCGCACCGCGAAAAGTGGCGTAGATAACGCTGGACCCGGTCCACGTTTACCGCTCGCGCGGCATGGGAAGTCATCCCTCAGTGGCTCTCGCCGTAAGCACCTGCGGAGCGGGGGTCGCATTTCGTGAGTCTCGGGTTGCTAGGGAGAAGAGGGTGGCGGTTGTACTCGTGCTGCAGGCACGCGGACTCGGTGATCTGCTCACCGCGGTCCCGGCGCTTCGTGCGCTGCGACGCGCCGAGCCGAGCGACCAGATCGTGCTCGCCGCCCCACACCGCCTCAAACCGATCATCGACCTGATCACGTCGGTGGACACCATGGTGCCCACCGCCGACGTGAGCGCGCTGCGCTGGGACGGGCCGTCGCCGAAGCTGGCGGTGAACCTGAACGGGCCGAGCGCCGAGAGCATCGTCGAACTGGTCAAGACCGACCCCGGACGGATACTGACCTACCGCAACCCGGCGTTTCCCGAGCTGGAAGGCCCGGACTGGCAGCCGGAGATGCACGACGTGGAGCGGTGGTGTCATCTGCTCGAATCCGACGGCATCGTGGCCGACCGCCGCAATCTGGGCCTGGTGCCGCCCGTGTCCACCAACAGCCGCCGCGACTGCGTCGTCGTGCACGTCGGCGCGGGCGCGCCCGCGCGACGCTGGCCGCCGGACCGGTTCGCCGCGGTGGTGCGGCACCTGCTCGTGCTCGGGCGCGAGGTGGTGCTCACCGGCGACGAATTCGAACGCGACATCGCGCTGAACGTCGCGGCGCGGGCCGGACTCGCCCAGACGAACGTGCTCGCGGGTCAGCAGAACCTCATCGACCTCGCCGCCACCGTCGCCGAGGCCGCGCTGGTGATCAGCGGCGACACCGGGGTCGCACGGCTGGCCACGGCCTTCGGCACCAGGACGGTGCTGCTGTTCGGGCCGACGCCGCCGCGCTGGGGCGGTCCGCCGCCGCACCTGCTCGCCAGGCACATCGTGCTGTGGGCCGGTCAGACGGGCGACCCCTATGCCGACACTCCCGACCCGGGCCTGTTGCGCATAGGAGTAGCCGACGTCGTCGGCGCTGTCGAGAAGCAGTTGAACCAGCGCAACTCGGCCGCGGCGCGTCGCCCCACCTATCGCCGGGTCGGCTGACTACTCACCCCTCGGCGCTCGCCTCGCTCAGCGCGGCCGAGTAGGCCGCCAGCGCGCTCGGCCAGAACTGGTCGAGGTAATCGCGCGCGTCGCCGAGCCCGCGCGGGTCGAGCGTGTACACCCGCCGGGTGCCTTCCGGACGCACCATGACCAGCCGCGCCGCCCGCAGCACCTTCAGATGCTGGGAGACCGCCGAGCTGCTCACGCCGACCAGTTCGGCCAGCTCCCCCACCGACCTCGGCGCTTGCGGCAATGCCTCGAAAATCGCCCGCCTGGTCGGCTCGGCCAGCGCCTCCAGGGCCCGGACTCCGTTAGTCGCCACTTAAACATTGTGATCAACTAGCGATTAACTGGTCAAGATCGGCTATTACCCAATTTCCGCAGGTTGATAACGGAGGCTCGTCGTGTCGTTATCGGTTCGTGACACACGAGCTGGGCTTTTACCGATCTGTGATGGTAGCCACAAGATAACGAACCGACTATCACGGTCCGTTACGTTCGAGTCATGCCCGTGACCGATCTGTTATCCGCTCTTCGGCCCGGCGCGACTCGCTCTCGCCGGCACCGTGTCGCCACCCGTGCGGTGGCTGTCTCCGCCGCCGTAGGCGCCACTCTCGGCGTCCTCGCCGCTGCCAACCCCGATGACCAGGCTGCCGCGCCCGCGGCCGCCGCCCAGGCCACCGCCGACTCGAGCGCCATCCAGTATGCCGCGTTCACCGACGAGGGCCAGGTCGTCGACCCCGCCTGGGAAGAGCACCGCCTCGCCCAGGAAGCCGCGGCAGCTGCGGAAGCCGCCCGCCCGAAGACCGTTCGCCCGGTCGCCGGACGACTCACCTCCAACTTCGGCAGCCGATGGGGTGCCGCGCACAACGGCCTCGACTTCGGTGACCCGCTCGGCGCCCCCATCTCGGCCGTCACCGACGGCGTCGTGATCGAGGCGGGCCCCGCCTCCGGCTTCGGCCTGTGGGTGCGGGTCCAGCAGGACGACGGCACCGTCGGCGTCTACGGACACGTCAACGACATCCTCGCCGAGGTCGGCCAGCCGGTCCGCGCGGGCGATCTGATCGCCACCGTCGGCAACCGTGGCCAGTCCACCGGACCGCACCTGCACTACGAAGTGCACGATCCCACCTACGGCCCGATCGACCCGATGCCGTGGCTCGCCGCCCGAGGCATCGATGTAGGCCACGTCGAGGAGTGATCCACTCCCGGGGGTTTCGCGAGCAACGATGAGGGGCTCGTGAAACCCCGCCGGTCGTCACTCCCGGCAGCCATGCCCGCGAACAGCGCCGTTCGCGGGCATGTGCGTTTCCGCTCGCCGCTCCCCCGCTCCGGGGTGAGCGGCGGCGCCGTCTGATACTCCGGTACGAGACGCGAATGGCGCTGCGGCGGGACGTGTTCCGGCGTCGCCGGTACCTACTTTCGGGACATGCCGACGACCGAGCTCCGCACCGTCACCCGACGCCACCGCCTCGATCCGCGTCCCTGGCTCGATCTGCCGCGCGGCGTGCGAGGCCTGCACGGTCCGCTGCTGTGGTCTTCGGCGGCGATGACCGCGCTGGCCGTGTTCTCCCTCGGCGCGATGGTCGTCGACGACCGCACGCTGCTGGGGGAATCGGTGTGGTTGAAGACCTTCAAGTTCGGGGTCGCGTTCGCGGTCTACGGGATCACGCTGGCGTGGCTGTTGTCCCTGCCACACAAAGGATCTCGCGCCACCTGGTGGCTCGGCACGGTGTTCGCGGTGACCGGCGCGCTCGATGTCGGCTTCATCGCGCTACAGGCCGCCCGCGGCACCTTCAGCCATTTCAACTCCTCCGACGACCCGGTCAACTCCGTCGGCCAGACGGTGTTCGCCTCCGGCGTACCCGGCCTGTTCTTCGCGAACCTGCTGATCGTGCTGATCTTGTCCTGGCAGCGGCTGGTCGATCGCCCCACCGCGCGCGCCATCCACGCCGGACTCGCGCTGGCCGTGGCGGGCATGGCCCTCGGCTATCTGATGGGATTCACCGGCGGACAACTCGTCCGCGACGCCAACGGACGGGTCGTCGAACTCGAGGCCGGGCACACCGTGCTGCGGGACGCCCCCGCCGCCGAACGCGCGGTCCGCGACGCCGCCGAAGGCATGCCGCTCACCCACTGGAGCACCATCGGCGGCGACCTGCGCATCCCCCACTTCCTCGGCCTGCACGGCATCCAGATCCTGCTCCTGGCCACGTTCCTGCTCACCCGCCTGGCCCGCCGCCACGCCTGGCTGCGCCCCGAATCCATCCGGGCCGCCCTCATCGGCGTCCTCGCCCTCGCCTACACCGGGCTGTTGGCCGTCACCTTCGCGCAAGCGATGCGCGCCCAGTCCCTCGTCCACCCCGACGCCGCGACCCTCACGTCCTACGCCTGCCTCACCGCCTTCGCCGTCAGCGCGACCCTCGTCGTCCGCCGACACGGACGACGACTGGTCGCCGAAGCACAGACAGCCGTGTAGTGAGGACGCCATCGTGACAGCCCACAGCCGTTCGCCCGTTCTCAGCGCAGGCGATCGGCATCCGAGACGAAGTCATCCCGCCCACGTTCGGTGGGCCAGCTAGCGCAGCCGTTCCGCTTCGCGGGCCAAGGTGACGAGGGTCGCGCTGAGGGAGGCGAGCTCGTCGGTGTCGGCGCCTTCGCCGATCGCGGTGGCGATGTCCTCGGCGGCGCAGCGGGCCGCGAACCAGCGGTCCGCCAAGTCGGCGGCCTCCTGGGCGCTGAGCACCACGGAGTCTTCCGGAATACCGGTGCCTTTGAGGCTGTTGCGGTGTTCGTAGGCCCGTTGGCGGCAGGACTGGCGGCAGTACCGGCGACGACGTCCGGCCTCCGACTCGACGATCTCCCGCCCACACCACAGGCAGGACAGCAAGCGGCGCGACATGAGGCAGAACACTAGTGTGTCGCCCGCGGGGTGCGCCCGGAGACCCCCCACCGTGGCCGGACCGCAACACAGCCGACCGCACCGCCGCCCGCGTGGCGAGCAACTACCTCGGCACCGACTACAATGGAACGGTTCACCGTCGCCGTATCGGGAACTATTGACGCAGGCCCGTTCGTTGCACTAGAGGTCCAGCGAGCGCAGGACGCGTTCGCCCGGGCACGGTCGCAGCGCAACAAGACTCGAGCACACAGGGAGAGGCACACCATGGCAGATCGCGTACTCCGGGGCAGTCGGCTCGGAGCGGTGAGCTACGAGACCGATCGCGACCACGACCTGGCCCCGCGTCGGATCGCCCGGTACCGCACCGACAACGGCGAAGAGTTCGACGTGCCCTTCGCCGACGACGCCGAGATCCCCCCGACCTGGCTGTGCCGCAACGGCCAGGAGGGCATCCTGGTCGAGGGCACCACGCAGGAGACCAAGAAGGTCAAGCCGCCGCGCACCCACTGGGACATGCTGCTGGAGCGCCGCAGCAAGGAAGAGCTCGAGGAACTGCTCAAGGAGCGCCTCGAACTGCTCAAGACCCGCCGCCGCGCCTGACGCAGCAGACTACGAAGGCCGCCTCCCGTTCGGGAGGCGGCCTTTTGTCATGACATCGGCGGGGTGTGTCAGCGGCTGGCGACCTTGCGGTAGCGCAGCAGCGCCAACGGCATCGCCACGGCCAGGATCGCGACCGAACAGATGATCGCGTATTCCACGCAATGGTCGGCCGCCCAGCCCGACGGCGGCACGAACGACGGCGGCGACCCGTTCTCGAAGAGCTTGCGGCCGGACGCCGAGACCGCGGTGATCGGATTCCATTCCGCGATGGTGCGCAGCGGTCCCGGCAGCGTCTCGGCGGAGATGAACGCCGAGGAGATGAAGCTGAGCGGGAACAACCAGATCAGACCCGCGCTCTGCGCCACCTCGACGGTCGGCGAGAACAGGCCCGTGACCGCGCCCACCCACGACATCGCGAACGCGAACAGCAGGATGATTCCGAAGGCCAAGGCGGCGTCGGCGACTCCGCCGTTGATACGCCAGCCCACGATGTAGCCGCAACCCACCATGACCGCCAAACTCAGGATGTTCACCACCAGATCCGACAGCGTGCGGCCCATGAGCACCGCCAGCCGCGACATCGGCAATGTGCGCATCCGGTCGATGATGCCCTTCTGCAGGTCGCCCGCCAGGCCGACGGTGGTGAACGCGGCGTTGAAGGCCACCGTCTGGGCGAAGATTCCGGCCAGCAGGAACTCGCGGTACTGGCCGCCGCCCAATGTGGCGCCGAAGATGTACGCGAACAGGAACACGAACATCAGCGGCTGGATCGTCGCGGTCACCAGCAGCGTCGGCACCCGCAGGATGGTCAGCAGATTGCGGTGCGCGACAATCGCGCTGTCACGGAAGACCCGCAGCTTCGGAGGCGTGATCTCCAGGGCCACAGCCGCTTTCGGCTCCGGCTGCCGCGGGGCTTCCTCGGACTTGTCGAGCTCTTCGCGTACCACGGTCGATGCACTCGTCACAGGGTCACCTCACTCACGTGCGCTGGTCGTCGTCGGTTCGCGTCGCTGACTCACGACATGATCTCCTCGGGTACGTCGTCGGTTTCCGATTCGGCGCCCGACGTGGGCGCGGGGGTGCCGGTGAGAGACAGGAATACGTCGTCGAGACTCGGCCGGTGCACGCTCGCGTCGACGACGCACACCCCTGCGTCGTCGAGCCTGCGCAACGCCTGAACCATCGTGCGCGAGCCGTCGCCGACCACCACTGTCACCTCCTCGGTGCCGATATCGTGGCTCGGCTCGCCCACGCCGACCTGGGCGAGCACTCTCATCGCGGGCTTCGCCTCCTGACCGGGGGCCAAGGTGACGGTGAGCCGGTCGCCGCCGATCGAGGTCTTCAGCTCGTCGGCCGAGCCGCGCGCGATGACCCGCCCGCGGTCGATGACGGTGATGCGGTCGGCGAGCAGATCGGCTTCTTCCAGGTACTGGGTGGTGAGCAGCACGGTGGTGCCGTCGTCGACGAGATCGCCGATGACCCGCCACATGTCGAGCCTGCCGCGCGGATCAAGACCGGTGGTCGGCTCGTCGAGCACCACCACAGTGGGGCGGGCCACCAGTGCGCCCGCCAGATCGAGGCGGCGAGCCATGCCGCCGGAGTAGGTGCCCGCGCGGCGGTGCGCGGCATGGTCGAGGCCGAGCGCGTCGAGCAGTTCGGTGGCTCTGGTGGCGGCCTGGCGCGGTGACATCCCGTAGAGCCGGGCCACCATGCGCAGGTTCTCGTAACCCGAGAGGTTCGCGTCGACGGCGGCGTACTGGCCGGACAGGCCGATCCGCCGTCGCGCGCCCGCCGGATCGCGCAGCACGTCGACCCCGGCCACCCGCACCGAACCCGCGCACGGTTTCAGCAGGGTGGTCACGATCCGGACGGTGGTGGTCTTGCCCGCGCCGTTGGGGCCGAGCAGTCCCATCACCGTTCCCGCCGGAATCTCCAGGTCGATGTCGTCGAGCACCCGGACCTTGCCGTAGCTCTTCACGAGGCCGCGCACTTCCACCGCGAGAGTCATGGCCGCACCTCACTCACTACGCATCCTCCTTCGTTGTGCCCGCTTCACCCTCGAGATGCCGGTTCAGCACCGGTCCGATCACGGCGAGCGATTCGGGTGCGGTCATCGCCGAATGACGGCAGAACAGTTCGTGGTCGTGGACGGTCCCGGTGACGAACGGCTCCCACGCCGCGGCGCACCTGGCCGGATCGGACTGGTTGACCTCGTCGTCGGCGGCGGTGAAGAACAGCACGTCACCGTCGAAGGTGCGCGGCCGGAAGCCGTGCGCCAGCACCGTGCCGTTGGCGTAGCCCGCGTACAGCCGTTCCAGGTGCTCGATGGTGAGCGCCGAGAACGCACCGGGCCGCGAGCGCAGCAGTTCTGCCGCATCGAGCAGGCTCATCGTGGGGTCGAGGTCGTCGCCGTCGCCCAGATCGCTGCCGAACTCCGCGATGATCTCGGCGACGCTCGGGATGGCGTGTTCGAGCCATTCGTCGGAGAGCTGGTAGCTGTCCATCATCGCCAGCAGCGCCACCTCGTCGCCGGACTCCTGCAACCGCACCGCGATCTCGTGCGCGATGAGGCCGCCCAGCGACCAGCCGAGCAGGTGGTACGGCCCCTCGGCCTGCACCGACTTGATGTGGGCCACATAGTAATCCGCGGCCTCACCGAGGGAGGAGAAGCCGTCCTCCCCCGCGACGTGCGGAGACTGGAGCCCGTACACCGGGCGGTCGGGTGACAGGTGCGCGAGCAAGCCCGAGTAGCACCAGGACAACCCGATCGCCGGGTGGACGCAGAACAGCGGCGCCGACCGCCTCGCGGAGACCGGCCGGATGGGCAGCACCGGCCCGAGCGCACCGGCCATGGCGGCCGCGGCGCCCTCGGAGCCGGTCAGCCGCGCGGCGATCGCGGCGGGCGTCGCCTCGCCGAACATCACCTGCACCGGCAGGTCGATGCCCTCGGCACGCACCTGCGCGACGACCTTCGTGGCCAGCAGCGAGTTGCCGCCGAGTTCGAAGAAGGCGTCGTCGGCGCCCACCGTCTCCACGCCGAGCACCGACTCGAAGGCCGCGCACAACACCGCCTCGACGGGGTTGCTCGGCGGTCGGTAGCCGCCGGACGCGCTGAACACCGGCTCGGGCAGCGCCTGGCGGTCGAGCTTGCCGACCGGGCTCAGCGGCACCTCGTCGATGAGCATGATCGATTGCGGCACCATGTAATTCGGCACCAGCCCGGCCACGTGCTCGGTCAGCTCCCGCGCGGTGACCTCGGATCCGTTGCGCGGCTTCACATACGCCACCAGCGCCGTGCTGCCCGCCTGCGTGCGGTAGCCGATGGTGGTGGCGAACTCGACGGCGTGGTGGCGGAACAGCGCGGTGTCGATCTCGCCGAGCTCGATGCGGAAGCCGCGGACCTTGACCTGATGGTCGGTGCGGCCGACGTACTCGATCTCGTGCTCGCCCTCCGCGGCGCCGGACCACCAGCGCACCAGGTCGCCGGTGCGGTACATGCGCTCGCCCGGCTTGCCGTACGGGTTCGCGACGAACCGCTGCGCGGTCAGTCCCGACCGGTTCAGGTAGCCGCGGGCCAGCGCGGTGCCCGCCAGGTGCAGCTCGCCGGTGACGCCGACCGGCGACGGGTGCAGCCTGTGGTCCAGGACGGTCGCGGCGACGCCGCGGATCGGACCGCCGATCGTGATCGGACCGCCGGGCTCCATCGGCTGCGAGATCACCGTGACGATGGTGGTCTCGGTGGGGCCGTACACGTTGTACAGGTTGCGGCCCGGCGCCCACCGGGTGACCAGGTCGGGCGGCAGCGCCTCGCCGCCGACCAGCACGTGCGCCAGATCGGTGACGCCCGTCGGGTCGACGGTGCCGAGCGCGGAGGTCGTGATGAAGGCGTGGGTGATCTCTTCCTCGATGAACACCTGTGCCAGATCCGCGCCACCGACCACCCCGGACGGCGTGATCACCAGCGTCGCCGCGCCGCCGAGGGCGAGCAGCAGGTCCAGCATCGCGGCGTCGAAGCTCGGCGTCGCGAAATGCAGGACCCGGCTGCCGGGATGGACGTCGAAGCGCTCCGCGGTCTCGGCGGCGAAGTTGGACAGGCCGCCGTGGGTCACCACGACGCCCTTCGGGGTGCCGGTGGAGCCGGAGGTGTAGATCACGTACGCGGGGTTGTCCACCCGCAGCTGACGCACCCGCTCCTCGTCCGCGATCGCGTTGTCCGATTCCGCGAGCACGGCCGCGCGGAAGTCCGGATCGTCCAGCACGATCCACTCGATGCCGTCGGGCAGCTCCTCGCGGTACTCGGCGAGCGTGATGCCCAGCGCCGCACCGGAATCGGTGAGCATGTGGGTGATGCGCCCGGACGGGTACAGCGGATCGACCGGCACGAACGCCGCGCCGGCCTTGGCCACCGCGAGCACCGAGGCGACCGACTCGACCGAGCGCGGAATCCCCAGCGCCACCAGCGTTTCGGGTCCGACACCGCAGCCGATGAGCACGCGGGCCAGCCGGTTGGTCCAGCGATCCAGCGCGTCGTAGGTCACGTGGGTGCCGTCGGAACGCAGCGCCACCGCCGTGCGGTCGACGTTCGCCGCGGCCTCGAAGACCTCGGGGAAGACGATCGGGCGGTCGGCTTCGATACCGCGCACCGGAGCCAGCCCGGTCCACTCCTCCGGGTCGAGCAGCTCCAGATCGCCGACCGCGGCGGTCGGCGTCGCGGCGATCGCCGAGAGCAGCCGCATCAGGCGCTTGCCGAGCCCGTGCGCGGTCCGCTCGTCGAACAGATCGCTGGCGTAGTTCACCGCGAGGGTGAGGCCTGCGGGCTCGCGCTGCGCGGTCTGCTCCTCGGTGAGGGTGAACTGCAGATCGAACTTGGCGATCCCGGTGTCGCCGTCCTCGGCCTCGATGTGCAGCCCCGGCAGCTCCAGTGTCCGGACCGGGCGGTTCCGCACCGAGAGCATGACCTGGAACATCGGGTGGTGCGACTGCGAGCGGGTCGGGTTCAGCACCTCGACGAGCCGTTCGAACGGCAGGTCGGCGTGGGCGAACGCGTCCAGGTCGGCGTCGCGCACGCCGTGCAGCAGGTCGGTGAACCGCGCGTCGGGATCGATCCTGGTGCGCAGCACGAGCGTGTTGACGAACATGCCGATCATCCGGTCCAGCGCCGGGTGGCCGCGACCCGCGATCGCCGTGCCCACGGCGATGTCGTCGGTGGCCGTCATCCGGTGCAGCAGCACCGCGAGCGCGGCGTGCAGCACCATGAACATGCTGACGTTGTTGGTAGTGGCCACCGTCTGCAGTTCCCGGTGGGTGACGGCGTCGATCGCGCATTCCACCGTGCCGCCGCGATAGGAAGGCACCGGCGGACGCGGCCGGTCCGCGGGCACGCTCAGCAGCTCTGGGACGCCGTCCAGCGTGGTCCGCCAGTAGTCGAGCTGGTGGCGCAGCACGGAGTCGGGATCGTTTTCGTCCCCGAGCGTATCCCGCTGCCACAGTGTGTAATCCGCGTACTGCAGGGTCAGCTCGTCCCAGTCCGGCTGCTGCCCGGCGCAGGCGGCGCGGTAGGCCGTGGCCACGTCGGCGGCCAGCGGTTCCAGCGACCAGCCGTCCATGGCGATGTGGTGCACGACCAGCACCAGGACGTTGTCGGTGGAGGCGGCAGGCGGCGCCATGCCGTCCGGATCGGGTTCGTCCGACACCGTGATCAGCGCCGCGCGCAGCGGCACGGTCTCGCCGAGGTCGAATCCCGGTTCGGCGAAACGCCGCACCGCGTCGTCGACGGCGTCCGGGGTGACGGTCGCGACGAACAGGGTCACCGCGGCGTCGTCCTCGTCGAGGACGACCTGGGCCGGTTCGCCGTCCAGCTCCGGGAACACCGTGCGCAGCGACTCGTGCCTGGCCTGCACCTCGTGCAGCGCATGCACCAGCGCGTCGACGTCGAGCCTGCCGCGCATCCGCAGCACGACCGGAATGTTGTAGGCGCCCGCGCTGCGGTCCGGCCCGTCGGCGGCCGCGCCGACCTCGTTGAACCGGTTCAGGAACCACAACCGATGCTGCGCCGCGGAGAGCGGAATCCGATCGGGCCGGTCGCGCCGCACCGGCTCGGGACGCGTGGCCGTTCCCGCGGGACCGGAGTCGAGCATGGCGGCGAGCTCGGCGACGGTCGGCGACGAGAAGACGCCGCGCACCTCCAGCCGGGTGTTCGTCGCCGCCTCCAGCCGGGCCACCAGCTGGGTTGCCAGCAGCGAGTTTCCGCCGATCTCGAAGAAGCTGTCGGTCGCGCTGATCGTCTGCACGCCGACCAGTTCGGCCATCACCGCGGCGACCACCTTCTCGGACTCGGTCTCCGGCGCGCGCCCCGCGGACACGGCGGTGAACTGCGGTTCCGGCAGCGCCGCGATGTCGAGCTTGCCCACCGGGGTGAGCGGAATCCGGTCCAGCACCGTGATGCTCACCGGAACCATGTGCGCGGGCAGCTGTTGCGCCACGTGCTCGCGCACCGCGTCGACGTCGATGCCTGCCCGCTCGTCGGACGGGTGGACGAAGGAGACGATCCGGTCCGCGCCCGCGATGTGCCTGACCTCGGTGTGCGCGAAGCGGACACTCGGATGTGTGCCCAGCGCGGCGGTGATCTCGCCGAGCTCGATGCGGAATCCGCGGACCTTCACCTGATGGTCGCTGCGGCCGAGGTACACCAGGTCGTGGTCGGCGTTCCAGCGCACCACGTCACCCGTGCGGTACATGCGCTCGTTCGCCGGGCCGAACGGGTCGGCGACGAACCGGGCGGCGGTCAGGCCGAAGCGCTCGAAATAGCCTCGCGCCATGCCGAATCCGCTGAGGTACAGGTCGCCCGGCACGCCGACCGGCACCGGCCGCAGCCGATCGTCGAGCACCATGGCCCGCGCGCCGCGCACCATCGTGCCGATGGTGATCGGCGCGCCGACGGCCACCTCGCTCGCGGTGGCGACGACGGTGGTCTCGGTCGGGCCGTAGCCGTTGAACATCAGCCGTCCCGGCGCCCACCGGTCGACCAGTTCCGGTCCCCACGCCTCGCCGCCGATCATCAGAGAGCGCAGGTGCGGCAGCGGCCAGCGTTCGCTGTCGATGGTGGCCAGCGCCGCGGGAGTCATGAAGGTGTGGCTGACCCGCTCGCGGTCCATGAGCGCGGCGAGCTCGTCGCCGCCGTAGATGTCCGGCGGGCAGATCACCATGGTCGCGCCGGAACCCACCGCGAGCAGCAGGTCGAACACGGCGGCGTCGAAGCTGGGCGAGGAGAAGTGCAGCGTCCGCGCGTTCGCGTCGACCCGCATCCGGTCCCTGACCTCGTCGGCGAAGTTCGAGACTCCGCCGTGGGTGACCGCGACGCCTTTCGGCTTACCGGTCGAGCCCGAGGTGTAGATGATGTAGGCCAGCTCCGTCAGCGGCACGGCACGCAGCCGCTCGGACTCCTCGATCGTGCTGTCGTCCCATCGATCCAGCTCCGCGATCAGGGTCGGGTCGTCGAGCAGCAGCCAGTCGGTCGACACCGTGCCGTCGATGGACCCCGTGCCGTCGATCGTTACCGTGTCGTCGGTCGCCGCGTGCAGCCGTTGGGCGTGCGTGGACACGGTGACGCCGACCTGGCAGCCGGAGTCGATCAGCATGTGCCGGACGCGATCCACCGGGTAGTTCGGGTCGACCGGCACGAAGGCCGCGCCGGACTTGGCGACCGCGAGCACGGTGAGCACCGATTCGATGGAACGGGTCAGGCCGAGCGCGACCCGATCGCCCGCGCCGAGTCCGCGCCCGATGAGGGCACGGGCCAGTCGGTTCGAGAGACGGTCGAGCTCGGCGTAGGTCAACGCGATACCGCCGGACCGCACCGCTTCGCGCCGCGCGTGCCGTCGCGCCGTGGCGGTGAAGTAGTCCGCCAAGGTGAGCTGCGGGGTGGTCGCCCCGCCGGTCGCCGGGCCGAGCAGCCTGCGCTCGGTTTCGGTGCGCGCATCGATCGCCCGCACCGGCATGCGCGGGTCCGCGCTGACCGTGGCCAGCACGCGCAGGAAACGATCGGCAAGCGTCTCGACCGTCGAGGCATCGAAAAGTTCTGCCGCGTAGACGAATTCGAAGGCGCGCGCGCCGTTGTCGCGGGTCGCGACCCGCAGTTCCAGATCGAACTTGGCGCGCGCGATGTCGAGTTCCTCGGCGCTCAGCGCCAACGCGGGCAGCTCCAGGGTCGGCGTGGGGCCGTCCTGAACGGTCAGCGCCACCTGGAACATCGGACGGTTCGCTCCGACGCCCATGGCGCGGCCCAGCTCCTCGACGACGCGCTCGAACGGCACGTCGGCGTTGGCCATCGCGCTCAGTTCGGTGTCGCGGTCGGCGCGCAGCTGGGCGACGAACGGCCGGTCCGGATCCACATCGGAGCGCAGCACCATGGTGTTCACGAACATGCCGACCAGCTCGTCGAGCTTGGTATCGGTGCGGCCCGCCACCGGTGTGCCGATGACGATGTCGCGCCCGCCGGTGACGAACCGCAGCAGCACGGCCAGCGCCGAGCGCAGCACCATGAACAGGCTGACACCCTGCGCACGCGCGAGCTCGGCCAGCGCGCGCTGGACCGGCTCCGGCACGGTGAACCGCACGGTGCCCGCCTGCTGGGTGGGATCGAGGGGCCGCGGCCGGTCGTACGGCAGCGGCAGCTCGGCGGGCAGCTCGGCCAGCTCGTCGCGCCAGTAGGCCAGCTGAGCGGCCGCGACGCTGTCCTGGTCGTTCTCGTCGCCGAGGGAGGCCCGCTGCCACAGCCCGAAGTCGGCGTACTGCACCGGAAGTGGCGCCCAGCCCGGCACCCGGCCGTCGCGGCGCGCCGCGTACGCCATCGCGAGGTCGCGGGTCAGCGGGCCGAGCGACCAGCCGTCGGCCGCGATGTGGTGTAGCACGATGCCGAGCTGATAGCGCTCGGCGCCGGTGCGCAGCAACACGATTCGCAGCGGCGTGTCCCTGGTCAAGTCGAAGCCGCCGCGCGCGAGCACGCGCAGCGCGTCCTTCGCTGCCGCCTCGTCGACCGCGATCGGCTCCACCGAGGGCAGTGCCCGGCCGATCGGCAGCACCAACTGCTGGGCGCCGCCGCTGTCCTCCGGGTACACGGTGCGCAGCACCTCGTGCCGCTCCACCAGATCGGTGAGGGCCGCGCGCAGCGCCGCCACATCCAGATCGCCGTCGATTCGAATGACGAATGCGATGTTGTAGGCGCTGGATTCGGGCGAGAATCGATTGAGGAACCACAGTCGCTGCTGCGGCAGCGACAGCGGGATGCGTCCCGGACGCGGGGTGTGAACAGCCAGCGGCACCCGTTGCGTCCGGGGCGCTTCCGCTATCCGCAGCGCGACGGCGGCGACCGTCGGCTCCTCGAACAGCGTCCGCACCGGCAGGTCGACGCCGAACTCTTCGTGCAGCGCGGCCGCCAGCCGGGTGGCGAGCAGCGACGTGCCGCCGATGTCGAAGAAGCTGTCCTCGGCGCCCTGGACCGGATGCCCGAGCACAGCGCCGAACACGCCCGCCACCCGGATCTCGGCCTCGGTTTGCGGCGCCCTCGACGGACCCGCGCCCGCGAACACCGGCTGCGGCAAGGCCTTTCGATCCAGCTTGCCGGTCGGCGCCACGGGCAGCTCGTCGAGCACCATCACCGAGGCGGGCACCATGTAGCCGGGCAGCCGCTGCCGCGCGGTCTCCAGGATCGCGGCCGGCGTGACGGACGCGGCGTCCCGTTCCGCCGTCACGTACGACACCAACCGCGGGTCGCCGTGCTCGCCGGTGTGCACCAGCGTCAGCGCGAAGCTCACCCCGGGATGCGCACGCAACGCGTGATCGATCTCGCTGAGCTCGATGCGGAAGCCGCGGATCTTGATCTGGTCGTCGGCCCTGCCGAGGAAGCGCAGGCGCCCGCCGAAGTCGGCGACCACCAGATCGCCGGTGCGGTACATCCTTTCGCCGCGCCTGCCGTGCGGGTTCGCCGGGAAGCGTTGCGCCGTCAGGCCGTAACGTCCCAGGTAACCGCGGGCCAAGCCGGGGCCGGACAGGTACAGCTCGCCGGGCGTGCCCGGCGGCACCGGGTGCAGGCGCGCGTCGAGCACGAACAGGCGCATGCCGCGCACCGGCATGCCGAGCGGCACCGGACGTCCCGCGGCCATAGGGCCGGACGCGGTCGCGGCGACGGTGGCCTCGGATGGTCCGTACATGTTGTGCATGCGGTGCCGTGCCGACCAGGTCGTCACGAGTTCCTCCGAGCACGCCTCGCCGCCGACGATCACGGCCTCGAGTTCGTCGAGTCCCTCGTCCGGCACGGTGGCCAGCGCGGCGGGGGTGATGAACGCGTGCGTGACGTGTTCGGTGCGCAGCAGCTCCGCCAGCTCCGCGCCGCCGTACATTCCCGCGGGCGCGATCACGATCGTCGCGCCTGCCGCGAAGCCGAGCAGCAGTTCCAGCACCGAGGCGTCGAAGCTGGGCGACGAGAAGTGCAGTGTGCGTGCGGAATCCGTGACGCCGAACAGATGCGTCTGTTCGCTGGCCAGCGACGCGATACCCGCGTGGGTCACCACGACGGCCTTCGGTATGCCGGTGGAGCCCGAGGTGTAGATCAGGTACGCCGGGTGGCTGGTCCGTAGCGGGTGGTAGCGGTCGACGTCGGTGACCGGCGCGGTGGACTGGTCGTCGCATTCGTCGGCCAGTTCCGTCGAGCCGAGCACCAGCCAGTCCACGTACGACTTGCGGTGCCGCCCGCGCGGTGCGGGCCATTCGGGCATGGCGGCCAAGCACTCCGGGATGGTCAGGCCGAGAATCGCGCCGGAGTCGGCGATCATGTGCCCGATCCGCTCGGCCGGGTACCCGGGATCGATGGGCACATACGCCGCACCGGTTTTCGCGACCGCCCAGATGGCGGCAATCGAGTCCAGGCTGCGCGGCAGCGCGATGGCCACCACGACCTCGGGCCCGGCGCCGTGCTCGATCAGCACGCGCGCCAAGCGGTTCGACATCTCGTCGAGCTCACGGTAGGTCGTGTCCTGCCCGAGGTAGCGCACCGCGACCGAATCGGGGAGTCGCTCGGCGGTGGCGGTGAGCAGGCGGGCCAGCGAGATCTGGGGCTCGGCGGGCGCCGCCGCGATCGGCACCAGGTTGGCCGATTCCTTGCGATCGAGGATGTCGATGTCGCCGACCGGCCGCTGCGGCGCCGCGACCGCCGCGGTGAGCAGCGCGACGAACCGCCGCGCGAACCACTCCACCGTGCGCTCGTCGAAAACGTCCTTGGCGTAACCGAATTCGGCGGCCAGCGGTCCCTCGCCGAAGCTGTCGTGCACCTCGAGCTGCAGGTCGAACTTGGCGATGTCGGACGCGAGCGGCAGCACTCGGGCCGTCACGTTCGGCAGATCGATGGCGAGCTCCGGCGTGCCGTCGTAGGAGAGCATCACCTGGAACAGCGGGTGCCGTGCGGCCGTCCGCTCCGGGTTGACCACCTCGACCAACCGCTCGAACGGCACATCGGCGTTGGCGAACGCGTTGAGGTCGGTCTCACGGGCCACGTCGAGCATGCGGTCGAAGCCCGCCGCCGGATCCACCTCGGTGCGCAGCACCAGGGTGTTGACGAACATGCCGACGAGGTCGTCGAGCGCCGGATCGGAACGCCCGGCGATCGGGGTGCCGACGGCGATGTCGGTGCTCGCGCACAGCCGGGCCAGCAGCGTCGCGAGCGCCGCGTGCAGCACCATGAACATGCTGACGCCCCGGGTCGCGGCGAGTTCCGCTGCGGCACGGCGGGTTTCGGCGGCGATCGTGAAGGCGACCCGGCCGCCGGCGGTGGAGCGACGCAGCGGGCGCGGGCGGTCCAGCGGCAGATCGAGCTGATCGGGCAGCCCGATCAGCGCCGAGCGCCAGTAGGTCAGCTGACGGCTCAGCGCACTGGCCGGATCGTCCTCGTCACCGAGCAGCTCGCGCTGCCAGAGGGAGAAATCCGCGTACTGCACCGGCAGCGGCGTCCACTGCGGGGCGACGCCGTCGACCCGCGCCGCCACCGCCGTCATGAGGTCGTCGGCCAGCGGAATCACCGACCAGCCGTCACCGCAGATGTGGTGCAGCACGATCAGGAACACGTGCTGCTGCGGGCCGGTCTGCCACAGCGCGACCCGGATCGGGGCCTGGCTGCGCAGATCGAAGCCGTACCCGGCGAATTCGGTGGCCAGCTCGGTCACGTCGGCACCGACGGCGTCGATCGGATCCAGGGTGAGCGGGATGTCCGTCGCGGGGTGGATCAGCTGGTACGGACCGTCGACGCTCTCCGGGAAGGTGGTACGCAGGCTCTCGTGGCGCTCGATCATGTCGATGAGGCCCGCACGCAGCGCCGCGTGGTCGAGCGGTCCGTCGAGGCGCACCGCCAGCGGCATGTTGTAGGCGGCGGCGTGCTCGGCGAAGCGGTTCAGAATCCAGAGACGCTGCTGGGCCAGCGACAGCGGAATCCGTTCCGGCCGTTCGGCGGGAACCAGCCGCGGCGAGCTGGTGTCCGGGGTGTGCGAGGCGAAACGCTGGGTGAGCGCGGCAACCGTGGAGGCCTCGAACAGGTCACGGATGGTCAGCGCCGTGCCGAGCGCGACGTTGATCCGCGCCACGGCGCGCGCGGCGATGAGCGAGTTGCCGCCGAGATCGAAGAAACCGTCCTCGAGCCCGATCGCCTCGGTGCCGAGCACCTCGCTGAAGATCGCGGCGAGCGCCCGCTCCACCTCGGTGCGCGGCGCGGCGGTGACCGGCATCGTCCTGGCGACGAGCGTCGGCACCGGCAGCGCCTTGCGGTCGATCTTGCCGTTGGCGCTGAGCGGCAGTTCGTCGAGCTCGATCAGCGCAGAAGGCACCATGTAGGCGGGGAGGGTGCGCCGCAGCGCGGCCAGCAGTGTCGCGGTGTCCAGGCGTTCGAAGTCGGCGCCGGGCGCCGCGACGACATAGGCCACCAGCTCGTCGCCTGCGCGTCCCGCGTGCGCGATGCAGACCGCCCTCGCGACGTGATCGTCGTCGAGCAGCGCGGCCTCGATCTCGCCGAGCTCGATGCGCAGGCCGCGGATCTTCACCTGGAAGTCGGTGCGGCCCAGGTATTCCAGTACGCCCCGGCCGTCCGCCGCCGGCTCCAGCTGCCAGCGGGCGAGATCGCCGGTGCGGTACATGCGCGCCCCCGGCGTGAACGGGTTGGCCACGAAGCGGTCGGCGGTCAGCCGCGGCTGACCGAGATAGCCGCGCGCCAGCTGCACTCCTGCCAGGTACAACTCACCCACGACACCCGGCGGCACCGGCCGCAACTGCCTGTCCAGCACGTAGGTCTGGGTGTTCCAGACCGGCGAGCCGATCAGCACGGTCCCCGGCTCCTCCGGGCACGGCCAGTAGGTGACGTCGACGGCGGCCTCGGTGGGCCCGTACAGGTTGTGCAGCTGGGTCCCGCGCAGCACCCCGTGGAAATCGCGGATGATCGCGGCGGGCAACGCCTCACCGCTGCAGAACACCCGGCGCAGGCAGCCGCACTGGCGCACATCGGTGTCGGTGACGAACACCGACAGCATGGACGGCACGAAATGCGCGGTGGTGATGCGTTTTTCGGCGATGACACGGGCGAGATACGCCGGGTCACGGTGGCCGTCCGGCGCGGCGATCACAAGACGCGCGCCGATCTGCAGGGGCCAGAAGAACTCCCAGACCGAGACATCGAAGGTGGCCGGGGTCTTCTGCAGCACCGCGTCGGTGTGGTCGAGCGAGTACTCGTGCTGCATCCAGCGCAGCCGGTTCACGATGGCCGCGTGGGATACCCCGACGCCCTTGGGCTTTCCGGTGGATCCCGAGGTGAAGATGACGTAGGCCAAGTGCTCGGGGCGCAGCGGCGCCTTCCGGTCGGCGTCGGTGATCGGCGCGGCGTCGAAACCGGAGAGATCGACGGTGTCGAGCGTCAGCACCGGGGTGCGCAGCGGCAACGCGAGCCCGTCGCGCTCGGCGCCGATCAGGCACACGGGTTCGGCCTGGGCGAGGATGCCGTCGATGCGATCGGCCGGATGATCGGGGTCCAGCGGCAGATACGCCGCGCCTGCCTTGACGATCGCGTACATGCCGACGATCAGCTCGATGCTGCGCCGCAGGCAGAGGCCGACCACCGTGTCGGGGCCCGCGCCGCGGGCGATGAGCAGCCGCGCCAATCGATTGGCCTGCTCGTCGAGCTCGCGGTAGGTCAGCACACGGTCTTCGAACTCCAGCGCGGTCGCATCCGGGGAGATCTCGACGCGATCGGCGAACAGCCCGGCCAGCGTGTCGTCCTGGACCGGCGCCTCGGTGGCGTTCCAGTCGCGTAGCACGAGATCGCGTTCGGCGTCGGTGAGGGCGCACAGCGATTCCGCCGCGGTCGCCGGCTCGGACGCCAGGAACTTGCCGAGGAAGTCGAGGAAGCGACCGTGGTGCATGACGACCTCGGTGTCGCCGTACAGCCGCGGGTTGGCCTCGAAGTCGACATGGATGTGCCCGGCCTCGCCGTTGTAGAGGTTGATCGAGAGGTCCTCCACCGGTCCGGTGGCGAGCACGTGCAGCGAGCCGGTCAGATCACCGAACTTCAGTTCGTTGTGGAACAGCATGATGTTGACCATCGGCCCGAAGAAGCCGCGCGCGTCCCTGGAATAGCCGCAGTCGCGCCGGATGTCGTCGTGCCGGTAGCGCTGGTGCCGCAACGCGCCGGTGATCTGCAGCTCCGTCGAGCGCACCACGTCTCCGACGGTCGTGTCGGCGTCGAACCGCAGGCGGATGGGCACCACGTTCGACAGCACGCCCGCCGAACGGCGCAGCGCGACGGTCGTCCGCGCCGCGACGGGCAGGCTCAGCACCACGTCCGAATCGCCGGTCACCGAGCGCACGTAGCACGCGAGCGCCGCGACGAACAGCGTCGAGTTGTTCGTGTCGAACGCCGCCATCGCCGCGGTCATGGTGGTATCGGCGTGATCGTCGAGCATGCCCATGGCCAGGCGCCTGCCCGGATCCGGCGTCGAGGTGGTCACCGCGACCTGGGACAGGCTGAGCGGCCCGCCCGCGTCCGAGAGCTGCTCGCGCCAATAGTCGCGGTCGGTGCGGAACCGGTTGGACTCGCGGTAAGCCGACTCGTCGGCGTAGATCTGTTCCAGCCCCGTCGCGCGCGAGACCGACGGCTCCGTCTGATTCTGCACGGCGGTGTAGATCTCGGCCGTCCGCGTCAGCGCGTTCATCGCGCCGTAGCCGTCGATCACGATGTGATGCCCGCGCGAGTACCAGTAGTACTCGGATTCGCCGACGCGCAGCACCACGTTAGTTGTGAGTGGATCGCGTTCCAGATCGATGGGAGAGCTGGCGTGCTCGGTCATCCAGCGCAGTGCGGCGCCGCGCGGATCGGGCTGGTCGCGCATGTCGACGCGGCCCCAGCCGGGACGGCGGGACCAGTCGACCATCTGGTGCGGAACACCGTCGATCTCCGCCATCCGTACGTGCCCGACCTCGGTCTCGGCACCGAAACGTTCGATCGCGTAGAGCAGGCACCCGATGTCGAGATCCCCATGGATCTCGAGGTACTGGGCGATCGTCAAGGGAACGTCGGGCCGAATCCGCTGGGCATACCACAGGGCCGTCTGCGCTGGGGAGAGAGCGAACGGTTGTGCCGAAAATTCACCCGAAGTGCATTGGTCGACGCGATCGGTGGCCAATGAACTCATTCATCACTCCGTTCTGCCGCAACTGACGCAACTCCCCGACCCCCCACGGCGGGCACGCACGCGCGAGCCGTAGGACGTGTGATCCACGCCCTATGATTCGGAGCACCCCAGATGCCGGATGGCCGACGTATTGGATTTGTTTCACATCGAACGACGTTGGCAGAACGTCTTTTTGGTCAGCTACATTTCCGCAAACTTTTGCGGCGAGCGGCGTCGCGGACCGGAAACACCGAGGTCCGACGGCTGACGCCGCGGACAGGATCGACCTCGCGAGTCACGCCAGCAAACGGCACGCAACATCACGAACAGGCTACGGAGGTCTCGCCTGTCCCGGAAAAGACCGGATGTTCGGTTGTCGATGAGATCGTTATCCAGGTCAGCCGACCGATTGGTCGACCGAAAAACCCTGGTCGGTCGCGTAGACAGACCGCGACCCCCGCCGGCGGGACCATGCAACAACGACGGCGGCAGCGGTCAGGATAGCGGAGACCCATTCCGGTGTGGCGCCGATTCGAGTAGCCAATGTGGTGCTGCTGCGCAACGGCAGGTCCGCGACGAGGGCCGCGGGCACGAACAGATCGGTCTGCTGCGGCACCGCGCCGTCGGCGGTGACGATCGCGCTGACACCGGAGGTCGCCGCGACGACCAGCGCCCTGCCGTGCTCCACCGCGCGTACACGGGACATGGCCAGCTGCTGGTAGGTCATCTCGCTGTCGCCGAAGGTCGCGTTGTTGGTCGGCACGGTGAGCAGTTGCGCTCCGGCCCGCATCGAATCGCGGAAGGCCCGATCGAAGGCGACCTCGTAACAGGTCGCCACGCCGATGTCGACGCCGTCGGCGCGCACCACGCCGTCCCCGTCACCCGGCACGAAATAGCCTGCCCGGTCGGCGTATTCGGAGAACAGCCGGAAGAAGGAACGCATCGGCAGGTACTCGCCGAACGGCTGGATGATCTTCTTGTCGTGCCGGTCCCCAGGGCCGGCCGCGCCGTTCCACACCATCACCGAATTCGTTGTGGTGCGATCGCCGTTCACGAGCACGGCGCCCACCAGGATCGGCGCGTGGATCGCCTCGGAGGCGCGCGTGATGAGCGCCGCGGCGTCGGCGTTGCGCAGCGGGTCGATGTCGGAGGAATTCTCCGGCCAGATCACCACATCCGGCTGCCGCACCCGCCCCGCGGCGACCTCGTCGGCCAGCTGCTCGGTGCGCCGGACGTGGTTGTCCAGCACCGCCCGTCGCTGCGCGTTGAAGTCGAGTCCGAGCCGCGGCACGCTGCCCTGAATCGCGGCGACCGTGATCGTCCGGTCACCGTCGTCAGGGGCGGGCAGCGCGGACCGGAGGATCACTCCGGCGATCGGCATGATAGCCAAAGTCGCTGCCGCGGTGATAATTCCGGTCCTCGATGCGAGACCTGCCCGGGATCTAGCCGAGTTCGCCGAGTCGCTGCCCACGGCCTCGCCCGCCGAGTTCCGCTCGCCCGCAGCGGCCTTCGCCGCCTGGCGCGCCATCGCCAGCCGTTCGACCAGCGCCGCGAGCCCGGTGCCCGTGAGCGCCACCGCGAAGCCGATCAGCGGCGCGCCGCCGACCGCGGCCAGCGACAGGAACCAACCGTCCGCCTGCCCGAAAGCCAGCCGTCCCCAGGGGAATCCGCCGAACGGAAAGCTGGAGCGGATCCATTCGGCCGTCACCCAGGCCAGCGCCACCCACAGCGGCCAGCCGGGCAGCCGCCCGATCAGGTTGGTCAGCAGGCCGAACAGTCCGAGGTAGACCGCGCACGCGGTGGACAGCGCCAGCCACGGCGCAGGTCCGACGTAGATTCCCGTCCATGGCAGCAGCGGCACGAAAAAGCCGAGCCCCGCGAGCATTCCGTAGCCGAAGCCGCCGCGCAGGCTGCCCGCGCCGCGGACCGTCGCGGTGAGTACGGCGATGCCGACCGGCGCGAGGAACCAGAACGGCCGCGGCGGAAAGCTGCCGAAGAGAAGCAGTCCCGCGATCAGCGCGGCCACGACACGCGCCGCTACGCCGCGAAACTGTTCCGGAGCGACGCCGGTGCGCGCGAGGCCGGGCATCGTCATGCCTCGAACAGGGTGGCGCCGCGGTGCACGGTGCGCAGGCACCGGGGCAGCGCCGAATCCGGTTCCAGCGGAGGCAATCCCGGTACCCGCGAGCGCGGATCGGTGGACCAGCGCTGCACCGAATCGGCGGCCGCGGCGACGACGAGATCGTCGGCCTCCCACACCGCGTACGAGGCGGGCGCGCCAGGAACGAGCGTGCCTGCGACGCCGTCGCGCACGCCGCCCGCCCGCCAGGCGCCGCGCGTGGCGGCCGCGAAGGCCGCGCGCGGCGAGATGCCGTGGCCCGGCGTGCGATGGTCGACGGCGGCGCGCACGGCCTGCCACGGGTTCAGCTCGGTCACCGGCGCGTCCGAGCCGATGGCCAGCGACACACCGGCGGCGGCCATGGCCGCGAACGGATTCAGCGCGGCGGCCCGCTCGGCGCCGAGCCGGGCCGCGTACATGCCGTCCGTACCGCCCCATGTCGCGTCGAAACCCGGTTGGACACTGGCGATCACGCCCCACGAGGCGAGCTTGCCGATCTGCTCGGCGTCGACCATCTCGGCGTGCTCGACGCGGTGTCCGCGTGAAGCGACGGCCGGACCGCCGAGCTCGTCGGCGACCCGTTGGAAGCCCGCGACCGCCGCGTCCATGGCGGCGTCACCGATGACGTGGAAGCCTGCCTGGATGCCCGCGGCGGTACACGCTCGCAGGTGCGCGGCGATGGCGTCGACGTCCAGATATCCGATACCCGTCCCGGGCGTGTCGGCGTAGGGCTCGCGCAGCCAGGCGGTGCGCGAGCCGAGCGACCCGTCGACGAACAGGTCGCCGCCGAGCGCGTGCACGCCGAGCTCGGCGACCAGGGTCTTGGCCTGCTCGGCGCTGGTCACGGCTTCGCCCCAGTAGGCGCGGACCTCCACCCCGTGCTCGAATTCCAGCAGTTCGCGCACGTCGTCGCGGCCCGCGATATCGGGTCCGGAGCATTCGTGGACGGCCGCGATGCCGTGAGCGGCCGCCGCGTCCAGCGCCGCGCGGCGCGCCTCGTCCCGCCGCGCGCGGTCCAGACCGCCGAGCACCGCGGCGCGCACGAGGTGGTGCGCCGCACCACGCAGCGGCTCACCCCTGGTGAACCCGGCCGCCGAGGTCACCGCGGGCACGGCGTTCAGCAGCGCCGAGGACACCGCGGCCGAATGGGCGTCCACCCGGGCCAGATACACCTGACGGCCGGGGCCCACCGCGGCATCGATCTCCTCGATCGTCGGCGGGCGGCCCTCGGGCCAGCGGGTCTCGTCCCAACCGTCGCCGAGGATCGCGCCGTGCGGCCGCGCGGCGGCGTGCTCGCGCACCGCCGCGAGGCAGTCGGCCAGCGACCGCGCGCCCGACAGGTCGAGTCCAGTGAGTTTCAGGCCGAGTGCCGTCACGTGCACGTGCGGCTCGACGAACGCGGGCGCGACGAACGCGCCGTCCAGGTCGATGATCTCGGCGTCCGGGTGCAACGCGCGGCCGGGCCGCTCGGCGCCGAGCCACACCACCATGCCGTCGCTGACCGCCATCGCGGTCGCGTCCGGTGAACTAGAGCTGTAGAAACGACCGCCGATCAGCAACTGGGTACCCACGGGTCACCAGTCTGCCGTATGCCGGATTCGGTCGATCACCGTGGACGGCCCACCGTCAGGCCGGGCCGACCGCCCGGCGGGCGTTGCCTTGACCGTCGTCGTACCACTGGGGGACGGCAGTCGGCGGAGCCGACGGGGTGGGTGAACACTGCTGGACGACCACGCCGTCGATCACCTCGTCGCCGTCGATGACGACGCCGCGGTACGGCGCGCGGCTCAGCAGACGACCGAAGCGACGCGCGGCCAGCGCGGTGACGATGGGACGCACCAGCATCCTGGTCGGCGGCAGCAGCAACAGCAGCCCGAACAGCGAGGTCACCAGTCCGGGCACGAACATCAGCACTCCGCCCGTCGCGACCAGCGCGCCGTCGGCGACGGCGGTGCCGGGGGTGATCTCGCCGCGTCCGGCCCGGCGGAACTGGTCGAACACCCGCCGCCCCTGGGAGCCGATCAGCAGCATGCCCGCCGCGGAGCCCGCGATGAGCAGCAGGATGGTTGGCATCGCGCCGATCAGCTGACCGACGGCGAACAGCGCGGCGATCTCGACGACCACGTAGAGCACGAACAGCAGGGCGGGCATGGCGTTCCTTCCGGACGATCTACCCCTACCAACGCAAGCGAGCGGTGTTTTTCTCCCGCCCGGGGCTGATAGCTCGCTGAGATTCAGCCGCCGGGCCGCACCAGCCCGGTCTCGTAGGCCAACACCACGGCCTGCACCCGGTCGCGCAGCCCGAGTTTGGTGAGCACCCGGCCGACGTGCGTCTTGACGGTGGCTTCGGAGAGGTAGAGTTGCTCGGCGATCTCCGCGTTGGAGCGGCCCGCGGCGATCTGCTCGAGCACCTCGCGTTCGCGCGCGGTGAGCACATCGAGCACCGAGGGGTCGCGCATGCCTGCGGGATCGTCGGCGATGAGCCGGTCGAGCAGCCGCTTGGTGACCTTCGGTGAGACCACCGCGTCGCCCGCGGCCACGCTGCGGATGGCCGAGACCAGATCTTCCGGCGGGGTGTCCTTGAGCAGGAAGCCGCTGGCGCCCGCGCGCAGCGCGCCCAGGGCGTGTTCGTCCAGGTCGAAGGTGGTCATCACCAGGACACGGCACCCGTCGCCCGCTTCCACGATGCGGCCGGTGGCGGTCACGCCGTCGACCACGGGCATGCGGACGTCCATCAGCACCACGTCGGGGCGCAGTTCCTTGGCCTTGCTGACGGCCGCCGCGCCGTTCTCGGCCTCCCCGATCACCTCGATGTCGGGATGCGCGCCGAGCACCATCTTCAGCCCCATGCGCATCAATTCTTGGTCGTCGACTACGAGAACAGTGATCGGCACGCGTCCAATCTAGCGGTGCCGGGCGACAATTCGGTTACCGCTTCCGCGCGTCTCCCGGACTTGTCGGCGCGCGCCGATATTCTCTTGCGTTCCCTGTAATCGACTCTCGTGGTGGGGAGATGTGCGAACAGATTCGGCTTCTGGAGATCGCGATGATCCAGCAGCACACGTGGACCGGCGGTCAGCATCGGGTTTCCGTCCTCGACCATCCGTTTTTGCGCCATCCGGCGCGACGGCTGGTCTGGCTCGGGTTCGACGAGCGAGCCAACCTCGAGGTCTCCTTCCGTGTCGCGGCGGACGGCTCCGCGACCGACCGCGATGGGCGGACGATCGGCGTCGACTCGGCCCGTATCGCGGTGGCCCATCCGCTCCAGCTCGCGGGCGAGCTACCGCACTGGGTCAGCCATTTCACGGATCACGAACTGCGCCAACCCTTTCCGCAACTGGCCAGAGAGGTGCACGCGCTGACCGAGCGGGAGCGGGCGGCGACCTCGCTGGAACGCTTCGCGCACCGCATGGTGCCCACCTGCGCGCTGCTGCGCCTGGAGGGATTCGGCTGGCGCCGCGGCGCACCGATCGACGGGGTGCACGATCACCTCTACCGCCGGGTCGACGGCGACCTCCAGGTGCTGCTGCACCTGGACGACGGCATCGCCGTCGGGGATGCGGAGCCCGAGGGCGAGCGGGTCATCGAGGCGGTCGAGCTGAGCTCGCGCCCCGCGTCACCGTGGTGGCGCCGATGCGGCGACACCGCCTTCGGCGCGCTGAACCCGATCACCGCCAGCGAGGTGCTGCGCGAGCTCGCGGCGATCTTCGAGTGACCGGGCGTAGCTGACCACTCCCCCGGGGCCGCACCAGCGGAACCGCCCCTCCATCCCCCGCGGCCGCACCAGCGGGACCGCCCCCACCGGGGCCGCGGCAGCGGGACCGCGCCCTAGCAGTCCAGCGGCTCGGTGACCAGCGGGATGGTCGCGCGTACCCGCCAGGCGCCGTCAGCGGCGCGGCCCACGTCCAGGGTTCCGCCGAGGACCGCGATGCGTTCACGCATGCCGACGAGCCCGAGGCCGCTGCCCTTGATCGGGTTGGCCTCGGGCCCGTGCATCGGAACGCCGCCGGAGTCGGTGACCTCGACGAGGACGTCGCTGTCGCGGCGGTGCACCCGGACCCACGCCTTGGGGTGGGCGCCCGCGTGACGCAACGTGTTCGTCAGCGACTCCTGCACGATCCGGTGCACGCCGAGGCTCACCTCCGGGGCGATGTCGTCGATGTCGCCGGTCAGCTCCAGCTCGACGGCGAGACCGGTGCCGCGCATCATCTCCACCACCTTGGCGATGCCTGCCGTGCCGTGCTGGGGCAGCTGATCGGGCGCGTGCTCGGTGCGCAGCAGTGCGACCGTGCGGCGCAGCTCACGCAGCGCCTCGCGGCCGGTGCTCGCGATGGTGGTGACGGCTTGCTCGGCGATGTCCGGGTCGCGGCGCAGCGCGTACTTCGCACCGTCGGCCTGCACGATGATGACGCTCACCGCGTGCGCGACGACGTCGTGCAGTTCGCGCGCGATTCGGGTGCGTTCGAGCGCGACCGCGTCGTGGGTGCGCCGCTCCCGGTCGTAGTCGGCGACCGCGAGCCGCGCGGCCACCTCGGCGTCGTAGGCGTGCCGCGCGCCGTTGAACTCCGCCAAGGTCCAGCACAGCGCGTAGTACAACGCGATGAACGCGATCGTCGACCACACGGGCTGATCGAGCAGCAGGGTGGACAGCGTGGTGTCGACGACAAGACCCGCCAGCAGCAGCAAGCCCTCGCGCCTGCCGACGTAGGCGACCAGCGTGTACAGCATGATCCCGAGCGCGAGCAGCGCCGGGTGCATTGCCTTGTCGTCGAGCAGGTAGCTCAGCAGGGTGGTGCTGATGGCCAGGCCGAGCATGGTGGCGGCGGTGGCCCTCGGGTAGACGCGGCGGAAGGCGACCGGGATCGGCAGCAATCCGCCGACCACCAGGTACACGGCCTTCTGGTTGGAATCGCCGATGGCCGTGAGGTCCAGCAACAGCAAGCCGAATGCGAGGATGGAATCCGCCACGAGGGGCTTGCCACGAAGCCACAGACTGAACCGGCGCATGCCGGCAAGACTAGGCCCTCCGTCCCAGGCAGCACGGAAACATGGGACGTCTGGTTGGGTTGCACCGTGAATCTTGCAGACTGGGCGGCCCTGGTGGCGGCCGCGACCGCCGCGGGCTGGGTCGACGCGGTGGTCGGCGGCGGCGGCCTGATCGTCCTGCCGACGTTGTTCTTGGTCGCTCCCGGCATCGCGCCGCAGACCGCGCTCGGCACCAACAAGCTGGCCGCGTTCGCGGGCACCACCGCCTCCGTGCTGACCTTCGCCAGGAAGGTGCCGATGCAGTGGCGGGTGCTCTTGCCCGCGGCGGGCATCGCCGCCGTGGCCGCGGCGTCGGGCGCGGCGGCGGTCTCGCTGATCGATCGCGACCTGTTCGTCCCGATCGTGATGGTGGTCCTGGTGTCGGTCGCGATCGTCGTGACGCTGCGCCCGTCGATCGGCGTCACCATGGCCACCCATCCGCCGACCCGCCGCAAGGTGGTGCTGGTCGTGGCGCTGGCCGCCGGGCTGATCGGGTTCTACGACGGCTTGCTCGGGCCCGGCACCGGCACCTTCCTGATCATCACCTTCGCCACGCTGCTCGGCACCGAGTTCGTGCGGGCCGCGGCCATGGCGAAGGTGATCAACTGCGGGTCCAATGCCGGCGCGCTGCTCTTCTTCGGCCTCACCGGGCACGTCATGTTCGCGCTCGGCGCGACGATGGCGGTCGCCAATATCGCCGGCGCGATCGCCGGGTCGCGGATGGCGCTGAGCCGGGGCGCCGAATTCGTCCGCGTCGTGCTGCTCGTGGTCGTGGTGGCGATGGTGCTCCGCCTCGGCTGGCAGCAGTTCGGCTGAGCGGCGCGCTCAGTCAGTCGGTGCGCAGTCAGTCGAACGCGCTCAGCCTTTCGAGGCGCTCAGCCGACCGGTTCGGCGTGCGCCGCGCAGCTGGCGGTGAGCCACGGCCGCAGGACGCGGCGGGTGGTCTCGTTGATCTGGCGGTGCAACCGCTCACCGTCCTCGGGTCCCGCGTGCGGCTGCTGGAAGAGCACGGTGAGCGCGCCGGACACCGCACCGACCACCGCGCCGACCAGCGCCGCGGCGCCGACCTCGTCGAATTCGTCGGGGAACGCGGCGTGTAGCTGCCTGCCGATCTCGCGCTGCGCCACCAGCTGGGCGTGCGCGGCGCGGCCGCTCACCGCGGGCACGGTCCGCGAGACCTGGGCGCGCACCGCGGCGATGCGAGCGCCCAGATCGTCGACGAGGTGTTCGCCCGGATTGTCGCCCGCGGCCCGTAGCGCGCGCAGCAGCACCTCGACCGGACGCTCGCCGACACGGCGGCTCGCGATGGCGGCCACCGCCATTCGCACGCGATCGTCGGGCTCGGGGAAGAGCAGTTCTTCCTTGCTGGCGAAGTAATTGAAGAAGGTGCGCGTGCCCACCTCCGCCGTGGCGGCGATGTCGGCCACCGTGGTCTCGTCGTAGCCTCTTGTCTCGAAGAGTTCGACGGCGGCCTCGAGCAGCGCGCGGCGGGTACGGTCACGTTTGCGGTCACGGAGGGCGGATGGCGGCACGCGGGCACAGTACGGCATTCCGCAGCGCCGATGCGGTAACCCACGCCTTGCGCGTGCCGTTCGCGCCGGTGCGATCCGGCGTCACGAATCGGCTGCCGACGGATGTCTTCTTGCACCGCTGAGTATTTCGGCCGATCGCCCACCGCGCCGAGGTGCGCGGCTCGTCCGCCGATGCCTGGGTCGGCGGACACCCGGTAGCGTAAACGGGGTGAGCATCGCGACTTCCGGGGACGGCTCGGTGATCGACGCCGAATTCCTCGCGCTACCACTGTCCGCGCTGGCCGACGCCGCGCTCGCGGCGGCCACCGCGGCGGGGGCCGAACACGCCGATCTGCGCGTGCACCGGTTGGTCACGCAGTCCATCCGGCTGCGCGACGGCCGCGTCGAGGCGATCAGCAATGCCACCGATCTAGGGTTTGCCGTGCGCGTGATCGTCGACGGCACCTGGGGTTTCGCCTCGCACGCCGCGCTCACCCCCGACACCGCCGCCGAGGTGGCGCGCCGCGCGGTCACCGTGGCCACGGCCCTGCGCGATCTGAACCGGGAGCGCGTCGAACTGGCCGACGAGCCACGCTACACCGACGCGCACTGGGTCTCGGCCTACGACATCGACCCGTTCACCGTGCCGACCGCCGACAAGGTCGCTCTGCTGCAAGATTATTCGGGCAGGCTGGCCGCGGCGGACGGCGTCGATCACGTGACCGCCTCGGTGTTGCAGGTCAAGGAGCAGACCTTCTACGCCGACACCGCGGGCTCGTCGATCGCCCAGCAGCGCGTCCGGCTGCACCCGCAACTCGAGGCCGTCACTGTCGATTCGGCCGCGGGCGTCTTCGAGACCATGCGCACCCTCGCCGCTCCGGCCGGGCGCGGCTGGGAGTACGTCACCGGCGCCGACGGAATCTGGGACTGGGACGACGAACTCGCGCGGATCCCCGGCTGGCTTGCCGAGAAGGTGAAGGCGCCGAGCGTCACCGCGGGCCCGACCGATCTGGTGATCGATCCCAGCAATCTGTGGCTGACCATCCACGAATCCATCGGTCACGCCACCGAATACGATCGGGCCATCGGCTACGAATCCGCCTACGCGGGCACCTCCTTCGCCACCCCGGACAAGCTGGGCACGCTGCGCTACGGCACCCCGATCATGCAGGTCACCGGCGACCGCACCGAGCGCAACGGCCTGGCCACCGTCGGCTACGACGACGAGGGCGTTGCCGGGCAGCGCTGGGATCTCGTGCGCGACGGCGTGCTCGCCGGTTACCAACTGGACCGCGCGTTCGCTCCGCGCCTCGGTCTGCCGCGCTCCAACGGCTGCTCCTACGCCGATTCCGCGCACCACGTGCCGATCCAGCGAATGGCCAACGTCTCGCTGCAACCCGACCCGGACCGCGACACCAGCACCGAGGAGCTGATCTCCCGGGTCGAGGACGGCCTCTTCATCGTCGGCGACAAATCGTGGTCGATCGATATGCAGCGCTACAACTTCCAGTTCACCGGCCAACGGTTCTTCCGCATCCGCAACGGGGCGCTCGACGGCCAGGTGCGCGATGTCGCCTACCAGGCCACCACCACCGATTTCTGGGGCGCGATGGAGGCCGTGGGCGGCCCGTCGACGTGGCGGCTCGGCGGCGCCTTCAACTGCGGTAAGGCCCAGCCGGGTCAGGTGGCCGCTGTCAGCCACGGCTGCCCATCGATCCTGGTGCGCGGCATCAACGTTCTCAACACCAGGACGGAGGCCGGTCAGTGAGCGAGCCGGGCAGCGACAGGGTGCACGCGCGCGGTGTGGCGCCCGCGGGCGACGTGGTGGAGAGGGCGCTGGCGCTCTCCCGCGCCGACGAGGCGATGGTGATCGTCACCGACGCGCACGAGGCGTCGCTACGCTGGGCGGGCAATTCGATGACGACCAACGGCTCGTCGGTCTCGCGGGACTGGGCGGTGGTGTCGATCTTCCGCGACGGACCGCATGCGGCCAGGGTCGGCAGCGTCGGTTCGACGAGCGTCGACCTCGCCGAGATCGAGGCGGTCGTACGGGCAAGCGAGGACGCGGCGCGCACCGCCGAACCCGCGAAAGACGCGATGCCGCTGCTGGAATCGGACGCCGCCGCCGAGGACTGGGCGGCCGCACCCGGCAGCACGGGCATCGAGGTCTTCGCCGATCTGGCCCGTGACCTGTCGGCCGGATTCGACGGCGCCGACCTGCTGTACGGCTTCGCCCACCACCAGATGCACACCACCTGGCTCGGCACCTCCACCGGCATCCGCCGCCGCTTCGTGCAACCGACCGGCTCGGTGGAGATCAACGGCAAACGCGGTGCGGGCGCGGAGCTGGCCAGCGCCTGGGTCGGCGTCGGCACCGCCGATTTCACCGATGTCGACACCCCGGGCCTGCTCGCCGAGCTGAACCGACGCCTGGATTGGGCGAGGCGCCGCGTCGAGCTGCCCGCAGGTCGCTACGAGACGCTGCTACCGCCCTCGGCGGTCGCCGACCTGATGATCTACATGGCGTGGTCGATGGAGGGCCGCGGCGCGCAGGAGGGGCACAACGCCTTCGCCCGCGCGGGCGGCACCCGAATCGGCGAGCGGCTCACCGACATTCCGCTCACGCTGTATTCCGACCCGAGCGCGGCCGGGCTGGAGTACCGGCCGTTCGTCGCGACATCGGCCTCGTCCGAGGCGCTCTCGGTCTTCGACAACGGGCTGCCCGCCGCGCGGGTCGACTGGCTGCGCGAGGGCGTCATCGAATCGCTGGTCTATCCGCGCGCCACCGCCGCCGAATTCGACGCCCCCGCCACGGTGCCCGGCGAGAACCTGTTGCTCACCGGGGGTTCCGGCGCGAGCTTGGACGAGATGATCGCGCGCACCGAGCGCGGCCTGCTCCTCACCACGCTCTGGTACATCCGCGAGGTCGATCCGGCCAGCCTGCTGCTGACCGGTCTCACCAGGGACGGCGTGTATCTGGTGGAGAACGGTGAAGTCAGCGCGGCGGTGAACAACTTCCGTTTCAACGAGAGCCCCATCGACCTGCTGCGCAGGGCCACCGAGGCGGGCGTGACCCAGGCCACGCTGCCCCGCGAGTGGAAGGACTGGTTCACCCGAACCGCCATGCCGCCGTTGCGGATTCCCGACTTCCACATGTCCTCGGTCAGCCAGGCCACCTGAGACACGACACCACCCGAGACACGACGCAGGGCCGCTCCGTGCTGGGAGCGGCCCGTGCGGACGGGATCGTGGCGGCGACCGGCCTCAGTGCGGGCGGCCGACCTCGTAGGTGCCGTCGCTGTCGGTGATGGTGACCGATACGGACTTCTGCATGCTGCCGACCTTCACGAGGCATTCGAAGGTCGCGCCGAGGACGACGGTCTGACCTCCGGGGCAGCGCACGTCGCGGACGTCGTCCATGCCGTAGGAGTCGATGAGCACCAGCTGCACACCGCGTTGTAGGTCCATCTGGTCCAGCTGCTTGGCCGGCGGATCCACCGCGCGGACCGGCGCGACGGGAGCCGAGGTCTGCGCCAGCGGCGCCGAGGCTGCCGGTGTCCGCACCGGGTTGTCGGCCGCCGCACTCTCGCGGATGTTGACCACCACGAGTCCGGCGATCACCCCGGCGATGGCGATGACGACGGCGCCGACCAGAGCGGCGACGAGCACGGGAAGCCAACCGCTGTCGGTGGTTTCGGCGTCCGAGTGGGCGGCGACCGGGTAAGGCTGCGAGGCCCGCGGCGGCCGAGTCGGTGCTGTCATGAACGATCCCTCCCCCCGGGGCAGGGTCGAGACATCGTGTCCGCCTGGGGACTACCCCGGTATGCCCGACGAAGGATAGCCGAGCCATGATCACCGCCTCCGCCGGTACCCCCGGAATCCCCGTGTCCGCCTTGCCTATTCCGGACCTTCCGGGCATTCGGCCGAATCTGCGCACTCCCGCTTCCGCTCCGAGTGTGCGCGGACCCGGGGATCGACCTCGCCGGGCAGCGCCGGTCAGGCGTCGGGCGTGAACTCGATGCCGATCGTGCCGGCCTTGCCCCTGCGCAGGGTGCTGCCCAGAATGAGCAGCGGTCCCAGCAGCCAGTACTTCTTGCGCAGCAACGCGCGCACGCGTTCGGTACCGTCGGCGTCCAGCACGCGCCCGGTGCCCGCGACGACGGCGCCGCGCACCCGCTTACCTCTGGCGTCGCACGCCTGCACGGTGCATGCGGGATCCCGGCGCAGCCGCTTGACCTTCCAGCTCTCGGTCTCCGTCCAGATGTACAGCTTGCCGCCGTCGGCGACCGCCCACACCGGCGTGCTGACGGGCGTGCCGTCCTTGCGGAAGGTGGTCAGCTGCACGTAGTCGGCGGAGCCTGCCTCACCGAGCGAGTTCGTCATGATCACAGCGTATCCGGGGGCGCGGCGGGGGTGCGAGGGCAGCACGAAGGGATCACTCCGGCATGCGGTACTCGCCCGACTCCAGGCGGGCGAGCAGTCCGTCGGTCCATCGGGTGAGGTTGTCGAACACGCCGCTCCACAGCTCGAGCAGATCGGGCGCGTGCGGCGCCTCGTAGCGGCCGGGGAAGGTCGGGATCATGGCCAGCAGGTCCTCGCGTACCGCGGCCGCGTTGCGCCGCTGCTCCGCCAGTTTGGCGATGACGTGCGCGCGGGGCAGAGCGTCCATGAAAGCGATGGCGGCGCCGAGTTCTTCCATATCGATGCTCACCAGCGCGGCGTCCATGAGCGTGCGGAACTCGGCCTCACCCGCCTCGGTGAGCTCGAACAGCGTCCGGCCGGGTCCCTGGTCGCTGTCCTCGGTGCCGAGCGCGCGCAGCTTCCCTTCCTGCGTGAGCTGTTTGAGCGCGTGGTAGATCGAGCCCGGCTTGACGTTCGTCCAGGTTTCGGCCCGCCACGACAGCAGTTCGCGCCGCACGGCGTAACCGTGCGTCGGTTGGCGGGTGCGGATCACCCCGAGGACGAGCAGACGCACGGCCGCCACGCGCGTTCCTTTCTCCCTGTCGCCACGAATCGACCCATGCTACTCAAATTTGACTTCCGGGAGAGCGCGCGCCTAGGTTGGCGGTACTCAAATTTGACTAGTGTCGGAGGAACGACTCATGGACGACTCTCCGGTCCCGGTGTTGTGGACCGCGTCGCCGGCCACCACCCTCGACTTCTACCGGGCCATCGGCTACACGGTGACCCACGAGCAGACCCGCCCCTACGTCTATCTCGCGCTGGAATTCCACGGTTGTCCGGTGCATTTCAACTCGCCGCCCAAGGGCTTCGAGCTGCCGCCGGAGCGCGTCGGCTGCCTGGTGATGGTCGACGACGTGGCCGCGCGCCACCGCGACTTCACCGCCGCGTTGCGCGCCGCCTTCGGCAAGGTGCCTACCAAGGGCCGCCCGCGCATCACGCGTTTCCGCCCCGGGCAGAGCCGCTTCACCCTCGTCGACCCCGACGGCAATTCCCTGCTGTTCATCCAGCGCGACGAGCCCGACGACCGCGAGTACGGCGGCTCACGCGACCTGGAAGATCTGGCGAGGGTCATCGACAACGCGCGAATCCTGCGCGATTTCAAGACCGACGACAAAGCCGCCGCGCGGGTGCTCGAAGTCGGCCTCGGTCGCTTCGCCGCAACCGCCGCGCCGGTGGAGCGCGCGCGGGCGCTGGC
Organism: Nocardia sp. bgisy134; assembly: GCF_057708325.1. Taxonomy (NCBI): domain Bacteria; kingdom Bacillati; phylum Actinomycetota; class Actinomycetes; order Mycobacteriales; family Nocardiaceae; genus Nocardia; species Nocardia sp. bgisy134. The sequence goes on from NZ_JBYIRW010000015.1 coordinate 215,796, forward strand.
CATGCTCGCCGAGATCGCCATTGCCGCGGAGGACCCGGAGCGCGCCGCCCGATACCGCGACGAGGTGCGCGCGCTGAATCTTTCGGCCGAAGATCGCGCGGCAGTGGCCGCCGAACTCGGTGCGAGCGCCGAGCTGGAGCGCTGGCTCACCGAAACGCGCTGAGGCGAAGGAGGTTCCGCGTCAGGCCGCGCGGGTCAGCACCTGCGGCCCGTCGGCCGTGATGGCGACGGTGTGCTCGGAGTGCGCGGTACGCGAACCGTCGGCGGAGCGGATGGTCCAGCCGTCGGCGTCGGTGTAGATGCGATCGGTGGTGCGGGCGAACCACGGTTCGATGGCAATGGTCAGTCCCGGCCGCAGCGGATAGCCGCGACCGGCCCGGCCCGTGTTCGGGATGTGCGGATCCTCGTGCATGGTGCGCCCGAGGCCGTGCCCGCCGAACTCGGTGTTGACCGGATAACCGTAGGCGCGGGCCACCCCCGCGATGGCCGCGGACAGATCGCCGATGCGGTTGCCGGGCAATGCCACCGCGATGGCCGCGGCGAGCGCCTCCTCGGTGGCACGCACCAGCCGCAGGTCCGCCTCCGCCGCGGTCCCGACGATCACCGTGATCGCCGAATCCGCGACCCACCCGTCGACGCCGACCGCGAGGTCGATGCTCAGCACATCGCCATCGCGCAGCACGTAGTCGAACGGAAGTCCGTGCAGCACGGCGTCGTTCACGGACAGGCACACCGTGTTCCGGAACGGTCCGCGCCCGAAGGACGGCGCGTAATCCCAATAGCACGAGACGGCGCCGCGGTCGCGGATGCGTTCGCGCACATAGGCTTCCAGGTCGAGCAGGTTCACCCCGACCCGCGCCCGCGTGCGCACCTCGGCGAGCACGTCCGCGACGAACTCACCGGCCACCCGCATCCGGGCGATCTCCGCCGCCGACTTCAACTCCACCATTTCCGACCTCCACTGCGCCGAATCCACTACCGGTTCCGACCCCGCCGGCGGGACGCGCCGACGGTCGACCGGTATTTTTATACCAGCGTAGCGGCGTCGGTATTTAAATACCAATCGCACACGAGAGCTCGCCGCGCCCGGCGATTCCCGGGCGCGGCAGGACTCGAGAGACACACGCGCCGGATCACCGGCAGGCGGCCCTTACTCCGCGTCGTCCTCGCCCTGCTCCAAGGCGCGCATGGCCTCCGCCAGCTCGGCGCGCAACCGCTCGGCGGCCTGGCGATCGTTGCAATCCTCGGCCGTGGTGATGTCCTGACGAAGCTGGGCGATCGTGTCGCGGGAAACCATGAATCCTCCCTCTCGCTCTCGCGGCGTTCTCATTCCATTCGGGGGATGTCCGGTTTCCGAGCGCGGAAACCCCGCGTCACGGGAACGAGTTTTCGAGGCGCGACCGGGTATCCAGCCGGTGGGCGGCGTCACATCCAACGAGTGAACAGTCGTGCTCCCGATAGCCGACATGGGCGTGGGGGGGGGGGGGGGGGGGGGGGGGGGGGGGGGGGGG
>NZ_JBYIRW010000016.1:0-214097 GCF_057708325.1 Nocardia sp. bgisy134
ATGGACTTTCCGTGTCTCCCGCGTGGGCGGATCGGGCTACCGTGGTGCCATGTCCAGCACCAGAATCGGCAAACACATTCGCGCGCCACGGGCGACCGTCTACGGCCTGTTGCTGGATGCCGAAGCGATCGCGCAATGGCGCGTGCCCACCGGGATGACCAGCCACGTCCACGCATTCGAGCCGCGCGAGGGCGGTTGCTTCCGCATCACCCTCACCTACGACGATCCGACCGACGCGGGTAAGACGACCGCGCAGTCCGACACCTATCAGGGGCGCTTCGTCACCCTGATTCCCGACGAACAGGTCGTGGAAATGGTCGAATTCGAGACCGACGATCCGGCCGCACGCGGCGAGATGACCATCGCCATCACCCTTTCCGACGCGGAGGACGGTGGAACCGATCTCGTGGCGATCCACGAGGGCGTGCCGAGCGCGGTGAAACCGGAGGACAACGAACTGGGCTGGCGCCTCGCGCTCGCCAAACTGGCCACGCTTGCGGAGACCGGCACGCTCGACTGAGCGGAGCCGAGCCGGATCGAGCATTCTGGCGTGCGAATTCAGCGCGGTGCGTGGTTCGCGCAGGCGGCTTTCTCACCGGGGCTCGATCGGACAGGGCCACAGCATGTTTCACCGCTCCAGCTGCTGACGGAGCGGTCGAGAGGTCGTGCCGGGCCGTCCGCCACACGGCGACCACGTGGCAGCCGAGCACATCCGTCGTTACCGTGAAGGGATGTCGCCGTTGGACGATCGGCACCCGTCCACCGTCACCGACTGGGATGATGCGCGACGTAAGGCTCGACTCCGGGAGACCCGCCTCGGGCACCGGTGGACGACGTTGCGCCGCACCAGGTTGGCACTACTGCGGGTCGCCGCACTACTGATACTCGTACTCATCGTGTTCACCCAGTACTGGGTGCACGATGTCGCCCCCGAGCGCGCCAGACTCGCGCTGACCGAGCCCGCGCTGCTGCCGGTGGCGACTCCCGCGCGAGAGGAGAACTGGGACACCGCGGTCGTCGACCTGGTAGGTCTCGGCGGACTGAACGCCTCCGACACGGCGTCCGCGCTGCCCGCGCTACGACGGATGGGCGTGGTCTGGGCCATCAAATACGACAACGAGGGCATCGACAGCAAGGTGATCGCCGATCTCGTGGTCCGCGCCGCCCAGATGTCGGGCGTGCGGAACATCGTGCTCGTCGGGCACAGCATGGGCGGTGTGATCGCGCTGGAGGTCGGCCAGCACATCCACTTGGACAGCGATCGGCGGCTGGCCGGCGTGCTACTGGACTGCACGCCCGTCGATTTGAACGCGGTGCGCCCGGAGAGCCGCGGCCGGGGCGAGGACATGCTGCGCTGGATGGGATGGCTGCCGGGGGCGCGCGAGAGCCGCACGCTGCGCATGGCCGTGGAGACCTATGCGCGGCGGGACCGGTTCGTCGATCGCGCCGCCGATCCCGTGCCCACGATCCGATTCGCCGAACTCGGCCAAGTGCTCGTCGACGTCGCGACCGAGAAGGTGATGTCGCGCAACGCGGCGAGCAACGGCCTGATCGAATCCCAGTTCCTGGCCATCGTCGGCGGCGGCGCGATCGACAATCTGCGCGCCCTCTCCCGCCCGGTGAACGGCAAACCGCGCCCGGCCATCGTCTACATCCGGCCGCGCGAAGCCGAACGGGACCGCGTCGTCGACGTCGCGTACTCGCACCAGGTGCTGATCGAACGGGTGGGCGGAGTGGACGGCAGCCTGCTGGTCGTGCTGCCGCGCGGCACCGGCCACGCCAACCCGAGGCAGGCGCCCGCGGAGTACAACAAGGTCATCGACCAGCAGGTGCTGCCGTTCGTGCAGCGGTATCTGGATCAGGTACGCGGGGTCCGCAGTGCCGCAGCGCCGCCCTGACACCGGTTCGAATCAGGCTGTCGTTAACCGTGTTCGGGCTCGTTCCGTCCTGCTTGACTACCCGGTATGTTTCGACCGAGTACGTTCCTGCCCGGCCTCCGCGGCCGCACCACCGCCGCCTTGCTCGTTTTGGCGACCGCTGCGACCCTCGGGTTGACCGGATGCGCGAAGGACGACACACCGGTCGTCGACACCGCCAACACTCCGTTGCCGACGGAGGTGCCCGCGGGCATCAAGCTGATCGTCGCCGACCAGCAGGAGCGCCTGCAGAGCGTGCTGCGCGCGTCCGGTGAACTGGACAAGTTGCCGTTCAAGGTGGAGTTCGCCAACTTCGTCGGCGGGCCCGCCATCCTGGAGGCGTTCCGCGCAGGCGCCGCGGATGTGGCGCCGGTCGGCGACGTGCCGCCGATCCACGCGCTGGCCGCAGGGCAGGACGTGCCGATCGTCGGCGCACAGCAAACCAGTCCTGCCGCACTGAAATTGGCGGTCGCACCCGGCCGCACCGCCACCACGCTGGCGGATCTCGAGGGTAAGAAGATCGCCTACGCCGAGGGCACCGCGCAGCAGGCCGCGGTGCTGCGCGCGCTGGACAAGGCCGGGCTGAAAACCGGCGACGTGCAACTGGTCCGGCTGCAGCTGGCCGAGTTCCTGGACGCGGTGCGCACCGGCCAGGTCGACATTGCCCCGCTGATCGAGCCGAACGTGACCCGGCTGCTGCGTACGCCCGGCACCTCGCTGATCCCGGACTCCGAGACCGCGGGCATCTACGGCGGCCTGGCCTACCTGTACGCGCGGCGCGCGGTGACGCAGGACCCGGCCAAGTCGGCGGCGGTCGGCGCACTCGTCGGGGCCTACGTCCGGGCCTACCAGTGGGTCAACACCCACCGCGAGGAGTGGGCGCAGAAGTACTACGTGGACAGCCAGAAGGTCAGTCCCGAGGATGCCCGGCGCATCGTGGATTCGCTCGGCACCTACACCTTCCCGCATCTGGACCAGAAGCTCGTCGACCGGCAGCAGTCCACCATCGACGCGATCGCGGCCGCGGGCGAACTGCCCAAGATAGTCAGCGCCGCCAACGGTTTCGACCTGCGCTACGACGCCGTCGTGACGCGCGCGGTCACCGAATCCGGCGCCTCGCACGAACCGAAGGAGCGGTGATGGCCACCCTGGACGCCGGAGTACTCGGCCGATTCGGCAGGACGGGCGCCGCACCCGCCGAGCTGCAAGCCAGGGGCAAGGTGACGCGACGCAGGCTCGGACCGGGCAAGCCGATTCCGTTCGGCATCGCGCTCGGTCCGACGCTGCTGGTGGCGGCCTGGGTGATCGGATCCGCCGCGGGCGCCATCGATCCGGAGACACTGCCCGCCCCGTGGACTGTCGCGCAGACCGCGGGTGATCTGATCGCCGACGGACGTTTGCAGTCCAACCTGCTGACCTCGGTGCAGCGCGCGGGCATCGGTCTCGGTCTCGGCGTGGCCATCGGCGTGCTGCTCGCGCTGGCCGCCGGGTTGAGCCGGGTCGGAGAAGCGTTGCTGGACGGACCGGTTCAGATCAAGCGGGCTATTCCGACGCTGGCGCTGATCCCGCTGTTCATCGTCTGGTTCGGCATCGGCGAGGAGATGAAGCTCATCGTCATCACCACCAGCGTGTTCGTCCCCGTGTACATCAACACGCACGCCCACCTGCGCAGCGTGGACGCCCGCTATGTGGAACTCGCCGAGACGGTGCAGCTTTCGCGCTGGGGCTTCATCCGCCGCATCGCGTTGCCCGGTTCGCTCCCCGGCTTCTTCATCGGTCTGCGCCTGGCCGTGACGATCTCGTGGCTGGCGCTGGTCGTGGTGGAACAGGTCAACGCCACCAGCGGCATCGGCTACCTGATGACGCAGGCGCGCACCTACGGCCAGATCGACGTCATCGTGGTCGGTCTGGTGATCTACGGCCTGCTCGGACTGTTCGGCGACATCGCCGTGCGCGCGCTGGAAAGGAGGGCGCTGGCATGGCGCCAGACACTCGCGGACTGAACGTGGTCCGCGCTCGCAATCTGAGCCGCGGGTTCGGCGATCGGGTGGTGTTGCGCGGCATCGACCTCGACATCGCCCGCGGCGAATTCGTCGCGCTGCTCGGCCGTAGCGGCTCGGGCAAGAGCACCCTGCTGCGCGCGCTGGCCGAATTGGACGACGACGTACCGGGTTCCGGCGATCTCGCGGTGCCGTCGGAACGCGCCGTGGTGTTCCAGGATTCGCGCCTGCTGCCGTGGGTGCGGGTGCTCGACAACGTGACGCTCGGCCTGAGCGGTGCGGGCTCGGCCGAACGCGGCCGCGCGGCGCTCGCCGAAGTCGGTCTCGCCGGTCGTGAGAAGGCATGGCCCAAGGAACTTTCCGGCGGCGAGCAGCAGCGCGTGGCGCTGGCCCGCTCGCTGGTGCGTGAACCCGAGCTGCTGCTCGCGGACGAACCGTTCGGCGCGCTGGACGCGCTGACCAGGATCCGGATGCACGCGCTGTTGCAGGAACTGTGCGCCGAGCACAGGCCCGCGGTGCTGCTGGTCACCCACGATGTCGACGAGGTCGTACTGCTCGCCGACCGTGTGCTGGTCCTCGACGAGGGCCGCATCGCCATCGACCTGCGCCTCGACCTGGAACGTCCGCGCCGCCACAGCGATCCGGAGTTCATCGCGGCGCGCGAGCGGCTGCTGGCCGGACTCGGCGTCGACCCCCTTGTCAGCGCGGCCGGTGACGCGGCCGCCCCCCATCATCATCGCGAAGAAGAGAAGCGAGCGTCATGACCGAGCGACCGAGGCAGCTGAGCCTCAACGCGTTCATCTATCCGTCCGGCCACCACGAGGCGGCCTGGCGGCACCCGCAGAGCCGTCCCGATCGTATCTACGACGTCACCTACTACCAGGAGATCGGCCGCACCGCCGAGGCCGCGAAACTCGACGCGGTGTTCTTCGCCGACGGGCCCGCGCTGCGCACCAACGTCGAGCACAACGCGGCGCCCGGCCTGGAACCGATCACGCTACTCACCGCGATCGCCGCGGCCACCACGCATCTCGGCCTGATCGCGACCGCGTCCACCACGTACTACGAGCCCTACAACCTGGCCAGGCTCTTCTCCAGCCTGGACCACATCTCGGGCGGGCGCGCGGGCTGGAACATCGTCACTACCGGAACCGACGTGGCGGCGGCCAACTTCGGCCTCGACCGGCACCCCGATCACGCCGAACGTTATGCCCGCGCACGCGAATTCGTGGACGCCGTGGTCGCGCTGTGGGACAGCTGGGAGGACGACGCGATCCTGCTCGACCAGGCCGCGGGCGTCTACGCCGATCCGGACAAGATCCACCGCATCGATTTCGAGGGCGAATACCTCAAGGTGCGTGGGCCGTTCAACTCGGCGCGTACGCCGCAGGGTTATCCGGTGCTGGTGCAGGCGGGCGCCTCCAATGAGGGTCGTTCCTTCGCCGGGCGCTACGCCGAGGCGATCTTCACCGCGCATCAGCGGCTGTCCGACGCCCAGGCCTTCTATGCCGACATCAAGGCGAAGGCGAAGGAATTCGGCCGCGACGCCGACCAGGTGAAGATCTTGCCCGGCATCAGCCCGTTCCTCGGCGACACCGAGGCCGACGCCAAGCGGCTGGAGCGCGAGTTCAACGAGCTCACCGTGCCGGAGTACGGTCTGGCCCAGCTGGAGAGCATCGCGGGCAAGAGCCTGCGGCACCTGTCGCTGGACGAGCTCGTCCCCGCCGAGGAGTTCGACGGCGCGGGCGATGTCACCGACAACCAGCGTTCCCGGCTGCAGGTGGTGGCGGGCATCGTGCAGCGCGACCGTCCGACGCTGCGCGGGCTGCTGCACCGATTGGCGGGCGCGCGTGGGCATCGGGTCTTCGCGGGCACCCCCGAGCAGGTCGCCGACACCATCGAGGAATGGTTCCGCAACGGCGGCGCGGACGGTTTCAACGTGATGCCGCCGTACTACCCGGGCGGGCTCGAGGTCTTCACCTCGACCGTCGTGCCGATTCTGCAGGAGCGCGGCCTGTTCCGCACCGAATACACCGGGACCACGCTGCGCGACCACTTCGGTCTCGCGCGGCCGGAGAGCCAGTTCGCCCGACGCCCGGCGCTGGCCCGGTGAGCGGGGCGGACGGCAACTGTTCGCGACTCGTCGCGCGGCGGACGCCTCAGGTCCGTCGGGTGACCCAGAATCGCTGCGCCGCGAGGTCGTTCGGTCGGCGGTCGGGGCGGTGAGCGGGAATACCGTCGAGAAGCCCGCGCTAGCCGACGCTCCGGTGCGCCTGCGCAGCCTCACCTGGTCGGTGTTCGTGCCGATGGGGTTGTACGGCACCGGGGCCGGTGCGGCCGCGCCCATGTACGCGCTGCGCGCGCTCGACCTCGGGGCGTCGGTCGGCCTGGCCGGTGTGATCGTCGCGCTCGGCGGGCTCGGCATGGTGCTCACCGATCTGCCCGCGGGCCGCATCGTGGCTCGGATCGGGGAGCGCGGTGCGATAGGACTGGGTTCGCTGCTCGGACTCGTCGGCATCCTGGCCGCGATCCTCGCGCCGAATCTCGGTGTGCTCGCGGCGGGAATGCTGCTCAACGGCGCGGCGGGCGCGGTGTGGGGTCTGGCGCGGCAGACCTACATCGTCGCGGTGGTGCCGCCCGCCGATCGGGGCCGGGCGCTGTCGACGCTGGCGGGTGCGCACCGGCTCGGGTTCTTCTGCGGACCGTTCCTCGGTGCGGGTCTGGTGCACGGCATGGGGCCGAACGGTGCGCTGTGGTTGCAGTGCGTGACGACGGTGCTCGCCGGGTTCGCGATGGTCGCCATTCGTGATATCGACGACGCCGCGTCCGGCGGGCACACGCTGCGCTCGGTGGTTGTCGAAAACCGCAGGCTGCTGGGCACTTTGGGATCGGCGGCGTTGCTCACGGGCGCGGCACGGGCGTCGCGGCAGGCGCTGCTGCCGCTGTGGGCCGCGCACATCGGCCTGAGTCCCACGGCGACCAGTCTCATCTTCGGCGTCTCCGGCGCGGTGGACGTGCTCATGTCGTATCCGGCAGGTGTCTGGCTGGACCGGCGCGGCCGCCGCGCGACGGGCGTGCCCTCGATGATCTGCTTCGCGGCCGGATACGCGGTGCTGCCGTGGACGGGCACGGCGGTCACCATGGGTCTCGCGGCGGTGCTGCTCGGACTGGCCAACGGGATCAGCAACGGGCTGATCATGACGGTCGGCGCGGACGTCGCGCCGGAGGACCGGCGCGCGGAATTCCTCGGCGCGTGGCGGCTCACCCACGATGTCGGCATGTTCGCCGGGCCCATCGCGGTGGGCGTGATCAGCTCGGTCGCGGTGCTCGGCGCGGCCGCCTTCGCGCTCGCGGTGTCCGCCGCAGCGGGTGCGGTGGCGATGTATCGCTGGTTCCCGGGCGTCGTCGGAGTGGGCAGTCATCTCGATCGCGCGAGCGCGGTTCCACCAGAGACAGGTTCGGCTGCCGCCTGAACCAAGCCGCCGCCACTACCCGCGGAACTCCTCGCTCAGGCCGTGGCGCGTTCAGCGGATGCGGCTGCCGAGGAGGTGGCGCACGCCCGCGACGAACAGTTGCAGGCCGAAGTCGAAACGGGCTGTCGCGTCCGGTGTTTCGTCGATCGGAGTGTCCTCGGGCAGCGCGCCCGCCGAATCCATCTGCATCCGGGACTGTTCGTCGACGGTCTGGCCGAGCACGTAGTACAGCAGGGTGAACGCGGCCAGCTCCGCCTCGTGCCGCGGCATTCCCGCGCGGATGGCCGCGCTCGCCAGGCGTTCGCGGCCCTTGCTCGTGGTCAGGCGGGAGGCGTAGGTCGACGAGACCAGCTCGGCGCCGTCGCGGTAGGCGAGCAGGCAGTCGCGCAGCCGGTGCGCGAGTTCGGTGATCTGGCCGGACCACTCTTCGGCGGTCACCGGGTCCTCCATCGGCGCGAGGATGCGGTCGGCGACGGCGCCGAGCAGCGCCTGCTTGTTGGGGAAGTGCCAGTACAGCGCGCCGGGCTGCACCTGAAGCGAGCTCGCCAGCCTGCGCATGGTCAGGTCGGCGAGGCCGTACTGGTCGAGAATGGCGATGGCGCCGTCGACCACGTCCGCCCTGTGCAGCTGCACCCGAATTCCTTCCCCGTCGTGTTTTGACTCACTCCTACCGCTACCCTAGCCTGAACACCGTTCAAGTTGCACGGCCACCTCGAACGCGAGGTGCCGTCGCCGACAGGCAGACCAGCCGAAGGGATTCGTGCAGTGACCCAGGCACCCGTTGACACCGATGTTTTGGCGATCGCCCGCGAGCAGGTGCTCGAGCGCGGCGAGGGTCTGACTCAGGAGCAGACCCTCGAGGTGCTGCGGCTCGGCGACGACCGGCTGGAGGAACTCCTGGCCCTGGCCCACGAGGTGCGCATGAAGTGGTGCGGCCCCGAGGTCGAGGTCGAGGGCATCATCAGCCTCAAGACCGGCGGCTGCCCCGAGGACTGCCATTTCTGCTCGCAGTCCGGCCTGTTCCAGTCGCCCGTGCGCGCCGCGTGGCTCGACATCCCGAGCCTGGTCGAGGCCGCCAAGCAGACCGCCAAGACCGGCGCCACCGAGTTCTGCATCGTCGCCGCGGTGCGCGGACCGGACGAGCGGCTGATGGCTCAGGTCGCCGCGGGCGTCGAGGCCATCCGCAACGAGGTCGACATCCAGGTCGCGTGCTCGCTGGGCATGCTGACCCAGGAGCAGGTCGATCAGCTGGCCGCGATGGGCGTGCACCGCTACAACCACAACCTGGAGACCGCCAAGTCGCACTTCCCGCAGGTCGTCACGACGCACACCTGGGAGGAGCGCTGGGACACGCTGCGCATGGTGCGCGAGGCGGGTATGGAGGTGTGCTGCGGCGGCATCCTCGGCATGGGCGAGACCCTGGAGCAGCGCGCCGAATTCGCCGCGCAGCTGTCCGAATTGGAGCCCGACGAGGTGCCGCTGAACTTCCTCAACCCGCGCCCCGGCACCCCGTTCGGCGACCTCGAGGTGCTGCCCGCCGCCGACGCGCTGCGCGCCGTCGCCGCGTTCCGCCTGGCGTTGCCGCGCACCATCCTCCGCTTCGCGGGCGGCCGTGAGATCACCCTCGGCGATCTCGGCGCCAAGCAGGGCATCCTGGGCGGCATCAACGCCGTCATCGTCGGCAACTATCTGACCACCCTCGGTCGCCCCGCCGAGGCGGACCTCGATCTGCTCGGCGAGCTCAAGATGCCGATCAAGGCGCTCAACGAAACGCTGTAGGGCGCGGCCATGAGTACTGTCATGGATATGGACGAGCGCTACAACCCGTTCACCGGCAAACGGATCGTGCCAGGTCTCGACGACGCGGTGCCGACCGCGGCCGCGTTGGGCCTGGAGCCGCCGCGCTTCTGCGAGCAGTGCGGGCGGCGCATGATCGTGCAGGTGAGTCCCGATGGCTGGTGGGCCAAGTGCTCGCGGCACGGCGTGATCGACTCGAAGAGTCTGGAACACCGCTAGTGGCGACGGTGCGGGCGGACGGCGTCCGGAGCGAGGCGGGAGCGGCGCTGCTCGTCCTGGCGGCGGTGGCGGTGGGCAGTGCGCTCGTCGGCGTGCTGTGGGGTTGGCTGGCGCCGACCGAGCAGTTGCTGGTCACCGAGCCCGGACGCGGTGCGCCGCTGACCGGCGAGAGTACGCATCAGTTCGACGCGGTCGCGCTGTTCGTCTGCGCGGGCGCGGTGACCGGATTGCTCACCGCCGTGGCGGCTTGGCGGCTGCGCACGATACGTGGTCCGCTGTTGCAGGTCGGGTTGCTGTCCGGATCGCTGATCGGCGCGTATCTGATGGCGTGGGTGGGGGAGTCGGTCGCCGAGTCGCTGCATCCGCGTCCCGACGACCCATCGGTCGGCCAGATCGTCAAGCTGCCAACGCAAGTCGGCACCGCGCTCGCTTTCATCGTGCAGCCGCTGGTTGCATCGCTGGTGCTGCTGTTCCTCGCGGCGCTCAGTCCGTCCGAGGATCTCGGCACCGGCTACGGCAGCGCATTCGGTCGTTCGCGCCGGACCGCGGAGTTCGAGCCGATCGGATTCGACGCCGCGGTGCCGCGCGCACCGTACGGAAGCGTCTATGGCGGTTACGATCCGGCGACCGAGGACGGATCGGGATCGGTGTCGCGTCCGGCTCGCTGACCCGTCGCCCAACCGTTGCCTTCGCGGCGCTGTTTTCGTGCCTCTACCACGTAAAATGGTGGAAAACCGTTGCGTTCGGAGAGGAACGGGGGCGTGGCGTTCATCGGTGGCGGTCCGGTCGTCGAGGAGATCGACGCAAAATTCTGGCGGTTGTCGGAGCCGCTCGTCTATCAGGGTGATGTGCAGGAGTTCATCGTGCCCGCGGGCTTCCGTACCGACTTCGCGTCGGTGCCGCGCGCGCTGGTCTGGCTTATTCCCCGCTACGGCGCGTACACCCGCGCCGCCATCCTGCACGACTACCTGCTGCACTCACACCTGGTGAGCACCGCGGACGCCGATGGCCTGTTCCGGCGCTGTCTGCGGGAATTCGGTGTCTCGGTGCCGCGCCGCTGGATGATGTGGGCGGCGGTGCGCTTGGCGAACCGGTTGGCCGGCGCGAACGCGCGAGAGCTGGCCTTGTTTCTGCTCGTCGCGGTGCCCTCGGTGCTCTTCCTCGCGATACCGGTCGTCGTGGTGACGCTGTGCCTGTGGTTGTTCTGGTTGGTGGAGCTGGTGTTCTGGGTCGCGGGCCGCCTTGTCGCCCACACGGCCGCACCGCCTCCGAAGCCCCAGATGAAAACGGCCTGAACGAATTTCTGGTCGCCGACCGTCGCGCCGGAAAATCGGTGGAGCGGTCCGCTCCCGGTCGGTACCGTGACTCGGCAAGCAATCGGGCGAGCCCAGGGGAGGAGGTGAACGACCATGCACGCCCCTCCGCACACCACGGCACAACCCGACCTGTCCCGACCCCCTTCGGAACGCCCCGATCTCACCGCCTGGCGCCGCCGCCACGAACTCCGCCGCTCCAACGCGGCCCAGCCCATCCCCGGCAAGCAGCGCTACCGTCGCGCCGCGAAACACCGAAACCGTTCCCACGACGCGTGATTCGCCTGCGGGCGGGGTCTTCGTGACGACTTCGATGCGCGCCCCACAGCGACCTGCAGGTCTCGGTGATCGCCACCGCCAGCATGGGCGCCCACACGGCGTTGGCGCGAGCATGGGCAGTGGCCAACGCGGTGGCGCAGTGGAATCGACCGGTCTCGACCCGCAGGCGGCTCCAGTGCGGCTCAGCGCCGGATTGCACCACCACCCCCGAATCAGCGCCAGGCATCGACGAGTTCCGCAGGGCCCCAATGCATTGCCAGCGGGAGATCGGTCCCGACGCCTGCGCGGGATACGGCGACGAGTGGCGTGTGAGTGTCGGTACCCGGCGCCGAGAGCATCGCTCGGGCGAGGGCGTCATAGTCGTGGCGATCGAAGGGGCGGTCCTCCAGCCACTTGATCGAGCCGAGGAAGTGGACCGCGCCGGCGATTGGCGCGCGATCGGCGCCGACGAGATCGATCTCCGGATTGTTCTGCCGGTTCCACCACCCGCCGATCGCCTCGGTATCGGGCCACCGCTCATCGGGCAGCAGGCGGAGTAGTGATTCGCGGATGAGCGGTTCGACAGCCCGCCCACGCCAGGCTGTCCAGGATCGTTCGATACGTGTGCGGGCGAGATCGCCGCGCCCTCGTTCGATCAGTGGAATTCCGCGCTGTAGGAAGGCGAGCCAGAATCGAAGGTAGGAATCGGCGATGCGATAACGCTTGTTCTTGCTGTCGGGTTTGGTGGACAGCGGAAGGTCCGCGGCGACAATTCGTTTCGACTGCAATGTGTTCAGCAGGGGCGTCAAGGTTCCTGCGGGTAAAGCGCCCACGCCACCAGCCTGGGCTGCGATGGTGCTGAATGTCCGCTCGCCGCTGCCCACTGCTTCGAGCACCGCGCGCGATCGCGACGCTTCCGGGAACTCGCCGAGCAGCGTCAGTTCCCCCGCTACCAACAGCGGCGACAACGGATTCTCGGTCGAAGCACGGAGAAAGTCGGTTCGGCTCATACCGGGCCGCCACGACTGCACGATCTCCGGGAAACCGCCGGTGATCAGTAGTGCATCGACAGCGGCGGCCGCGTCGAGACCCGTCATCGCCTGAACATCGGCCAGATGGAGGGGTTCGACCGTCATTTTGGCGGCGCGTCCGAAAAACGGACGTTCGCGGGACTGCAGCGCCTCCATCACCGAAATGTCGCTGCCTACCAGAATCAGGAGGACGGGTTTGGCTGACAAATGGCGATCCCACACGGTCTGTAGTGCGCCCTCGAATTCGCCGTCTTGCTCGACCAGCCACGGCACCTCGTCGATCACCGCGATGGTGGGCGAGTCGTCCGGGATCGCGATGGCCAGAGCCCGCAGCGCCTGGTTCCAATCAGCGGCATGTAGGCCCGCCACCAGATCCGCCCCGCCCAGGGGGGAATGGGCGACGGTGGTGAGGAAGTCCGCTCGTTCCGCGACCGGGTTGCGCCCACGGGTGGCCTGGAAGACGAGGTAGGCAAGACCCGACCGATCACAGAACTCCTGGACGAGTCGTGACTTTCCGACCCGTCGGCGACCGGTCAGGATGACCGCTCGACCTCGTGTCGGTCCCGCTTTCTCAGCGACCAGGGTGCGCTGTCGGCCGAGAATGTCCAGGTCAGCGGCCCTGCCTGTGAAATCCATCCACCCTCCGCGCTAAACATAGATCGAATATTACTTAGATGGATTCTAACTTAGTAGTGAGGCAGCTGGGCGGGACGATTCACTCGGCGCGGGGGCGGAGGGCGGCGAATTCGTCGGTGACGCGGAGGCCGGAGTCGCTGAAGCGGTAGACGGCGGCGGGGCGGCCGCCCGCGCGGCCGGGGGCGGCGGTGGCGCCGGTGGGGGTGATCACCTTGCGGCGCGCGAGGACGCGCTGGAGGTTGGTGGTGTCGACTTCGTAACCCAGTGCCGCGCAGTAGATTTCGCGCAGAGTCGACATGGTGAAGGTGGACGGGGCGAGCGCGAAGGCGATGTTGGTGTAGGAGAGTTTGGCGGCCAGCCGGGTGCGGGCGTGATCGACGACCGTGCCGTGGTCGAAGGACATGGCGGGCAGCGCGGAGACCGGGTGCCACGCGGTGTCGCCGGGCAGTTCCGGTTCGGCGGTCAGCGGGACCAGCCCGAGGTAGGCCGAAGCGATCCGGCGCGGACCCGGCACGCGGTCGGGGTCGCTGAAGACCGAGAGCTGCTCGAGGTGGGTCAGCTCGCGCACGTCGACCTTCTCGGCGAGCTGCCTGCGTGCCGACGCGTCCAGGTTCTCGCCGTCGCCCAGCCGTCCGCCGGGGAGCGACCAGGTGCCCTTCTGTGGGTCGAGCGCGCGCTCCCACAGCAACACGGCCAGTTCGGTGCGCTGGCCGGGCGGGCACGGCCCCGATACGCCGTTCGCGACGCCCTGGCCAGCGGTTTTGCCGGTAGGGAAGCGGCGAACCTGGAACACCGCGGTGAGCGATTCGTGGATGGTGCTACTATGGGGCACGTTTTCGATTGTAAGACGAAAACCTGGTTTGGTGTGAATCGGCGGGGTTGCCGGGCGCACGAGGAAGGGAGCCATCATGGCGACGACGGGTGCGAAACTGGCGCCTCCGCTGATGGGGCAGGTATTCGACGGACCCTCCGGCTACGCGGGTGTCGCGGCGACGCCCGAGTGGGCGCAGGAGGTCAAGCGGCTGGCGAGGGAGCGCAACGCGACCATTCTCGCGCACAACTACCAGTTGCCCGAGATCCAGGACGTGGCCGACCACGTCGGCGACTCGCTGGCGCTCTCGCGGATCGCGGCCGAGGCTCCCGAGGACACCATCGTGTTCTGCGGCGTGCACTTCATGGCCGAGACCGCGAAGATCCTCAGCCCGGAGAAGACCGTGCTGATCCCGGACCAGCGCGCGGGCTGCTCGCTGGCGGACTCGATCAGCGCCGCCGAGCTGCGGGCATGGAAGGCCGAGCACCCGAACGCGGTCGTGGTGTCCTACGTGAACACCACCGCCGAGGTGAAGGCGCTCACCGACATCTGCTGCACCTCGTCCAACGCCGTCGACGTGGTCGCCTCCATCGACCCCGACCGCGAGGTGCTGTTCCTGCCGGACCAGTTCCTCGGCGCGCACGTCAAGCGGGTCACCGGCCGCGAGAACATGCACATCTGGGCGGGCGAATGCCACGTGCACGCGGGCATCAACGGCGACGAGCTCACCGAGCAGGCGCGCAGCCACCCGGACGCCGAGCTGTTCGTGCACCCCGAGTGCGGTTGCGCCACTTCGGCGCTGTACCTCGCCGGCGAGGGCGCGTTCCCGGCCGACCGGGTGCACATCCTGTCCACCGGCGGCATGATCGACGCCGCCAAGGCGGCCGCGGAGCGGAGCTCGCGGAGCGGAGGAAAGGGCACAGCGACTCAGGTTCTGGTCGCGACCGAGGTCGGCATGCTGCACCAGCTGCGCAAGGCCGCCCCCGGCATCGACTTCCAGGCCGTCAACGACCGCGCCTCCTGCAAGTACATGAAGATGATCACCCCCGCCGCGCTGCTGCGCTGCCTGGTGGAGGGCGCCGACGAGGTGCACGTCGACCCGGAAACCGCGGCCCTGGGCCGCAATTCGGTGCAGCGGATGATCGCGATCGGCAATCCGGGCGGCGGCGAGTGAGCCGACGCCGTCGACGTGCGGCGGTCGCGTAGCGCCGTCGCACGACTTCGGCGGGCGCGGTGGCATCCGCGCCCGAGCTCGGAACGAGAGGCTGGCGGAGATGAATGCTCCGGTAATCGAGTGGGAGGCCTCGGCCGACCTGGTGGTGGTCGGCGGCGGCGTCGCCGGATTGACGGCGGCGCGCACCGCGTCACTGCGCGGGCTGCGGGTGCTCACGCTCAGCAAGGGCGGGCCGATCGACACCTCCACCCAGTACGCGCAAGGCGGCATCGCCGTCGTCGCGCCGCACGGTGATTCGATCGAGTCGCACGTGCGGGACACCGTGGAGGCGGGGGCCGGACTGTGCGAGACGACCGCGGTGCGCGCGATCGTCGAGGGCGGGCAGGCGGCCGTGGCGGCCCTCACCGACCTCGGCGCGGTGTTCGATCTCGGCCGTGACGGTCAGATCTCGCGCACCAGGGAGGGCGGGCACAGCACGCGCCGCATCATCCACGCGGGCGGCGACGCGACCGGCGCCGAGGTGCAGCGCGCGCTGAACACGGCAGGACTTCCTGTGCTGTTCGGAGCGGCGGCCTGCGAGGTGGTCACCGGGCCCAGCGGGGTGCAGGGCGTGATCGCGGTGTCGGACAAGGGTTTCGGCGTGGTGCACACCCCTGCCGTGCTGCTCGCCACCGGCGGGCTCGGCCAGCTCTACGCGCTGAGCACCAACCCGCCGGGCGCGACCGCCGACGGCATCGCGCTGGCGCTGTGGGCGGGTGCGGCCGTGGCGGACCTGGAATTCGTGCAGTTCCACCCGACGGTGCTGTACACGCCGGGCGGTTTGGGCCGACGGCCGCTGATCAGCGAGGCGGTGCGTGGCGAGGGCGCGACTCTGGTCGACGCCGAGGGCAAATCGGTGACAGCGGGGGTGCATCCGCGCGGCGATCTCGCGCCGCGCGACGTCGTCTCCCGCGCCATCGCCGCGCGGATGCGCGAGCTCGGCACCGATCACGTCTTCCTCGACGGCCGCGCGATCGACGGTTTCGCCCAGCGTTTTCCGACGATCACCGCGTCCTGCCTCGCGGCGGGCATCGATCCGCAGGAGAGCCTGATTCCCGTCGCGCCCGCGGCGCACTATCAGTGCGGCGGCGTGGTCACCGATCCGCACGGCCGCACCGGCGTGCCCGGGCTGTACGCCGCGGGCGAGGTGGCGCGGACCGGGTTGCACGGCGCGAATCGGTTGGCGTCCAACAGCTTGCTGGAAGGCCTGGTCGTCGGCGAGCGGGCGGGTGCCGCGGCCGTGGAGCGCCTCGGGGCGCCCGCGGAGGTCACCGACGTGCGCCCGCGGACCATGCCACGGGCTCCGCGCGCCGCGCTGCAACAGGTCATGACCGCGCACGCCGCGGTGGTACGCGACAGGGACGGGCTCGCGGGTGCGGCGGCGACGCTGGAACGCGCGGTGCTGCGCGGCATGTCGAGCCGGTTCGCCGATTCCGGAACCGTGGTGCCGCCCGCGCCGGACGATCTGGCCGCCCGCCGGATCGCGGAACTGGAGGACGGCGCGCTGACGCTGACCGCCCGCGTGCTGCTGCTCGCCGCGGCCGCCCGCACCGAAAGCCGTGGCTGCCATACGCGATCCGATCGTCCCGAGCCGGACGAGGCGCTGCGGCACAGCATTCCGATCCGCTTGGACGCCGACGGCCGCCCCGATGTGCTGCTGGTCGGCGGCTCGCCCGAGGGGGAGCCGCTGGCCTCCCGCCTGGCCGACGACCCCGAGGCCCCGGCGCTCACCGTGGCGGTGCCGTGAGGCCCGATATCGACTTCCGCTCGCGCTCGCCGCGGGCCGACAGAGGAGGAGTGCACTGATGGCGCTGGACGCCGCACTCGAGCGCGACGAGGTGCTCGCGCTCATTCGCACCGCGCTGGACGAAGACCTGCGCTACGGACCGGACGTCACCACGATGGCGACCGTGCCCGCCGACGCGGCGGTGAAGGCCTCGGTGGTGTCCCGGCAGCCGGGCACCGTGGCAGGCATCGACGTGGGGCTGCTCGTGCTCGACGAGGTGATCGGGCCGGACGCCTACGAGATCACCGAGCGGGTGGCCGACGGGACGCGGGTGCACGCGGGCGACGTCGTGCTCGGCGTGGTCGCGCCGACCCGCGGTCTGCTCACCGCTGAGCGCACCATGCTGAACCTGCTGTGCCACCTGTCCGGCATCGCGACCGCCACCGCGGCCTGGGTGGACGAGGTCGAGGGCACCGGCTGCCGGATCCGCGACAGCCGCAAGACGCTGCCCGGCCTGCGCGGTCTGCAGAAGTACGCGGTCCGGGTCGGCGGCGGCGTGAACCACCGGATGGGACTCGGCGACGCGGCGCTGATCAAGGACAACCACGTCGTGGCGGCGGGCTCGGTAGTCGACGCGCTGCGCGCGGTGCGCGAGCTCGCTCCCGAGGTGCCGTGCGAGGTGGAGGTCGACAGTCTGGAACAGCTCGACGCCGTGCTCGCCGAGAACGTGGAACTGGTACTGCTGGACAACTTTCCGCTCTGGCAGACCCAGGCGGCCGTGCAGCGGCGCAATGCCGTGGCGCCGGAGACCGAGCTGGAGTCGTCGGGCGGCCTGAGCCTGGAGATGGCGGCGGATTACGCGCGCACGGGCGTGGACTATCTCGCGGTCGGCGCGCTGACCCACTCGGTGCGGGTGCTGGATCTGGGCCTGGACATGTAAGCACCGCGGCCGAGCCCACCACGGCGCGTCCGGCCTCGTTCTCGTCGGTGATCCGATCGGGAAGGGGGTCGGCATTCGTCGGCAAAAGGCGCAGACTGTTTCGTAGGACGGCTTGACGCTGTGCATCCGACTGCCCATTGTCACCGGGACACGGTGGCGCGCCGGCTAACGAGTGGAGGTCCGCAATGTCCATGTCATCGACGGTGGAAGCATGCCTGCGCGAAGCAGGCGTCGAATACGAAGTCGTGCGTCATCCGCACAGTTACACCAGCGCACACACCGCGTCGGTGGCCAACATCCCCGGTGATCGTCTCGCCAAGACGATCGTGCTCGAAGACGAGCAGGGCTACGTCGGCGCGGTGCTGCCATCCACCCATCACCTGCGGCTGTCGAAGCTCTGGTCGCAAACCGGACGCCATCTGGTGCTGGCCAAGGAGTCCGAGCTCCGCGAGGTCTTCAAGGACTGCGAGGTCGGTGCGATCCCGGCCGTCTGCACCGCGTACGGGGTGCGGACGCTGATGGACGAAAGCCTCACCACGGTGCCCGACGTCTATTTCGAGGCGGGCGATCACGAGGCGCTGGTCCACCTGCGCACGGATCAGTTCATGCGGTTGATGGAGCGAGCGGAGAAGGCGCACTTCTCGAAGAGCGGGAAGAGCAGCACCGAGGAACCCGCGGTGTGACACCGGGTCGAGCGGCCGCACCACGGATCGATGTCGTGAGCGCGGCGCCTTCGCCCCGGAGCGGAAGACACGCGCCCTGATCAGAGGGTGCGCACCATGGTTCGCTGATGCACGCGCGCGCCCCGATAGCGCAGACCGGGCACCAGCGGTTCCTTGCCGTGTGTGGCGAAGCCCCTCCGCTCGAAAAACCGTACGGCGCGGGTGTTCTCGACCGGGGGCCTGCCGGTGGCAGCCGGGGGAGCCAGCGGCCGCGGCGTGCTCGAGGAATCGAGCCATCAGCGCGTCCGCCGCGCCGGTGCCCCTGCCCTCCTCGGCCACGTCCGATGTGCAGGTGCGAGGGCCGGCGCGGGTCGGTGAACTCGCCCGCGGTCGGCAGGCGGCGCAGCTTCGCGCCGACCCGGCCGGTGCGCGTCAGCCTTCCAAGCTCGCCGTCAATCGGCGCAGCAGCGTCTCGAACTGCTCCAGGATCTCGGGCGGGTACTCGGCCAGGATCGCGTCCTGGCGTTCGTTGCACGGGCGGAAGAACTCGTCGGCCCGTTCCTTGACCTGTGCGCTGGTGCGCAGCGTCACCACGCGCCGGTCGGTGTGCTCGCGTGTGCGGGTGAGGTAGCCCGCGTCTTCCAGCCGGTTGAGCAGCGAACTCATCGCGCCCGAGGTCAACGCGATGCGCTTGCTCAGCTGGGCGGGCGAGATCGGCGTGCCGAGCACCTCGGCGGAGGTGATCTCCAGCAGGGCGAACGCGTCGGTGGAGTGCACGCCGAGGTCCGCGGCGAAGCGGCGGCCGAGCTCGGCGAAGCTCGCGCCGTAGGACAGCAGGCCGTCGGCGAGCCGTTCGCGTTGCGCCGCAGGGTCGTTCGGCACCGGCACTCCTTTCTCGATGGGCACTTGCCCGTGCCCGCACGGATTGACAACTTACCCCGCGGCGGAATAGCTTCATCATAAAGTAACTTGATGATGGAGGTAAATTGCCGACCGAAACCGAGACACCTTCCGCCCGGCGCTGGCTGGGGCTGATCGCCGTCGCCTTGGGTGTCGCCCTGATCGTCGTCGACCTGACCATCGTCAACGTGATCATCGCGCCGATCATCGACGACCTCGGCATCACCTCGATCGAGGCGCAGTGGATCCAGGAGTCCTACGCCATCGTGTTCGCGGCGCTGCTGCTGCTCACCGGGCGTCTCGCCGATCTGTACGGTGCGCGAAGGCTTTTCGTCATCGGGCTGGCGATCTTCGGGGTGACCAGCCTGCTGGCCGCCGCCTCGCCGACCGGGGTCGCGCTCATCGCGGCCCGCTTCCTGCAGGGCGTCGGCGGCGCCATGATCCTGCCGACCTCGCTGGCGTTGGTGAACTGGGGCTTCGCGGGGGAGGCACGCGCCAAGGCGTTCGCGATCTGGGGTTCGACCATCGGCGCGGCGGCCGCGGTCGGCCCGCTGCTGGGCGGCTGGCTGGCGGACTTCTCCTGGCGGTGGGCCTTCGGGATCAACATCCCGCTGGTGCTGGTGATCGTCGCGGCGGTGCTGCGCTTCCTGCCCGCCTCGCCGCGCGTCCGCGGGGGCGTCGACCTGCGTGGCGCGGCGCTGTCGGTGCTCGGGCTCGGGTTGCTGTCGTTCGCGTTGATCGAGGGGCGCCACTACGGGTGGGTGCGCACGATCGAGCCGCTGGTGATCGGTGAGGTGTCCTGGCGTGGCGGGCCGTCGCCGGTGCTCGTCGCCCTGCTCGGCGCGATCGGCGCGCTGGCGCTGTGCTGGCGCAGGCAGCGGCGCTTGGTGCGGACGGGCGGCGATCCTCTGCTGGACGTGCGCTTGTTCGCCGTTCCCTCGTTCCGCAACAGCAATGTCGTCACGATCGTCGTCGGCGTCGGCGAGTTCGGGATCATCGCGGTGCTGCCGCTGTGGCTGCAATTCACCCTCGGCTACACCGCTTTCCAGACCGGGCTGGCCCTGGCCGCGCTGGCGGTCGGCAGTTTCTGCGCCAGCGGGGCGAGTTTCTCGATGACCGCGTCGGCGATGGCGCAGGTGCGGATCGGCCTGCTGCTGGAGGCGGCGGGGCTGGCGCTGCTCGCGCTCGTCGCGGCGGCGGACACGCCCTGGTGGGCCATCGTGCTCGCCCTGTTCGTCTACGGCGTCGGCGTCGGCTTCGCCACCGCGCAGGTGACGAACGTGGTGCTCGCCGACGTGCCCGCCGAACACGCCGGACAAGGCTCGGGGATCCAGAGCGCGGCAAGGGAACTCGGCTCCGCCCTCGGCATAGCACTGCTCACCACGCTCTTCTTCAGCGTGCTCGGCGCCGAACTGCGCGACCGGCTCGCGGGCACACCCGGCGCCGACGAGCTGACCGCCGCCGTCACGGCCAGCGCCGGATCGGCGATCCCGGCGCTCGCGGGCGACCCCACCACCGCCTCGGTCGCCGAGGCCGCCCGCGCGGCCATGACCTCCGGCCTCGCGGCCGCGGCTTACGTCTGCGCGGGACTACTGATACTGGCCCTGGCCACCACCGCGTCCATCCAGCGACGCTCCGCGGGTCTCGCCCCGCGCGTCGCGGTAGACGAACGAGTCCGGGGCAGCAGTGGACAGGCCGAAGTACCCGCTGACCGACGCTAGCGAGTTCGGCTGCCCACCGCCCTGGCTGAGCTGCCACACATTTTCCATCCGCAGCACAGGCTCGTCGCCTCTGTGAGGTGTAGGCACGGTGTGTGGCATGGGCTGTTCCAGCGGGGTTGGGCTCGACCGGTCGGAGACTCGCTGAGCGTCAATGAAACCCTGCCGCACCGTTTGGCTGAGCTGCCTGAAACCCGCTGAGTCGACGACGGAGCCCACCGCCCTGGCTGAGCTGCCACACACTTTGCCTGCGCTGCGCGACGCCTTTGTGAGGCGTAGGCGGGGTGTGTGGCAGCGGCCTGTTCGAGGCGTGTGGAAGGTGTGTGTTGCCCCGGGTGGGGTTGTTTCGGGATGTGGTGGTCAGGCGGTGAGTTCGCGTTCCAGGGGGGTGCGGAAGCGGGGGATGGTGCGGATGTCGCCGAACCAGGTGGTCGTGCGGGCGGCTTCGGCTTCGATGCGGGCTTCGGCTTCGGCGCCGATGTCTTCCAGGAGTCGCCAGACGATCTCGCCGTCTTTGCGCTGAGCCCAGCCGCCGACGATGCGGCCGTTCCACCAGATGGTGGGGCCGATATTGCCGTTGCGGTCGAACAGGGCAGGGGCGTGCGGGCCGAGGTACCAGTCGCGGGACTGCCAGCCCATCGGCGTCGGGTCAAGGGCGGGCAGGAAGGCGGCCCAATCCTCGGGCGCCGCAACGGGTTCGAGGTCGTCGGCGAGGACGAGGCCGGGGGAGCCGTCCAAGTCGACCTCGGCGATGTCTAGACGAGCCAGCGCCTTGCGGACCTCGGCGAGGGTCCAGCCGGTCCACCATTTGAGGTCGGTGAGCGGGGCCGGACCGAAGGCGGCCAGCCACTGGCGCACCAGTTCGGCGCGCGCCTCGTCGGCGGGCAGCTCCGCCACGCCGTCGGGCAGCCAGGACTCCACCGGCGACCACAGGTACTGGCTACTGGCCCAGCTGCCGTTGGGTCGGCCGCGCACGATGCGGCCTTCGCAGCCCAGGGTGACCAGCACCCAGGTGGTGATGTTGGTCGGCTTCGAATACGCCTTGTCCGGTGCGGGATTCACCTGGGTGCGCAGCCGCGGCACGTCCTTGCCGAGCTGCGCGCCGGTGGCGGCGCCACGGGCCAGCAGCGCGCGATGGGTCTCCTCTTCGACCTCGGCCCACCAGTCCGCGACCTTCCCGTCCCCGAATCCGGCCTGTTCGAGGAAGCGTCCGTAGGTGCGGCGCTGCTTGTCCGCCAACGCGTTCGCGCAGGAGGCCTGGAGCACCGGAACCAGTTCGACGGGCGCGACGAACATCGTCCGGCGCATCGCCAGCATGCGCAGCAGCGTCCGGTGCTCGTACAGTTCCCGCTCCACGTCCGCGGGCGTCGCCCGGTGGCTGCGCGCGCCGAGGGAGAGGAACACCGTCGCCGGGTCGGTGGCGTGCAAGACCACCAGCGACCTGGCGATACTCGTGACGTCGTCGGTGCGGTGCGTGTCCGCCAGCCGGTGCCGCACCCCCAGTCGCGCGCGCCGCTCGGCGGCATCTATCGAACGCATAGGCGAATACTAGCCACCGGCTCCGACATCCGACCGTCGCGACGACATGGTGGCCGATGCCGTCACGGCCTCACCCGGCGCCGCGGCGCCAACCGATAGAGCGGGCTCGGCCGGTGTCGGCGTCGCGCGGCGCAGCGCCGATTCCGACAGCGCACAGGCCGCTGCGACCGTCGCGCGGCCGAATCGCGAGGACAGAGCCTCAGAGCCCGAACCGGCTCGGATCCACTCGCAGCGCCTGGCAGGCCTCCCGCACCGCCGCGATCTCGGCCTGGTCGAAGGACCCGTCGGCATTGCCGATCATGATGCCGATCTGCACCACGGCCTCGGCCTCGGTCTGCTTGCCCGCCGCCTTGCCGATCTGTTGCATGACGTGGGCGCGGCCGAAGGCCGGATCGGCGGTGAGTCGATGGCAGTTGTCGTCGAAGAGCGCGCGCAGCTCGTCGGCGGGGAAGTTGTTCAACACCGGATCGGCGCAGATGAGCCCCGCGACCCGCATCCGCTCGTCCGGATCGATGGTCCCGTCGGCGGCGGCGACCAGAGCACACATGCCCATCGCCGCGTCGCGGAAGGAGCCGCCGCGCAGTTCGTTCTTCTTGGCCAGCAGCTGCTTTCGCCACTGCGGGGCCTTGTCCACCACGTCCATCAGCCGACTGACGGTGTGCGCGTTGGAGATCAGCTTGTTGATGAAGGACATGGACGAACTCCCGGAAAGAGGGCCCGGCCGCCGCGGACCCGCGCGGCGCCGAACTCCGACTGGAACGATCGGCACCGTAGCAGACCCCGCGGCGGGAGGACGCCCTTCCGAAAGTTGTTCGGTCGCCGGTCGTTCGCGGGTCCTGCGCCGGGTGTGGGCATCGCGCAGGCCGCCGGTCACGACCTGACGCACAGCGGTGTCGCGCCCAGCGGCGTGGCATCATTCCGAAGACGAGGCGCGGATACGGAGTGCTTGCGGTGTGCTGCCTGCTGTGGGGCGCGACGGTCCTTGCGCCGCCGTCGGTTTCGGCCGAACCCGGCTGCCGGGGCGGAATCGATGTGCGCGCAGTGGCGCTGCCAGTGGACGGTGAGGAGGCCACCGGCCGGGTCCAAGAGCCGTATCGCTGCGTGCCCGGCGATCTGCCGCCACGCGACCTGGTCGTCGCGATGCACGGCCACGACGGCTCCTCGGCCGACCACGCCGACTACCTCACCGCCATCGCCTGCCGCACCGGCGCGCCCTTCCTGTCCATGAACTTGCGCAGCGCCACCAGTGTGTGGCGCACCGGGGAATGGAACCTGTGGGCGGGCTGGCGCGACCTGGTGGCCGCGACCCAGTGGTATCGCGCGGAACCGGTGGAGGGGCCGGACCGCGACTATGTCGTCGACGTGGCGCGCGGCATCGTGACCGCGCCGCCCGCGCCCGCGAACGCCACCTGCGCCGCCTGAGATCGCGGCCTGCCGGAACAGTTCCCGCCTCGATCCAGTTGTTCGGAACGACATCGACAAGAGAGGCGTGAGATGAGCAAGCCAGCGGAGCCGGCGTACCACTGGAACGGAGCGGACCTGGATCTGGACGCCTACCTGGCGCGGATCGGCTTCGACGGTGAACGCGCCCCCACCCTCGCGACACTGCGCGAGCTCGTTCGCCTGCACACCACCTCCATTCCGTTCGAGAACCTGGAGCCGGTGCTCGGCCGCCCGATCCCGCTGGACCTGGCCACCCTGCAGGACAAGCTGGTGCGCGGGCGCCGCGGCGGCTACTGCTATGAGAACGTCGGGCTCTTCGCCGCCGCGCTGGAACGACTCGGTTTCGGCGTGACCGGACTCAGCGGCCGGGTGACCATGGGGTCCGGCGGGTTGCGTCCCTCGACGCACGCCCTGCTGCGGGTGACGACCGCGGACGACGAGCGCGTCTGGATCTGCGACGTCGGATTCGGCTCCGGTCCGCTCGAGCCCTACGAACTGGTCGAGCGGGAGGCGGAGTTCTCCTTGGGGCAGTGGCGATTCCGGCTGGAACGCACGACGGGCGAGCTGGACGCCGACGTGTGGGTGCTGCACCAGTTCGGGCGCGACGGCTGGATCGACCGCTACACCTTCACGACCGAACCGCAGTACCGCATCGATTTCGAGGTGGGCAACCACTTCGTCTCCACCTCGCCGCGCTCGCCGTTCACCACGCGCCCGTTCGTCCAGCGCTTCCTGCCCGACGTGCACCACGTGCTCGACGGCCTGACCCTGATCACCGAACGTCCCGACGGATCGAGCGAGACCCGTGAACTGGAGCCGAGCGAACTGCCCAAGATCCTGTCGAAGGTCTTCGACATCGAGCTCGACCCGGCCGACGTCATCGCGGTGAGCGCCGCGCCCTGGCTCGACCGCTGACCGCGACACCGGCTCCGCGGATACGCCGCGCCGACGGACGATTTCGGTACCGTCGGCGGGGTGCGCATCCACCGGAGGCTCCTGTTCCTGTCCGCGGCACCCGTGCTCGTCCTGGCCGGGTGCAGTTCCGGGCCTGAGCAGCCGGACACCGTGGCCGGGCAGTTCGCCGATGCGCTGAACAGCGACGACGTCGCCGCGGCCGCCGCGCTGACCGACGATCCCGGCAAGGCGGCCGACACGCTGAACCAGCTCTACGACGGCCTCGGCAAGGACGTCGTTTTCGAGGTGCGCTCGACCGACGAGAACCGTTTCACCTTGGCCGCCACCTGGCGGCTGGGCAAAGGCGGCAAGGACGAGTGGAGTTACACCACCGTCGGTGAGGCGACCGAGAACGGCGACTGGAAGATCCGCTGGGATCCGGCCACCGTGGCACCCGGCCTCGCCGCGGGCCCGCTGACCTACGGACCCGCCTACGCCGAACCCGCCCGGGTCCTCGACGGGGCGGGCGGCAACCTGATGACCGAGCAGATCGTCACCCTGGTGAACCTCGCGCCCGGCGCGGACACGGCGGCCGTCGCAGCCCTGGTCGGCCCGCTCGCGCCGGGCATCACCGCGCAGTCCCTGCGGGCGGAACTGGCCGCCGCGCAGGGCAAACCGATCACCGCGATCACGCTGCGCGCCGCCGACATCGCCCCGATCAACGACGCGCTGGCCGCGGTGCCCGGCGTCACCCTCGCCCCGCAGACCCGGCTGCTGACCACCGACAAGGCCCTGTCCTCGCCCACCCTGTCCGGCCTCACCGAACTGTGGCAGCAGAACGCGGACGCGGCGGCGGGCTGGGCCGTGCGGGCAAAGACGCCCAACGGCACCGAACGCATCGCGGGACAGGACCCGCGCCAGACCACCGACATCGCCACCACGCTCGACGTCGGATTACAGCGCGCCGCAGAGGACGCCCTGGCTCCGATCGGGCAGCCCGCCGCGATCGTCGCGCTGCAACCGTCCACCGGCAATGTGCTGGCCATGGCACAGAACGCCGCCGCCGACGCGCAGGGACCGATCGCGCTGACCGGCCTCTACCCGCCGGGTTCGACCTTCAAGACGGTGACCGTCTCGGCCGCGCTGCAGGCGGGCGACGCGACGCCGGACAGCGTGCTCCCGTGCCCAGGCACCGCGGACATCGAGGGCCGCCGGATTCCCAACGACGACAAGTTCGACCTCGGCCGGGTCCCGCTGCACACCGCCTTCGCCCGCTCTTGCAACACCACCATGGGCATGCTGGGCGTGAAGCTACCGCCGGACGGGCTGACGAACGCGGCCGCGCAACTCGGCCTCGGCATCGACTACGTCACACCCGGCCTGACCACGGTCACCGGCCAGGTGCCCGCTGCCGACACCGCGGCCGAGCGCGTCGAGTCCAGCATCGGTCAAGGGCAGGTGACGGCCTCGCCGTTCGGGATGGCGCTGGTGGCCGCCTCCATCGCGCACGGGTCGGCGCCCGCGCCGACCCTGGTGCAGGGCAGGCCGGGGACGGCCGACCGGCAGCCGGAGCCGCTGCCCGGCACCGTCGACGACCAGCTGAAAGCCATGATGCGCGAGACCGTCACCGGCGGCACCGCCACCCAGCTGCGTGACATCCCCGGGCTGCTCGGCAAGACCGGCACCGCGGAGTACATCGACGACACCCACGCGCACGGCTGGTTCGTCAGCATCGACGGTGACCTGGCGTTCGCGGTGTTCGTCAGCGACGCGGGCAGCTCGGCCCCCGCGGTGAACGCCGCGGGACGGATGTTGCGCGCGCGGTGATCTTTCGGCGTTCTCGCACCATACGCGCCGCTCCGCCGTCGCTCCGGCGTGCGCGAAACTGCCTGCGCCCGTACTATCGACCGGTTCCGGCGATTTGGGCGGCGGATATATCCCGGCTGGCGCGGACCGCGCTCCGCACGCCCGCTACACTCGTCGGCGGGCCGCGTCAGCGGTCAATATGCGGGATGTCACGATTTCGAGAAGGTTCGGAGTAGGCGCCATCGATACCGGTCAGTTGATCGCGGAGCATTACCGCCTGGTCGAGCGGATTGGTAGCGGCGGCACAGGTGTCGTCTGGCGTGCCACCGACGAGCGACTCCGGCGTTCCGTGGCGATCAAGCAGATCCACATTAAAGCGAGCCTGCCGGAGGCCGAACGCGAAGTCACGCGCCAGCGCGCGATCCGCGAGGCCCGCAACGCCGCGCGGTTCCAGCACCCGAACGCGATCGTGGTGTTCGACATCACCGAACACGAGGGCGACCCGTGCCTGGTGATGGAGTACCTGAAGTCGCGCAGTCTGGCCGCGGTGCTCTCCGCGCAGGGCACGCTGCCGCTGACTCAGGTCGCACGCATCGGCGAGCAGGTCGCCTCGGCGCTGATCGCCGCGCATCAGGCGAGCATCGTGCACCGCGACGTGAAGCCGGGCAACATATTGCTCGACGACCACGGCACGGTCAAAATCACCGATTTCGGCATCTCCCGCGCCGCAGGCGACGTCACGCTCACCGAGACCGGCTTGATCTGCGGTACCGCCGCCTACCTCGCTCCCGAGGTGGCCCGCGGCTCCGACCCGACCCCGGCCGCCGACGTGTTCTCCCTCGGCGCCACGCTGTTTCACGCGCTGGAGGGCGAACCGCCCTACGGCGCGAGCGCGAATCCGCTCGCGGTGCTCTACGCCGCGGCCAACGGTCAGGTCAGCGAGCCGCGAAACGCGGGGCAGGCCACCGACTTCCTGCTCGCGCTGCTGAATCCGGACCCCCAGGAACGGCCGAGCATGCGCGTCGCGCGCGACACGCTGGCCGCCTTCGCCGACTCCGCCGCGGTGCCCGCCGGATTCGTCCCGGCCAGTGAGGCTTTCGCGCGCCAGTCCGCTTCGGATGCGGCGACGCGGGCGCTGCGCACCCCGGTGCCCCAGCCCACGTACCAGCCGACCGAACGGCACGTCCGCCCGCTGCCGCCGCCGCAGCACGCCGCCGCGCACCCGAACACGGCCGCGCACCCCAGGACCGCGGCCCAGCCGCGTCCGGCGTCCTCCTCGGGCGGCAAGCGGCGCGCGGTGCTCATCGGCGGTGTCGTCGGCGCGGTGGTCGCCGTGGCCGCGCTGCTGATCGGCAGCCTGAACCAGTCGGAGTCGAACTCGCCCTCGGCGCAGGCGACTCCGCCATCGGCGAGCGCCACGGCCACCGGCGGCGCCACCACGACGGCCCCGGCGCTGGGCCGCACGCCGAGCGCGGGCACCGTCGAATGGGGACCGGCCGGTCAGCTGATCGTGAACTTCTACAACAACCCGGGCGGGTCCTGGTCGCTGCTCACCCCGGCGGCGCAGAAGGCCTACGGCGGGGAACAGGCGTTCCGCGAGTACTGGGGTTCGCGCATCGTCGACACGTTCTCCGGCATCAACGCCGCCTCCGGCTCCAACAATCCCGACGGCTCGGTGGACATGCGGCTGGCCAATCTCACGGTGGAGGGCGAGTCCAAGGGGCTGGTGCTGCGGGTCGTCGACGGCGGCGGTCGCCTGCTGATCGACAGCGAAACCCGCTGAGCCGCGGGCGGCGTCGGAGTCGCCGCGAGGAGTCGCAATGGCCACGGCGGCAGTGCCGCCGTTAGTCTTTCGTCATGGAGATCAGGGGGATGCTGGCCGCGGAACGCGCCGAGCTCGTCGAGTTGCTGCGCGACCTGCGCGCGGAGGACTGGGAGACGCCGTCGCTGTGCGCGGGGTGGTCGGTCCGTGATGTGGTCGGGCATCTGCTGTACGACACGATCGCCCCGCTGACCTACGGTGGCGTCGTCGTCCGGTGCGGGTTCTCCATCGATCGGGTGAACGGCCGACTGGTCGACAAGGCGCGGGCGCTGTCCACCGCCCAGCTGATCGACATGTTCGAGAACGCCGCCGGGACGTTGTCGCGATTCGGCCCCGCCCTGGTGCTGGCCGACCTGTTCGTGCACCAGCAGGACATTCGCCGCCCGCTCGGCCGCCCCCGCACGATCCCGGCCGACCGGTTGCGCCGCGCGCTCGAACACCCCGACCCGTTCGTCCGTCCGGGACACCGCAGCAACGGACTGCGGCTCGTGGCCACGGACCTGGACTGGGCCAGTGGCAGCGGGCCCGAGGTGCGCGGTCGCGCCGAGGCGCTGGCGCTCGCCGTCGTCGGACGCACGCAGGTGCTCGACGAACTCGAAGGCGAGGGAGTCGCCGAGCTGCGCCGCCGCTGCGGGTGATCACTGGACCGTCCGCGTGTGCGGGAAGAAGACGTCCGGCGGCGTCCACTAGGCTGGTAGCGGCAACTTTCCTGTTGTGACCAGCTGGAGACAAGGATCGACACCGACATGACATCCCGCATCGAGCTCGCCCGCGTCGATTTGCGCGGTCGTACTCCTTCCGCTGCCGAGCTGCGCTCCGCGCTGCCGCGCGGGGGAGTCGACGTGGACTCGGTGCTGCATCAGGTGCGGCCGGTGGTGGAGGCGGTCCGGGAACATGGTGTCTCGGCGGCGCTCGAGTTCGGCGAGCGGTTCGACGGTGTGATTCCCGCGACCGTGCGCGTCCCCGCCGCCGAACTGGTGAAGGCGCTCGACGAGCTGGATCCCGCGGTGCGCGCCGCGCTGGAGGAGTCGATCGCGCGGGCCCGCGCGGTGCACGCCGATCAGCGCCGCACCGACACCACGACCCAGGTGGTGCCCGGCGGCACCGTCACCGAACGCTGGGTGCCCGTGGAGCGGGTCGGGTTGTACGTGCCCGGCGGCAACGCCGTCTACCCGTCCAGCGTGGTGATGAACGTGGTGCCCGCCCAGACCGCGGGCGTCGGTTCGCTGGTGGTGGCCTCGCCGCCGCAGGCCCAGTTCGGCGGGCTGCCGCACCCGACCATCCTGGCGGCCGCGCAGCTGCTCGGCGTCGAGGAGGTGTGGGCGGTCGGCGGCGCGCAGGCTGTCGCGCTGCTCACCTATGGCGGCGTCGACACCGACGGCGCGGAGCTCGAGCCGGTGGACCTGATCACCGGTCCCGGCAACATCTACGTGACCGCCGCCAAGCGGCTGTGCCGCGGCCTGGTCGGCATCGACGCCGAGGCCGGTCCCACCGAGATCGCCATCCTGGCCGACGCCACCGCCGATCCGGCGCACGTGGCGGCCGACCTGATCAGCCAGGCCGAGCACGACGTGCTCGCGGCCAGCGTGCTCGTCACCGACAGCGCCGAGCTGGCCGACGCGGTGGACGCCGCGCTGAGCGCCCAGATGACCGTGGTCAAGCACGCGCACCGGGTGCGAGAGGCGTTGACCGGCAAGCAGTCCGGCACCGTCCTCGTCGACGACATCGAGCAGGGCCTGCGCGTGGTGAACGCCTACGCGGCCGAGCACCTGGAGATCCAGACCGCCGACGCGGCCGCGGTCGCGGGCCGGGTGCGCAGCGCGGGCGCGGTGTTCGTCGGGCCGTACGCGCCGGTCAGCCTCGGCGACTACTGCGCGGGCTCGAATCACGTGCTGCCCACCGCGGGCTGCGCGCGCCACTCCTCCGGTCTGAGCGTGCAGACCTTCCTGCGCGGCATCCACGTCGTCGAGTACACCGAGGCGGCGCTGAAGGATGTGGCCGGGCACGTGGTCGCGCTCGCCAACGCCGAGGATCTGCCCGCGCACGGCCAGGCCGTCACGGTGCGATTCGAGACGCTGTCATGACCGGTCAGCTCACCGCGCCCGGGTCGTCCATCGGGCTGGACGACCTGCCGCTGCGCGAGAATCTGCGCGGCAAGAAGCCTTACGGCGCACCGCAATTGAACGTTCCGGTGCAGCTGAACACCAACGAGAACCCGCATCCGCCGAGCCGCGCGCTCGTCGACGACGTCGCCGAGTCCATTCGCGCCGCCGCCGCCGACCTGCACCGCTACCCGGACCGTGACGCGGTGGCGTTGCGCACCGACCTGGCGGCCTACCTCAGCCGCCAGACCGGGTTCGCGGTCGACACCGCGAACGTCTGGGCCGCCAACGGTTCCAACGAGATCCTGCAGCAGCTGTTACAGGCCTTCGGCGGACCCGGCCGCAGCGCACTGGGTTTCGTGCCCTCCTACTCGATGCACCCGATCATCTCCGAGGGCATCGACACCGAGTGGGTCGAGGCCGAGCGCAATGCCGATTTCTCGCTCGACATCGACTACGCGCTGGCGGCGATCGCCGAACGCAAGCCGGACGTGGTCTTCGTGACCAGCCCGAACAACCCCACCGGACACAGCATCCCGCAGGACGACCTGGTCCGGATCCTCGACGCGGCGCCCGGCATCGTGGTGGTCGACGAGGCGTACGGCGAATTCTCCGCGGCGCCGAGCGCGATCGCGCTGATCGACCGGTTCCCGGCCAAGCTGGTGGTGAGCCGCACCATGAGCAAGGCGTTCGCCTTCGCCGGTGGCCGCCTCGGCTACCTGGTCGCCGCGCCCGCGGTGATCGACGCCATGTTGCTGGTGCGGCTGCCCTACCACCTGTCGGTGGTCACCCAGGCCGCCGCGCGCGCGGCCCTGCGGCACGCGGACGAAACCCTCGGCAGCGTCGCGGAATTGGCGGCCCAGCGCGACCGGGTCGCGTCCGCGTTGCGCGAGATGGGCTTCGACGTGGTGCCGAGCGACGCCAACTTCGTGCTGTTCGGCCGGTTCGCCGACGCCGCGCACGCCTGGCAGCGGTACCTGGACCGCGGCGTGCTCATCCGCGACGTCGGCATTCCCGGCTATCTGCGCGCGACCATCGGCTTGGCCGCCGAGAACGACGAGTTCCTGCGCGTCAGCAGGGAATTGGTCGGCACCGAGCTCACGCCCCGATGAACCCCGTGGAGGAAGCACCGATGAACAGGACCGCGCGGGTCGAGCGCATCACCAAGGAATCCAGCATCGTCGTCGAACTGGATCTGGACGGCACCGGCAAGACCGAGATCTCCACCGGCGTCCCGTTCTACGACCACATGCTCACCGCGCTGGGCGCGCACGCCAGCTTCGACCTGACCGTGCGCGCCGAGGGCGATATCGAGATCGAGGCGCACCACACGGTGGAGGACACCGCCATCGTGTTCGGGCAGGCGCTCGGCAAGGCGCTGGGCGACAAGTCCGGCATCCGGCGCTTCGGCGACGCCTTCATCCCGATGGACGAGACCCTCGCGCACGCGGCGGTCGACGTGTCGGGGCGGCCGTACTGCGTGCACACCGGCGAACCGGAACACCTGCTGCACGCGGTGATTCCGGGCAGTCCCGTGCGCGGCCGCTCGGAACCGGGCGCGCCGTATTCGACCGTGCTCAACCGGCATGTCTTCGAGTCGATCGCGCTCAACGCCCGCATTGCGCTGCATGTGCGGGTGCTCTACGGCCGCGATCAGCACCACATCACCGAGGCCGAGTTCAAGGCCGTGGCGCGGGCGCTGCGGGCCGCCGTCGAACTCGACCCCCGGGTGAGCGGCGTGCCGTCGACGAAGGGAACGCTGTGACAACGAAATCCGTCGCCCTGCTCGACTACGGCTCCGGCAACCTGCACTCCGCCGAGCGGGCGCTGGTCCGGGCGGGGGCGCGCGTCGAGGTGACCGCCGACCCGCAGATCGCGCTGGCCGCAGACGGTCTCGTGGTGCCCGGTGTCGGGGCGTTCGCGGCCTGCATGGCGGGACTGCGCGAAGTGCGTGGCGAGCGCATCATCGGCCAGCGCCTGGCGGGTGGTCGTCCGGTGCTCGGCATCTGCGTCGGCATGCAGATCCTG
Organism: Nocardia sp. bgisy134; assembly: GCF_057708325.1. Classification (NCBI taxonomy): domain Bacteria; kingdom Bacillati; phylum Actinomycetota; class Actinomycetes; order Mycobacteriales; family Nocardiaceae; genus Nocardia; species Nocardia sp. bgisy134. The sequence continues at coordinate 32,248 of NZ_JBYIRW010000016.1, forward strand.
TTCGAGCGCGGCGTCGAGTTCGGCGTGGAGACCGACGGGTGCGCCGAATGGCCCGGCGTGGTGGAGCGGTTGTCCGCGCCGGTGCTGCCGCACATGGGCTGGAACACCGTGTCGGCCCCGTCCGACAGCGTGCTGTTCAAGGGCATGGACGCAGACACCCGGTTCTACTTCGTCCACTCCTACGCCGCACAGACCTGGGATCTCCCCCCGAGCGAGCACTTCGCCTCCCCGAAGCTCACCTGGGCCGAGCACGGCGTCCCGTTCCTCGCCGCGGTCGAGAACGGCGCCCTGTCCGCCACCCAGTTCCACCCGGAGAAGTCCGGCGACGCGGGCGCCCACCTCCTGCGCAACTGGATCGACTCCCTCTGAACCACGCCCGGCCGATCGGACCGCGTGCCCTCCGGCATGCGGTCCGATCGGCGCTGGGCGTGCAATTCTCAGCGAAACCCCGGCCTGTCGACTTCCCGGCCACCATTTCTCTCCGTCGATAGTCGAACGGTGGTCGAGCCAGATCGACGGTAGTCGAATGGCCTAGAAGCGAGTGCCGATCGCCCACTGCGGTGTGCTCTGGACCCGGGAGAGCCTCCACCCCTCCGCAGTCCGCACAGCGTCGAACTGGTAGATCTCGCCGAGCGTGTATTTCGGCTCGGTGAGCGTGCCCTCGACCACCGGCGCGAAGGTGGCCAGCAGGTTGGCGCGTACGGCGGCGGCGTCGCCGCGCAGGTCGACGATCACGTTGCTGATGAAGTGCTGAATCTTCTTGTCGGCGGAGTGACTTCGCCCGGCCTGCGCGATCATCGCGGCGACGCCCTGTGCGGTGCCGCCGGGCGTGGTGGCGCTGGCGTCGGCGGTGTAGATCTCCCGGAAGTCCTCGAAGGTCCCGTCGTCCAGGGTGCGGCCGAGGCGGTCGACCAGCGCGCTGATCTGGTTGCGGTCCACCAGTTCTCGGATTTCCCGCCGCTCGACGTCGTCGGCGGCGGCGGTGGACGAGCAAGCGGCCAGCGCCGCGATCGGCAGCAGGGCGAGCGGGAGGACGAGGCGGATCTTCTTCATGGCAATGGCCTTTCGAACTATATGTTGGTCTCTCCAACGTTGGTGAAGCCAACGATAACAAACGTGGGTCGCGCCAACAAGTGGGTTGCTAGATTGGTGCCATGGAGATCGCGCACGACGGCGCCGCGGGCAGGCTGCGCGCACTGCCCACCCGGCTGATCAACCAGGTGGCCCTGGTGGCCGACCGGGCGACGGAACGGGCACTGGAGGACACCGGATCGCGCAGGCACCACTACGCCCTGCTCGCGACGCTGCGCGAGTTCGGTCCCGCGAGCCAAGCCGATCTCGGCCGCCGCACCCGCATCGACCGCAGCGACATCGTCGCGGCCCTCAACGACCTGGCCGACCGCGGTTTCGTGGAACGCAGCCCCGACCCGGGCGATCGCCGCCGCAACATCGTCACCCTCACCCGCCCCGGCGCGCGCCATCTCGACGATCTGGACGTGCGCCTGGACACCGCCCAGGACGAGCTGCTCGCCGCGCTCTCCGCCGCCGAGCGCCGCCAGCTGGTCGGTCTGCTCGCTCGCATACTGGATGATCACTCGCGATCCTGACCCGCACCGCGTTTCCGCAGGCCGGAGGTGGGGCGCGGGGAGCGGGCGACTATGCTGCTCGGAGTGAGTCTTGTGCTACTACCTGCCGTCGATGTCGCCAATGGAGAGGCCGTGCGCCTGGTGCAGGGGGAGGCGGGCAGTGAGACCAGCTACGGCTCGCCTCGCGACGCCGCACTGGCTTGGCAGGAGGCGGGCGCCGAGTGGGTGCACCTGGTCGATCTGGACGCGGCGTTCGGCCGCGGCTCCAACCGTGAACTGCTCGCCGAGGTGATCGGCGAACTCGACGTGCAGGTCGAGCTGTCCGGCGGCATCCGTGACGACGACTCCCTCGAGGCGGCGCTTGCCACCGGCTGCGCCCGCGTCAACCTGGGCACCGCCGCGATGGAGGACCCGGTGTGGTGCGCCCGCGCCATCGCCAAGCACGGCGAGCGCATCGCGGTCGGCCTCGACGTGCGCATCATCGACGGCGAACACCGGCTGCGCGGCCGCGGTTGGGTCAGCGACGGCGGCGACCTGTGGGAGGTGCTCGAGCGCCTGGAGCGCGACGGCTGCTCGCGCTACGTGGTCACCGACGTCACCAAGGACGGCACGCTGACCGGCCCGAACCTGGACCTGCTTCGTGACGTGTGCGCGGCCACCGACGCGCCGGTGATCGCCTCCGGTGGCGTGTCCACCGTCGAGGACCTGGTCGCCATCTCCGGGCTGGTTCCCGAGGGCGTCGAGGGCGCGATCGTCGGCAAGGCGCTGTACGCGGGCCGGTTCACCCTCCCCGAGGCGCTGGCCGCGGTGCGCTGATACCGAAACCGATGGCTGCCAACCCGATCGCAGAGCTTCCCGAGCTGCTCGCCGTCGCGAGCGAGATCCTCGACGACTCCAGTGCGCGTTTCGTCGAGGGTCTCGGCGCGCCGAGCGCGGTCACCAAGGGCCGCAACGATTTCGCCACCGAACTCGACTTGGAGCTGGAACGCACCATCTCCGAGGGCCTGGCCTCGCGCACCGGAATCGAGGTGCACGGCGAGGAATTCGGCGGTCCGCAGCTCACCTCGGGCACGGCGTGGGTGCTCGACCCGATCGACGGCACCTTCAACTACTCCTCGGGTCATCCGCTCTCGGGCATGCTGCTCGCGCTGGTGCGCGACGGCGAACCGGTGCTCGGGCTGACCTGGTTGCCGATCCTCGGCCAGCGCTACGCCGCGGTGCGCGGCGGGCCGGTGCTGCTCAATGGCAAACCGCTGGCGCCGCTGCCGCCCGCGAAACTGGCCGACTCGATGATCGGATTCGGCGCGTTCAACGTCGATTCCGCGGGCCGCATCCCCGGCCGCTTCCGATTCGATCTGCTCGGTCCGCTGAGCAGGCTCTCCTCCCGGGTGCGGATGCACGGGTCCACCGGCATCGACCTGGCCTTCACCGCCGCCGGGGTGCTGGGCGGCGCGATCGTGTTCGGCCACCATGCGTGGGACAACGCGGCGGGCGTCGCGCTGGTCCGCGCCGCGGGCGGCGTGGTGACCGACCTGGCGGGCGAGCCGTGGACCATCACCTCCGGGTCGGTGCTCGCGGCGGCGCCGGGGGTGCACGAAGAACTGCTCGAGATGATCTGCACGGTCGCCGATCCGTCGACCGCCGAGGAAGGATGAGCCGATGACGTTGGCCGTACGCGTGATTCCGTGTCTCGACGTGGACGCGGGCCGGGTGGTCAAGGGCGTCAACTTCGAGAACCTGCGCGACGCGGGCGATCCCGTCGAGCTGGCCGCGACCTACGACGCCCAGGGCGCCGACGAACTGACGTTCCTCGACGTCACCGCCTCCACCGGCGACCGCGGCACCATGATCGACGTGGTGACCCGCACCGCCGAGCAGATCTTCATCCCGCTCACCGTCGGCGGCGGCGTGCGCACCGTCGAGGACGTGGACCGGCTGCTGCGCGCGGGCGCGGACAAGGTCTCGGTGAACACCGCGGCGATCGCCCGTCCCGAGGTGCTGCGGGAGATGTCCGAGCGATTCGGTTCGCAGTGCATCGTGCTCTCGGTGGACGCGAGGACCGTGCCCGACGGCGAGCCCGACACCACCTCCGGCTGGGAGGTCACCACGCACGGCGGCAAGCGGGGCACCGGCATCGACGCCATCGAATGGGCGATGCGCGGCGCCGAATTGGGCGTCGGCGAGATCCTGTTGAACTCGATGGACGCCGACGGCACCAAGACCGGTTTCGACCTGCCGATGATCCGCGCGGTCCGGGCCGCCGTCTCGGTTCCCGTGATCGCCAGCGGCGGCGCCGGGGCCGTCGAGCACTTCGCCCCCGCGGTGCAGGCGGGCGCCGACGCCGTGCTCGCGGCGAGCGTCTTCCACTTCGGCGACCTCACCATCGGACAGGTCAAGGATGCCATGCGCGCGGAGAACATCGTCGTTCGCTGATTCCGCGGCCACGCCGATCGGGTGCTGGCGGGAATCGGCCGGGCCGGAATCGCCTCGCGGCCGCGTGGGTTGGCCGAGCCATGAGCATCGGTGTGGCACGACGACATTCCGTCCTATCGGCGGATCGTCGAACTGTCCGGGGCGCGGCGTGCGGCGGATCTGGTCGTCATCGGCGACGAGGCCGTGATCGCTTCGCGCGTCGCGGAATACTTCGACGCAGGCGCGACCGACGTGATCTTCACGCAGACGGATCTGACCACGCCGGAGGACCAGCGGCGCACCTGGGAGGTCCTCGGAGCGCTGCGCCGCACGCGCCGGACCGACGCGGCGACGGCCCTGTTATAACGGTGGCATGACACTCGACCCCGCCATCGCCGCCCGTCTCAAGCGCAACGACGCGGGTCTGGTGGCCGCCGTCGCGCAGGAACGCGGCACCGGCGATGTGCTGATGGTCGCCTGGATGGACGACGAAGCCCTGGCCCGCACGCTGGAATCCCGCAAGGCGACCTACTATTCGCGCTCGCGGCAGCAGTACTGGGTCAAGGGCGAGACCTCCGGCCACACCCAGTACGTGCACGAGGTGCGGCTGGATTGCGACGGCGACACCGTGCTGCTCGTCGTGGACCAGGAGGGCGCGGCGTGCCACACCGGGACCCACACCTGCTTCGATTCCGACCTGCTGCTCGGCGAACCCTGAACGACGCTGCCGGACGTAGTCCGTCCGAAGACCGCGCATGGCCGGAGCGAAGGCGGAGGTACGCCCTGATCGGCACGGCCGGACGCGCGCTCAGTCGCTCGACCGGTCGCCTCGCGCGGCGCCGTCGACGCTCGGCGCGAGCCGGCTCACCGCCTCGGGGAGGCGCTGGGCGAGGATCTCGCTGAGGTCGGCCAGTTGGTCCTTCTGGGTGGCGTCCAGTTCGTCGAACACCAAGCGCCGCACCGCGTCCAGATATCCCGGCGCCGCCTCGACGACCTTGAGGTAACCGTCGTCGGTGAGCACCGCCTGCACGCCGCGCCGGCCCACCGTTGCCGAGCGCTGGGCCCAGCCCAGCCGCTCCAGCTTCGACACCACGTGCGACAAGCGTGATAGCGATGCATTTGCTTTGTGGGCAAGCTCACTCATTTGGAGTCGATGCCCCGGTTCCTCGGAAAGCAAGGTCAAAACCCAGTACTCGAAATGCGTGACCCCGGATTCACGCTGCAATTGGGTGTCCAAGGCGCTCGGCAGCCGCGTCATCAGCGCCACGACCGCACGCCATGCCCGTTGTTCCACGGGATCCAGCCACTTCGTCACTATGCGCCTTCTTTCGAGCCAAGTGACGTGGGTAGTTAGGGAGCCTATTGATCAGTGAAAAAGCAAATTCACAGTCACTCGCGTGCAACGAGTTTGCCACGACTTCGCTCGGCGGTCATACGGATCCTCGATGTCGTGAGTTCATTCACAAATGGTGGTGGCGTGTCGATGTCGTGTCCCGCGCGGCGGGCGTCGGGGCGGCGGCGGGTGGCGCGGAGGCGATCTGCTGGGCGGCCTTCTTGCGGCGCATCTGTCGGCGCACCACGAAGAACACCACACCGGAGAAGACCAGCGCCGCAATGATCGCGCCGGCGAGACAGGCGCCGCGGAACGCAGGCGCGTCCACGTCGAGGACGCGCTCGCCCGCGTGCGCGGCGCTGCTGTTGCCGAGCACGATGGACAGCGTCATCAGATTCGGTATCGCCAGCAGCACGGCAAGTACCACCGCGGCGCCCGCCAGGAACTTGCCCGCCCGTTTGCGCCACATCAGCACCGCGAAAAGCAACAGCAACAGCGGAACGATGGTGCACACCGCGCCGAAGAAGAATCCCCAGCCGATGCCCTTGCTGAAGCTGCCGCTCACCATTTCGGCGATCCGCTGCGCCCACCAGCGCGGAATGAACGCGGCCAGGACCAGATAGGTGACGAAGAGGACCACGACGAGCACCACGCCGCCGATGATCCGATTGCGCCAGACTGTCGCGCTGGATTTGCCGTCCGGCCGAACCTCGCTCGAAGTCATGGTTTCAGCGTAGGTCGACCGGACGGTCTCGGTACCGCAGCGCGGTCGGCGTTTCGCCTCGTCAGCGCTTCCCGACGAGGCGGAGCGGGGTTTCGCCTAGCGGACCCGTTCGCGCAGGAAGCTCAGCGCCTCGTCGGCGTGCGCGTTGGCCCGCAACTCGCTGGCGATCACCGCGAGCACGGTGCGGTCGGTGTCGATGACAAAGGTCTGCCGCTTCACCGGCGCGAGCTTGCCGAGCAGGCCGCGCTTGACCCCGAACTGCGCGGCGACCGCGCCGTCGGTGTCGGAGAGCAGCGGATAACCGAGGCCCTGTTTGGCGGCGAAACCCGCCTGGGTGTCCACCGCGTCGGTGCTGATGCCGACGCAGGAGGCGCCGAGCGCGGCGAACTCCGCGGACAGGTCCCGGAAGTGGCAGGCCTCGGCGGTGCATATCGGGGTGTTCGCACCCGGGTAGAAGAACAGCACCAGTGGTCCGTCGGCGAGCAACTCGTCGAGGGAGCGGAGGGTGCCGGACTGGTCGGGGAGCTCGAACTGCGGGGCGCTCTGGCCTTTCTGCATAGCAGGGACAGTACCGGGCGTACTGGACGCTCGGTACCGTCCGATCGGACGCTGCGCGCTTGCCGACCGGGCCCGAGGCGGCCTTGCACCGGGCCGGGCGCAGCGCGGGTGTCCGCCCTGGGATGATGGAGTAATGCCTGGCGCGTCCACTCCCACCACCACGACCCGCGAACAGTTCCATCTGCTCGCCGCGGAGCATCGGGTGGTCCCCGTGACCCGAAAGGTGCTGGCGGACTCCGAAACTCCGCTGTCGGCCTATCGCAAGCTGGCCGCCGATCGGGCTGGCACCTTCTTGTTCGAGTCCGCCGAGACCGGACGGTCCTGGTCGCGCTGGTCGTTCATCGGCGCGGGCAGCCCGTCGGCGCTCACCGTGGTCGACGGCGAGGCGGCGTGGCTCGGCCACATCCCCGTAGACGCCCCGTCGGGCGGCGATCCGCTGGTCGCGCTGCGCGAGACGTTGCAGCTGCTGCAGACCGAGCGGTTGCCGGGCCTGCCGCCCCTCACCGGCGGCATGGTCGGTTATCTCGGCTACGACGCGGTGCGCCGGATCGAGCGCCTGCCCTCCTCGGCCGTCGACGATCTCCAGCTGCCCGAGATGGTGCTGCTGCTCGCGACCGATCTGGCCGCCTTCGATCACCACGAGGGCGCCATCACGCTGATCGCCAACGCCGTGAACTGGAACGGCACGTCCGACCGCGTCGACGAGGCCTACGACGACGCGGTCGCCCGCCTGGACCGGATGACCGAAGCGCTGGCCGCTCCTGCCGCGTCCACCGTCTCGGTCTTCGACCAGCCCGAGCCGCAGTACCGCAGGCAGCGCACCTCCGACGAGTTCGGCGCCGGCGTACGCAGGCTGGTCAAGGAGATCGAGGCGGGCGAGGCGTTCCAGGTCGTGCTCTCCCAGCGGTTCGAGATGGACTATCGCGGCGAGGCGATCGACCTGTACCGGATGCTGCGGGCCTCCAACCCGAGCCCGTACATGTACCTGATCCACGTCCCCGACGGCGAGGGCGGCACGGCCTTCTCGATCGTCGGCTCCAGCCCGGAATCGCTGGTGACCGTGAAGGAAGGCGTGGCCACCACGCACCCGATCGCGGGCACCCGCTGGCGCGGCGCCACCGAGGAGGACGACCTGCTGCTGGAGAAGGGGCTGCTGGCCGACGAGAAGGAAAACGCCGAGCACCTGATGCTCGTCGACCTCGGCCGCAACGACCTCGGGCGGGTCTGCCAGCCGGGCACGGTGCGCGTCACCGAGTACCGGCACATCGAGCGCTACAGCCATGTCATGCACCTGGTGTCCACGGTGTCGGGACGGCTGAAGCCGGGCAAGGTCGCCTTGGACGCGGTGAGCGCGTGCTTCCCCGCGGGGACCCTGTCGGGCGCGCCGAAGGTCCGGGCGATGGAGCTCATCGAGGAACTGGAGCAGACCCGGCGCGGCGTCTACGGCGGCGTCGTGGGCTACCTCGACTTCGCGGGCGACGCCGACACCGCGATCGCCATTCGCACCGCCCTGCTCAAGGACGGCATCGCCTACGTCCAAGCGGGCGCGGGCGTGGTCGCCGATTCCGATCCGGACTACGAGGACGTGGAATCGCGCAACAAGGCGATGGCGGTGCTGAAGGCCGTCGCCGCCGCCCAGACCGTGCGCGCCTACGGCGCCGACCTATCGGCGGATCCGGGCGGCGTCCGATGACCGGCGCGGAATCGGAACGAGATCAGCGCGCCTCGGCGGAGACCGGCGAGTCCCCGGCCGCCGAGGCGGTCGCGCCCGTTCGCCGCGCCGAGGGGCGCAGGTATCCGATCGGGGCCATCGTGCTGCTGGCGCTGGCCGCGGCGCTGATGTGGGGCTCCTCGCGACTGACCTGGGTGACGGTGTCGTCCTCGGACGGACTCACCGAACCGCGCACCGACGAACTGAACGGCGGCGTCTGGTTCGGCGCGCTCACCCCGCTGGCGCTGGTGCTGCTGGCGGCCATCGCCGCGCTGCTGGCCACCAAGGGATGGCTGCGGCGGATGGTCGGCGTGCTCGTCACGCTCGTCGCGGCGGTGACCGCGGTGCCCGCCTTCGCGCTGCTCACCGGTCAGGGCGCGACCGAGGAACGCGCCGCCGCGCTGGCCGAGCTGCCGGGCCGCGCCACGGTCACCGAGGTGACCACCGCGCCGTTGCCCGCGGTCCTCACGATGGCCGCGGCACTCGCCGCGTTCGCGGCGGGCGTGTTGCTGGCGCGGATGCCGAGGGAGTCGGGCAGGCTCTCCGGCAAGTACGAGAGCCCGGTGGTGCGCCGCGAGGCCGCCACCGAGGAAGTGACCAAACAACGCGCCGCGGACACCTCGGGGCAACTCTCGGAACGGGTGCTGTGGGACGCGCTGGACGCGGGTACCGACCCGACCGACGACACGCCGGGCGCGGTATCGAATTCCCATAACGGCAGGGTGCCGGATTCGCGGAACGGCACGAGGCCTGCCGCGGGCGACGGAGCCGAGCCCGATTCCGGCGAGTCGAACTCACATGACCGGGCGGTGGACGGTGGTGCGGGCTGACGTGACCGCCCACACCGCGCCCCGTGGGTTCCCCGCGCGGCGTGACCGCCGGTCGGCCGCTGAGCTGAACCCCGGCCGCAAGACAAGAGGTACAGCCATTTATTCTTTGTCAGCATCGGTGAGACAGCGCCTGGGGGGATTCTCAGGCAGCAAGTCCGTCTCCCCAGAAAGGATTCGAGCCAGATGACGGTACTCGACTCGATTCTCGACGGGGTCCGCGCGGATGTGGCCGCTCGGGAAGCCCTGGTGGACTTCCCGGCCATCAAGGCCGCAGCCGCCGCAGCGCCCGCCCCGCTCGACGCGCGCGCCGCGCTCCTGGAAGACGGCATCGGCGTCATCGCCGAGGTCAAGCGGGCCAGCCCGTCCAAGGGACCGCTGGCCGACATCCCGGACCCCGCGAGCCTGGCCAAGGCCTACGAGGACGGCGGCGCCCGCATCATCAGCGTGCTCACCGAGGGACGCCGCTTCGGGGGTTCGCTCGACGACCTGGACGCGGTGCGCGCCACCGTGAACATCCCGATCCTGCGCAAGGATTTCGTGGTCGGTCCCTACCAGATCCACGAGGCGCGCGCGCACGGCGCCGACGTCATTCTGCTGATCGTCGCCGCGCTCGAACAGGACGTGCTGTCCGCGCTCATCGACCGCACCGAATCGCTCGGCATGACCGCGCTGGTCGAGGTGCACACCGAGGAGGAGGCCGACCGCGCGCTGTCCGCGGGCGCGTCGGTGATCGGCGTGAACGCCCGCAACCTCAAGACGCTCGAGGTGGACCGCGACGTGTTCGCCCGCATCGCCCCCGGCCTGCCCACCGAGGTCATCCGGATCGCCGAGTCCGGCATTCGCGGCACCGCCGACCTGCTGGCCTATGCCGGCGCGGGCGCGGACGCGGTCCTGGTCGGCGAGGGCCTGGTGACCAGCGGCGACCCGCGCGCCGCGGTGTCCGAGCTGGTGACCGCCGGCACCCACCCGTCCTGCCCCAAGCCGGCTCGGCGGGGCCGGTGATGGCGGTGAACGCGCTACCCCAGGCCAGTGCGGGCGTCGCTCACCCGAGCGCGCACGAACCGGATCTCGGCGGTCACTTCGGCGTCTACGGCGGCAGGCACGTGCCGGAGGCGCTGATGGCGGTGATCGAGGAGGTCACCGCCGAGTACGAGAAGTGCCGCGCCGACCACACCTTCCTCGACGAGCTGGACCGGTTGCAGCGCGACTACACCGGACGCCCGTCGCCGCTGTTCGAGTGCAAGCGGCTCGCCGAGCACGCGGGCGGCGCCCGCATCCTGCTCAAGCGCGAGGACCTGAACCACACCGGCTCGCACAAGATCAACAACGTGCTCGGCCAAGCGCTGCTCGCCAAGCGGATGGGCAAGACCCGCGTCATCGCGGAGACCGGCGCCGGCCAGCACGGCGTCGCCACCGCCACCGCGTGCGCGCTGCTCGGTCTCGACTGCGTGATCTACATGGGCGCGGTCGACACCGCCCGCCAGGCGCTGAACGTGGCCCGCATGCGGCTGCTCGGCGCCGAGGTCATCTCGGTGACCACCGGTTCGCAGACGCTCAAGGACGCCATCAACGAGGCGCTGCGCGACTGGGTCACCAACGCCGAGCAGACCTACTACTGCTTCGGCACCGCGGCGGGCCCGCACCCGTTCCCGCTCATGGTGCGCGACCTCCAGCGCGTCGTCGGCCTCGAGGCGCGCCAGCAGGTGCAGGAGCTGACTGGCAGGCTGCCCGACGCGGTGACCGCCTGCGTCGGCGGCGGCTCCAACGCGATCGGCATCTTCCACGCCTTCCTCGATGATCCGGCCGTCCGGCTGATCGGCTACGAGGCGGCGGGCGACGGCGTCGACACCGGCAGGCACGCCGCGACGTTCACCGGCGGCACGCCGGGCGCGTTCCAGGGCGCCTACTCGTACCTGTTGCAGGACGAGGACGGCCAGACCATCGAATCGCACTCGATCTCCGCGGGCCTGGACTACCCGGGCGTCGGCCCCGAGCACGCCTACCTCAAGGACATCGGCCGCGCCGAGTACCTGCCGATCACCGACACCGAGGCCATGGACGCGCTGCTGCTGCTCAGCCGCGCCGAAGGCATCATCCCGGCGATCGAGTCCGCGCACGCCGTGGCGGGCGCGCTGACGCTGGGCGAGGAACTCGGCCCCGGCGCGATCATCCTGGTCAACCTGTCCGGCCGCGGCGACAAGGACATGGACACCGCGGCCCGCTGGTTCGGGCTGTTCGACGCACCGCAGGAGACCGAGTCGTGAGCCAGCAGTCCCGCCTCGCCAACACCTTCGCCGCGGCGCGCGCGGAGAACAGGGCCGCGCTGATCGGCTACCTGCCCGCGGGCTACCCCGATCTGGCCGGTTCCATCGAGGTGTGCCGCGCGATGGTCGAATCCGGTTGCGACATCATCGAGGTCGGCGTCGCCTACTCCGATCCGGTGATGGACGGCCCGACCATCCAGGCCGCCGCCGAGCAGGCGCTGCGCGGCGGCGTGCGGGTGCGTGACGTGTTCACGGTGGTCGAGGCGATCGCCGAGGCGGGCGGCAAGGCCGTGGTGATGAGCTACTGGAACCCGGTGCTCCAGTACGGCGTCGACCGCTTCGCGCGCGACCTGACCGCTGCCGGCGGTGCGGGCATCATCACCCCGAACCTGATTCCAGAGGAGGCCGACGACTGGTTCGTCGCCTCGGCCGCGCACGATCTGGACCGCATCTTCCTCGTCGCGCCGTCCTCCACCGAAGAGCGCTTGGTGAAGACGCTCGAGGCGTCCCGCGGTTTCATCTACGCGTCCTCGACCATGGGCGTCACCGGCGCGCGCGACGTGGTGTCGGCCGCGGCGCCCGCGCTGTGCGCCCGCATCCGTGCTCATTCCGACATACCGATCGGCGTCGGTCTCGGCGTCCGCAACGGCGTCCAGGCCGCCGAGATCGCGAGTTACTCCGACGGCGTGATCGTGGGTTCGGCGCTGGTCACCGCCGCGGCCGACGGGTTGGACGCGGTGCGCGCGCTGACGAGGGAACTCGCCGAAGGCGTGCGCTCGGCGACCGTCGTCTCGTAGCACCTCCCGGCGTCGGAAGGCGCTGTCGGGCGGAGTCCGTCAAGAGCGCGCGAGTGCCCTCGGCTACGGTGGCCCCGTGACGTTACGAAGCGATGTGCTGGCCTATATCCCCAGCCCCCCGCAAGGCGTGTGGCAACTCGGGCCGATCCCGCTGCGGGCCTACGCCCTGTGCATCATCCTCGGCATCGTCGTCGCCATCTGGTGGGGCGAGCGGCGCTGGCAGGAGCGCGGCGGTCAAGCGGGCACGGTGCTGGATGTCGCCATGTTCGCGGTGCCGTTCGGTCTGATCGGCGGTCGCCTCTACCACGTGGCGACGGACTGGAAGAAGTACTTCGGCGCGGGCGCCAACCCGATCGAGGCGCTCTACATCTGGCAGGGCGGCCTCGGCATCTGGGGCGCGGTGTTCCTCGGCGGCATCGGCGCCTGGATCGGCTGCCGCGTGTACAAAGTCCCGCTGCCCGCCTTCGGCGACGCCATCGCGCCGCCGATCCTGCTCGCCCAGGCGATCGGCCGCCTCGGCAACTACTTCAACCAGGAGCTCTACGGCCGGGAGACCACCGTGCCCTGGGGTCTGGAGATCTACCCGCGGTTCGACTCCAACGGTGATCCCGACCCGATGAACGGCATCTCCAACGGCGTCGTCGAGAAGATCGTGCATCCCACGTTCCTCTACGAGCTGGTCTGGAACCTGGTGGTCGTCGTGCTGCTGGTGCAGATCGACCGGCGCTGGCGGATCGGCCACGGTCGCCTGTTCGCGCTCTACGTGGCGGGTTACAGCTTCGGCCGGTTCTTCGTCGAACTGATGCGCGACGACGAGGCCACCAAGATCGCGGGCATCCGCATCAACTCGTTCACCTCGGCGCTGGTCTTCCTCGCGGCCATCGCCTACTTCGTGTTCGCCACCAAGGGCCGCGAGACCGCCGAGCAATTGCAGCCCGGCGCGATGAAGCGCCCGTGGCCGTGGCAGATCGGCGCACTGCGCGCCGCGGGTGCGTCGACCGCGACCGCGGTGACGCTGGACAAGAGCGAGGTGTCCGCGAAAGACCCGGCGGACGAGGCAGACTCGGCGGACGAGTCGGATCGATCCGAGAAGGCGGCGTCGGAGAAATCCGTCGACGACGATTCCGACAAGGCAGTGACGGTGCCCCCGGAGAAGTCCGCCGCGAGCGCGGGGGAGGAATCCGACACCGCGGAGGCGGAGCCGAAGTCCACGGCGGCGGCGAAAGATTCGCCGGACGCGGACGACGACTCCGCCGAGGAACCTAAGTCCGGCGTAGCGGCCGAGAAGACCACGGCGGACAAGGGCAAGTAGCCGCCGCGCGAAATCGACCGCGCGCGACGGCAACACATCCGCCACCGCGCGCGATAACGATGCGGAGTCCGAAGAATTCCGTTCTTCGGACTCCGCGCCTAGAAGCGCCGGGGCGACAAAACCGGTCGATTGCGGCAAGAATGTCCGGTGATCGTCGCGGGCGTGCCCGTCGAGGCGATCGACGAACCGGGGGCCAGCAATGGGTGCCCACTTGATGAGGAGGACATAAGTGACCGACCCTTACCAGAACAACCAGGGCTTCGGCGGCCCGCAGTACGGCCCGCCGGGTACGGGTCCGGACCTGAACAAGGACGCGTCGGGCCAGCAGCAGTACGGCCAGCCCGCCGACCAGTACGGCCAGCAGCAGTTCGGACAGCAGCCCGGTGGCTACCCGCCCGCGGCGCCGTACGGCCAGCCGCAGCCGCAGGGCTACAACCCGGCCGATCCGGACGCACCGTACGGCCGTGACGCTTTCGGCGTGCCGCTGTCCGACAAGCAGAAGATGATCGCGGGCATTCTGCAGCTGCTGGTCGGCACCCTCGGTATCGGTCGCTTCTACCTGGGCTACACGACCATCGGCATCTTGCAGATCGTGACCTGCGGTGGCTGCGGCATCTGGTCGCTCATCGACGGGATCATGATCCTGACCGGCAAGGTCCCCGACGCCAACGGGCGACCGCTGCGGGACTGACCCACGCTCCGAAGGGCGTCGCCGAACAGGCGGCGCCCTTCGCGTTTTCGCGATGCGATCCTTTCGCGCACGGTGAGCGGAATACTGTGCAGCAGCCCGCAACGGGCGTAATTTTGGCCTGATCTGTGTGTCGTGTGTGGGCATTCTCCGCACCGGAGAGAGGGATTTCGTGCGTCGCAAGCTGTTCTCCGTCGTCATGCTCGCCATCGTCGCCGCCACCGGCCTCACCGCCTGCGGCAGCGGCGACGACCCGAACGTACTGAAAGTCGGCACCGAGGGGACCTACTCGCCGTTCAGCTATCAGGGCGCCGACGGCGCGCTCACCGGCTACGACGTCGAGGTGGTCCGCGCCGTCGCCGAGAAGCTCGGCCGCAAGGTCGAATTCGTGCAGACGCCGTGGGACGCGATCTTCGCAGGCCTGGAATCCAACCGTTTTGCCTTGGTCGCCAACCAGGTCTCGATCACCGAGGAACGCAAGAACAAGTACGAGCTCTCCCAGCCGTACACCACCTCTGAGGGCGTGATCGTCACTCGCGCCGACAACACCGCCATCAGCTCGCTTGCCGATCTCACGGGCAAGACCTCAGCGCAGTCCGCCACCAGCAACTGGGGCGCGGTCGCCACGGGCGCGGGCGCGAAGGTGGAGGCCGTCGAGGGCTGGGTGCAGGCCATCCAGTTGCTGAAGAACGGCCGCGTCGACTGCACGATCAACGACAACCTGGTGTTCAACGAGTACACCAAGACCTCGGGCGACAAGTCGGTCAGGATCGCCGCCCAGACCGGCGAGACCAGCAGGATGGGCTTCGCCGCGCGCAAGGGCGATCCGTTGATCGCCGAGGTGAACCGGGCGCTGGACGAGCTGCGCGCCGAGGGCAGGCTGGGGCAGATCTCGGACAAGTACTTCGGCGTCGACGTCAGCAAATAACCGCTCGTGGACGCCGCGACCAGGGAGCTGATCTGGCACAACCTGTGGCCGATGCTGGAGGCCACCGTCACCAAGACCATCCCGCTCACCGCCATCAGCTTCGTGATCGGGCTGGCGCTCGCGCTGTTCGTCGCGCTGGCGCGGATGTCGCCGAGCCGGCTGCTGTCCGCGCCCGCGCGCTTCTACATCTCGATCATCCGCGGCACGCCGCTGCTGGTGCAGCTGTTCATCGTGTTCTACGCGCTGCCGCAGTTCGACATCGTGATCGATCCGTTCCCCGCGGCGGTGATCGCGTTCAGCCTGAACGTCGGTGGCTACGCGGCCGAGGTGGTGCGCGCCGCGATCCTGTCGGTCGCGCACGGGCAGTGGGAGGCGGCGCAGGCGCTCGGCATGTCGTATCCGATGATGCTGCGGCTGATCATCCTGCCGCAGGCCGCGCGGATCGCGGTGCCGCCGCTGTCGAACACGCTCATCTCGCTCGTCAAGGACACCTCGCTGGCCTCGACCATCCTGGTAACCGAACTGTTGCGCACCGCGCAGCTTGCGGCCGCGCCGACCTTCGACTTCTTCGCCCTCTACGGGGTCGCGGCGCTCTACTACTGGGTGATCTGCCTGATCCTCGGCTTCGGCCAGACACGCCTGGAGACGCGCCTTTCCCGCCACGTCGCCCGGTGAGGACCCGTTCACCAAGTCTTCACCGACACCACGACAGGCCCGTACCACTGAGCAGGACTACGCTCTACTCGTGATGCGACGGACGAAGATTGTGTGCACGCTCGGCCCGGCCACTGCCACCGAGGACCGTATCCGCGAACTCGTCGAGAGCGGTATGGACGTAGCTCGCCTGAATTTCAGCCATGGCGAGCACTCCGACCATGCCGAGAACTACAAGAAGGTGCGCCAGGCCTCGGACCACGTCGGCCGAGCGGTTGGCATTCTGGCCGATCTACAGGGTCCCAAGATCCGGCTCGGCCGGTTCATCGAGGGCCGCACGGTGTGGGCGACCGGGGAGGAAGTGCGCATCACCGTCGATGACATCGACGGCACTCACGACCGGGTCTCGACCACGTACAAGGAGCTGTCCAAGGACGCCAAGCCCGGCGACCGCCTGCTCGTCGACGACGGCAAGGTCGGCCTGACGGTCACCAGCGTCGAGGGCAACGACGTGGTCTGCCGGGTGACCGAGGGCGGACCGGTCTCCAACAACAAGGGCGTCTCGCTGCCCGGCATGGACGTGTCGGTGCCCGCGCTCTCCGAGAAGGACATCGAGGACCTGGAGTTCGCGCTGAAGCTGGGCGTGGACTTCATCGCGCTCTCGTTCGTGCGCTCGCCCTCCGACGTCGAGCTGGTGCACGACGTGATGGACCGGATGGGCCGTCGCGTTCCGGTGATCGGCAAGCTGGAGAAGCCCGAGGCCATCGACAACCTCGAGGCGATCGTGCTGGCCTTCGACGCGATCATGGTCGCGCGGGGCGATCTCGGCGTCGAGCTGCCGCTGGAGCAGGTGCCGCTGGTGCAGAAACGGGCCATCCAGATGGCCAGGGAGAACGCCAAGCCGGTCATCGTCGCGACCCAGATGCTGGAGTCGATGATCGAGAACTCGCGCCCGACCCGCGCCGAGGCCTCCGACGTGGCCAACGCGGTGCTCGACGGCGCGGACGCGGTGATGCTGTCCGGTGAGACCTCCGTCGGCGCGTACCCGATCGAGACGGTCCGGACGATGGCCCGCATCGTGCACGCGGTCGAGGCCGAGTCCTCCACCCGGGTGCCGCCGCTGACCCACGTGCCGCGCACCAAGCGCGGTGTCATCTCCTACGCGGCGCGCGACATCGGCGAGCGGCTCAACGCCAAGGCGCTGGTGGCGTTCACCCAGTCCGGCGACACCGTGCGCAGGCTGGCCCGGCTGCACACGCCGCTGCCGCTGCTCGCCTTCACCCCGCTGCCCGAGGTGCGCAGCCAGCTCGCGCTGACCTGGGGCACCGAGACCTTCATCGTCCCGACGGTGAAGACCACCGACGCGATGATCCACCAGGTGGACCAGTCGCTGCTGTCGATGGACCGTTACAAGAAAGGCGACCTGGTCGTCATCGTGGCGGGCTCCCCGCCCGGTACTGTCGGTTCCACCAACCTGATCCACGTGCACCGTATCGGTGAGGAGGACCATTAGCGTGAGTGCTTCGCTAGGCGGCCCCGTCGGCACCCAAGAGCCGACGAAGCGGTCCGATCTGGATGTGCTGCTCGGTCTGCTCGATCTCGAGCAGATGGACACCGACGTCTTCGTCGGCCACCATCCGGAGAAGGTCTGGAGCCGGACCTTCGGTGGACAGCTGGTCGCGCAGGCGATCATGGCGGCCGGTCGCACCGTGGGCGACCGGCCCGTGCACGCCGTGAACGCGCATTTCGTGCGCGGCGGCGATCCGAAACAGCCGATCGAGTACCGGGTGGACCGGCACCGCGACGGCCGCTCCTTCGCCAACCGCACGGTCACCGCCGTGCAGGACGATCAGGAGCTGTTCGTCATGCTGGCCGCCTTCCAGGACTGGGGCAAGGGCCTCGAGCATGCCCACCCTCATCCCGAGGTGCCGGACCCCGAGCAGCTGCCGCGCATCGAGGAGAGCTTCGAAGGCTTGGAGGACAAGCTGGAGATGTTCGTCAACGCGCCGCATCCGATCGACATGCGCTACACCAACGATCCCGCCTGGATCATGAAGGGCACAGGGGAGCGGCTCAACCACAACCGGGTGTGGATGCGCGCCGACGGCACGCTGCCCGACGATCCGCTGATCCACGTCGCGACGCTGGGCTATTCGTCCGATACGACGGTGCTCGACTCGATCATCACCACGCACGGGCTCTCCTGGGGACTGGACCGGATCATCGCGGCCACGGTGAACCACTCCATCTGGTTCCACCGTCCGTTCCGCTTCGACGACTGGGCCCTGTACGCCACCGAGTCCCCGGTCGCCGCGGGCTCGCGCGGCCTGGCCACCGGTCGGTTCTATTCGCGTAGCGGTGAACTCCTCGCCACCACGGTGCAGGAGGGCGTCATCCGCCACTTCCCGTCGCGCGGCTGAACCCCGTCCGCCGACGAAGCGAGCGCCCACGCCGAAACAGCCTGGGCGCTACAGGATCTCCCGCTCGATCTCGAAATCGAAACTGTCCCTGCGCTGCGTGCTGATCGTGCGCGGCACGTCCGGATCATCTATGCCGCAGGATGTTTCGATCATCAGGCGGCGTTCCAGGGCGGCCAGGCCGGGGGCGGTCAGATCGCGCGGCGCACCGACCAGGCTGAGCGCGATCTCGTAGGTGCGGCGCGCGTCCGGCTCCTGGCCGGGATGGTCTACGCGCCATTGGGTTTCGAGCAGAACGTGGGCCGGGTCCTCCGGCTCGACCGGCAACGTGAAACGCCACGCGAAGACGTCGCGGTCGTGCAGGTGGTCGTCCACCACCGCGCGCACCGTCTCGACGACGCGTTCGAGGGTCTCCGGCGTCACATAAACATGAAGCGAAACATCCGAGATTCTCGGCATGTCTGATTCCTGTCTGTGTCGAACCATCAACGGCGAATGCTGTCCGCGGGGAGTGTAATCCCTCGGTGGGCATGGGCGACATAGCCGGGCGCGGTTTGTCCGCCACGTCCCGGTTGCGCGGCGGTCACCGGATGCGCTGCGCCGCCAGGAATGCCGAGAGCGGCGCGGGTGCGGCGCCCGGTTGCACCACCAGACCGGTGCGTTGGTCGTCGTCGGGACGGGTCTGGGCGTGCGGCGCCAGCGTCAGCATCAGCGGCACCAACGCCTCGGCGATGCGATCGCCGACCTCGCAGTAGGCGGCCTCGGACAGGCCGACCGGGTCGCCGATGTTCTCCCGGCCGACGATGGAGAGATCGTTGCGAGCCAGGTGCAAGTCGGCGACCGTGCGTGCACCGGTGACCTTGGCGATCCGGTGCGCTTCCAGCAGCGTGAAGGTGCGGGAGGCGGCGCCGAAGGCCATGTCGGCGGCTTGGTCCCTGATCTGTTCGGTCATCGCTAGCACGAGGTCGGCGCGGTCGATCAGTTCCGGCTTCAGTTTGCGCGCACGGAAGCCGTCGGGGTCCGCGCCGAGACCGGAAATGGTTTGCGCGGTGAGCGGTTCGATGGGGAAGCCGACAAGCGCACGGGTGCCCGCGCTTTCGGCGGTGAGGCCGGCGAAGTTGTGTTCGACGGCGAGCGCGCGGGTGAGCCGCTCGGCGATCACCGAACGGCACACATTGCCGTTGCAGACGAACAGGACGTGCATGTGGCTACGGTAATTCGGCCGGTCGCGAACCAGAAGTCGGCCGTGCCGGAATCACAGGTGCGCAGACACATATTCATCTGGCTGTCGCGCGCCGTACACAAAGCTCACCCGGGTATTCAGGCGGATTCTCGATGCACGTCACGATCGAGCGCCGGGCTTAACGCAGAACTTACCCAGCTGTTTCGACCTTCAATCATCCACTTGCCGTTGACGATTGTGTGACTACTCACTCGGATTCGTTTCGGTAATAAGTGTTTTCGGTGATCACCGGCGCCACTTCGGCGTTTTCGCCGTACACCCGTCCGCGGGTGGAGAACATCGGGCCGCGGGAGGCGATCACCGGCGCGAACCTGGCCATCCCGGTGGCGGGCGCCATGTCGTCGTACATCGCGTCGATGCCGCCGCGCGCGAAGTACGCCTCGTGCCAGAATCCCGTCCCGCCGGAGTCCTTCAGGAATTTCGCCCACCAGTCCTGGTGCGGCTCCGACCGCGTCCACCGCTCCAGGCTGTCCAGATCGCGCCAGTACTGCCGCGCTCCCCAGTGCGGCGGAAACAACCCCCACACCACGTCCTCGTGCAGCAGCAGTCCCTCTGGCCGGTCCCGATGCGAGCGATAGAGCTTGGGACCCAGCCCGAGCAGCCGCACCATGCCCCGCGGCCTGCGCACCCGCATCCCGAGGTAGATGACCACGAGATCCGGATAGCCGGACAGGTCGACGGTCGTCCTGTTCACCCGCATACAGAAACCTCCGCACCGGCGCGCACGATTGCGCCCACCTACGAAGTACGTTCCAGCCCGACCTTCGGTTCAGCAAGGCAGGCTGCATGTCCTATGGACCCGCCGCGGTCGCGGCGGACAGCATCCCGGCCCGCCGATCCCGACGCGCAGTCCTCGCCAAAGCGTTGGCGGCCAATGACAGATCGTCGGTACGCGATCGTCACGCGGCGAAGTCGTGGTTCCCCTTTCCGATCGGCAGGCAAGCACCAACGCCAATAGCGCACCCTTCTGCCGCACCGCCGAGAATCCGCGCAGGACAACAGGTTTGGATTTTCACTCGAGGTCCGATTCGAACGTGAAGGACGGAAATCCCCAACGCCACCACACTTTCCGAGACCGCTCCGGGATATTCGCCCTGGCCTGCACCCGAACTCGTGACGTGGTGATTCGGTATCCGGTTGTCCGGAAGGGTTTGCGGTACTTGTGACACTCCGGTGACACCGAGCCGTGCGGCGAACGCAGCGCCTAGCCGTATGAGCAGCCGGGTATTCGAGAGCACGCACCTCGACGTACGCGGCGGCACGTGTAATTCTCGGAGGATGAGGGATTTCGGGGTGGGATTACTGGTGAGCGCTGTCCCACTGCTGCTCGTGCTGGCGGGTCTCGGCTTCCAGTTCGGTGGCCCGCTCGCGGTGCTGACCGGCAAGCGCATGGTCCGGCTGGTCGGGCGCGAGACGATCCTCACCGGCTATCAACTTTGGTTGCTCGCACTCGCCGCCGTGCCAGTGGTGACCTGGATCATCGGGATCGTCACAGCTGCGACAACGATATGGCAGGGTGCGATCGCGTTCGGGGTAGGTATGTCGATACCCCTCGCACTCGCAGCGGCGCTTTCACCGTGGCTGCTGTTGGCTTGGATTTTCCTGGGGGCCGGAGAGCTAGTGACGAACTCCTGACAGCACAGCGGGACCACAGCCGGTGAACCGGGCGGCTGGCGGCGAATCCGCCCATCCAGCCGAGACCCGCCTACGAACGCCGATCTCACCCCTTCGAGCGCAACCCACCGACCACCGACTCCGGCGCACTGAACGTAACCACTGAAAGGGGGGTCCGGGGGGCTCAGCCCCGCCGGGCGGGGTCTGGGGGTTGCACCCCCAGATGAACACGAACACCAATGCCCCAGCGCAGCCGCGAAGCGCGCAAGCAGGGCTCACCCAGCATTGGTGCCGAGTGTGGGACTCGAACCCACACGTCCTTTCGGACAACGGTTTTTGAGACCGTCGCGTCTGCCAGTTCCGCCAACCCGGCGCACCGGGTGTGAACTATAGCGGGTCGGTGTGGCTTTCCGCGAACGGGTTGCCATGTACGCCACAGTTTCGTCTTTACGCAGGGTATATGCGTTGTCGGCTGAACTGAAAGGTACTCTTTACATCACTCGACAGCATGCAGGTGGGGCGAGGCCAGGGTTCGTGTGGGCCTCGGCCTGTTCGTGCGTGTCGGGACAGGCATCGGAACCAGAGGGGTCTTACCTATGAGTGAGCGCAGCGAGCGAATCCTGTGCCAGCGCGATGTGCGCATGCCGGAACCGAGCACCAGCGAGGTGGAGGCATGAGCGGCACTGCGGCCGGGGGCGCCACGAAGAAGGACGCGGGGGCGAAGCGGGTCGTCGTTGCCGAGGACGAGGCGCTCATCCGGATGGATCTGGTCGAGATGCTGACCGAAGAGGGCTACCAGGTGGTCGGCGAGGCGGGGGACGGGCAGCAGGCGGTGGATCTCGCGGTGGAGCACCGGCCGGATCTGGTGATCATGGATGTGAAGATGCCGCGCCGTGACGGCATCGACGCGGCCGCCGAGATCGCGTCGAAACGTGTTGCGCCGGTGGTGATTCTGACCGCGTTCAGCCAGCGTGACCTGGTGGAGCGGGCGCGCGACGCGGGCGCGATGGCGTATCTGGTGAAGCCGTTCACGAAGTCGGATCTGGTGCCTGCGATCGAGCTGGCGGCGAGCCGTTTCCACGAGATCACCGCGCTGGAGAGCGAGGTCGCGAATCTGGCCGATCGGTTGGAGACGCGCAAGCTGGTGGAGCGGGCCAAGGGCGTGCTGATGCAGACCCAGGGTTTGTCCGAGCCGCAGGCTTTCAAGTGGATTCAGCGGACCGCGATGGATCGCCGGACTACGATGAAGGCCGTTGCCGAGGTGGTGCTGGAGAACCTGGCGCCGAAGTGATGCGCCGCACCCTCGGGCCGGTGTCGGCTGGAAAGATTTACGCACCGGAAACACGATCGCCAAAAAGAATTCGACACGAAGTCATCTGCATGATGCGAATGTGATGCGGATCTAACGTGCCAACGCTATGTTCTGACCGGGCTGACGTGGTCGGCCTCCTCGGATTGCCGGGGGAGCACAGGACGTAGAGGTGAGACGTGCTTAGTTCGACATGGCGCAGTCGTTCGACGCGCAGCGTATTGGTGATCGGCGCTGCCGCCGCGCTCGCATTGACCGGGTGTAGCGACAAATCCACCGACAGCGGCTCGGGCGCGACCGGTACCGGTTCGGGGGGCCTGTCCATTCAGCCGGTCATGCAGGTGGACACCGCCGGTAAGGAAGTGCCGAAGACGGATCCCGCGAAGGCGGCCGATCCGGCGGGTGACGGCAAGGCCACCTGTGCTCCCGGTACCTCCATCGCCATGGCGGGTGCGCTCACCGGCCCGGATGCGGCGCTGGGCATCAACATCGTGAACGGTGTGAAGCTGGCGCTGGATCAGCACAACAAGGCGAATCCGGGCTGCAAGATCGAGCTGAAGCAGTTCGACACCGAGGGCGATCCGCAGAAGGCGACCCAGGTGATCCCGCAGATCGTCAACGATCGGTCGATCATCGGCCTGGTCGGCCCGGCGTTCTCCGGTGAGACCAAGGCGACCGGCCAGATTCTGAGCGACGCGGGCCTGGTGTCGGTGACCTCGTCGGCGACCAACGCGACGCTGACCCAGAACGGTTGGACCACCTTCTTCCGCGGCCTGGCCAACGACGACGTGCAGGGTCCTTCGGTGGCGAAGTACCTGGTGAACACCGCGAGCTACAAGAAGGTGTGCGTGGTGCAGGACAACACCGACTACGGTGTCGGCCTGGCCAAGAGCGTCACCGAGGGCCTCGGCGCCGCCGCCGATCCGGCGTGCTCGGCCAGCATCAAGAAGGGTGACAAGGACTTCTCGGCCACCGTCACCAAGATCGCGGCGGCGGCGCCGGACGCGGTCTTCTACTCGGGCTACTACGCCGAGGGCGCGCCGCTGGCGCAGCAGCTGAAGTCCGGTGGCGTGAAGGCCGTGTTCGTCGGCCCGGACGGCGTCAACGACCCGCAGTTCATCTCGCAGGCGGGCAGTGCCGCCAAGGGTGCGAGCCTCACCTGCCCGTGTGGTCCGGCTCCGGAGAAGTTCGCCAAGGATTACGAGGCGCTCAACGGACAGGCGCCCGGCGTGTACTCGGTGGAGGCCTACGACCTGACCGCGATCCTGGCCAAGGGCATCGATGGCGGCAAGGTCACCCGCCCCGATCTGCTCGAGTTCGTGCGCTCCTACGACGGCCCCGGCCTGGCCCGTAACTACAAGTGGAGCCAGAACGGCGAGTTGGCCAACGCCCAGATCTGGATCTACGAAGTCAAGTAAGACCGCGAACCCAGCACGTACGGGGGTGCCCGTAACGCCCCCGTACGTGCTGTGTCATGAGGGGCACGGGTGAGGGCACTATTCGAATGACAGCATCAGCACTGGCCGGCGTGGCATACCTCGCCGACGGCTCGATCGACTTCAACTATCAGGGAGTGATCGATCAATTCTGGCGACTGACCGTCGACGGAGTTACCTACGGATCCATCTACGCCTTGGTCGCGGTGGGCTATACCCTGGTCTACGGCGTACTTCGGCTCATCAATTTCGCCCATTCGGAAATATTCATGTTGGGCATGTTCGGTCAGTTGATCGGACTGATGCTGTTCGGTTTCGCCGCCAGCCCCGATGTCTACAACCAGGGCGTGCTACTGACGGTCGTCTACATCGGTTTGGCGATGATCGTCGGCATGCTGGTGTCCGGCGGCGCGGCGGTCGGACTGGAGCGGGTCGCCTATCGCCCGCTGCGCAAACGCGGGGCCAAACCGCTGTCGTTCCTGATCACCGCGATCGGCATGTCGTTCGTGATCCAGGAGTTCGTGCACTTCATCCTGCCGAAGATCAATCCCGATCTGGGCGGCACCAACGCCCAGCAGCCGGTGCAGCTCGTCGAGCCGACGGTGCAGTTGAGCTTCGGCGGCGCCGACGTCACCAATATCGCGATCCTGATCGTGGTGTCCGCCGTGGTGCTCGCGATCGCCACCGAAATGCTCATCAACAGAACGAAATTCGGCCGCGGCATCCGCGCCGTGGCGCAGGACCCGGACACCGCGACGCTGATGGGCGTCTCCCGTGAACGCGTCATCATGCTGACCTTCCTCATCGGCGGCGTCCTCGCGGGTGCGGCAGCGACGCTGTACGCGATCAAGATCCCACCGGCGATCATCTACTCGGGCGGCTTCATCCTCGGCATCAAGGCGTTCAGCGCCGCGGTGCTCGGCGGCATCGGCAATCTGCGCGGCGCGCTGCTCGGCGGTCTGCTGCTCGGGGTCGTGGAGCAGTACGGGCAGATCCTGTTCGGCATCGAATGGCGCGACGTGGTCGCGTTCGTCGTGCTGGTGGTGGTGCTGATGGTCCGGCCGACCGGCATCCTCGGTGAGAGCCTCGGGAGGGCCCGCGCATGACCGACCTGACCAAGACGGCGCCGAGGCAGGGCGTCGGCGACGCGCTCCGCACCTGGTGGGAGGGGCTGTCGCGGCCCGCGCAATGGGCCGTCGGCGTCCCCGCGATCTTCGCCCTCGCGCTGCTTCCGCTCTTCCCGCCGCCGATTCTGGACACCCCCGCCTACAACTTCGGCCTCGTCATGGCCGAGTTCGCGATGTTCGCGCTGATCGCCATCGGCCTGAACGTCGTTG
Source organism: Nocardia sp. bgisy134 (assembly GCF_057708325.1). NCBI lineage: Bacteria > Bacillati > Actinomycetota > Actinomycetes > Mycobacteriales > Nocardiaceae > Nocardia > Nocardia sp. bgisy134. The sequence goes on from NZ_JBYIRW010000016.1 coordinate 57,401, forward strand.
TCGGACAGGCGGGTCTGCTCGACCTCGGCTACGTCGGCTTCTACGCCATCGGCGCCTACACGGTGGGCCTGCTGACCAGTCCGAACAGTCCGTGGAACCAGACCGACGGCGGCTGGCTCGATCCGGAGTGGGCGTGGCTCGCCTGTCTGCCGATCGCGGTCGCGGTGACCGCGCTCTCGGGTCTCATCCTCGGCTCGCCGACGCTGCGGCTGCGCGGGGACTACCTGGCGATCGTCACGCTCGGCTTCGGTGAGATCGTCCGACTGCTCGCCGACAACCTGCACGAGCTGACCAACGGCAGCCTCGGGCTGTCGGGGGTGGCGTACCCGCACGTGGGCGAGTCGGCGGAGAAGCCCAACGGCGTGTTCTCCGCGGGCAACACCGGCGATCCGGACAGCGCCAACCTGCTCGACCGGGCCAGCTACGGTACCTACTGGTTCTGGCTCGGCATGGTGCTCGTCATCATCGTGCTGCTGATCGTCGGCAACCTGGAGCGCAGCCGGGTCGGCCGCGCCTGGGTGGCCATCCGCGAGGACGAGGACGCCGCCGAGATCATGGGCGTGCCGACGTTCAAGTTCAAGCTGTGGGCGTTCCTGATCGGCGCCGCGGTCGGCGGGCTGTCCGGCGCGATGTACGCGGGCCAGGTGCAGTTCATCAACCCGACCGGGTTCAACATCATCAACTCGATGCTGTTCCTCTGCGCCGTGGTGATCGGTGGCCAGGGCAACAAGCTCGGAGTGATCTTCGGCGCGTTCATCATCGCCTACCTGCCCAAGCGGTTGACCTCGGTGCAACTGGTGGACGACGAGTCGACCGGCTACGTGCTGCTGATCGCCGATGTGGCGCTGTTCGTCGGCCTGCTGGTGCTGTGGCGGTACAAGGGTCGCGAGTTCGGTGCCTGGCCGCGCCGCGGATTGATCACCGGCATGGTGTTCACCGGCGTCATGGCGGCGCTGCTGCTGGGCAGTGTGCTGCTGTTCCGCAAGGGCGGCGCCCAGTCGCTCGGCGACCTCAAGTATCTGTATTTCGGAATCGCGTTGGTGGTGATGATGATTCTGCGGCCGCAGGGTCTGTTCCCGGTCCGGCAGAAGCTGCTCACCTACGGTAGACAGGTGTACCAGGCCGTGCGCAGACCCACGGTGGGCGAGCCGATCGGAGCGGCGAAATGACCGGGCCCGGCGCGGGCGACGCGCTGTTCGACAACGAGGACATGGCGGCGGGCTACGCCGCGCCACCGCAGGAAGCGAAGAGCGCGGGCGAGGTCGACGTCACCGCGGTGATTCCGGAACTCGGCGACAAGGAGACCGTCGCCGAGGTGGTCGCGCCGCACCGCACGATCGAGACCGAGGTCGGCGCGCCGCTGTTGAAGACCGAGGAACTGACCGTCAAGTTCGGCGGACTCACCGCGCTGGACAAGGTGAGTTTCGAGATCCGCCGCGGCGAGATCCTCGGGCTCATCGGTCCCAACGGCGCGGGCAAGACCACCTGTTTCAACGCGATCACCGGCGTGTACAAGCCCGCCTCCGGTCTGGTGTATTTCGACGGCCAGCCGCTCACCAAGACCAAGCGCAACGCCATCACCCGGCTCGGCATCGCCCGGACCTTCCAGAACGTGCGGCTCTTCGGCGAGATGACCGCGTTGGAGAACGTGGTGGTCGGCACCGACGCCAGGCACAAGACCTCGGTGCCCGGCGCGGTGTTCCGCAGCCCGCGGCACCGCCGCGAGGAGCGCGACGCCATCGAGCGCGGAATGGCGCTGCTCGAGTTCGTCGGTATCGCGCCGCGCGCGGTGGAGAAGGCGCGCAACCTGTCCTACGGCGATCAGCGTCGGCTGGAGATCGCCCGCGCGTTGGCCACCGAACCGAAACTGCTGTGCCTGGACGAGCCCGCCGCGGGCTTCAACCCCAGCGAGAAGTCGGCGCTGATGGATCTGATCCGCAAGATCCGCGACGACGGGTTCACCGTGCTGTTGATCGAGCACGACATGCGACTGGTCATGGGCGTGACCGACCGGATCGTGGTGCTGGAGTTCGGCCGCAAGATCGCCGACGGGCTGCCCGGCGAGATCCGTGATGATCCCGGGGTCATCGCGGCATACCTCGGCGTGCCCGATGCGGAGGCGGAATCGAAGCCTGCGTCCTCGGCGGACGAGGGCGCCTCCGGCCCTGGCGCACCCGGTTCGGAGGGCGAAGGCGAATGGGGCTCCGGCGCAACGGAGTCGGCGGACGAACCGACCAGGAAGCTGCCGATCACGCCGCCGGGCGGGCCGTCGGTGAGCGTACGGAAGGAGCCGGGGGCGGAGGGAGAGCAGACTCCACCCGAGCGCGATTTCAGCGACGCGCCCGCGTTGCTCGAGGTCGACGACATGGTCGTCAACTACGGCAGAATCCAAGCGCTGCACGGCGTGTCGCTGCGAGTCGCGGAGGGCGAGCTGGTCACCCTGCTCGGCGCGAACGGCGCGGGCAAGACCACCACCATGCGCGCGCTGTCGGGACTGCTGCCCCTGACGCGTGGGCGGATCAGGTTCGAGGGCCGCGACATCACCACGATGAAGGCGCACGAACGGGTGGTCGGCGGGTTGATCCAGGCGCCGGAAGGCCGAGGCGTTTTCCCCGGCATGACGGTGCAGGAAAACCTCGACATGGGCTGCTACGGGCGCACTTTCGCGCAGAAGGCCGAATACCAGCAGACCCTGGACTGGGTGTTCGACCTGTTTCCCCGGCTGCTGGAGCGGCGCAAACAGGTCGGCGGCACGCTCTCCGGCGGCGAGCAGCAGATGCTGGCCATCGGCCGCTCGCTGATGGCGCGACCGCGCCTGCTGCTGCTGGACGAACCGTCCATGGGCTTGGCGCCCATGGTGATTCAGCAGATCTTCCGCATCATCGGGGAGATCAACCGGCAGGGCACCACGGTGCTGCTCGTCGAGCAGAACGCCCAGCAGGCGCTGGCCCGCAGCGACCGCGCCTACATCCTGGAGACCGGCGGCGTCACCAAGACCGGAAGCGGCAGCCAGCTGCTCACCGACCCCGCGGTGAAGTCGGCTTACCTCGGAGTCGGATAAAGGCGCACCGCCTGCGACGGCACCCGCGGTTTCCCCGAGGGTGCCGTCCCGCACTCCAGCCGGTCGGATCTGGTCGGCTCGCTGGCCGTGGCCAATTGGCGCGGCTCGTCCGCACTACGGACTCCGGCGGACTTCATCCAGCTGGCCCGCACATCCACGCACTCCCAACCACCCCGAGGGCGAGTCTTACGAGCCCGTTCGCGGCCGTCTCGCTTCCGAGCGATCGAAGCGCATGCGACGAAGTCGCGAGTCTCGATCGTTGGCAAGCGATACGAAGGCGACTGCAAAGCGCTGCGCGCACTGGCTGCCATATCTGGGGACAAACGGGCCGACCCCGCATTTCCAGCCACTCCGAGGGCGAGTCTTACGAGCCCGTTCGCGGCCGTCTCGCTTCCGAGCGATCGAAGCGCATGCGACGAAGTCGCGAGTCTCGATCGCTCGGAAGCGAGACATAAGGGCCGCGAACACCCGCGCGCGCCAGCGCGCCAAAGATACAGTGCGTTCATGGACGAGGAGCTGCTCGGGCTGGCCGACCGGTATTGGGACGAGACGTTGGCGGCGGCGCCCACCCTGGCGACGCTGCTGGGTGACCACCGTTTCGACGATCGCATCGAGGATCTCTCGCTCGACGCCGAACAGCGTCGGCTCGATTCCTTGCGCGATCTGCTCGGCCGGGTCGACGCGCTCGACCCGGCCCAGCTCTCGCCCACCAACCGGGTGACCCGCAGTCTGTTGCGCGCGGAATTGGCCACGGCGGTGGATCATCTGGGCTGGCGGCCGTTGGAGATGGCCTCCGATCAGATGGACGGCGTGCACGCGGCGTTGCTCACCACGGCGCCGCAGATCAACGCGCCGCAACCCGAGCACGCGCGGGCGCTGCTGCGGCGGCACGAACAGCTCGGCGACATGCTGAGCCAGGCGGTGGACCGTTTCCGCGACGGTCTGGCCGCGGGCCGCGCGCCCGCCAGGATCACCATCGAGCGCTCGCTCAACCAGCTGGACGGCTACCTGGCCTCCGATCCGGCGCGCGATCCGTTCGTCACCTTCGCCGGACCGCAGGACTGGGACGGCGAGGCCCAGTGGCGCGCCGACCTGGCGCAGGTCGCCGGTGACGTGATCCGGCCCGCGTTCCGGCGGTACCGCGACGCGCTGGCCGACGAGCTGTTGCCCGCCGCCAGGCCCGACGAGCGCAGCGGTCTGTGCTGGCTCGGCGACGACGGCGCCGAGATCTACCGCAGCCTGCTGCACCACCACACCACGCTGCCCGATCTGGGCGCGGAGGAGATCCACGAACTGGGTCTTTCCGAATTGGCTTTGTTGCGTGAGGAATACGCGCGGGTCGGCGCGCGGCTGTGGGGCACGTCGGATCTCGCGGAGATCTTCGGCAAGCTGCGCGACGATCCCGAGCTGTGTTACCGCGACGGCGAGCAGATCATGATCGACGCCAAACGCTGCCTCGACGCCGCGACCGCCGAGATGGGGAACTGGTTCGGCAGGCTGCCCCGCCAGTCCTGCGACATCGTGCCGGTGCCGGACTTCCTGGCCGCCGACGCCCCGACGGCGTACTACTTCCCGCCCGCCGCGGACGGTTCCCGGCCGGGAACGTATTTCGTCAACCAGCACGAGCCGCAGGGGCGTGGACGCTTCGAGACCGCCGCGGTGGCCTACCACGAGGCGATCCCGGGACACCACTTGCAGCTCACCATCGCCAACGAGCTCGAACACCTGCCGCGCTTCCAGCGGCAGTCCTTCGCCAACACCGCGTTCGTGGAGGGCTGGGCGCTCTACACCGAGCGGCTCGCCGACGAGATGGGTTTGTACGCCGACGATCTCGACCGGCTCGGCATGCTGGCGGGCGATTCGTGGCGCTCCTGCCGCCTGGTGGTGGACACCGGCATCCACGCGAAGGGCTGGAGCAGGCAGCGGGCCATCGACTTCATGGTGGCCAACGCACCGGTGGGGTTGACCGAGATCACCGTCGAGATCGATCGCTACATCGCGATTCCCGGCCAGGCGGTGTCCTACAAGGTGGGCCAGCTGGAGATCCGGAAGCAGCGGGCGCTGGCCGCCGAACGGCTGGGGGAGCGCTTCGACATCAAGGCGTTTCACGATGTGGTGCTCGGCTCGGGCTCGGTGAGCCTGCCGGTGCTCAGGGAGCTGGCCGGCACGCTGTGAGCGCTCGGCTCGGAACACTCGAGTTGCGGGTGGCCGTCGCGTCCGGTTCCATGAAGGTGCGTTGACGAAGCACGGTCAGGGGGGACGATGAACCGGCTCTTGGCAACTCGAATCCGAAGACGGATCCTGATCGCGCTGCTCTGCGGTGCGGTCGTCCTCGGCGCGGCGGCGAGTATCGCCGCGGTGAGCGGTTCGCCCGCGGACGCGGGCGAGCTGCGGACCGGGAAATCATCGGTCTCGACCGGCCCCGGTTTCGCCGGATCGGTCGGCGAGGAGACGAATCCGGCGCGCGACGCCGCGCCGCCGATCGCGCCCGCACCGCTGGCCGGGCTGCCGCTGGCGGGCTCGCACGTCTCGGTGAGCCGCCCGGTATACGCGCTGACGGACCATCCGCTGTTCGCCCAGCACGTCGGGCTCGGACGGGTCGACTGCGAACTGCCCGAATGGCGCGACGAGCCCGAGGCGGCGCGGGTGTTCTATCGCGCCGCGGTCCGCTGTCTCGACGCGGCGTGGGAGCCGACGCTGCGCGGCGCCGGACTGCCGTTCCGCCCGGCCCGGCTGGACGCGCCCGCGACCGTCGACGCGGTGCGCAGCCCCTGCCCGCAGGACGGGCGGCCCGCGTCGTACTGCGATACCGACGAGACGATCGTCATCCCGTACGACGCCGCGGGAGCCGCTACCGCGCGTTCGCGCCGCGGCGCGCAGCTGGCGCTGCTCGCCCACGAGTACGGCCACCACATCCAGCAGGTGGTCGGCGTCCTGCGCGCCTACACCGACCGGCGTACCGAAGCGGGCTGGCAGACCGCGGCGGGCCTGGAACTGAGCAGGCGGCTCGAGCTGCAAGCCGGGTGCTTCGCGGGCATGTTCTTCGGCATCAGCCACGGCCGCGGCGACATCGATCAGCAGACCTGGGACGAGGCAGCCGACCGGGCGCGCGCCGCGGGCGATCGCCCCGGCGCAACCCGGGTGCGCGGCGCGGGCCACAACGTGTGGGGCTGGTGGAAGTGGGGCTCCGACAAAGGCGACACCTGGGAGTGCAACACCTGGTACGCCGAGTAGAAGAACGTCGAATAGGTCCGCGCCGCTGCGGCCTCGTCATGCCTCCCCGCGCCGGTGCGGCGCGTGTCCCGGTGTCGGCGTATCGGCTTGTCGGTGCCGGTCCCTAGACTCTGGGGCGTGAGCTCACCCACGACTGCCTCGCGTCCCACCGCCGCCGCCCCCGGCGACCGGCCGACACTGCTGTTGCTGGACGGGCATTCGCTCGCCTATCGCGCCTTCTTCGCGCTACCCGCGGAGAACTTCAAGACGGTGACGGGGCAGACCACCAACGCGGTGTACGGGTTCACCGCGATGCTCATCAATCTGCTGCGCGACGAGAAGCCGAGCCACGTCGCCGCGGCCTTCGATGTGTCCCGCAAGACCTTCCGCACCGAGGCGTACCCGGAGTACAAGGCCAACCGCAGCCAGACGCCGGACGAGTTCCGCGGCCAGGTGGAGCTCACCAAGGACGTGCTCGGCGCGCTCGGCATCCCGGTGATGGCGATCGACGGCTTCGAGGCCGACGACGTGATCGCCACCATCACCACCCAGGCGCAGGCCGAGGGCTTCCGGGTCCTCATCGTCACCGGTGACCGCGACTCGATCCAGCTGGTGAACGACGAGGTCACCGTGCTGTATCCGCGCAAGGGCGTCTCCGACCTGACCCGGTTCACCCCGGACGAGGTGATGGCCAAATACGGCCTCACCCCGATCCAGTACCCGGACTACGCGGCGCTGCGCGGTGACCCGAGCGACAACCTGCCCGGCATCCCCGGCGTGGGAGAGAAGACCGCCGCCAAGTGGATCCGCGAATACGGCGATCTGGCCAGCCTGGTCGAGAAGGTGGACCAGGTGAAGGGCAAGGTGGGCGACGCGCTGCGCGCCAATCTCAGCAGCGTGGTGCTCAACCGGCAGCTCACCGAGATGGTCAAGGACGTGCCGCTGCCCTACACCCCCGACCAGCTGGCGCAGGCGCCGTGGGACCGGGAGAAGATCCACCAGCTGTTCGACGACCTCGAATTCCGAGTGCTGCGCGACCGGCTGTTCGAGACCCTGGCCCCGCCGGAGCCGGAGGCCGAATCCGGTTTCGAGATCTCCGGCGGCGCGCTGGCCGTCGGCGCGGTCGGCGAGTGGCTCACTGAGCACGCGAAAGCCGGTGTCCGGCACGGTGTTTCGGTGGTCGGCACGGGAGCGCCCGGCAACGGCGACGTGAAGGCGATCGCGATCGCGGCCGCCGACGGCGAGGGCGGCTACATCGATGTCACCGTGCTGGCCCCCGAGGACGAGGCCGCGCTCGGCGCCTGGCTCGCCGATGCCACGGTGTTCAAGGCTCTGCACGAGGCCAAGTCGGCCGGGCACGCGCTGCGCGGACGCGGCTGGACCCTGGCCGGACTGACCAGCGACACCGCGCTGGCGGCCTACCTGGTCCGTCCCGGCCAGCGCAGCTTCAACCTCGACGACCTCTCGCTGCGTTACCTGCACCGCGAGCTGCGCGCGGAGACCGATGTGACGCCGCAGCTCTCGCTGCTCGACGACGAGGACACCGTCGACGCCGAATTGGCGCAGGCCGAGATGCTGCGCGCCCGCGCGGTGCTCGACCTGGCCGCCGCACTCGACCAGGAACTCGAGCAGATCGAGTCCACCGCGCTGCTCACCGACATGGAGCTGCCGCTGCTCGGCGTGCTGTCCACCCTGGAGGACGCCGGCATCGCGGTCGACGTCGAGCTGTTGGAGACGTTGCAGCGCCGGTTCGCCGACAAGGTGAGCGAGGCGGCCGAGGCGGCCTACGGCGTGATCGGCAAGCAGATCAACCTCGGCTCGCCCAAGCAGCTGCAGGTGGTGCTGTTCGACGAGCTCGACATGCCCAAGACCAAGCGCACCAAGACCGGCTACACCACCGACGCCGACGCGCTGGAATCGCTGTTCGAGAAGACCGAGCACCCGTTCCTCGAGCACCTGCTCGCGCACCGCGACGCCACCCGGCTGAAGGTGACGGTGGACGGGCTACTGAAGTCCGTCGCCGAGGACGGGCGCATCCACACCACGTTCAATCAGACCATCGCGGCCACCGGACGCCTCTCCTCGACCGAGCCGAACCTGCAGAACATCCCCATCCGCACCGACACCGGACGCCAGATCCGCGACACCTTCGTGGTCGGCGCCGGGTACGCGGAGCTGATGACCGCCGACTACAGCCAGATCGAGATGCGGATCATGGCGCACCTGTCGGGCGACGAGGGCCTGATCGAGGCGTTCAACTCCGGGGAGGACCTGCACAGCTTCGTCGCGTCCAAGGCTTTCGACATCCCCATCTCCGAGGTCAGCCCGGAACTGCGCAGGCGCATCAAGGCCATGTCGTACGGCCTCGCCTACGGGCTGAGCTCCTATGGTCTCTCGGCGCAGCTGAAGATCAGCACCACCGAGGCGAAGGAGCAGATGGACATCTACTTCTCCCGCTTCGGCCGCATCCGCGACTACCTGTACGAGGTCGTCGAGCAGGCGCGCAAGGTCGGCTACACCGAGACGCTCTTCGGCCGCCGCCGCTACCTGCCCGACCTGGATTCCAGCAACCGGCAGCGCCGCGAGGCCGCCGAGCGGATGGCGCTCAACGCGCCCATCCAGGGCACCGCCGCCGACATCATCAAGGTGGCGATGATCAACGTGCACAGCGCGATTCGCGACGCGGGCCTGCGCTCGCGGATGCTGCTGCAGATCCACGACGAGCTCGTCTTCGAGGTCGCCGAGGGGGAGCGGGAGGCGCTGGAGCGGCTGGCCCGCGAGCAGATGTCCAGCGCGATCGATCTCTCGGTACCGCTGGATGTGTCGGTCGGCACCGGGCGCAGCTGGGATTCCGCCGCGCACTGATCGTCGGCCCCACACATCTCCCGCCCGCCGCACAGAGGCATTGACTGTGTGAAGCGTGCGAGGGGTGTGTGGAAAGCCGGTCCGACCGGGTCACCGTCGCGGGCGCAGCCCGTCCAGCATGTGGCTGGTCATCTCGTCCAGTAGTTCGTCGGCGGCGTCGGCGGCGATCACACCGGAGCCGACGAACGTGGCCAAACCTTGCAGGATGGCGACGGCGGACAGGGCGATGCGCCGGGGTTCGCCCGCGATCACCTCGCCGCGCGCCTGTGCGTTCGCGATGAGCGCGACCGGCGCGGCGAAGGCCCGGTCCACCGCCTCGGACATCGCGTCGCCCGCGGCCGGGCTGTGCCTGCGGGCGAACATCAGCGCGAGCAGGGCCGAGTTCTCGGTGGCGAAGCGCAGGTAGGTCCGCGCCATGTCGCGGATCGGGCCGCCGACCGAATCGCAGACCGCGGTCGTCTCGAGCGCGGTGCCGAGCTGCTGAAACCCCGACACCGCGAGTGCGTCGAGCAGCGCCTGCTTGTCCTTGAAATGCCTGGTCGGCGCCGCGTGGCTGACGCCGATGTCGCGCGCCAATTGCCGCAGCGACAGGCCGTCGACGCCGGACTCCCGCAGCGTGGTCTCGGCGCGCTGCAGCAACTCGGCGCGCAGGTCGCCGTGATGGTAGGCGCGTGTTCGGGTTCTCGGCATGGTGTATGCAGGATAACAAAATGTAGGCATTGACTACTTTGTAGGCACTGCCTACATTTTTCGGTATGACGGTTCGGACCTTCACCGCCCCGATCGCCGTGTTGATGGTGTTCGCGGGGCTGCTCGCCACCATGTACCTCGGCTACGCCAGCAATACCGAGAAGAACCTGCACGACTTTCCCGTCGCGCTGGTCAACCAGGACGTCGGCGACACCCGCGACGGCAAGCCCGCGAACATCGGCGCTCAGGTCACCGACGCGCTGGTGGCCGGAATCCCCTCGGACACCGTCGATCTGCGCGTCGTCGGCATCGCCGAGGCGCGCAACCAGCTGCAGAACGGTGAGGTGTACGGCGCCATCGTGATCCCGTCGGACTTCACCAAGCGCCTCGCCATTCTCGGCGCGGCCGCGGTGGTGCCCGGCGAGATCGAGCGACCGGTCATCACGGTGCAGACGAATCCGCGCATCGGGCCCTACACCACCGGCATCATGCAGCGCATCGCCGACCGCGCGCTGACGCGCGTGAACGAGACCGTCGGCAAGAATCTCACCGATCAGGTGAACGCCGCGCTCGCGAACGGCGCTCCCGTCGAGATGAGCGGCGCCGCAAGGCTTCAGCTGACCGACCCGGTGCAGATCGTCACGGCTCCCTACCGGCCGATGGACGACGGCGCGGGGCAGGGTCTCGTCGCCTTCTTCTACACGCTGATCCTGCTGCTCGCCGGATTCACCGGCGCCATGATGATCCACACGCTCATCGATTCGGTGCTCGGCTTCACGCCGACCGAGTACGGCCCCTGGTTCGTGCAGCCGCCCGCCACGGGCGTCTCGCGCCTGCGCACCCTGCTGATCAAGTGGGGCGTCATCGCCACGGCGGCGCCCATCCTGTCCGCGATGTTCCTCGGCGTCGCAACGGCATTGGGCATCCCGCTCGGTAACGGGCCGCTGCTGTGGCTGTACGGGACCCTGGCCATCATCGCCGTCGGCATCACCGCGCTCGCGGTGCTCGCCGCCTTCGGCACCGCGGGCCTGCTGGTCAACCTGATCCTGTTCGTGGTGCTCGGCCTGCCCTCGTCGGCCGCCACCGTCCCGCTGGAGGCCACGCCCTCCTACATCTCGAATCTGGCGGCCTTCGAACCCATGCACCAGATCTACCTGGCCGTGCGCGCCATCCTCTTCTTCGACGCCCGCGCCTCCGCGGGCCTCGGCCATGGCCTCTGGATGACCTTGCTCGGCCTGGCCATCGGCCTGATCCTCGGCGTCCTCGCCACCCACCTCTACGACCGTCGCGGCCTGGACCGCGCCACCGCCTCGGATCTGTCGCCGGTGGCGGCTCCGTCTCCGGTCGCGATCCCTGTCGCGGCGGGCTGAGACCGAGGCGTGCACGGCGGCCGCGGACCCCGACCATCGGGGTGAGCGACCGCTTTGCGGACCGCGTCGGTTGGGTTGGCCGCGATGGAGGGAATTTCGGCAGTCGCGCCGGGTGCGGGCACGGCGTTGAGTACACCGCCTTGCAGTTGTTCGTAGTACTCGACTTTCCGTTGCAGATACTGAGCGTTCTCGGTTGCCAATTCCAGTTGGTGCAGCATCTCGTTCTGATCGACCTGCGGACCACGACGGTTGGCTCCCTACCCGAGGGTTCGTCGCGGTGGACAGCATTTTCCGCACGAGCCGCGGCGCCGCCGGAGCGAGAGTTCGCAGATTGGGGTTGTCGCCGACGGCAGAGAGGTCGGTCCATACGAAACCAGTACCGGTCGCGGGCTCCTGCCAAACTCGGAGCGTTATCTTCCAGCGCACTCCGTCCGACCTGACTTCCGCCATGGCGGTTCGCAGCGCCGTGATCGAAGCATCGTGCGCGCCGGCTTGTTCGACCATGATGTCGACCGAGCAGTCCGACGCTCCCTCTCGAATGGTGGCTGCGACGTAGCCCGTCTCTGGAACGTCGATCTGATCGTGGCACTTCTCCGAAATCCAGGTACGCATGTCGGTCAATGCGTGTGCGCACAACTCATCTCGATCGTCCTGCCAGATGGCCCGGTACACCAGCGACATCGAGATCCCCTTTCGGCACCCCGCCGCACACTGGACGCGCTGTCGCCATCACCTGTCGCAGCGTGGATGTTTCAAGTCTGCGCTGTTTGCTCCGGCTGAGTGGTCCGAATCGCAGTGCTTTCTGTCGCTCGTGGCCATAGCTCCCCTGAACGGATCACCGAGGCCCCGGCCGTGCCGTGCGGTGCGACGAAACATGTTGTGCCACTGACAACTCGGGGGTTCGAGCCGCAACATCGCTGGAAGCCGCTGCTGCGGGGCAGGATCGGCTGCACCGAGGATCGAACGGGTCAGTGCGACGGTGACCGGCGGACCAATCGCGCCGCGCCGGTGATCAGATCCACCTCGTCCCGCGGCGGCGCGCCGTCGGACTTCGTCTCCCGATGCATGAGGGTGGTCTGGCGCTGTTCGAACTCGTAGTGCTTGGAGCCTTGGAAGGCCGCGGTCACCTCTTCGAAGCCGGTGGCCGCGACCGGGTGACCGGAGCGGCGTTTGGTCCAGGGCAGGAAACGACTGCCGGTGAGGCGGTTCCAGAGGACTTCGGCGAACGCGAGGAGGATCAGCAGCAGGGCGAGTCCGGGGATGGTCATGGCGAGGAGACCCATGCCACGACGTTACCCGCGGCACGGGCGGTGTGAGCTGCGGCGATGATACCCGCGAGTAGACGAAACGTAGGTGCGAAAAGGTTGCTATCGGGCCACGGAATGCCTATCCTCGATGCCGTGCCGAATCCCGCCGACCACCACAGCGCAGCGCTTCGTGTCGCAGACCGCGACCGCGCTGGGTTGAACTCGGTGCACACCGGGTCCTCCGTGGTTACGCAGGCTACCGCCTCCGGGCCTGAGGTGCGCACCGGGCTAATTCCGCTTACCGCGGTGGTGGCGCAGGCGCGACTTCTCGTAGTAACCCGCCGTAGCGGGGTCTGATTCGGACCGGCCCCCTCGCTGCGGGCTGTTGAATGTGTTGACGCTGGTCCCCTCCGCCGACATTTTTCGGGAAGACCTACCCCACAATGACCATGCTGACTCTTGATACTCAGACATTCATCGCCGCCGCGCCCAAGGGGCTGCGCGCGGAAGCCGCCGGGATGAGCCCGGCGGAATTCTACGACCACTACTGCGGGCACGCCGGTCCGATCCGGCTCAGCGAATTCGCCGCCGGTCACCGCAACGCCGAGTGCACCGCGACGCTCGAGTTCGCCGACCACCTCCGCACGGTGGCCACCACCGGCAGCCCGGTCGCGGCCCTCACCTCGGCCCTCTACGAGGAGGGTTATCCGGTGGAGATCCTGCAGTTCCACCAGCGCCGCACCGCGGGCGGCACCGCGACCTTCGTCCGGTGCGAGCTCGACGGCAAGCGCGGATGGGGCGCGGCGTTCGCCGACGACGGCGCCGAATCCATCGTTCGCGCAATGCTTTCCGGGATCAACCGACTCGGTTCCTGAATCGCGCCGTTCCTGAAACGCACGTCGGGCCGGGCCCCAGCGGGGTGCCCGGCCCGACGTGTGTGCGTCTTATTCCGAAGCCGACTGCTGCTCGGCGAGCTGCTTGCGGACCTCGTCCATGTCGAGGGCCTTCACCTGGGTGACCAGGTCCTCGAGCGCGGCCGGCGGCAGCGCGCCCGGCTGCGCGAACACCAGAACGCCTTCGCGGAACGCCATGATGGTCGGGATGGAACGGATGTTCGCGGCGGCGGCGAGGCCCTGCTGGGCTTCGGTGTCGACCTTGCCGTGCACGACGTCGGGGTGCTTGGCCGAGGAGGCCTCGAAGGTCGGCGCGAAGCTCTTGCACGGGCCGCACCAATCGGCCCAGAAATCGACGAGTACCACGTCGTTTCCGGTGACTACCTCGTCGAAATTCTGCTCGGTCAGCGTCTGGGTGGCCATGACGTCCTCTCGTATCGAATGTTGCCAGCTGTAACGCCGGGCTCGGCTCTTATCTTCCACGGCCCACCGGCCACTCGCGCCGCTGGTCGCCGTCCCACCGACGGATACCCGCGATCGTGGCGGGGAAATCACGATCGGCCGCCACGGAATGCACCGCGTCACCGAGCAGACGGACCGGTACCCGGCGGGCCAGCGTGATATGCGGCGTCCAGGCGTCCGGACGCAGGTTGGCGGGCGCGCCAGGACACGGCGACACGATGTCGTATACCCGCCTCTGCAGCGTGAGCAGCTGTTCGGAGGGTACGACCAGCCGGACCAGGATCGGGTGTCGTGCGCCGAACACCAGGACGCCGCCGAGCCGCACCGGGAACGGGCGGAAGATCAGCTCGTCGAGGGCGTGGTCGATGCGCGGCCAGATCTGTCTGGCCACCGCGATCGTGATGTGCGGGCGGTGGGTTTCGATCGCCTTGGCCGTGACACTGGGCAGCCCGGCCTCGGCGAGCAGCGTCCACTGCCGCCGAATCTCGGCCTCGGCCGCGTCGTCCACCAGCAATTCGACCGACTGCACCATGATCTTCTCAACGTAGCCGCACGGCCGGGGATGGCGGGCCGGTTCCGGTGCGGCGAGGCGTCGGCGAGAGGATTGCCCGGTGAACGAGGTGAGGACAGCGGTGCGACTGGGGCTGATCGAGGGTGACGGGATCGGTCCCGAGGTGGTGCGCGCGACCAAGACGGTCGTCGACGAGGCGCTGGCCGCGGCGGGCGCGGCCGCGGTGAAGTGGGTGCCGTTGCCGATGGGGCATCGCGCCATCGAGGAGTTCGGCACCGCGCTGCCGGAACACACGCTGCGCGGGCTCGAGGAACTCGACGCCTGGATCCTCGGGCCGCATGACAACGCGTCCTATCCGGCCGAGCACCGCGGCGCGGTGGCGCCCGGTGGCGCGATCCGCAAGCAGTTCGGCCTGTACGCGAACATTCGCCCGGCCCGCGCGTTCCCGGGCGTCCGCTCTGCCGCGTCGGACATCGACCTGGTGATCGTGCGCGAGAACAGCGAAGGGTTCTACGCCGATCGCAATATGTTCGCCGGCTCGGGGGAGTTCCAGCCGACCCGCGACATGGCGATGTCTGTCGGCGTGGTGACTCGGCGCGCCTGCGAGCTGATCGCGCACGAGGCCTTCCGCCTGGCCTCGGCGCGTCGCAAGCGGGTCACCATCGTGCACAAGGCGAATGTGCTGCCGATGACCATGGGTCTGTTTCGCGATGTCTGCTACGAGGTGGCGCGCGCGTACCCGGGCGTCGAGGTGGACGACGAGCACGTGGACGCGACGGCCGCGCATCTGGTCCGCGCCGCAGGCGATTTCGACGTGCTGGTCACCGAGAATCTGTTCGGCGACATCCTGTCCGATCTGGCGGGCGAATTGAGCGGTTCGCTCGGCATGGCCGCCTCGTTGAACTGCTCGGCGACCCGCGCGATGGCGCAGGCGGTGCACGGCGCCGCGCCGACCCTGGCCGGGCACAACCGCGCCAATCCGGTCGCATTGCAGCTGTCGGCGGCGATGTTGCTGCGCTGGTTGGGAACTCGCGACGCGGATACCGCGCTGCACGGCGCGGCGGATCGCATCGATCGGGCGGTGGCGGCGACCTTCGCGGCGGGCATCGCGACCGCCGATCTGGGCGGTCAGGCCTCGACCGGCGAGTTCACCGAGCAGGTGTGCGCCAGGGTGCACCGGCGCTGAATCGGCTCGGTCCGCGGTTCAGGACAGTCCGGTGGCGAGCTTGACGACGACCTTCTCGTTGGTGACCTCTTGCACTGTCACGTTGAGGCCGTCGGCGGGCTGGGTCTCGCCGACCGGGACGTCGACCTGCTGACCGCCGACCCTCAGGGTGACCGTGTTCCCGTTCACGGCGACGAGTTCCGCGTCGACGCCGAGAATGTTCGCCTTGGCGTCCACGCCGCGGTCGAAGGTCACGGTGCACCCGCCGACATTGCATTCGGACTTGGTACCCGCCCCCTCCACGGTGCAGGCGGCCGCGCCGAGCGGGGCGAGCAGGGCCACAGAAGACAGGATGATCAGCCGTCGAACACGCACGCGCCCAGTGTAGGGGGATTCGGACATCTCCGGCGAGCTGCGGGAACGGTTGCGCGCCGTCGGCGCCCAGCTGGCCGCGCTGCTGCGGGTGCGCCGCCCCGACCTGGATCCGTCCAGGGCCGACCTGCTCGCCTGGTCGACCCTGGCGGTGGCGACCAGCGTCTCCTTCCACCGGCTGCGGCTGCCCGGCGACCGCTTCCGCCAGCTGCTCGCCGAGATGATGACGGCGGTGTCCGATGCCGAGATCCCGGCGCTGAGACGCGGCGCGGTCGGCGCCGTCGATGCGACCGACCGGTGGTATCCGTCGCGGCGCGCCGCGATTCTCGACCAGGCGACCCGGCTGTTCGATCGGTACGGCTTCGCCGGGGTCGGCATCGAGGACATCGGCGCCGCCGTCGGCATCGCGGGCCCCAGCGTCTACAACCGCTTCTCCAGCAAGGCCGAGATCCTCGTCGAACTGTTCGCCCGCGCGAACCTCATCCTGCAAGCCGATCTGCAACGCGACCTCGCCCGCGCGACCAGCGCCGCGGACGCGCTGCACCGGTTGATCGGCAGCTACACCGCGTACTCGCTGGAGAACCCGGCCCTGATCCGGCTGCTCATCACCTCCGAAGCCGACCAGCTCGGGCCCGAGGAGAGCCATCGATTGCGCGGGACACAGCACGGGTACGTCGCCGAATGGGGGGGACTCGTGCGCGGGCACCACCCGGAGATGGATCCGACGGAAGCGCGCATCCGCGTGCACGCGGCGCTCGGCGCCGTCAACGACATCGCGGCGACACCGCATCTGCGCGCGTCCGCGGGCATCGAGGCAGCCGCCGGGATCGTTTGCGGCGCACTGCTCCGCATCGACCCGCCCCGCGCCCGAGCGCGCCGAGGCCGCGGGTAGCCGCGGGCCGGTCGCGACCGCCGGATAAAACCGCAGCGCAGGCCGGGTTGCCGCGCCGGGCGACGGGTACGCGGGCGGTATGGAGAGGCAAGATCGAATAGCGGAACCCTGGGGTCGCAGGCTCGCGTACGGGCCGGGACAGCGGTGGCCCGAACGGGTGGACATGTATCTGGTGGCGGGGGTCGAGCCCGAGGACGTGCAGCGGTGGGTGCCGTCGGCCTCGATATTGAGCTCCAACGGCGACGCGTTCGACATCGCGGTCGTGGACGGCCGGATGGTCGGTGTCCGCGGCCGCGCCGTGGACCGGGTGAATCGCGGCAGGCTCGGCCCGAAGGATCTGTTCGGCTGGCAGGCCAACGCCTCGCCGGACCGGCTGACCCGCCCGCTCGTCCGCCAGGACGGCGAGCTCGTCGAGACCGATTGGGACACCGCCATGGACCGCGTCGTGCGGCACAGCAAGGCGCTGCTCGAGCGGCACGGTCCCGAGTCGATCGGGTTCTACACCTCGGGCCAGCTGTTCCTGGAGGAGTACTACACGCTGAGCGTGCTCGCCCACGCGGGCATCGGCACCAACCACGTCGACGGGAACACCCGGCTCTGCACGGCGACGGCCGCCCAAGCGCTGAAGGAGTCCTTCGGCTGCGACGGTCAGCCGGGCTCGTACACCGACGTCGACCACGCCGACGTCATCGCGTTGTTCGGGCACAACGTCGCCGAGACGCAGTCGGTGCTGTGGACGCGGATCCTGGACCGGCTGGCCGGGCCGAACCCGCCCGCGATCGTGTGCGTCGACCCGCGCTACACCCCGGTCGCCGCGCACGCCACCGTCCACCTCGCGCCCCTGCCCG
The DNA here is from genome assembly GCF_057708325.1 of Nocardia sp. bgisy134. Lineage (NCBI taxonomy): Bacteria > Bacillati > Actinomycetota > Actinomycetes > Mycobacteriales > Nocardiaceae > Nocardia > Nocardia sp. bgisy134. The sequence goes on from NZ_JBYIRW010000016.1 coordinate 74,990, forward strand.
GCACCAATGTGGCGCTGATGAACGCGCTGCTGCACGAGATCGTCGCCAACAACTGGGTGGATCTGGACTACATTCACGAGCACACCGTCGGCTTCGACGAATTGCGCTCTCAGGTCAGCGAATTCTTCCCGGAGCGGGCGGCCAGGATCTGCGGTGTCGCGGTCGAGGACATTCGCGAGGCGGCCCGGCTGCTCGGCACCGCCGCGCGTCTGTTGTCCACGGTGCTGCAAGGCTTCTACCAATCCCATCAGGCGACCGCGGCGGCGGTGCAGGTCAACAACGTCCACCTGATCCGGGGAATGCTCGGGCGGCCCGGCTGCGGGGTATTGCAGATGAACGGTCAGCCGACGGCGCAGAACACGCGCGAATGCGGCGCCGACGGCGAGATGGCCGGCTTTCGCAACTGGGCCAACGACGCGCACGTCGCCGAGCTGGCCGAGCGGTGGCAGGTCGAGCCCGAGCGGATCCCGCACTCCGGGCCGCCGACCCACGTCATGCGGATGATCCGGCTCGCCGAGCAGGGCGACATTCGGATGCTGTGGGTGAGCGCCACCAACCCGGCGGTGTCGCTGCCGGAGCTGGCGCGCGTCCGGTCGATCCTCGCGCGCGAGGACCTGTTCCTCGTGGTGCAGGACATCTTCCCGACCGAGACCGCGGCCATGGCCGATGTCGTACTGCCCGCCGCGGCGTGGGGCGAGAAGACCGGCGCCTTCACCAACGCCGACCGCACCGTGCACCTCTCGGAGCGGGCCGTCGACCCGCCCGGTGAGGCCAAGTCCGACCTCGACATCTTCCTGGACTACGCCCGCCGCATGGATTTTCGCGACCGGGACGGCGGCCCGCTGATCCACTGGCGCGATCCGGAGTCGGCGTTCGAGGCGTGGAAGGCGTGCTCGGCCGGACGCCCGTGCGACTACAGCGGCCTGACCCACGCGAGGTTGAGTGCGGGCTCGGGCATCCAATGGCCTTGCGACAGTGCGCATCCGGACGGTACGGAGCGCCTCTACACCGACGGACGGTTCTGGACCGCGCCCGACGACTGCGAGTCCTACGGCAAGGATCTGGTCTCCGGGAAGCCGGTCGAGCTCGCCGAGTACCGCGCGCTGAACCCGGACGGTAAGGCGATCATCAAAGCGGCCGACTACGTCCACCCGCACGAGGAACTCGCCGCCGACCGTCCGTTCGCGCTGGTCACCGGGCGAACGCTGTACCACTTCCACACCAGGACCAAGACCGCACGGGTACCGCAGCTGGACGCGGCCGCGCCGGAGGTCTGGGTCGAGATCTCGCGCGCCGACGCCGAACGCGCGGAGATCGGCGAGGGCGACCTGGTGGAGGTCTCGACGCGGCGCGGGTCGGTGCGGGCCCGCGCCCGCATCGGCCGGATCCGCCCCGGCGTGCTCTTCCTGCCGTTCCACTACGGCTACTGGGACCGAGGCGACGGCGCGCACGACCGGGCGGCGAACGAGTTGACCCCGACCGACTGGGATCCGGCGTCCAAACAGCCGCTCTTCAAGACCGCGGCGGCGAACCTGCGGCGGGTGGCGCATGGCGCCCACCCGGCCCCCGCGCCGACGACGACCGCGTCCGCCCCGGTCGATGACTCCGTGGCCGCCACCACCGGTGGTCCCGCGGCGTTCGCCGACGAACTCGAATCGTTCGATGGCGGCTCGACCTGATCGGCAGGCCGTCGAGGATGCGTGCGAAATCTCCTGTGCCGGAATCTTTTCCATGCGATGTCGGAGCGGCTCGGGTCCCGCGAGGCTCGCTGAGCACGGTGCGCGCGCCTCGGACTCCGGGCGGCGGACGAGCGATGATGCCGCGTCGAGTAGCTAATGCCCAGCGATGCCGCGCTGCGACGGTTTCGTCAGAGCGGGTCCCGCGACCTCCCGACGGGACGTGGCGCGCGTCTCGGCTTCGGTGCTGGTGTGGGCATCGCTTCGCTTCGGCTTGTGCGCCGGAGTGAAGCGTGGACGACAACTGCCTGGACAGGATGGCAATCATGCGGCAACCCACAAGAGTGGGCGAATCGGCGCGGGGGTATGGTGTCCCGTCGGCGCACCGGCAGCCTGTACCGCGTGGAGTCCGCAACGAGCCGATGTGGAATTCCATTACTGTCCAGCACGAAACGTCTCGGTCGCTTAGATTGCCAAACGGGTGGTGACACCCGGGTTTCTCGTAACCGAAATGTGGAGGGCTGCTGTGTCTGATCGATCCAAGCCTGGCAGGCGTGCCCTGCGAGCGATGTGCGCGCTCACCGGCGCCGCACTCGTGCTGGCGGGCTGTACCACCAACACCGAGGAAACCGGACCGGCGGTCTCCAAGGTGCAGGTGGACAAGGTAACCGAAATCGCCGATCAACTGCCCGACAAGGTCAAGCAGTCCGGCAAGCTGGTCATCGGCGTGAACGTGCCGTACCAGCCCAACGAGTACAAGGACGCCAGCGGCAAGATCGTCGGCTTCGACGTCGACATGATGGATGCGGTCGCCTCCGTGCTCGGGATCAAGGCCGAGTACGTCGAGTCGGCGTTCGAGAAGATCATTCCGGCGATCCAGGCGGGCACCTACGACGTCGGCATGTCCTCGATCACCGACTCGAAGGAACGCGAGCAGCAGGTCGACTTCACCACCTACTTCAGCGCGGGCATCCAGTGGGCCCAGCAGACCGGCAAGCCGGTCGACCCGAACAATGCCTGCGGCAAGAAGGTCGCCGTACAGGCCACCACCGTCGAGCACACCGACGAGGTGCCCGCCAAGAGCGCCAAGTGCGTCGCGGAAGGCAAGCCCGCCATCGACATCAAGCCGTTCGACGAGCAGAGCGCCGCGACCAACGCGCTGGTGCTCGGCCAGGTCGACGCGATGTCGGCCGACTCGCCGGTGACCGCCTACGCCATCAAGCAGAGCAGCGGCAAGATCGAGACCGCGGGCCCGGTGTTCGACTCCGCGCCCTACGGCTGGGCGGTGCCGAAGGGCTCGCCGCTGGCCAAGGTGCTGCAGGCCGCGGTCAACCATCTGATCCAGAACGGCCAGTACAAGCAGATCACCGAGAACTGGGGCGTGCAGGACGGCGCGATCACCCAGTCGGTCGTCAACGGGGCCGTGAGCTGACCCATGTCCGACAACGACACCACCGTCGTGCCCGGCGATCCCGGGCCCGGCGGCGTCCCCGCGCCTGCCGAGCCGGAGCCGATCAAAGCGGTTCCGCTGCGCAGGCCGGGCCGATGGATCGCCGCGGCCGTCATCCTCGTGCTGCTCGGCCTTTTCGTCTACGGCGCCGCCACCAATGACGCCTACCAGTGGAGCACCTACTGGAAGTACCTGTTCGACAGCCGGATCGTGGCGGGCGCGGTCGTCACCCTCGAGTTGACGGTGCTGGCGATGGCCATCGCGATCGTCCTCGGCACTGTGCTCGCGGTGATGCGCCTCTCGCCGAACCCGGTGCTGCGCTCGACCGCCTGGGTGTATCTCTGGATCTTCCGCGGCACACCGATTTTCGTGCAGCTGGTGTTCTGGGGCCTGGTGCCCTCGCTATACCAGCAGATCCATCTCGGTGTGCCATTCGGGCCGCAGTTCTTCGAGCTCGACGTGCAGGAGTTGCAGGCGGCGTTCACGTTCGCCGTCATCGGCCTGGGCCTCAACGAGGCCGCCTACATGGCCGAGATCGTCCGCGCGGGTATCAATTCCGTGGGCGAAGGGCAGCGCGAGGCGTCGGTCGCGCTCGGCATGTCCTGGACCCAGACCATGCGGCGCACCGTGCTGCCGCAGGCCATGCGGGTGATCATCCCGCCCACCGGCAACGAACTCATCGGCATGCTGAAGACCACCTCGCTGGTCACCGCGATCCCGTTGAGCACCGACCTGTTCGGACGGGCCCGCGACATCTACGGCGTGAACTTCCAGCCGATCCCGCTGCTGCTCGTCACCGCGACCTGGTATCTGGCCATCACCAGCGTGCTGATGGTGGGCCAGTTCTATCTGGAGCGGTACTACTCGCGCGGCGCGTCCCGGCAGCTGACCGCCAAGCAGCTACAGGAACTGGCCGACGCACAGAGCGTGGTGAAGGCGAAATGACGGTTTCCACGAACAAGGACGAGCAGGCCGCGCCGCGAATGATCGTCGCCGACCGGGTGTGCAAGAACTTCGGCGCGCTCCAGGTGCTCAAAGGCATCTCGCTGGAGGTGGCGCGCGGTGAGGTGCTGTGCCTGATCGGCCCGTCCGGTTCCGGCAAGTCCACCTTCCTGCGCTGCATCAACCACCTCGAACAGGTGAACGCGGGCAGGCTGTACGTGGACGGCGAACTCGTCGGGTACCGCCAGAAGGGCGACAAGCTCTACGAACTGCACCCGCGCGATGCGGCGAGGCAGCGCCGCGATATCGGCATGGTGTTCCAGCACTTCAACCTGTTCCCGCACCGGACGGCGCTGGAGAACATCATCGAGGCGCCGACGCAGGTCAAGAAGGTGCGCAAGGCCGACGCCGTGGCCCGCGCGCACGAACTGCTCGATCGAGTCGGCATGGGCGACAAGGCCAATGCCTACCCGGCTCAGCTGTCCGGCGGTCAGCAGCAGCGCGTCGCGATCGCCAGGGCGCTGGCCATGGATCCGAAGCTGATGTTGTTCGACGAGCCGACCTCGGCGCTGGATCCGGAGCTGGTCGGCGAGGTCTTGCAGGTGATGCGGGAGCTCGCCGAGAGCGGCATGACCATGGTGGTGGTGACGCACGAGATGGGCTTCGCCCGCGAGGTCGCCGACCAGCTGGTGTTCATGGACGGCGGCGTGGTGGTCGAGGCGGGCGTGCCGCGCGAGGTGCTCGCGAACCCGAAACACGAACGCACCAAGGCATTCCTGTCGCGGTTGCTCTGAGCCGCGACAGCAGTGGGCCGGGCGTCCGAGGGGCGCCCGGCCCGATGTGTCAGTGTCTATCGACTACTTCCGCTCGGTGAACGATCACGGGAACGGCGAGAAGAAGCCGAGGGCGGCACCGGCCACTGCGCCGATGGCGCATCCGGGAATGGCTCCGACCACGAAGAACCAGATGCCGATCGCGGCACCGACCAGGCAGCCGATGGTGGCGCCGACGATGATCGAAATCGGGCCCACGGCCTGCTGTACGCCCGGCAGATCCCGGGAGAGGAGCGCATCGGTCGTCGGTCCGCCGATCGGGGTCAGCGACAGCTGGGTGCCTGCGGCATTGAGCGCGGGCGCGACGGCGAACTGCCCGAACGTTGTCGGGATGGCGCCGACGACCGTGCCGTCGTCCGCGAGAACCGTGACCGCGTCGGGTGTGATGGCGAACTTGCCGGAGGCGAGATTCACCACGGCGCTCGAGTGGTCGGCCGCGAGTATCGCCGTGTAGCCGACGGCGCCGTCCGTGCCGCTGAAGCTGACGTCCGCCAGACCGGCCTCCCCGTGTCCGGTAGCGGTGGCTACGCCGGTGGCCGCGATGGCCATGAATGTGGTAGCCACCAGTTTCTTGATAAACATTGGACTCCAATCCGTGCTTGCCGATTTCCTTTGACGTTCCCCCGGCGAACGGCACCGGATAAGAAATATGATGGGTGCCGACGCATTATTCGGGTTCCCGGCTTGTTTTTCACTGACGGGTAATGCGGGAAGTGCGAGGTTCAGCTTGCCCTGACAAGGGCGTCGACCAGTGTAGATGGAAGCCGTGACCGGAGTGGGCACTTCCGTCGATAGTGTCGGAGGAATGGCGAGTGTGCCACCCGCGCAGGTCACTTCGCAGAATTGCCGGTCACCATTCTTCGGACTCCGCCTGCGATCACGGGCGAGCGCCGGAACGATCGCCGAGGGCGATTCGAAGCTGGCCGAGGAGCACCTTGGTGGCCGGCGCCGCGGGATGGTCGGTGCGCCAGACCAGCGCGAGTTGCCCGCGCAGTTCCGGCTCGACGATCGGCAACGCGCGCACGTCGTGGGCGGCGGCCTCCTCCTCGGTGAGCGCGGGCACGACGGCGACGCCGAGCCCGCGTGCCGCGAGCCGCAGCAGCAGGGGCGGTGCGGCCGCCTCGAAGGCCACTCGCGGCTCGAAACCGGCTGCGGCGCAGGCGCGTTCGAGGACGCCACGCAGTCCGGTGCCCGAGGGCAGGCAGATCAGCGGATGGTCGCGCAGCGCGGCGAGCGGGATGGTCGCCCCATGGGAGTGGTCGTCGGCGGCGACCGCGGCGACCACCGCGGTGTCCAGCACCACCTGCTTGCCGAGCCCGGGATCGAGGCCCGCGCCGCTCAGCCCGACCAGGGCGATGTCGAGTTCGCCGCGGCCGAGGGCGGCGAGCATGCGTTCGGAGGTGTCCTCGGTCAGGCTGATGCCGACTTCCGGGTGGTCGTTGTGGAAATCGGCGAGGACCGCCGCGACGTCGAATTCCTCGGGGGCCGCGCCGGAGATGAGTCCGACTCGCACGTGACCGCGCAGCAGGCCGGTGAACTCGTCCACCGTGTCCACGATGCGCTGGGTCGCGGCCAAAGCAGCCTTGGCGTGCGGCAATACTGCCGCGCCTACCTCGGTGAGCGTTACCGTGCGCCCGCCACGGTCCAGCAGCGGCTGGCCGAGTTCCCGTTCGAATTGCCGGATCTGGGCGCTCAGTCCCGGCTGGGTCAGGTGCAGGCGCGCTGCGGCGCGGGTGAAGTTGGCTTCTTCCGCCACGGCGACGAAGTAGCGCAGGTGGCGCAGTTCCATAACTGGCGATTCTAGTATCGATAGAAACTATCTGTTGTACTTATCATTCTGGGCCGGGCATCGTCGATGGCATGGCAGACAACGCAACGCAGACCACCGATTTCGCCGTCTTCACCGGCCCGGTCTTCCGCCCGGGCGAGTCCGGGTACGAGGTGGAGATCGCCGGGTTCCAGACCGCCTACACCCACCGGCCCGAGCTCGTGGTCGTCGCCGCGCACGGCGAGGATGTGCGCGCCGCGGTGGAATACGCCGCGCGCCACGGACTTCCGGTGGCCGTGCAGGCGACCGGGCACGGGCTCTCGGTGGCGGCCGAGGGCGGGGTGCTGATCAGCACCGCCCGCATGACCGGCATTCGGATCGACCCCGAGGCGCGGACCGCGCGGGTCGCCGCGGGGGTGCGCGCGGGCGCGCTGGTCGAGGCGGCCGCGCAGTTCGGGCTGGCGCCGCTGAACGGCTCCTCGCCGTCCGTCGGCGTGATCGGCTACACGCTCGGCGGCGGACTCGGCCTGCTGGCAAGGGAATTCGGCTACGCGGCCGATCACGTGCGGATGATCGAACTGGTCACCGCGGACGGCAGGATGCGCACGCTGCGCCCGGGCGACGAACTGTTCGGCGCGGTGCTCGGCAGCGGCGGCAACTTCGGCGTGGTGACGGCGCTGGAGCTCGACCTGGTTCCGGTGCGGACGGTCTACGGCGGGCAGCTGGTGTTCGACGAGCCGCTGGCGGGCGCCGCGCTGGAGGCTTGGCGGCAGTGGACCGCGACGGTGCCCGAGCGGCTGACCTCGAGCGTCGCCACGCTGACCTACCCCGACATTCCGCAGGTGCCGGAGATGCTGCGCGGCCGATACGTCGCCTCGATCCGCGTCGCGTTCGACGGTCCCGCCGACGAAGGCGAGCGTCTGGTCGCCCCGTTGCGCGCGGTCGGCGCACGGCTGCGCGACGATCTGCGCGAGCTGCCCTACACCGAATCGCACACCATCCACAGCGATCCCGACCACCCGCACGCCTACGCCGCGACCAATGCCGTCCTCGGCGAACTCACCGGCGACGCGCTGGCCGCGCTGGCCGCCGCCACCGGTCCCGGCGGGTCGATTCCGGCCGTGGTCGACATCCGTCACCTCGGCGGCGCGCTCGGCAGGCCCGGCCCGGCCGGTGTCGCCGTCGATCGGCGGGAGGCCGCGTACGTGGTCCGCGTGATCACCATGCCCGCGCCCGGGGCGGGTGCGGGGGTGCCCGCCGAGCACGTCGCGGTACGAGAGGTGTTGGCGCCGTGGACGATCGGTCACAGCCTGGCCTTCCTCTACGGCGCGGGCGACGGGGCGGACGACGCGCAGACCCGCGCGGGATACGCGCCGGACACCTACGCGCGGCTCGCGGCGCTGAAGGCGAAGTACGACCCGCACAACATGTTCCGCTTCAACCGCAACCTCCGGCACGCGGCCTGAGCGCGTGCGGTGCGCCCATCGGCGGTTGGCCGGTGGGCGCCCGGGTGCTATCTTCGTGATATCACTCTGATACCGGGAGGATGTCATGAAGCTCAGGCCCGCATTCCACGTCAACGGCTTTCTGGTGCTGTTGGCCTGGTTGGTGCTGACCCTCGTCTTCGGTGGCGCGGCCGCCGTGGGGTACGTCGCGGCGGCCAAGGACGGGAACACGCCCGCGCTGATCGCGGCGATCGCGGCGACTGTGGTCGTGGTGGCGCTCGCGCTGTCGACCACCGGGTTGGTGATCGTCGACCCGAACGAGGCGAAGGTGGTGCAGTTCTTCGGCCGCTACATCGGTTCGGTGAGCGAGCCGGGCTTCTTCTCGGTGGTGCCGCTGACCGACCGCAAGAGCATCTCGCTGCGGGTGCGTAATTTCGAGACGCAGAAGCTGAAGGTCAACGACGCCGACGGCAACCCGGTGGAGATCGCGGCGGTGGTCGTCTACCGGGTGGTGGACAGCTTCAAGGCCGCGTTCTCCGTCGACGACTACGAGGAGTACGTGGAGACCCAGTCCGAGGCCGCGGTGCGGCACCTGGCCACCACGCATCCCTACGACGCGCACGACGCCGGACGCACCAGCCTGCGTGACGGCGCCGAGGTCGCCGAGGAACTGACCGTCGAACTGCGGGACCGCACCGAGATGGCGGGCATCGAGGTGCTCGAGGCCAGGATCACCCACCTCGCCTACGCGCCGGAGATCGCCCAGGCCATGCTGGTTCGCCAGCAGGCCGCGCAGGTGGTGGCCGCGCGCACGCAGATCGTGGAGGGCGCGGTCGGCATGGTCGGCCTGGCGCTCGATCGCCTGACTCAGCAGGGTGTCGTCGAACTCGACGAGGAACGCCGGGCCGCGATGGTGTCCAACCTGCTCGTGGTGCTGTGCGGCGATCGCGCGACCCAGCCCGTGGTCAACGCCGGAACGCTGTACAGCTGAGCCGCGCTCATGGTCGAACGCAAGAAGCTGCTGCTGCGCCTCGATCCGGCCGTCCACGAGGCGCTGGCCAAATGGGCGGCCGACGATCTGCGCAGCATCAACGCTCAGATCGAGTACGCATTGCGCCTTGCGCTCGAACAGGCGGGCCGCAAACCGAAGTCCAAGTGAGACGAAAGCGCCTGGAATGCAGCGCCTTCCGTGAGGGAGGCGCTGCTTCGGTGTGTCAGTGGACGAGCTCGGCGATCAGGCGCACGCTGTCGTCGTAGAGCGCCCGCTGGGCCTCGCGATCGTAGGAGGCCGCGGAGGACGGGCGCTCGGTGCGGCCGACGAAGTGGCGGCCGGTGGTCGCCGCGAGGGACGAGTCGGTGATCAAGCGGGCGAGATCCGCGCCGGACCTCGAAGGCGTGTGGACACCGGGCAGCAGTACCAGGGCCTTGGCCGCCGAGCCCCACAGCGCCTGCGCGAATCTGCCCGCGTCCCTTGCCAATCCCGTGCCGGGCATCAGGCCGGGGTCGAACGCGTTCACCGTGACGCCGTCGTCGGCGAGCCTGCGCGCCAACTCGTAGGCGGTGTGCAGATTCGCGAGCTTCGAGGTGCTGTAGCGGCGGCGGCCGTCGCGGTGCGCCGGTTCCGTCGCGGCGGGCGGGTGGGCGAGTTCGCGCGCGGAGGCGGTCAGCGGGTGCGGCATGCCGGTGAAGCGGCGCGGGTCGTGCGTCCCCGAGGTGACGAACACGATCCGTGCGGGCGCGACCAGATCGGCGCGCAACTCCTGCACCAGCGCGAGGTGGCCGAGGTGGTTGACGCCGAAGGTGGCCTCGACGCCGTCGGCCGTGTAGGCGCGGCGGGTGAATTGCAGCCCCGCGTTACAGACCAGGCCGCGCAGCGGAGGCAGGCCCGCCGCGCGCAGTTCCGCCGCGAAGTCCTGAACCGAGGCGAGCGAGCCCAGGTCCAGGGCCATGCCGCGGGCGCCGGCTGCGGCGGCTTCCCGCTCGGCGCGCTCGGCGTCCCGGCCGGTCACGACGACCGTCCAGTGCGGATCGGCGGCCAGCGCCCTGGCGCATTCGCGGCCGAGTCCGCTTGTGCCGCCGGTGATCACCACAGTTCTGTCACTTATTGTCATATGGCACAGTGTGCCACTTTGTGCCATGCGTGACAATGCTTCCATGTCGTTGCGGGATCGGAAGAAGGAACGCACCCGGCGCGCGATCGCCGAGGCGGCGCTGCGGTTGTTCGCCGAGCGGGGGTTCGAGGCGGTGACCATCGCCGACATCGCCGCCGCGGCCGACGTGGGCACCCGGACGCTGCACCGGTACTACAGCGGCAAGGACGAACTGCTCTTCGCCGACGACGACGAGCACCGCGCCGAACTCGCACGTCTGCTCGCCGAGCGCCCGGCGGGGGAGGACCCGGAGCAGACGCTGGCCACCCTCATCGGGCCGATGGTGGTGCATTTCGCCGACCGGCTCGACGAGTTGCGCACCCGCGACGCGCTGATCGCCGCCAACCCGGCGCTACAGGCCCGCGATCTCGCCAAGCGCAGCGCTATCGAGGCGCTGCTCGCCGAGCACCTGGCCCGGCAGATGGGCGTCGACCCGGCCGCGGACGTGCGCCCGCTGCTGTGGGCCAAGGTCGGCATGGCCTGCTTCTTCGCGGGCTATGAGATCTGGCTGCGCACCGGAGGGGAACTCGCCGACCACGTCACCGCCGCGCGCGCCGCGTTGGTCGACGAACTCGGCGCCGCAGGTCGCGGCTGAACTGTCAGCAGACCGTCCGTCGATGGGGCTCGCTTCGAGTACGAGGTCAGGTGATTCCGAGCGCCCGATCGAGAAGCCCCTGCCGGGTGCGCACACCGGATTTGGCAAGTATCGCCTTGACGCGATCAAGGACCGCGGGCTCGGAGATCCCCAAATCGCCTGCCATGCGGTGTGATTCGAGGCCGGCGGCGAGCAGGTCGAGCACCTCGGTCTCGCCGGCGGAGAGCGCGTGCGTCCGTGCGAACAGGTCCAGACGCTCGGCCGGGGTGCTGGGTGTCAGCGAGACCGCGATGTCCTCGGTGCCGACCCGGTCGGCCCGCACGGTGAGCCAGCGCGCGCCGCCGAGATGGACGCGCGACCACGGCGGTCCGACCGGAGTGCCGTGCTCGGCGGCCAGCAGCGCGGCGCCCGCGTTGTAGACCGAGTTCGGGATCGGCGGCATCGCCTCCTGCGGTGGATTCAGCCGGAGCAGCGCCGCCGCGGCGGCCGGGGTCTGGCCGCGCATCCGAAGGTCCGGTCCGAGGACCACGGTCGCGGGCCCGGCCGGGGCGAGCCCGCCCGCCTCCGCGACGAAGGTGCGGCCGAGCGCGGCCCGCAGCCCCCGCGCGATCGGCGCCGCCAGCGCGGCCAGGGTGGTGAGCTGGGTGGGGTCGAAGGCGCGCGGGATTCTGCGCAAGAGCTCCAGGAAGCCCCAGCAGCCGTAGCGGTCGCCGAATACCACGGTGGCGGTGTCGAAGACGCCGAGCTCGCGCTGCACCTCGCGCCACACCCGCGAGCGCGCGGGATCGCCGCCGGTGGCGATGCGTAAGGAGGTCGCCGCGGTGCCCCGCTCGAGCAGATCGCTCCAGCGGGTGAACTCCGTCAGATACCGCAACCGGACCAGCTCGGGCAGCCGTGACCAGGGAAGACCGGGCAGGTCGGCCACCGGTGATGTCCCGATCCTGGTGACCGGGTCGGTGAGCATGAAGACGTGCCCGTCGAAGGAGACGGCCGTGCGGAGATCGGCGAGCACCATTTCGCGCAGCCGCTTGGCCGTCTGTTCGGCAAGGCAGTGGCGCTCGACGCGATCGAGGAGCTCTCGCGCACTGGGCACCGGCCAAGTCTAGGGCGAAAACCCCTGGCTCCGGGACGTGTCGGCGCGTAGGAGCCTCAGTTCGGGGTGCCGACCTCGGCGGTGAAGCCGCGTTCCCAGGCGTGGTGCTTGCGCCCGGCGTCCAGGACGAACGGCGAGATCGACGCCGCCCCGACGAAAGCGTTGTTGACCCACGACCCCGGGAAGCGGCAGGGCCGGAGCACATCGAGGAAGAGCACCACGCGGGTGCTGTCGGAATCGTTCCATGCGCTGTGCTCGTAGGAGTCGTCGAACAGCAGGCTCTCGCCCTCGCGCCAATGCCGCGTCAACCCGCCGACCCGGATGCCGCACCGCTTCGGATCGCCGATGCGCAGCCCGAGGTGGTAGCGGAGCACCCCGTTCCACAGCCCGCGGTGCGGCGGGATGCGCTTGCCCGGCGTCAGGATGGAGAACATCGCCGTGACGAGCCCGGCACCTGGTCGAGCAGCGCCGCCGTCTCGGGGCAGCGGGCCCGGTTGGCCTCCGACCGGACGCCGTAGCCGCAGAAGAAGAAGGTGCGCCAGCGTTCGTCGGAGATCGAGGCGACGTCGCTGGAGATCTCGTGAAAGGCGGGCAGGTCGTCGCAGTGCACCAGCACAGCGTCCATCTCCGCTCTGATGGTCCGCCAGTTCTCCTCCCGGAGACGCGACCACGAGAACTGGCCGGGATCGAGGAACGGCTCCGTACTGACGAGGGACGTATGAGCGACGACCCGCTCGAGCGGGGACAGCAGCCGCATGGCGGCGTCATACGTGTGGTCGCGAAGACTCTTGGCCATGGCAGCGAGAATAGAAGTGAAATCGCTCGCCGACATGGTCCGACACGACGATAAGCGCAGGTCAGGGCCCCGGCTTTTCGGTGACGAAGATGGCCGTGCCGGGGAACAGCTCGCCGCGCAGCGGGCTCCACTGACCCCATTCCCGGTCCAGCCACTCCGGCCAGTCGGGTTCGACGATGTCGCGCAGCACCAATCCCGCGGCGACGATCTCGCGGACCCGGTCGCCGATGGTGCGGTGGTGCTCGACGTAGGTCGCCGCGCCGTCGGCGTCCACCTCTACATAAGGGGTGCGATCGAAATAGGGAATGGACGCGGTGAGGCCCGCCGGGCCGGGGTCGTCGGGGAAGATCCAGCGCATCGGATGATTCACCGAGAAGACCCAGCGTCCGCCGGGCCGCAGCACCCTGGCCACCTCGCGCATCAGCAGCGCGGAGTCGGCGACGAAGGGCACCGCGCCGAACGCCGAGCAGGCCAGGTCGAAGGACGCGTCCGCGAACGGCAGCGCTTCGGCGCCCGCCTGCACCAGCGGGACCCGCGGCCCGCCGCGCGCCATCGCGGCCAGCCCGCGCTCCAGCATGCCCATCGAGAGATCGAGCCCGACCGGCAGCGCGCCCTGCCCGGCCAGCCAGCGCGCGCACGGGGCCGAACCGCAGCCGATCTCCAGGACGCGCTTGCCCGCCAGGTCCTCGCCGAGGAAGTGCATATCGCCCTCGTGCAGTCCCTCCGGGCACCACACGAACTCGCCGCCGGGGGAGTCGACGCCGAGGAAATCGGCGTGGGTCTGGTGATACTGATCGGCGTCGGCGTCCCACCAGCGCCTGCTGGCGCGTTGACTGTCGGCCGAACTCAGCCGGCTTCGAGTGGTTCCGGCGGTTCCGAGCAGGGCGTTCGCTTGGGCATGGCGATCTTCCGACACGCGCGTGAGCTTAACGATTGCGGCGCACCGGAAACGCTCCGGCGTGGCGTGCAGACCGGTTTGCCCGTGCGGACCAAGGTCGCGTACGCTGAACGCGCGAGTGTCTGCTGTACTGACGTACCGGTGTACCGAAGTAACGATCTACCGACGTATCAGCGTACTGAAATAACAGAGCGCCCGTGCTGAGTTTCACAAGTGGATGAGTGCGGTACGTTCCTCTGTGTCCGTCGTCGCATCGTCGCGGTGATTTCGCAGCGTACCGAAAGTTCCAATGTCCGCAACCGACCACAATCCGTCCGGAGCAAACCGACACATGCCCACCACCGTCACCTCGCCGCAGGTAGCCGTCAACGACATCGGCTCCGCCGAGGACTTCCTCGCCGCCATCGACGCCACGATCAAGTACTTCAACGACGGCGACATCGTCGAAGGAACCATTGTCAAGGTCGACCGCGACGAGGTCCTGCTCGACATCGGTTACAAGACCGAAGGCGTCATCCCCTCCCGTGAACTCTCCATCAAGCACGATGTCGACCCGAACGAGGTCGTTTCCGTGGGCGATGAGGTCGAGGCCCTCGTTCTCACCAAGGAGGACAAGGAAGGCCGCCTGATCCTGTCGAAGAAGCGGGCGCAGTACGAGCGTGCGTGGGGCACCATCGAGGAGCTCAAGGAGAAGGACGAGGCCGTCAAGGGCACCGTCATCGAGGTCGTCAAGGGCGGCCTGATCCTCGACATCGGCCTGCGCGGCTTCCTGCCCGCCTCGCTCGTCGAGATGCGTCGCGTCCGCGACCTCCAGCCGTACGTCGGCAAGGAGATCGAGGCCAAGATCATCGAGCTGGACAAGAACCGCAACAACGTGGTTCTGTCCCGCCGCGCGTGGCTGGAGCAGACCCAGTCCGAGGTGCGCTCCGAGTTCCTGCACCAGCTGCAGAAGGGCCAGGTCCGCAAGGGTGTGGTCTCCTCGATCGTCAACTTCGGCGCCTTCGTCGACCTGGGCGGCGTGGACGGTCTGGTGCACGTCTCCGAGCTGTCCTGGAAGCACATCGACCACCCGTCCGAGGTCGTCGAGGTCGGCAACGAGGTCACCGTCGAGGTTCTCGACGTCGACCTGGACCGCGAGCGCGTCTCGCTGTCGCTCAAGGCGACCCAGGAAGACCCGTGGCGTCAGTTCGCCCGCACCCACGCGATCGGCCAGATCGTGCCGGGCAAGGTCACCAAGCTCGTTCCGTTCGGTGCGTTCGTGCGCGTCGAAGAGGGCATCGAGGGCCTGGTGCACATCTCCGAGCTGGCCGAGCGCCACGTCGAGGTCCCGGACCAGGTTGTCGCGGTCGGCGACGACGCGATGGTCAAGGTCATCGACATCGACCTGGAGCGTCGCCGGATCTCGCTCTCGCTGAAGCAGGCGAACGAGGACTACCACGCCGAGTTCGACCCGTCGAAGTACGGCATGGCCGACAGCTACGACGAGCAGGGCAACTACATCTTCCCCGAGGGCTTCGACCCCGAGACCAACGAATGGCTCGAGGGCTTCGACAAGCAGCGCGAGGAGTGGGAAGGCCGCTACGCCGAGGCGGAGCGTCGCCACAAGATGCACACCGCGCAGATGGAGAAGATGGCGGCCGACGCCGCGGCCGAGGCCGCGAACGGCGGCGGCGCGTCGAACTACTCCTCCGAGAGCGGTGCGCAGTCCTCCTCCAGCCAGGCCGAGCCCGCTGGCGGTTCGCTGGCCAGCGACGCCCAGCTGGCGGCTCTGCGGGAGAAGCTCTCCGGCAACGCCTGATTCGGGTAGAGCACGCGCGAAGGCCCCGGTCCCCACGGACCGGGGCCTTCGCCCTTTTGGGGGTAAGTTCGTCGGACGAACAAAGGGGGCGCACGAGTGCGAGGGATTCGGCCGCGGCGGCAAGACCGCAGCCGATCTGCTGCGGGAGTGGTTTCCCACCGCGCGGGGACCGACGCCGGTCGCGACTCAGGCGGCGGCGACGGTGAAGCGGCGCTGCGGGAAGCGCGGATTCTCCGTTTCGTCGAGGAGGGCGACGGCCAGGTCCTCGGCGGAGATGTCGGTGTCGGCGATCAGGAGTTGATCTCCGCCCACGCGGTACCGGCCGGTGCGCGCGCCGCGCTGGATCAAGCCCGACGACGGGCTGAGGTAGGTCCAGTTGCGGTTGGAGACGCGATAGACGTTCAACGCGTCCCCGAGCGCCAGCACCACGTCGCGGTATTCGGCAGGTACGCCGAGGTCCTCGGTGAGGATGCGCGTGAATTCCGTTCCGGTGTCGACGAGTTGGCGACCCGGCGCGACCTCCAGGCTGCCCGCGCCGCCGACCGTGAGCAGCCGGATGTCCGGGTGCCGTTGCAGCGCGCCCACCATGGCGTGCGCGCCAGTGACGAAGTCACTCGCGTTGGCGATGGTGTCGGCGATGCCGTGCCCGGCGTTCACCGCGCTGATCACCACGTCCAGGCCCGCGATGGCCGTGGCGATGCTGTCGGTGTCGAGCCAGTCCGCCACCACCCAGCGCACCTCGCCCCGGTCGGCGGGGAAGCGGGCGGAGTCGCGCGCGAACGCGGTCACGTCGTGCCCGCGCCGCCGTGCTTCCTGAACCACCCGGCCGCCGATGACGCCGCTCGCGCCGAAAATTCCGATCTTCACGATGCCCACCTTCTAAACGCTGTTCGTTTACTACACGCCGTTCAGTAACGACACGGCCGATAGTAGTCAAACGCTGTAGAGTGTCAACCGTGGTCGAGGTGAAGAGCCGTCGGGAACGATTGCGCCAGGAGGCGACGGAAGAGATCAAAGCCATCGCGTTGCGCCTGCTCGCCGAGGGCGGTCCGGACGCGATCTCGCTGCGCGCCATCGCCCGCGAGATGGGCATGACCGCGGGCGCGCTGTACGGCTATTTCGCCACTCGCGACGAGCTGATCACCACCCTCATCTCCGACGTCTACACCGGACTGGTCGACCAAGTGGAGGCCGCGCGGGACACGGTGCCCGAAGACGACCCCGGCGGACGCATCGTCGCCTGGGGAGAGGCCGTCCGGGAATGGGCCGTCGCGAATCCCGAAGGGTTCCGGTTGATCTACGGCGACCCGGTGCCCGGTTACCAGCCACCGCCGGAAGGCCCGGCGCGCGAGGCGGAATTGCGCGCCTGCGACGGACTCGTCGGACTCGCCGCGGCCGCGTGGCCCCGCGCCGCCGCGGCGCAGACTCTCGGGGATTCGACGTGGTCGGACTTCGACCCGGCACTGGTCGAGCACGTGCGCGCCGACTTCCCCGACTTGCCGCCCGCCGCGCTTGCCCTGGCCTTGCGCATGTGGGGCCGCATGCACGGCCCGATCGCGCTGGAGGTCTACGGCCACCTGCGCCCTCAATCGCAGGACCCGGCAAAGCTTTTCCGCATCGAGATGCTCGATCTGGTGCGGGCGGTGGGCTTGTGACAGCTACGCACGGCCGGCTTCCCGCCACCGTCTGGGAGCGAAGGAGAGTCGAGGCCATGAGCCGGATCCAGCGGGTGGCGCTGGATCTGTTCGACGAGCACGGATATCGCGAGGTGACCGTCGAGCGGGTGGCCGCCGCGGCCGGGGTGTCGCCGAGTTCGGTCTACCGCTATTTCGGTACGAAGGAGATGCTCGTCCTCTACGACGAGGCCGACCCGCAGCTCTTGGAGGTGCTGCGCACTGCCGGTGACCGCGAAACCCTCGGTCCCGCAGCGCTTCTCGCGGTGGCACGCCCCTTGGTGCCGGTGATGATCGCCGCCCTGGTCACCCCGGACTCCGAACGCCGCATCGCGCGACGGCTCCGGTACGTGCGCGCGTTCCCCGAGGTGCGAGACGGCCAGACCCGGCAGATGCGCGAGCTGGAGGAACAGTTCCGGCTGCTGTTCGCCGAGCGCTGCGGGCGCGAGCCCAACGATCTGCGGATGCGGATGGCCGCGTCCACCGCGATCTGGGGCGGGGTGGCCGTCCTCGACCATTGGGCGGGAGAAGGTTTCGCCGGACGGCTGAGCGAGATCTACGCCCCGGCGGTGGAATCGATCATCGACGCGCTGGAGGCGATCATCCGCTGACGCGGGCCGCGAGGCCACCGCGGCAGCCACCAGTTCCACCGGCCGAACAGCCGCATGAAGGCGGGCACCAGGATCAGCCGCACCACGAGGGCGTCGATGGTGATGGCGACCGCCAGCGCGAACCCGATCTGCTTGAGCTCCAACACCTCCGCGGTCACGAAGCTCGCGAACACGGCGACCATGATGGCCGCGGCGGCGGTGATCGGGCGGGCGGTGCGCTGCAATCCCTCGGCGACCGCGGCGGCGTTGTCCGGGTGACGGTCCCACGCCTCCTTCATGCGCCGGATGAGGAACACCTCGTAGTCCATCGAGAGGCCGAAGAGCACCGCGAACACCAGCATCGGCAGATACACCTGGAGAAAGCCGGTGCTCTGGAAACCGAGCACGGATTCGCCGATGCCGTCCTGGAATACGGCCACGGTGATGCCCATTGCCGCACCGGTGGCCAGCAGGTTCAGCAGGATCGCCTTGACCGCGAGCACGATGCTGCGGAACGCCAGGATCAGGAAGGCCAGCGAGATGGTGAGCACCAGGGCGACCACCCAGGGAAAGCGGCCGGTGATCCGTTCGGAGACCTCGGCGAAGGTCGCGGGCGTACCGCCGACGCGCACCTCGGCGCCCTCGACTTCCGCTGCGCGAGACTGGATCTCGTCGGTGAGCTCGGAGACGGCGGTGGAGTCGAAGGATTCCCGCGGCACGACGGCGATCATGATGCGCCCCTCGGACTGCTGGGGCAGCACCGTCGCGACGCGCGGGTCGTGGGAGATCTCGTCCGCGAACGCGCGCACCTCCGACTGCGCCGCGCTCAGCAGGGGCCCGTCGTCGGGCCCGGTGGCGAGCACCGACAGCGGGGCGAGCAATCCGGGGCCGAAGTTGTCCTCCACCAGGCGGGTCGCCGCACCGCTCGGCCGATCGCCGAGCGAACCGAGACCCATGTCGATGCCGTACCGGATGCCGGTGATCGGCGCCGCGGCGACGGCGAGGACGGCGACGCCGACCAAGCCGAACACGACCGGCCTGCGCATGACGAGGTGCGCCCAGCGCGCCCACGCGCTCGACGCCGCGGTCGAGCGCGTCTCCGCGGGACGCCACCGCGCGGGCAAGGCTCCGCGGTTCACGGCGGGCCCGAGAGTCGCCAGCAAGGCGGGCAGCAGCGTGACGGCCGCGCCGAGTGTGGCGAGCACCGCCGTCACCACGCCGATCGCGACGCCGTCGAGCATCGGAATACCCACGGCGGCCAGCGAACACAGCGAGATCAGCACGATGAGGCCGGAGGCGAGCACGGTCCGCCCGGTGGTGTCCAGCGCGACGGCGACCGCGGCATCGATCTCCGCGCGCGCCGAACGGTCTCGCACCCCGCGCCGGGTCAGTTCCTCGTTGAACCGGCTGACGATGAACATGGCGTAGTCGATCGCGGTGCCGGTGGCGATCATGGTGGCGACCGAGAGCACCAGCGAGTCGAAGGTCAGGAAGGTGGTCAGGCCGAACAGGCCGCCGACGGCGAGGGCGATGCCCGCGGCGGTGATCGTGATCGGCAGGGTCGCCGCGGCCACCGCGCCGAGGGCGAAGACCAGTACGGCGGCGGCGACCGGCAGGCCGATTGCTTCCGCTCGCTGCATGTCGGCGGTTTCGATGTCCATGAGATCGGCTTGCGCCGCACCGTATCCGGTGACCGCGACGCGGATGTCGGCGTCGGAGATCGCCGTGACGGCCGACTGCAACCGGGTGGCGATGGCGACCCGTTCCGACATGTCGCCCTCGAGGCCGACGATGCCGAACGCGGTGTGCCGGTCGGCGGAGATCTGCGCCGCGGCGTTGCCTTGGAACGGTCCGAGCGCGCCGGTGACGCCCGACGTCTCGCGCGTGGCGACGAGCGCCCGATCGATGGCGGCGCGGAATTCAGGGGCGTCGGCGGTGAAGCGCTGCGAGTGGAAGACCAGCAACTCCTGTTCCGCGCCGAACTGCGCGAAGTGTTGCGCCGCAAGGCGATCGACCTCGCTCGACGCCGAGCCCGGCACGGTGTAGTCAGGCGCGCCGAGCCGGTCGTGCAGCAGGGGATAGGCGGCGGCGCCGAGTATCGCGAGCAGCAGCCAGACGCCGAGCACGATTCTGCGGTGCCGCGCCATCGTCGCGCCCCAGCGCCCGAGCGTGCGCAGCGGCGGCGGCGGGGCGGCGGGGCGGCTCGGCTCCTTGGTCAGGGTCGGTAGCGTCATGTCCCCTCCGGGGGCGTCGAGTACCTGAAAGTCACTATCAGATCTGTCTGCAACTGTAAGTTCCTACAACCGGCTTCTGCAAGTGACTGTCAGGTGTGGGGGTGGTCACGTGCACCCGGCGCTGGTCCAGCGCAGCTTCCGGCGGTGCGTCGGTGCGGTGGGCGAGCGCACGCCGGAGGGCGCTGTCCGCGGCGAGCCGAGCCCGGCTCCGCGCGGGCGAAAGCTGTTGGGGGCGGCGGCATTCGCCGGTAGTGTGCCCGGCCATGGGGAGCAATCCGGGCAAGAACACTTATCTCGATCAGGTCGTCGCCCAGCAGGCGGCGCTGGAGGACGATCTGCGCACGCGAAAGCCGCTCGCCGCGGCCGCCCCGGCGCCGCAGGCTCCGGGCGCTCCGCCGCTGCCTCGAGGCGCGCTGGCGAAACGGGCCGAGCGAGTCGGCCAGAGCGCGCAGGGGCAGGGGCCGGGACCGGTGGAAGTCCGGGTCACCGGCTTCTGGCGGTGGCGCACGGTTCTGGTGCCGCCCAACGCTTTCGTGGTGCACACCAGGCGCGGGCGCGCGCAACCGCTGCACATCGGGCTCGGTGTGTCGTTCCGGTACAACCCGGCCACCGACTCCTACCTCGTGGTGCCCGGCGCGATGCAGACCATCCTGATCAACGCGTACTGCATCTGCCGGGAATTGCAGGGTGTGCTGGTGCAGGGCTACGTGCAGTGGATCATCGAGGATTTCGGCACCGCGTACCGCAAACTCGACTTCTCCGACGATGAGGATCCCATGCGGCTGGTCAACATTCAGCTGCGCGAACAGGCCGAGGCGGCCATCAAGGACAAGGTGTCCACGATGGGCGTGCGCGATGTGCTCAGCGACAAACAGCCGATCATCGAGGAACTCACCGCCCGGTTGCGCGCGGTCGCGGAGGGTAGCGGCGACGCGCGGACCGGCGACGCCGATCGCGGTCTCGGGCTGCGCATCGTCACCGTGCAGATCAAGGAGGCGGTGGTGAGCTCGTCGACGCTGTGGGAGAACCTGCAGAAGCCTTACCGCACCGAACAGAACCAGGTCGCCCGGCTGGCGGAACTCACCGCGCAGGAAGCGATTTCGGCCAGGGAGGCCGCCGCGCAGCGGTCGAGCGAGGAACGCCGCATCGAGAACGAGCGCGAACTCGCGCAGCTGCGCGACCGGAACGACGCGGAGCGCTTCGATCGCGAGACGGCGGAGAGGATGCGGCGCACCACCCGCGAGCACGACGACGAGCGCGCGGTCGCCGAGCTGGCGCAGCAGACCGCGCTGCACGCCGTGCGCTTGGAACGCGAACAGCACGCCGAACAGCTCGAGAACCTGCGCAGGCGCCAAGAGCTGCGGAGCAAGGAGGTGGACGGCGAACTGGCGCTGACCACGGCGCGGCAGCGGGCCGAGCACGAGGGCGAGCTGCTGATCGTGCAGTTGGAGCGGGAACGGGTCGCCACCGCCAACGCGCAGAACGACGCGAGCATCCAGGCGAACCTGGTGGCCAGCCTGCCCGAGATCGTCGAGAAACTGCCCGCGCCCGCCGAGCTGCGGTCCTACCAGATCGGCGGCGATCTGTCGGGACTGGCGTCCGTGGTGGCCCAGCTGAACGGCGTGGTCGACGCGTGGACCGCGCGCCGGGCCGCCGGGGATTCGGCCGCGGACTGATCGGTCTTCGGTCGCGTCACCCGCGCCGGGCTCCCGGGTGACACGGCCTGCGGACCTGTCACGAGCGCGTGACATAACGCACGCCCAATTTGATTGGACACAATTCAGTTGCGTTCTACTCTGGATGCGGTATCGCCGTCGAACGAGCAGAGGAGGCATGATGCGAGCGGTCGTCATCGAGGAATTCGGAGAGCCGAAGGACGTGCTGACCACGGCGGATCGGCCGGTGCCCGAACCGGGACCCGGTGAGGTGCGGATCGCCCTGGATCTGTCCCCGATTCACAACCACGATCTCGCGATCATCCGCGGCGTCTACGGCTACCGGCCGTCGCTGCCCGCCATCCCGGGCACCGAAGGCGTCGGGCGGATCGACGCGGTCGGCGCGGGCGTGACCGACCGGGCGGTGGGCCAGCGGGTGGCGGTCTCCGGCGCGACTGCGGTGTGGGCCGAGTACTTCGTGGCGAAGGCGGCGCAGGCGCTGCCGGTGCCCGACTCGGTCGACGACGAGACCGCGGCCCAGTTGCTCGCGATGCCGTTCAGCGCCGCGGTGCTGCTGGACGATCTGCGCGTTGCGGCAGGGGACTGGCTGGTGATCAACGCCGCGAACGGCGCGGTGGGACGGCTGATGAACCTGCTGGCCCGGCGGCGCGGCGTGCGGGTGCTGAATCTGGTGCGCGGCCAGGCGTCGGTGCGGGCGCTGCGTGATCTCGGCTACGAACCGGTCGTCGACACCGAGGCCGACGACTGGCTCGCACAGGCAGCCGCGGCCACCTCGGGTGCGCCCATCGTGCGCGCCGTGGATCAGGTCGGCGGACGCGCGGGCGCGGACCTGCTCGAGCTGCTCGCGCCGAACGGCGAGCTGGTCTCGTTCGGTGCGCTCTCCGGTCAGCCGTGGACTCTCTCGCCGGGCACGCTCATCTTCAAACAAGCCGTCGTGAAGGGCTTTTGGGGAGCGAAGCGGGCCGAGGAGATCGGCGCCGCCGAGCGCATCCGGGTGCTGCGCGAACTGGTGGAGCTGGCCGCGAGCGGCGAACTGCGACTGGCGGTCGCGGCGGTCCACCCGCTCGACCGTGCGGCCGAGGCGGCGGCCGCCAGCGAACGCCCCGGGCGCAACGCCAAGATCGCCTTGGCGCCCGCACCCGATCGCGCCGGGTGAATTGCAGGCCACTGAATCGGCTACTACCTTCGAAAAAGAGGTGGTGACCATGACACAGACGACCGAGCTCCAGCTCGACAACCAGGTGTGCTTCGCGCTGTACGCCGCCTCGCGGGCGCTCACGCGGCTCTATCGGCCGATGTTGGACGACCTCGGGCTGACCTATCCGCAGTACTTGGTGATGCTGGTGCTGTGGGAGCGCGAAACCGTGACGGTGAAAGAGCTGGGCGAGGCGCTCGACCTCGACTCGGGGACGTTGTCGCCGTTGCTGAAACGGTTGGAGACGACGGGTTTGATCACCCGGGTGCGCTCCGCGGAGGACGAGCGGTCGGTGCTGGTGCGACCGACCGAAGCGGGTGCGGCGCTGCTCGAGCGCGCGCGGGACGTCCCGCGGCGAGTGGCCGACGCCACCGGCCTCGACCGGGACGGCCTCGCCCGATTCCGTGCCGAGGTGCGGGAATTCACCGCGGTCGTGGAGAGCGCCCAGCTCTGAGCCGTGCCCGGCGCACGATAATGGCCCAGCCGGGAGGCTGGGCCATTATCGTCTGGCAAGCTCAGCCGGCGGTCGCCGGTACCCAGTAGGCCGTGGCCATGGTGGAGCGTTTTCGCATGGCCGCGAAACTGTGCCGGGCGGGACTGATCAGTGCGGTGAACCATGTACGGCGGTGCTCGGCGAGCGCGGCCGCGACGGCGGGGATCTGGGTGCAGTGCACGCCGCCCGCCATACCCAAACGGTGGCGACCCGTTTGGTTGATTCTGGTGCCCAATGGTCTTCCTTTGCTTGCTGGTATTGGCCTGGATCGCCACGGCGAAGATTAGCGGAACGAAACTGCCGAACACAGTATTTTGCGGAAGTAATTGCCTCGGCGTGTCGGAAACTTGTCGGGCCGCTGTGCGGTCCGACTGTAAATGTTGCGAATTGGTCTCGACCGCGTCACGGAACGGGCAATTGGGGCCGTCGCGCGTGGAATGCGAGGGGCGAGTGGGTAATCGATGGCATTGGCGCGCCACCCCGGGAGCCGAGGCCGGGCGGGCGGCCGGCCGGGGGCGGCGGATGCGAAACTGAACGAATGTTGCGGATCGGCCTCACCGGAGGCATGGGAGCTGGCAAGTCGACGGTGGCGCGGATCCTCGCCGAATGCGGCGGGGTGATCATCGATTCCGACCTGATCGCCAGGGAGGTGGTCGCACCGGGCACCGAGGGGCTCGCGGCCTTGGTCGAGGCGTTCGGCCCCGGCATACTCGCCGCGGACGGCAGCCTGGATCGGCCCGCGCTCGCCGCCGTCGCGTTCGCCGACGACGCAGCCCGCGCAACCCTGAATTACATTACCCACCCGCTCGTCGGAAAGCGCACCGCGGAATTGATTTCGGCGGCCCCGGCGGACGCCATTGTGGTGCAGGATATTCCGCTGCTGGTGGAAAACGGCTTGGCGCCGTTGATGAATCTGGTGGTGATCGTCGACGTCGACGCGGAAACTCGAATTCGCCGTCTCGCGGAATTTCGCGGCGTTTCGGAATCCGATGCGCGGGCCCGAATTTCGGCGCAGGCGACGGACGAACAGCGGCGCGCGGTGGCCGACGTCCTGCTGGACAACAGCGGCCCCGCTGGCGTGATCGACGCCGCGGTGCACCGGCTGTGGGAAGAGCGGCTGAGGCCGTTCGAGCGCAACCTGCGCACCGGGACGCCCGCGGGTCCGCGGGAGCTGCGGCTGGCGCCGCACGATCCGGAATGGGTCGCGCAGGCGCAGCGGCTCATCGCGCGACTGTGGGTGGCCTGTGGCGCCGCGGCCTCCCGCATCGACCACATCGGTTCCACGGCGGTGCCTGGCCTGCCCGCCAAGGACGTGCTGGATCTGCAGATCACCGTGGCCGATCTCGCGGCGGCCGACGGGCTGCGCGACGCGCTGGGCGCGGCCGGGTTCCCGGTGAAAGCCGTTGTCGCACACGACAATCCGAAGCCGACCGAGGGCGACCCGGACGGGACCGACCTGGCCCGCTGGGCCAAGCGGCTGCACGGCAACGCCGACCCTGGCCGTCTCGCCAACGTGCACATCCGCGTGGACGGGTCGCCCGGCCAGCGGTTCGCGCTGGCCTTCCGCGACTGGCTGCGCGGCGACGCGGCGGCGCGTGCGGAGTACCTCGCGGTGAAGCGCGAGGCCGAGGCCAAGGCGAGCGGGCTCACCGGAGAGGCCGCGTCGGAGGCGTACTACGCGGTGAAGGAGCCGTGGTTCGACGGGGTCTACCTGAGGGTGCTCGACTGACCCGCCCGATTGGGCGCGAACCACCCATTTCGGACGATTTCGCCGGAAATATTTCGGAATACCGAGAGGCGTGCTTCGGGATCGGAGAGTGGCGGCCGTCATATCGGGTGGCTGGTTGGTATCGATGCCGCGGTGCGGTATCGGATTCCGATGGGCGGACGCCATTCTTTCGATCTTGATCGGTGCACGTCTCAGCCGACCGAACGGCCGTCCCAGAATTTCCGGCATTTCTCCTCGAAGTGAGCGCGCCACCTCGGCATCGCGCCCCCGGCGACGGGCGGGCAAGCGCGCCGCAAACGGCGCGGCACAGCCGGAGGGCAGGCACAAACGGGAGGCCAGTCAGCTGCTGATCAGCGGCTCGGTGACGGTGAACGTCGCCGAACGCGGCGGCGGCACCGGAAGCGCGGGCGGATGCGGCGGCGGACTCGGCGGGCTGCTCCCCGGTCTTGCGGGCTGAGCGTCGCCGCTGCCGGGCTGCGTACCGGCATTACGCACAGTCGAGGGCGATCGCCCGGCGGGAATACTCCCGCCGGGCGATCGGCGTTTCGGGGTCTGCGCGGTCAGAGCCAGGTCAGCTCGATGTCGTGGGTGGCGAGCCAGCGATCGAGGGAGTGGCCGTGCGCCGCGATCCCGTCGATCGCGGCGGTTGCGTGGTGGATGGCGGCCTGCGCCTCGGCCGTGCCGATCAGGCCCGCGGCGTGCGCGGCGAGCAGTTCGTCCACGTCGAGGAGCTCGGTCTCGCGCTCGGAGCGCACGACGATGTCGAGATAGTGGTCGACCGACCGCCACTTCTTCGGTTCGACCCTGGTGAATTCGCCGAGGTCGAGATAGTAGTCCTGGTCGCGGCGGTGGGCCGGGTTGTAGTGGAAAACGGTGGTGCGCAGCCCGAGTTCGGGTAGCAGCCAGGACTCCACGTAGTGGAACTGCGGGTGGTCGGCGGTACGCGCCATGTACAGGCCCCACGGCTCGACGCGATAGCGCTCGACCGGCCGCACGTATCCCTTGGGATCCGTGTTGGTCAGGCTCGCGACGTCGAAGTACTCGACCTTGGGTCGGTGCACGTTCACTGCTGGTGCCTGTGTCATGCAGTCAGAATCTACCGTCGCGGCCGTTCCGTCGAGCGCTGGCGAGAAGTGCGGTGGTCACATCCAGGTCAACGTGATGTCGTGGGCGGCGAGCCAGAGCTCGACGTCGTGGTCGTGCGCCGCGAGTCCGTCCAGCGCGGCGGTGGCCCGCTCGACAGCGCGGTGCGCTTGCGCGGTGTCCACCAGGCCCGCCGCGTGCGCGGCGAGCAGGTCGCCGACGCCGCGCAGGCGCGTCGAACGACGATGGCGGACAACGACATCCAGGTACTGATCGACGGCTTTCCAGCGCCGCGGCGCGATCTTGGTGAACTCGCCGACATCGAGCAGGTAATCGCGGCTGCGGTGCTGTCCGGCCCGCGTGTGGATCACGGTCGCCCGTACCGACAGGTCGGGCAGCAGCCAGGACTGCAGATAACGAGACCCGTCGACCATGCGCGCCATGTACAGGCCCCACGGCTCGACTTGGAAGCGCTCGACCGGCCGGACGAAGCCTTTCGCGTCGGTGACGGTGAGCTCCGCGAGGTTGAAGTACTCCACCAGCGGCCGGTGCGGCGGCGGCGCGGCGGTTCCTGTGGACGTGGCGGGTGTGGCGGCCGGCACGGCCGCTCGCAGATCGCGAGCGAGGTATCCGGCGATACCCGTGACGGCGGGAGCGGCGACGAACAGCGGCAGCAAAGTGCTCATGGCGACGTCCTTACCTAGTGCAGCGCCAGATCAGGTTACACCCGGGTCGCGGGCTCGGCTCGGCATGAAAAGTTGCGGTTCGATGCCCAATTACCCTGCGGGAATGGGCAATTCGGACATCGGTGACAGGTCCGGCGGCGGCGCGGTCCGCGGCCTTCGTGGAGCGGGGCACGCCAGCGGCCGTGTCGGCCGTCGGCGGGTAATTGAAAATTGAAATTACAAGATTTGCCAATGGATAGCTGCTGTCGATATTCTGGACGGCGGCCCAGGCACGAGTGTTCCGTTCGGTTTCCGCTCCGCCGGGAGTGGGGCCGAGCAGGAGGGGAGTTCGGCCCCACTTGCAGGGCCGTCCCGCCTGCCGCGTCACCGAGCCGCGAAATCTGTCGGTGCCTGCGCCTACGCTGGTTGTCATGGCTTTCGCTACCGAGATTCCCGCCGAGGGAGAGACGCCCCTCGCGCATTCGGAGTTCCGTCCCGTCGGCGCCATCGAGCGCGCCGACGGGCGCTTCCAGGTGGTCAGCGAGCATCGGCCCGCGGGCGACCAGCCCGCGGCCATCGCGGAACTGGAGCACCGGATCAAGGTGGGCGAGCGCGACGTCGTACTGCTGGGTGCCACCGGCACCGGCAAGTCGGCCACCACGGCCTGGCTCATCGAGAAGTTGCAGCGCCCGACGCTGGTGATGGCGCCGAACAAGACGCTCGCCGCGCAGCTGGCCAACGAACTGCGTGAGATGTTGCCGCACAACGCGGTCGAGTACTTCGTCTCGTACTACGACTACTACCAACCCGAGGCGTACATCGCCCAGACCGACACCTACATCGAGAAGGACAGCTCGATCAACGACGACGTGGAGCGGCTGCGTCACTCGGCGACCTCGAGCCTGCTGTCCCGGCGCGACGTGGTGGTGGTCGCCTCGGTGTCGTGCATCTACGGCCTCGGCACGCCGCAGTCCTACCTGGACCGCTCGGTGCAGCTCGAGGTCGGCACCGAGATCGACCGCGACGCACTGCTTCGGCTGCTGGTCGACGTGCAGTACACCCGCAACGACATGGCCTTCACCCGCGGCTCGTTCCGGGTACGCGGCGACACCGTCGAGATCATCCCCTCCTACGAGGAGCTCGCGGTGCGCATCGAGTTCTTCGGCGACGAGATCGAGGCGCTCTACTATCTGCACCCGCTGACCGGTGACGTGGTGCGCCAGGTGGACACGGTGCGCATCTTCCCGGCGACCCACTATGTGGCGGGCCAGGAACGTATGGAGCGCGCCACCCGCGACATCGAACAGGAGCTCGAGGAGCGCCTCGCCGAGCTGGAGCGTCAGGGCAAGCTGCTGGAGGCGCAGCGACTGCGCATGCGCACCCAGTACGACCTGGAGATGATCAGGCAGGTCGGATTCTGCTCCGGCATCGAGAACTACTCGCGCCACATCGACGGCCGCCCGGCCGGATCGGCCCCCGCGACGCTGCTCGACTACTTCCCCGAGGACTTCCTGCTCGTCATCGACGAGTCGCACGTCACCGTGCCGCAGATCGGCGGCATGTACGAGGGCGACATGTCGCGCAAGCGGAACCTCGTGGAATACGGCTTCCGGCTGCCGTCCGCCGTCGACAACCGCCCGCTGACCTGGGAGGAATTCGCCGATCGCATCGGGCAGACGGTCTACCTGTCCGCGACCCCCGGCCCGTACGAACTGGGGCAGGCGGGCGGCGAGGTGGTCGAGCAGGTCATCCGCCCGACCGGCCTGGTCGACCCGCAGGTGGTGGTGAAGCCGACCAAGGGCCAGATCGATGA
Source organism: Nocardia sp. bgisy134 (assembly GCF_057708325.1). NCBI lineage: Bacteria > Bacillati > Actinomycetota > Actinomycetes > Mycobacteriales > Nocardiaceae > Nocardia > Nocardia sp. bgisy134. Next base: position 103,585 of record NZ_JBYIRW010000016.1, read on the forward strand.
CCTGGTGCACGAGATCCGGCAGCGCACCGACCGCGACGAGCGGGTGCTGGTCACCACGCTCACCAAGAAGATGGCCGAGGATCTCACCGATTACCTGCTCGGGCTCGGCGTGCGGGTGCGGTACCTGCACTCGGAGATCGACACGCTGCGCCGCGTCGAGCTGCTGCGCCAGCTGCGCCTCGGCGAGTACGACGTGCTGGTGGGCATCAACCTGCTGCGCGAGGGCCTCGACCTGCCCGAGGTCTCCCTCGTCGCCATCCTGGACGCCGACAAGGAAGGCTTCCTGCGCAGCAGCACCAGCCTCATCCAGACCATCGGTCGCGCGGCGCGCAACGTCTCCGGTGAAGTGCACATGTACGCCGACAAAGTCACCGACTCCATGCGCCACGCGATCGAAGAGACCGAGCGACGCCGGGCCAAGCAAGTCGCCTACAACGAGCAGATGGGCATCGACCCGAAGCCGTTGCGCAAGAAGATCGCCGACATCCTGGACCAGGTGTACCGCGAGGCCGACGAGGTCGAGGTCGGCGGCTCCGGCCGCAACGTCAGCCGCGGCCGCCGCGCCCAGGGCGAGCCGGGCCGCGCGGTGAGCGCGGGCGTCTACGAGGGCCGCGACATCAAGGCGATGCCGCGCGCCGAACTCGCCGATCTGGTCAAGGAACTCACCGCGCAGATGATGAACGCGGCCCGCGAACTCCAATTCGAGCTGGCGGGCAGGCTGCGCGACGAGATCGCCGACCTGAAGAAGGAACTGCGCGGCATGGATGCCGCCGGACTGAGCTGAGTCGCGGTGGCGTCCGCCGTGGCCTCAGCTCTGCGTCGCCATCCACTCGTCGACCCGGCGCTGGGCCTCCTCGCGCGAGACGTCCTCGACCCGCGTCATCACCGCCCAGCGGTGGCCGAACGGGTCGATCACGACGCCGAAGCGGTCGCCGGTGACGAAGGTCTGCGGTTCCTCGGCGCTGCGGGCGCCGTGCTCGACCGCGCGCTGGATGACGGCGTCGACGTCGGGGCAGTAATGCACGATCGAGGTGTGCACCCACTCGCCGTTCGGGGCCTGGACCCCGTTGGCGGGCATAGGCATACCGAGTTGCAGTGTCGAATCGCCGATCTCGAGTTCGGCGTGCGCGGGCTGGCCGTCGGGCAGGTCGCTGCGGCTGACCACCTTCGCGCCGAAGACCGAGGAGTAGAACTCGATGGCCTTGTTCGCGTCGGCGACCGCGAGGAAACAGGTGATCGAGTGGTAGCCGGAGGGGATGGGATTCACCGATGTCGTCATGGCTTCCACCCTGTCAGGGCGGGCGCGCCCGATCTTGTAAGAAAGCGACACCCGTCGAGGAGAAGGCGTGATGGCCACTGAGGGACGGACACCGCCCGACAGCGAGAAGGGAATTCTGCACCCGAGGGAGCAGTCCCGGCACCGGAGCCTGGCCCGGCTCACGGCGGGGCCGGGGGTCGGCGAGTTCGTGGATTGGTACTGGGTGGTGCGCTGGGATCTGCGCGGCTGCCCTCCGTATGTCGCGGAGGTGCTGCCTTTTCCGTGCGTGAACGTCACTTTCGAACAGTCCGAGCAGCGCACCGGCGGCTTCGTCACCGGCGTGTGCACCACGAAATTCACCCGTGAGCTGGCGGGGCTCGGGATGACCTTCGGCGCCCGGTTTCGGACGGGCGGGTTCGGCGCCTTCACCGGATTGGACGTCGCGTCCCTGCGCGACCGGTCGTTGCCGCTCGCCGAGGTGTTTCCGGACGCCGCCGACCTCGCCGAACGGGTGCTCGCCGCCGCGTCCGCCGAGGACCGCCGCGCTCTGGTCGAGAAGTTCCTCGCGCCGCGCGCCGGCGGTCACGACCCCACGTTCCTGCTGGTGACGCAGATCGTGCACGACATGGAGCACGACCGGTCGCTCACCCGGGTGGATCAGGTCACCGAGCGATTCGGCGTCCCTGTCCGCACCCTGCAGCGGATGTTCCGGCGCTATGTCGGCGCGGGGCCGAAGTGGGTGCTGCGCCGCTACCGGTTGCAGGACGGCGCGGAACTGCTCGCCAACGGGCGGCACGCGGATTTGGCCGCGCTGGCCGTCGAACTCGGCTATTTCGATCAGGCGCATTTCTCCCACGAGTTCACCGCGGAGATCGGAATGGCGCCGCTGGAGTACGCGCGGCATTCGCGTGCGGCGTCCGATTTGGTCGCGGCGTCCGGGCCCGCCGGGTGAATCCGGCCGATAAACGGTCGTTATTCGGAAGGTGCCGGGCCGCGGACGGATATCGGCTCCACGGCGGGGAGCCCACCGTGGCTGGCTGCAACGCAACTGGTCAAGGGCTCATCAGAGCCGTAGCCGCGCCCGTGCGGCGCCGCGTTGCGGCGCGGCGGCGCGCCGAGAACGGTATCTTGTGATGAATATCCCAGGCACAGAAGAACGTTCACCGCTGTTGTGACGTATCACAGGTTTACCGGCGCGAAATAGAATCCGCGCTGGTCGGTAAGGCCCTGCGACATTCGATGTGCGAACGCTGGGCGGAAAGCCCGACATCGGCGAGTGTGATGTGTTGCGATTTCTGCTGTTTCCGCCGTGATTGCGGCTATGGTCGAGCGCAGTCGCCGCGCCGGTGCCCGACATGCCGGGACGCCGGACGCAGGCACCCGACCCGCATAGTTGGAGGAAAGACCGTGAGCGAGCGAAGCGAGCGAACCAAAGACACAGCGCCACAGCCGGCCATGCCGGCGCCGAGCGCTAGCGAGGTGGAGGCATGACCGCCTACCGGACCATTGTCGTCGGTACCGATGGATCGGAGTCGTCGTACGTAGCCGTCGAGAAGGCAGCGTCGTTGGCCGCCGATGCCGGCGCCACCCTGATCGTGGCCTGCGCCTACTATCCGACCGATGATCGCGACGTCGCGGCCGCGGCCGATGTGCTCAAGGACGAGGCCTACCAGGTGCGCGGCTCCGCCCCCACCAACGAGATCCTGCGCACCGCCAGGGACAAGGCGGCCGCCGCGGGCGCCGAGGAGATCGTCGAGCGCGCCATTGTCGGCGAGCCGGTGGAGTCGCTGCTGGGCCTGATCAAGGAGACCCAGGCGGACCTGCTGGTCGTCGGTAACCGCGGCCTGAACACCCTCGCGGGTCGCCTGCTCGGCTCGGTGCCTTCCGACGTGGCGCGCAAGTCCCGCTCGGATGTACTGATCGTGCACACCGTCCGATAGGAATTCCTCGCGAGAGCTCCGTATCGCCCCTCCGGCGCGATGCGGAGCTTTCGCGCATTCGGCCGAGGCCGTAAGCGTTGCGGTCCGCCGGTCGCCGCCCTTCCCGATCCGGCGACGACCCGCGAAACCCGCCCGCGCCGATCAGCCTTGGACCGACCGCTCCAGCGTCGCCAGCACCTCGGGCAGGTCCTCGCTGTGCACCACCGTGAGCCGCTGGGTGGCCCGCGTCAGCGCCACGTACAGGTCGTTCATCCCGCGCGGTGATTCCGCGAGAATCCGTGCGGGTTCCACCAGGATCACCGCGTCGAACTCCAGCCCCTTCACGTCGTGCACCGTCAGCACCCGCACCGATTCCGCGGCCAGTTCGGCCAGCTTGGCAACCCGTGGGTGCGGCGCGATCACCGCGGTGGTGCCCGGTCCCTGCTCTGCGGCCACCAAACTCTCCACCACGCCGGGCAATTCGGCCGCGCCGACTCGCTTGGCTCGCGGCGGATTCCCGGACTCGCGCACCGAGCGCGGCACCTTGGCCTCCGGGTCGATAACGGCGAGCACCTCGGCGGCCACCGCCATGATCTCGGCCGGGGTGCGGTAGTTCACCGTCAGCTCGGTGCGCTTCCACCGTTGCGCCACATAGGGTTCCAGCATCCGCTGCCAGGACGACGCGCCCGCCGGGTCACCGGTCTGGGCCACGTCGCCGACCACGGTGATCCACCGGTTCGGAATGCGCCGCATCACCATGCGCCACGCCATCTCCGAGAGCTCCTGCGCCTCGTCCACGATGACGTGCCCGTAGGTCCAGGTGCGGTCGCCCGCGGCGCGTTCGGCGGTGGTCTGCCTGGCGCGCACGTCCTGGCGCTCGGCCAGCTGGCTCGCGTCGATCAGGTCGTAGGCCATCAGGATCTCGGGGTCGAGCTCGTCCTCGAGATCCTGCGGCGCCGAGCCGGTGAGGATGTCCAGCGCGTCCTGCGCCTCGGCCAGCTGAGCGCGCCAGCGGCGGCGGGCACGCTCCCGCTCCTCGGCGTCGTCGACGCCGAGCAACTCGGCCAGCTCGTCGAGCAGGGGCGCGTCGGCGGCGCTGAACTCGCCGTCGTCGGGGCGGACCAGCTCAGCACGGTCCTCGGGAGACAGGCTCGCCGCCACGCGGTCCAGCCGCTGTGGGTCGGCCAGCAGATCGGCCAGTACCTCCTGCGGGGTCAGGATCGGCCAGAGCCGCCCGATGGCCGCCTGCACCCCGGGATCGGACTTCATCTCGTCGCGGATCTCGGCGAGATCGGTGCGGCTGAGCAGGCTCGGACCGCCGGAGAGATCGGCGCCCATGGTCTGGGCCAGCTGGTCGGTGAGCGCGTCGATCACCGAACTGGCGAAGATCGGCCTGGCCAGGTTGTGCGGGCGGCGCGACGAGCGAGCCCGGCCGCGGGCCTTGGTCGCGATCTTCTTGTCCAGCGTCACCGGATAGCCGTCGAAACTCAGGCGGACCGGTTCGGCGGGCACCTCCTGCCGGTCGCGCACGGCCTGCTTGAGCACGTCGAGAATGCTCAACGCGCCCTTGATCTCACCCGCGCGCAGCGAATCCTCGCGGGTCGCCTTCACTCCTGGGTACAGGTTGCCGATGGTGGACAGCAGCACGCCGGTCTCGCCGAGCGAGGGCAGCACCTGGCCGATGTAGTCGAGGAAGGTCGCGTTCGGGCCGATGATCAGCACGCCGCTCTTGGCCAGCTGCTGGCGGTAGGTGTAGAGCAGGTAGGCGGCCCGGTGCAGTGCCACGGCGGTTTTGCCGGTGCCAGGCCCGCCCTGCACCACCAGCACGCTCTTGTGCTCGGAGCGGATGATCGCGTCCTGCTCGCTCTGGATGGTCTCGACGATGTCGTTCATGTGACCGGTGCGGGCCGCGTTGAGCGCCGCGAGCAGGGCGCTCTCGCTGCCGACGCCGCCGTCGGACTCGACCCTGCCCGCCTGTTCGGCCGCCGTCAGGTTCAGGTATTCGTCGTTGACCGCGGTGACCCGGCGGTTGCGGGTGCGGATGTGGCGGCGCCGGCTCACACCGTCCGGCGTGGCGGTGGTGGCCAGGTAGAACGGGCGGGCCAAGGGCGCGCGCCAGTCCAGGAGCAGGGTCGCGTAGTCGTCCTTCTCGTCCAGAATGCCGAGACGGCCGATGTAGCGCGGTTCGTCGCCGTCGAGATCGATGCGGCCGAAACACAGACCGTGTTCGGCGGCATCGTATTTGGCCAGATCCTCGGAGTACAGCTGGCTGAACGACTCGCGCTCGCTGCGCGCCTGCGGGGTGCCCCCGGTCTCCAGCAACACGGTGCGCAGCCGGTTCTTGGCGTATGCGCGCATTCCGTCGAGCCGGTCGTAGAGCACCGACAGGTAGGCCTGCTCCTTCTCGATTTCGCGGGTCCGCGCGACCGCGCCGTCGGTGACGGCACGGTCGTGGGCGAGGCGGTCGGGCAAACTGGACTCCTTGTCACCGCGATGGGGCGAACGCGCGCCGATCCCGTGCGCGCGTCGGAAAACAGAGTTGTCGAGTCTACTGCGAGTTCGGCACGCCCGCCGTAACCGCAGGTGGGGCCCCATAAGTGGGGTCGGTGAGCATCGGTTCGAAGTGCTCGACCACCGGGAACGGTTCGTAGAAGTGGTGCAGCAGCGCCTTCCACTGCTGGTACTCCGGTGACCCGCGGAACCCGTCGACGTGGTCGCTCAGCCGCTCCCATTCCACCAGCAGCAGGTAGACGCCCGGCGACTCGACGCAGCGCGAGAGTGACAGCGAGCGGAAGCCGGGCATCCCCGCGATGAGCGGCCTCGCCTCGGCGAAGGCGGCCTCGAAGGCGGCGGCGAGTTCCGGGCGGACGGGCAGCAGGGCGTGTTCGACGATCATGCGGTGACTTTCATTCAGGACGCGTGCGTGTTGTTGGTGCGGCCCTTGCCGACACCGGTGTCGCGATGGGGCGGCTTGGCGCGGTACATGGCGACATCGGCGTCGTGCAGTACGGCTTCGGGTGTGCGGCGGTCGCCGGGATCGAGTTCGGTGACGCCGATGGAGGCGTCCACCGCGATCCGGTGCCCGCGCGCGATGATCGGCTCGGACATGGTGGAGCGCAGCCGATGGACCAGCCCGTCCACGTCGACGTGGCGGCCGCGGCCGGAGAGCAGGACCAGGAACTCGTCGCCGCCGAGCCGCCCGACCAGGTCGTCGGCGCGCAGCGCGCGCTGCAGGCGCTGCGCCACGATCTGCAGCACGGTGTCGCCGATGGCGTGGCCGAGCGTGTCGTTGATGGACTTGAAGCCGTCGAGATCGATGAACAGCACCGTCGAGTAGGGCAGGTCCGCGCTGGTGGCCAGCGCGCCAGCCAGCTGGGACAGGATGAGCGAGCGGTTGGCCAGGCCGGTCAGCGAGTCGTGCGTCGCCTGGTACTCCAATTGGCGTCGGCTGGCGCGGAATTCGGTGATGTCGGCGAAGGAGGACACCGCGGGGGAGTCCGGGTCGCCGGGGTTGAGCAGCCTGCTGCTGCCGGAGAGCCAGCGGCGCTGACCGTCCCTGCGGTCGACGCCGAAGATGTAGCCGGTGACCGTCTCCCCGGTGGCCAGCGTGCGCGCCATCGGATGCCTGCTCGGCGGCAGCGGCTGGGCGTTGGCGTCGAGCAGCACCATCGGCAGCTCGCCGATGGTGCGGCCGACGATGTCGTCGTGCCGCTCGTCGGTGCCGAAGATGCGCCGGGCGGCCGGATTCGCCGACTCGATGCGCCCGCCGCGGTCGATGACGACCACGCCCTCCTCCAGCTGGGAGACCACCGTGGTGAAGTGCTGTTCGGCGCGGCGCTGGGCGTCCTCGGCGGCCCGCTGCGCGGTCAGATCGTGGATGACCACCTGGTAGGCGAAGTGGTCGTGCCACGGGGTGAGCACCGAGACCGTCTCGACCGGTACTGTCTCGCCGTTGGCGCGCATCAGCAGCATCTCGGTCGGCACGGAGGCGGTGCCCTTGCTGGTCAGCAGTTCGATGCGTTCGCGCATCGCCGGGATCGAGTCGGGATGCACGAAGCGGGTGAGCGGCTGGCCGACGACCTCGTCGGCGCTGTGCGCGTCGAGCAGCCGGACGGTGGCCTGGTTGACGTAGACGATGACGCCGTTCTCGTGCACGCAGATCCCGTCCGGCGTGTGCTCGACCAGTGACCGGTAGCGCTGCGCCAGCTGCTCGGCGTCGACGGTGACGCCCGTCGTCTCCTCACCCACTCGCAAACCCCCGATCGTCGACCGACCTATGGCCATTGGAACATGGGATTATTCTGGTGTCGACGCGCGCGAGCTCTCAGCGTCGACGCACTTGCTTCGATCACGGTTCGGGCACTCCATCGGGCTCTATCCGGTGATCATGACAGACTCCGGTTCCTCCCGGAACAGGCCCGACCGAGGGTGTTCGGCCCGGGGATCCGGTGAAGGAGCGATGCCATGCCGGGCGCCATTCCGGAGCACAGAGATCGGTCTCGAGATCATATGTCCATCGCCGGGGTCGGTGCGGTGACCGGCTACGGGTGGGGGCGCGAGTCGCTGTGGCAGGGCCTGCTCAGCGGCAAGTCCGCCGCGCAGCTGCAACCCGGGTACGGGCCGGGCCGCGACGAGCACGCGTGGGTGACGCTGGTGCCGAACGGCGGCGACGAAGCCGTCAGCCCCAGTCGCTACGGCCGCGCCATGCACGAATCGGCGCGCGAGGCGATCGCCGACGCCTGCGCGCGTGGCTGGCGGCCCGGCCGCACGGTGGGCCTGCTGCACGCGATCGTGCTCGGCGACGTGGTGAACTGGCGCGATTTCTACCAGATCGACGAGGGCCACCGCCGCTCCCGCGACTACCTGCGGCTGCTGCCGTCCACGCCGATCTCGGTGCTGATGCAGGAGTTCGGCTTCCACGGTCCGTCGATGAACGTGTCGGCGGCGTGCAGTTCGGCCAACGTCGCGATCGTCACCGCCGAACTGTGGCTGGACAGCGGCATCGCCGACGACGTGATCTGCGTGGCCACCGACATGTCGGCGACGCCGGACATGGTCGAGCACTTCGTCCAGCTCGGCGCCGCGATCACCGACGCCGAACCGCTCGACGCGTGCCGCCCCTTCCAGGAGGGCAGCCGCGGCTTCGGCTTCGCGGAGGCCTCGGTGGCGTTCGTGCTGACCCGCGCTGTTGATCGGCCGTACGCGGCGGTGCTCGGCGGCGGCATGACCAACGACGGCTACCACGTGGTCTCGGTGGAACCGGAGCACGCGCAGATCATCGACTGCGCGCGCCGCGCCCTGGCCCAGGCCGGGGTGAGCCCGGACGAGATCGCGTACTTCAACGCGCACGGCACCGGAACGCGGCAGTGCGAGCTGGCCGAGCGCGATCTGGTCGCCCAGGTGTTGGGCGATCGTCCGCACGTGTACGGGCTCAAGCCGCTCACCGGACACAGCCAGGGCGCCGCGGCGGGCGTGGAGGTGGCCGTCGCGGCGATGGCCTACCAGCGCGGCGTGCTGCCCGCACCGCCGATCGTGGCCCCGGCGCATCCGCGGCTGCTGGACGGTCCGACGCCGTTCGAGGGCGGCCTGACCCTGAAGTCCTCGCTGGGTATGGGCGGGCACAACTCGATGCTGGTGCTGGGGCCCGCGGCCGGCAGGTCAGGCCGCGGGGGACGGGCCGGATGACGGTCCGGTCCGCGTCAGTCCGCGGGTAGCGGCACCGACCAGCGCAGCCGCGTCCCCGGCAGTCCAGCGCTGTCGGCCGGCGTGCCCGCGGGGCCGACCACGAAGCTGCCGTCGGCTTTCTCGGCCCGCTGCTCCAGATTCCGCAGCCCGCTGCGGATGACGTGGTGCGGTACGCCCCAGCCGTTGTCGGTGACCACGATCGTCAGGTCGTCGGCCACGCTGATGTCCACCGCGATCGTGTCGGCGCCCGAATGTCGTACCGCGTTGCTCACCGCCTCGCGCACCACGGCCTCGGCGTGATCGGCGAGTTCGGCCTCCAGCACGGAGAGCGGCCCGCTCACCTGGACGGTGGCCTTCAGCGGGGTCTCGGCGGTCTGCTGGCGCACCGCGCGCTCGATGCGCTGCTGCAAGCCCGCACTGTGCCCGTCGCCGCCGTGCAGGTCGAAGATGGAGGTGCGGATCTCCTGGACCACTTCCTGCAGCTCGTTGATCGAGGTCGACAACCGTTGGCGCACTTCGGGAACCACCGCCTTCGGCAGCGACCCTTGCAGCGTGAGGCCGATGGCGAACAGCCGCTGGATGACATGATCGTGCAGATCGCGGGCGATGCGGTCGCGGTCGGCGAGGATGTCGAGTTCGCGCATCCGCCGCTGGGCGTCGGCCAGCTGCATGGCCAGCGCGGCCTGATCGGTGAACGCGGCGGTGAGTTCGACGAGTTCGTCGGGATAGGGCGCCGATCCGATCGGCCGCACCGCGACGAGCACGCCGAGCGTGGCGTCAGGGGTGCACAACGGCAGGATCAGGGCGGGGCCGACATCGGCCAGCGGCACACCGAGATCGATGCGCGCCGCGTCGTCGAAGCGCAGCGGGGTGCGCCGGGTGAACGCCTCGCCGAGCGCGGTGCCCTCGGTCGAGGCCAGCCAGCCCTCGTGTCCGGCGCCGGGACCCGACCACTGGGTGAGCACGAGTTCGCCGATCTCGCCGGGCGATACGCACTCGTCGAGCCGGGCGAGGAAGCAGCGGTGCGAGCCGGTCAGGGTGCGCGCGTGGTCGACCACGTGCGCGAGCACGTGCTCGGATTCGGTGCCCGCGAGGAATTCGGTGGCGATGTCGCGGGTGGCCTCGATCCAGGCCTGCCTGGTGCGGGCCGACTCGTAGAGGCGCGCGTTGTCGACCGCGATGCCCGCCGCCGCGGCCAGCGCCTGCACCAGCACGTCGTCGTCCTCGGTGAACGGTTGCCCGCCCGCCTTTTCGGTGAGATAGAGGCTGCCGAACACCTCGTCGCGAATGCGCACCGGCACGCCGAGGAAGGTGTGCATGGGCGGATGCCCCGGCGGAAAACCCACGGACTCCGCATGTTCGGTGAGGTCGTCCAGTCGCAGCGGCTTCGGGCGATTGAACACCACGCCGAGCACGCCGTGTCCGGAGGGCAGCTGTCCGATGCGCTGCCGGACCACCTCGTCCATGCCCTCGTCGATGAACTGGACCACCTGCCGGTCGTGCCCGCGCACCGCGAGCGCGCCGTATCGGGCGTCGACCAGGCTGGTCGCGGTGCGGACTATGGCGCGTAGCGTGTCGTCCAGATCGAGGCCGGAGGTGACGGTGAGCATCGCCTCGACCAGGCCGTCCATCCGGTCGCGCGAGTCGATGATCAGCTCGACGCGCTCCTTGACCTCGCTGAGCAGTTCGCGCAGGCGCAGTTGCGAGAGCGTGTCGCGCACCGAGTACAGGCCGTTACCGCTGTCTTCGGTCATGTCGGTTCCTGTTCAGGTGGGCGCGTGAACAGCGCTTCAGCCAGTCTAATTCGCGGATCGGGGACTTTTGGCCCTGTTCGCGGTGCCGTTGCGGCGGTGGGATATCGACACTGGGTGAATTGAGAGTAGAGGTGTCCTATGAATTCGTCGCAATCGTTGTACTCCTCGGAACACTGGTCCAGCGCCGCGGATCCGGAGCTCGCTGTGACCACTCGCGGGGCCGTCCCGCCGGCCGACGTGACGCGGGCCGTCCGCGCCATCGGCCGGGTGCTGCGCCGCCACCACTTGGATGTTCCTGCGCGGGTGCGGGTTACGGCCCCGCGGGATAGGGAGGAACCCACGGTGGTGCAGGCCAATGTACGGCTGCACGACACACCGACCCGGGTGCAGGTCACCGGGCCGCGCGGGTTCGCGGTGACCTTCGCCGTCGAGCGGCTGGATCGCCAGCTCAGCAGGTTGGTCGCCAATCAGTCACGGGCGTGGCCGGATCCGGCGCGGCCACCGCTGGCGAAGGTCACCGAGCAGCGGCCGATCATCCGCCGCAAGCACTGTGAGCTGCTGACCGGAACGCCCGCCGAGGCGACCGCCGTGATGGACGCGATGGACTACGACGCGTACCTGTTCACCGATGCCGAGACCGGTGAGGACGCCATCGTGCACTGGGCGGACACGCTCGGCGTGCGACTCGTCCGCCAGTGGACCACCACGACGCCTGCGGAGCGGACACAACAGCCGCTCAGCGTGAATTCCCTACCTCTGACCGTGCATTCGGAGCCCAGCCCGCTGCTCGGCGAGTCCGAGGCGGCGACCGCGCTGTGCCGCGGCGGCCTGCCCTACCTGTTCTTTACCGATCGCGAGTCGGGCCGCGGCCAGCTGCTCTACCGTCGCTACGACGGGGACCTGACCATCGTCGCGCCGACCGAAACCGCCTGATTCCCAGTACGGTTCCGATGGGAGCAGCGTGGCTCCCCTGGCACGCCGCCCGGCTCGGCGCCGCGCAGCCGAGGTCGTCGAGCCGCTTCACGGCTCGCGCAGGCGGGAGGCCAGCACCGCGGCCTGAGTGCGCCGCTCCATACCCAGCTTGGCCAGCAGCCGCGATACGTAGTTCTTGACCGTCTTCTCCGCGAGGAACATCCGCGCCGCGATCTGGCGGTTCGTCAGGCCTTCGCCGAGCAGTGCGAGCAGCTTGCGCTCCTGTTCGGTCAGACCGGCCAGCGGACCGTCGGCCTCGACGCTGTTGCGTAGTCGCGCTTTCAACGCGGTCGCCGCCCGGTTGTCCAGCAGCGAGCGGCCAGCCCCGACCGCCTTGATGGCCTCGGCCAGCTCCATGCCCTTGATGTTCTTCACCACGTATCCCGAAGCGCCCGCGAGGATCGCGTCCAGCATCGCGTGCTCGTCGGTGTAGGAGGTCAGGATCAGGCAACGCAGCCTGTCGAATTCGGCGAGCAGATCACGGCACAGTTCGATGCCGTTGCCGTCGGGCAGTCGCACGTCGAGCACCGCGACATCGGGCCGCGCCGCGCGAATGCCCGACATCGCCTCTGCGACATCGCCCGCCTCGCCGATCACCGCGAGCTCGGGATCGCTCTCCAGCAGATCCGTCAGGCCACGCCGGACGATCTCGTGGTCGTCGACCAGGAACACCTTGATCATCGCGGCCCCTCCTCGCGCACCGGGTCCCACCGCGGATCCGGCCACCGAATCTCGCCGCAGCGAATGCGTAGCGAACGGGACTGACCGAAAAACGCTGGGCGTATTGATGTTCCGAGTATGCTGGATTTCTGGACCGAACGCGTGAAAGTTGTCGAACGATGACCGATTCAGCGACACCGGGACGACCCGCCGCACGACGAGCCGCCGACCAAGGGCGCGTGACGTAATGGACCCCTGGGGCAGCGGACCTGCGCACCACGGAACGGCGAGCGCCGTGACGCTCGTCGAGGGATCCACCTTCTGCCTCAGCGACTCCGGCGGCGCGATCGAGCCGGGCCGGGCGCAGGGACTGTTCGTCCGCGACACCCGAGTGCTCTCCCGCTGGCGGCTGACCGTCGACGACCACGCGCCGCAACCGCTCAGCGTGCAGTACGCCGACCCCTACAGTGTCACGCTGCTCGCGCGCACCGCACCGCCGCCCGACCGCGCCGACAGCACCGCGCTGGTGATCGTCGGACGACACGTCGGCGACGGCATGCGCGAGGACCTGACCGTGCGCAACCTCTCCGGGGAGTCCGTCGACTTCGCGATCGCGCTCGAGGTCGACGCGGATTTCGCCGACCTGTTCGAGGTCAAGGACGGCCGGGTCGGTGAAGGGCAGGCCATCGAGCACCGCGCGGTCGACGGCGGCCTCGAAATCGCCGCTCCCGCACTCGGTGTCGCGGTCGCGGTGCGCGCCGCGGAAGCGACCGCGGACGGCCGCCGCCTGCGCTGGCACGTCCGGCTGCCCGCCCGCGGTTCCTGGTCGACGTGCGTGCAGTACCTCCCGCTGCTCGGCTCGGCCGAGGTCACGCCGCGGCACACGTGCGGCAGCTCGGTCGCGCACAGCGCGCCCGCCAGCAGGTTGCGCGCCTGGTACGAGAACTCGCCGAGGGTGCGCACCGGCGACCCGACGCTGGCCGCGGCGCTGCGCCGCGCCGTCGCCGACCTCGGCGCGCTGCGCATCTTCGACCCGGCCAGTCCCGGCCGCGCGGTGGTCGCCGCGGGCGCGCCGTGGTTCATGGCGCTGTTCGGCAGGGACTCGCTGCTCACCTCGTGGATGGTGCTGCCGGTGGATCGCAGGCTGGCCATCGGCACTCTGCAGAGCCTGGCCGACCTGCAAGGCGTCCGCGAGCACATCGCCACCGAGGAACAACCGGGCCGGATACCGCACGAGATCAGGTTCGGCAGGGCCGCGACGCGGCTGCTCGGCGGCGACACCGTGTACTACGGCACCGCCGACGCCACCCCGCTGTTCGTCATGGTGCTCGGCGAGCTGCACCGCTGGGGACTCGACGACGCCACCCGCGACGAACTGCTGCCGCACGCCGACCGCGCCATCGAGTGGATCCAGCGCTACGGCGACGCCGACGGCGACGGGTTCGTCGAGTATTGCCGCCGCGCCGAGCACGGGCTGGACAACCAGGGCTGGAAGGACTCCTGGGACGGGGTGAACTTCGCCGACGGCACCCTCCCCGCACCGCCCATCGCGCTCGCCGAGGTGCAGGGCTACGTCTACGCGGCCTACCTGGCCAGGGCCGAGCTGGCCGACGACCTCGGCGACCGCGCCACCGCGGACCGGCTGCGCGCCGCGGCCGCCCGGCTGAAGGCCGAGTTCAACGCGAAGTTCTGGCTGCCCGAGCGCGGCTGGTACGCGGTCGGCCTGGACCGGGACAAGCGGCCGATCGACGCGCTCACCTCGAACATCGGCCACTGTCTGTGGACCGGTATCGTGGACGAGGACAAGGCGGCGCTGGTCGCGGACCGGTTGCTCGCTCCCGACATGTTCACCGGCTGGGGCATTCGAACCCTGGCCAGCGGCATGGGCGCCTACAACCCCGTCAGCTACCACAACGGTTCGGTGTGGCCGCACGACAACGCGATCTGCGCGGCCGGACTGATGCGCTACGGGTTGACCGAGCACGCCACCCGGGTCATCGACGCGGTGCTCGACGCCTCGGTGCGGTTCGGCCATCGGCTGCCCGAACTGTTCTGCGGTTTCGACCGCGCCGAGTTCGACGCGCCGGTGCCGTATCCGACCTCGTGCTCGCCGCAGGCCTGGGCCGCCGCCGCGCCGCTGCTGTTCCTGCGCAGCCTGGTCCGGCTGGAGCCGGGGGCGGCCGTCGCGGAGGTGGCGCCCGCCGTGCCCGAGCGCTACCTGCCGCTGCGGATCAGCGGACTGCGGGTCGGGTCGGAGGTGTTGACCGTCACGGTGGACGCGCACGGATGGCAGGTCACCGGGCGGTCGGAGGGCACGCGCCGGGCCGGCTGACGCTCCGGCGCGGCCTCGTCCGCGCGGGTGGACAGCCGCTCGGACGAAACTTGTCGGTGCTCGCGCTTAGCATGGCGAGCGGGGGTCTGTCTGCACGTCAACACGATCGAGAAGGGACACATCGGTGGCGGAACGCCTCACCGTGCGCGGAGCTCGGGAGCACAACCTGAAGGGGATCGATCTCGATCTGCCCCGCGACAGCTTGATCGTGTTCACCGGACTGTCCGGCTCGGGCAAATCCAGCCTCGCCTTCGACACCATCTTCGCCGAGGGCCAGCGCAGGTACGTGGAATCGCTGTCGGCCTACGCCAGGCAGTTCCTCGGCCAGATGGACAAGCCCGACGTCGATTTCATCGAGGGCCTCTCGCCCGCGGTGTCCATCGACCAGAAGTCCACCAACCGCAACCCGCGCTCCACCGTGGGCACCATCACCGAGGTCTACGACTACCTGCGTCTGCTCTACGCGCGCGCGGGCACGCCGCACTGCCCGGTCTGCGGCGAGCTGATCGCCAAGCAGACACCGCAGCAGATCGTCGACCAGGTGCTCGCCATGGCGGAGGGCACCAAGTTCCAGGTGCTCGCGCCGGTGGTGCGTACCCGCAAGGGCGAGTTCGTCGACCTCTTCGACCAGCTCAACTCCCAGGGCTACTCCCGGGTGCGGGTCGACGGTGTGGTGTATCCGCTCACCGACCCGCCGAAACTGAAGAAGCAGGAGAAGCACGACGTCGAGGTCGTGGTCGACCGGCTCGCCGTCAAGCCGAGCTCCAAGCAGCGCCTCACCGATTCGATCGAGACCGCGCTGCGGCTGGCCGACGGCATCGTTGTGCTCGACTTCGTCGATCGCGACGAGCACGCCCACGACCGGGAACGCCGCTTCTCCGAGCGCCTGGCCTGCCCCAACGGGCACCCGCTCGACATCGAGGACCTCGAGCCGAGGTCGTTCTCGTTCAACTCGCCCTACGGCGCCTGCCCCGACTGCACCGGCCTCGGCATCCGCAAGGAGGTCGACCCCGATCTGGTGGTCCCCGATCCCGAGCTCAGCCTCGCAGCGGGTGCCATCGCGCCCTGGTCGCGCGGGCAGACCGCGGAGTACTTCACCCGGCTGCTGTCGGGTCTGGCCGAGACCATCGGCTTCTCCATGGACACCCCGTGGCAGGACCTGCCGCTCAAGGCGCGCAAGGCCGTGCTGGAGGGCAGCCCCGACCAGGTGCACGTCTCCTACACCAACCGCTACGGACGCAAGCGCTCCTACTACGCCGACTTCGAGGGCGTGATGCCCTTCCTGCAGCGGCGCATGGAGAACACCGAGTCCGAGCAGATGAAGGAGCACTACGACGGGTACATGCGCGACATCCCGTGCCCGGTCTGCTCGGGCGCGCGGCTGCGCCCGGAGATCCTGGCCGTCACCATCTCGGCGGGCGAGGACAAGAAGTCCATCGCCGACGTCAGCGATCTGTCCATCGGCGACTGCTCGAAGTTCCTGAACTCGCTGACGCTGGGGGAGCGCGAGGCCGCGATCGCCGGGCAGGTGCTCAAGGAGGTCCAGGCGCGGCTCGGGTTCCTGCTCGACGTCGGCTTGGAGTATCTGACGCTGTCCAGGGCCGCCGCGACCCTGTCCGGCGGTGAGGCGCAGCGCATCCGGCTGGCCACCCAGATCGGCTCCGGGCTGGTCGGCGTGCTGTACGTGCTGGACGAGCCGTCCATCGGCCTGCACCAGCGGGACAACCGGCGGCTCATCGAAACCCTCACGCGGCTGAAGAATCTCGGCAACACGCTGATCGTCGTCGAGCACGACGAGGACACCATCCGCGCCTCGGACTGGGTCGTCGACATCGGCCCGCTCGCGGGCGAGCACGGCGGCCGGGTGGTGCACAGCGGCCCGTATCAGGAGTTGCTCACCGACCCCGATTCGCTGACCGGCGCGTACCTTTCGGGCCGCGAGCGGATCGAGGTGCCGATGGTGCGCCGCCCGATGGACAAGAAGCGCAAGCTCACCGTCGTCGGCGCGACCGAGCACAACCTGCAGGGCATCGACGTCTCGTTCCCGCTCGGCGTGCTCACCGCGGTGACCGGCGTCTCGGGCTCGGGCAAGTCGACGCTGGTCAACGACATCCTGGCCACCGTGCTGGCGAACAAGCTCAACGGCGCCCGTCAGGTGCCGGGCAGGCACACCAGGGTCAACGGCCTGGATCACCTGGACAAGCTGGTACAGGTCGACCAGTCCCCGATCGGGCGGACGCCGCGCTCCAACCCGGCCACCTACACCGGCGTATTCGACAAGATCAGGACGCTGTTCGCGGCGACCACCGAGGCGAAGGTGCGTGGCTACCAGCCCGGCCGGTTCTCGTTCAACGTCAAGGGCGGCCGCTGCGAGGCGTGCTCCGGCGACGGCACGCTGAAGATCGAGATGAACTTCCTGCCCGACGTGTACGTGCCGTGCGAGGTCTGCCACGGCGCGCGCTACAACCGGGAAACCCTCGAGGTGCACTACAAGGGCAAGACCATCGCCGAGGTGCTGGACATGTCCATCGAGGAGGCCGCGGAGTTCTTCGAACCGGTCACCTCGATCCACCGCTACCTCAAGACCTTGGTCGACGTCGGCCTCGGCTACGTGCGACTCGGCCAGAGCGCGCCGACGCTGTCCGGCGGCGAGGCCCAGCGCGTGAAGCTGGCGGCCGAACTGCAGAAGCGCTCCACCGGCCGCACCGTCTACATCCTCGACGAGCCGACCACCGGTCTGCACTTCGAGGACATCCGCAAGCTGCTCGGCGTCATCAACGGTCTGGTCGACAAGGGCAACACCGTCATCGTCATCGAGCACAACCTGGACGTCATCAAGACCTCCGACTGGGTCGTCGACATGGGCCCCGAGGGCGGTTCCGGCGGCGGCACCGTGGTGGCCGAGGGCGCGCCGGAAGACGTCGCTGCCGTGCCGCACAGCTACACGGGCCAGTTCCTCGCCGAGGTACTCGCCCAGCCCGCCGCGTCGGCTCCGCTGAAGCGGGCCCCGGCGAAGAAGGCGGCGGCCAAGAAGACGGCGTCCAAGGCGGCGGCCAAGCAGACTCCGGCGGAGCCCGCGGCGGCGAAGAAGGCCCCTGCCGACAAGGCGGCGAAGAAGGCCCCTGCGGAGACGGCCGCGGCCAAGCGTCTGGCCAGGAAGGCCGCCGCGCTGCGTTGATCGAGGGCAGAGGCTGGTCGAACGCAGCGGTTGATCCGGGCAAAAGGTCGATGTGGAGCAGCGGGTCGATCTTCGACAATTGAACCTGAAACGGCGAGTGGCCGCGTCACAAGGCGCGGCCACTCGCCGTTTCGGCCTGCGCGGGTTTTTCGGGTCCCGAAAACGCGGGAAAAAGTGAAATGGGCGTGTGTAAGATCTGCCTCACCGTGTCCGGGCGTGGCCGGGACAGTAACGGTGAGTGCACCGGACCGCGGCGCTAGCACGCCCGAAACCCGGTGGGAGAGAAAGGAACACACCCATGGAAGGCGTGGACATCGCCGCGCTGGTCGCGCAGATCCTCACGTTTCTCGGCAGTGGATCGTCCATCAACTACACCCCGGGCGCCTGAGCGCGCCAGACAGTGAAAGGAACGCCATGGACAGCGGAAGCGCCGGGCTGACCAGCCTCTTGCAGGCCATCGCCACCATGATCGCCACCGGCTCGTCGATCTCGGTCACCCCCGGGCAGTGATCGCGCCGGGCGGGGCCGGTCGAGTGTCGGCCCGCCCCGTCTCGGCCGCGCGGCGCTCAGTTCGCCGCGGCGCCCGCGATGATCTCGGCCAGCTCCGCGGGTTTCGACCACATCGGCCAGTGGCCGGTCGGCAGGTCGATCAGCGTCGCGTCGAAGCGGGCGATCTCGCTGAACACCGGCGCCTCACCGCTCAGGCTCAACTGCCGCACCAGCTCCGCGGTGATGCTGGTGCACACCACTGTCGTCGGCACCGCGAGCCGGGCGGGCGAATCGCTCAGGCGCAGTGGCGCACCCGCGATGCTCGCAGGCTCCGACACCGCGCGCTCCCGGAATCGGGCCAGCTGCGCCGCGTCCAGCCCGACCAGGCTGTCGCCCTCCTCCGCCAATTGCTCCCAGCTCGGTAGCGGAAACTCGCGCGCCGATCCGAGCGAATCGTTGAGCACGAACCCGTCCGGCACCGGCGCGCAGTCGACGTACACCGCGTGCCGGAAGCGCCCCGGCGCGACATCGGTGGCCAGGTAGCCCGGCGCCGCCCCGCCCGAATGGGCCACCAGCACAGCCGATTCCGCGGGGTCGATGGCCGCGAGGATGGCGCCTGCCTGTTCCTCGATGGTGGCCGCGAACCGATCCTCGTCGTCGGGATCCAACCCGGGCAGGGTCAGCGCGCGCACCTCGAAGCCGCTGCCGCGCAGTTCCTCGGCCACCTCGTCCCACGCCCACGCGCCGAGCCAGAATCCGGGAACGAGCAAGATCGGTGTCGCCATACTGCCAGCATGCCGCATCGAGCCGCGGCCGCGGCCGATTCGCGCCTGCCGCAGCGTGATCGGCGGGTCAGGCGGGTGACCGGCCGGCGAGCGTCGAGCCGTACCGGACCGGGTCGGGGAACCGGCTCAGTAGACGGGGCCGGTGTACTTCTCGCCCGGACCCTTGCCCGGCTCGTCCGGGTGGGCGGAAGCCTCGCGGAACGCCCGCTGCAGGGACTGCAAGCCCTCGCGGATGGGCCCTGCGTGCGGCCCGAGGTATTCGACCGAGGCCGTGACCAGACCCGCGAGCGCCGTGATGACGCGGCGTGCCTCGTCCAGGTCGCGGTGCGGGCTGCTGTCCGGGTCCGGGTCGGCGAGGCCGAGCTTTTCCGCGGCCGAACTCATCAGCATCACGGCGGCGCGGCTGATCACCTCGACGGCGGGGATGTCGGCCAGGTCGCGCACGGAGGAGTCGAGCTCGTCAGTCATGCCCAACAGGCTAGCGAGGCCGCCAGGAGCAGTCGGAGCTGGCCGATCCCCGCGGCGGGCCGCGCAGCGCGTTTTCGGACCGATTCGGCGATAGCGGACGGCAATGCTAGACTTTCCGCTGACGACCGCCCCGAACCGCGTCGCCTGGTGCGACACGACCCGGGGCTGAATAAGTGGAGCCCGACTCCCACCGTTACCGACGAGCAATCGTACTGGTCAAACGGTCCGGTCGCCCGCCCTTGTGGCGGGTTTCTTGCGTGAGTGCCGTCTCGCGCGCAAGAGTCGATGCCTGGCATCGGCGATCGGTCGACTCGGGCCCCGTTGTGGTGAAATACCGCACCGGGGCTTTTGTGTTGAACAAGGGGTTGCAGTTATTGCCTGCGGTCGTCAGACGACACCGCTTGACCTAGGAGGCCCCATCAGCACTGAGACCCGCATCAACGATCGCATCCGAGTTCCCGAGGTCCGACTCATCGGACCTGGCGGCGAGCAGGTTGGGATCGTGCGTGTTGAAGATGCGCTACGCGTCGCCCTCGAGGCCGATCTCGACCTGGTCGAGGTGGCTCCGGATGCCCGTCCGCCGGTTTGCAAGATCATGGACTACGGCAAGTTCAAGTACGAGACGGCGCAGAAGGCGCGCGAGTCTCGGAAGAACCAGCAGCAGACCGTGATCAAGGAGCAGAAGCTCCGGCCCAAGATCGACGACCACGACTACGAGACCAAGAAGCGGAACGTCGTTCGCTTCCTCGAAGCCGGGTCGAAGGTCAAGGTGACGATCATGTTCCGGGGTCGCGAGCAGTCCCGGCCCGAGCTCGGGTTCCGGCTGCTGCAGCGGTTGGCCTCCGACGTCGCGGACCTGGGTTTCGTGGAGACCTCGGCCAAGCAGGACGGCCGGAACATGACCATGGTCCTCGCACCCCACAAGGGAGCGAAGACCCGCGTGAAGGCGCAGCAGGAATCGGCCGGACGGCCTGCCGCGAGCGCCGCGCCCGCCGGTGAGACCCCGGCCGCGGAGCAGGCCGAGTAGGCCACGCCCGCAGTTATACGAACAGACACCGGCGGTCGGAAACGGCCGCCGGGACGACCAGATAGAGGAATCCATGCCGAAGATGAAGAGCCACAGCGGCGCCTCGAAGCGATTCAAGGTGTCCGGTAAAGGCAAGCTGCTGCGCCAGCAGGCGAACCGTCGCCACCTGTTCGAGCACAAGCCCACCCGCCGGACTCGTCGTCTGGACGGCACGGAGGTCGTCGCGGCTGCCGACGTCCGTCGCGTGAAGAAGCTGCTGGGTATCTGATCCCCTAGGGCAGCACCGCGACCGGAGTTTCCGGACGCCACCCCCGACCAACCTCCCGGGCGCCGCACGCGCCCCCTATTCGATCAAGGACTGACCAAGTGGCACGCGTCAAGAGGGCCGTCAACGCTCAGAAGAAGCGCCGTTCCATCCTCGAGGCCTCCAAGGGCTACCGGGGCCAGCGCTCGCGGCTGTACCGCAAGGCCAAGGAACAGCAGCTGCACTCGCTCACCTACGCCTACCGGGACCGCCGGGCGCGCAAGGGTGACTTCCGCAAGCTGTGGATCGCCCGCATCAACGCCGCGGCGCGCATCAACGACATCACCTACAACCGCTTCATCCAGGGCCTGAAGGCCGCGGGTGTCGAGGTGGACCGCAAGATCCTGGCCGAGCTCGCCGTCTCCGACGCCGAGGCCTTCGCCGGTCTGGTCGCTGTCGCCAAGGCCGCCCTCCCGCAGGACGTCAACGCCCCGGCCGCCTGATCCGGCCGACCCTGTTGACCAAGGGACACCTTTCGGAACGACCCGCGGACGCGCTCTCCGAGCGCAATCCGCGGGTCGTTTCGGCTGTCAAGCTGCACCGCGCGCCGCAGCGCCGCAAGGCCGGACTCTTCCTCGCCGAGGGGGCGAATTCGGTCACCGCCGCACTGGAGACCGGGCGGGTGCGGGAACTGTTCTACTCCGCCGCCGCGGCGACGCGTGAGCACGAGCTGATCGCCGGCGCCTCCGCCGCGGGCGTGCGCACCACGCTGGTGAGCGACCGGGCCGCCGAGCATCTCGGCGAGACGGTCACCGCGCCGGGCCTGGTCGCGGTGTGCGAGCTGATCGACGTGCCGCTGACCGACATTCTCGACAAGCGGCCGCGGATGCTAGCCGTCCCGGTCGAGATCGCCGAGCCCGGCAATGCGGGCACCCTCATCCGGGTCGCCGACGCGGTGGGCGCCGACGGCGTGGTGCTGGCAGGCGACACCGTCGACCCGCACAACGGCAAGTGCGTGCGCGCCACCGCGGGCAGCCTGTTCCACGTGCCCGTCGCCCGCCACCACGATGTCGCGGAGACCCTGGATTCCCTTGCCGCCGCGGGCATCACACTGCTGGCCACCACCGCCGCGGGCGAGGTCGACCTCGACCAGGCCGACGAGCTCTTCCAGCGCCCGATCGCCTGGCTGTTCGGCAACGAGGCGCACGGCCTCGACCCCGCCGTCGCCGCCCGCGCCCACCACCGCGTCCGCATCCCCATCCAGGGCCGGGCCGAGAGCCTCAACCTCGCCGCCGCGGCGGCCATCTGTCTCTATGCCAGTTCTCGTGTGCGACACGCGGGGGCGTTCTAGGGTTCGATCATGAGCGCCGGGGACGAACTGCTGCGCCGGATCGAGGGCGATCCCGAGCTGGCCGGGCTGCTCGCCTGGCCGGGCGATTTCGATATCACGCGCCGGGAGCCCGTCGAGGACCTGCGGCTGCCGAGCGGTACGCCGCTCACGCCGATCGCGGGCGACAGCGCGGGCGGCACGTTCTTCCTGTGCGGCGCGGAGGGGACGGAGCGCCCGGTGCTGTACGCCGACTCCGAAGGCGGCGCGGTGCTGCTGGCCGCCGATCTGGTCGAGGCGGTCGCCTTGATCGCGACCTATCCGTACTGGCGCGATCTGGGCACGGGCCGTCCGGTGGCCGAGCTTGAGGAGCAGTTCGCCGTCGACCGGCCGGAGTTCCTCGAGGTGCGCGCCGAACTGCTCGACCGGCTCGGCATCGGCGCGCCCGGCGTGGCGGAGGCGGTGCGCAAGATGCGGGCCAGCGCCGCGCGGACCGTCCCGGATTTCCTGCCGGTCGCGCCCGATGTGGAGGGCGACGCGGTGTACGTACCGCTCTGGTGACCGGCCGCGCGAGGCGCGATACCTGCGCGGATGCCCGTTTTCCGGGTGTAGGGCGGCGGTGCGCGCGCTGCCCGGGCACGGGCGCGCGGCTCGCCAGCGGGTAATCCGCGTGAATCGGTCATGGCCGATCCAATAGGATTCCACCAGCAGCAATGTGGGTAGGCAATAAGCCGGACCCGCGAACCGATCCCCAGGGGAGAGACGAACGATCGTGGCCGACGACAACACCGGAGTCGAGCAGAACGCCGAGACGCACGCCGTCGCGCTGACCGAGGAGGCGCTGGCCGCGGCGGCGGCCGAGGCCGAGAAGGCGTTCGCCGCGGCAGCCGATCTGGACGCTCTCGCGGTGGCCAAGACCGAGCATCTCGGCGGCAAGGCGCCGCTCGCCCTCGCGCAGCGCGCGCTGGGCGGGCTGCCCAAGTCGGAGAAGGCCGACGCGGGCAAGCGGGTGAACGTGGCGCGGGCGCGGGTCTCCGACGCGTTCGAGTCCCGCCGCGCGGTGCTGCTCGCCGAGCGCGACGCGGCCGTGCTGGTGGCCGAGGCGATCGATGTCACGCTGTCCGCCCGCCGGGAACCGGTCGGCGCCCGGCACCCGATCACCGTCATCTCCGAGCAGATCGCCGACGTGTTCGTCGCGATGGGCTGGGAGGTTGCCGAGGGCCCCGAGGTGGAGACCGAGCACTTCAACTTCGACGCGCTCAACTTCCTGCCCGACCATCCGGCCCGCACGATGCAGGACACCTTCCACATCGCGCCGGAGGGTTCGCGCCAGGTGCTGCGCACGCACACCTCGCCGGTGCAGGTGCGCTCCATGCTCGAGCGCGACCTGCCGATCTACGTGGTGTGCCCGGGCCGCACCTTCCGCACCGACGAGCTGGACGCCACCCACACGCCGGTGTTCTCCCAGGTGGAGGGCCTCGCGGTGGACAAGGGCCTGACCATGGCGCACCTGCGCGGCACCCTGGACGCGTTCGCGCGCGCCCTGTTCGGGCCGGAGACGCGCACCAGGATGCGGCCGAACTACTTCCCGTTCACCGAACCCTCCGCCGAGGTGGACGTCTGGTTCCCGGACAAGAAGGGCGGCGCGGGCTGGGTCGAGTGGGGCGGCTGCGGCATGGTGAACCCCAAGGTGCTGATCGCCAGCGGCATCGACCCCGACGTGTACAGCGGGTTCGCGTTCGGCATGGGCCTGGAGCGCACCCTGCAGTTCCGCAACGGCATCCCCGACATGCGCGACATCGTCGAGGGCGACGTGCGGTTCACCCTGCCCTTCGGCATCCGGTCCTGAACCGGCCCGATTCCCGAACTCCCTTCGATCGAGAGAGCGAAACCTCAAGTGCGAGTAGCGCAGTCCTGGCTGACCGAGATCATCCAGCGCACCACACCCGAGTGGTCGGTGACGCCGGAGGAACTGGACGCCGGATTCGTCCGTGTGGGGCTGGAAGTCGAGGAGGTCGACAAGCTCCACCGGGTGAACGGCGACGCGGGTGCGAGCGGGGCGGGATCAGACGCCGCCTCGCCGCTGGTCGTCGGGCGCGTCGCCGAGATCACCGAGCTGACCGAGTTCAAGAAGCCGATTCGCTTCTGCAAGGTCGACGTCGGCAACCCAGAGTTGCAGGAGATCGTCTGCGGCGCACGGAATTTCGCCGTCGGCGACCTGGTCGTGGTGGTGCTGCCCGGCGGTGAGCTGCCCGGCGGTTTCAAGATCGCCTCGCGCAAGACCTACGGCCACGTCTCGCACGGCATGATCTGCTCGGTCGCCGAACTGGGCATCGGCAAGGACCACTCCGGCATCCTGGTGCTGGAGCCGGGCACCGCCGAGCCCGGCGCGGACGCCAACGAGCTGCTCGGCCTGAACGACACGGTCATCGAGCTGAACATCACGCCCGACCGCGGCTACTGCTTCTCGGTGCGCGGCCTGGCCCGCGAGCTGGCCTGCGGCTTCGATCTGGAGTACGCCGACCCGGCGGTGCGCACCCTGCCCGACGACGAGACCGACGCCTGGCCGGTGCAGCTCGAGCCGTCGTCGAAGTGCACCCGGTTCGCGGTGCGGCGGGTCACCGGCATCGACCCGAACGCGGTCAGCCCGTGGTGGCTGCAGCGACGGCTGCTGCTGTCGGGCGTGCGCCCGATCTCGCCCGCCGTCGACGTCACCAACTACGTCATGCTCGAGCTGGGCCAGCCGCTGCACGCGTTCGACGCCGACAAGCTCAACGGCGGTCTGGTGGTCCGCTCCGCGAACAAGGGCGAGACGCTGCGCACCCTCGACGAGGTGGAGCGCGTGCTCGACGCCGAGGACGTGGTGATCGCCGACGAGTCCGGCGTGGTCTCGCTGGCGGGCGTGATGGGCGGCGGGAGCACCGAGGTCGGCCCCGAGACCACCGATGTGGTGCTCGAAGCGGCCACCTGGAATCCGCTGCTGGTCTACCGCACCGCGCGCAGGCACAAGCTGGTGTCCGAGGCGGGCAAGCGCTACGAGCGCGTCGTCGATCCCGAGATCAACGTCGCCGCGCTGGACCGGGCGGCCACCCTGCTCGCCGAGATCGCGGGCGGCATCATCGAGCCCGCGCTCACCGACGTGCGGGTGCCGACGCCGCAGGCGGAACCGATCCGCATCGACATCGACCTGGCCGATCGAGTCGCGGGCGTCACCTATCCGACCGGCACGTCGGCCCGCCGCCTCGCCCAGATCGGCTGCACCGTCGAGGTGTCGGTGAACGAGGAGACCGGGCACGGCCAGCTGGTGGTCACCCCGCCGAGCTGGCGGCCCGACCTGACCCAGCCCGCTGACCTGGTGGAGGAGGTGCTCCGGCTCGAGGGTCTGGAGCAGATCCCGTCGGTGCTGCCGACCGCGCCCGCCGGGCGCGGGCTCACCACCGCGCAGCGCCGCCGCCGCGCGGTCAGCAGGGCGCTGGCCTTCGCGGGCGGCATCGAGGTGCCGCCGCCGATGTTCCTGCCCTCGGGCGTCTTCGACACCTGGGGCCTGGACGCCGACGACCCGCGCCGCGTCACCACCCGGGTGCTGAACCCGCTCGACGTGGAGCGCGCCGAACTGGCCACCACGCTGCTGCCCGGCCTGTTCGAGGTGGCCGCGCGCAACATCTCCCGCGGCGCGCGCGATCTGACCGTCTACGGCATCGCCCAGGTGGTGCTGCCCGGCCCGAACACCAGGGCGGTCGAGGCGCTTCCGGTGGATCGCCGCCCGACCGACGAGGAGATCGCCGAGCTGGTCGACTCGCTGCCCGCGCAGCCGGTGCACGTCGGCGTCGTGCTCACCGGCCGCCGCGAGCCGCGCGGACCGTGGGGCCCCGGCCGTCCGGCCGAGGCCGCCGACGCGTTCGCCCTGGCCGATGCCATCGCGGATGCCGCGGGCGTGTCCATCGAGCGTCGCGCCGCCGCGCACCTGCCGTGGCATCCGGGCCGCTGCGCCGAGCTGGTGGTGGACGGCGAGGTCGTCGGCTACGCCGGCGAGCTGCACCCGGCCGTGCTGGAACGCTCCGGCCTGCCGCCACGGACTTGCGCGCTCGAGCTGAACCTCGACGCGCTGCCGCTGCGCGAGTCCCGTCCGGTGCCGGTGGTGTCGCCGTTCCCCGCGGTGCTGCAGGACGTGTCCGTCAGCGTCGAGAAGTCGGTGTCCGCGGGTTCGGTCGAGGCCGCGCTGCGCACCGGCGGCGGTGAGCTGCTCGAGGACATCGCCCTGTTCGACGTGTACGAGGGCGCCCAGGCGGGCGAGGGCCGCAAGTCCCTCACCTACGCGCTGCGCTTCCGCGCGCCGGACCGCACGCTGACCGAGGACGAGGCGAGCGCCGCCCGCGATGCCGCGGTGGCGTCGGCCGCCGACGCGGTGGGGGCGGTCCTGCGCGGCTGACAGAGCCCGCGACGACATCGAGACCCGTACGGCCGCAGCGCCGTACGGGTCTCGTCGCTTCCCGGCCGTGCGCGTCCCGGGTTGCGGCGCAGCGTTCCGGGCCGCCCGGCAATCGGGAGTAGCGTGGCGGTTGGCAGCTTTCGTCCGACGACTTGGGAGGTCCGATGACCGTACGAGCGGTATGGAACGAGACGGTGCTCGCCGAGAGCGACGACACCGTGGTGGTGGAGGGCAATCACTACTTCCCGGCGGACGCCGTGCGCCGTCGATACCTCGAGCCCAGCGATCAGCACACGGTCTGTCCGTGGAAAGGCACCGCCTCCTACTACACGGTGACCGTCGACGGTGCGAGCAATCCCGACGCCGCCTGGTACTACCCGACGCCCAAGCCGGAAGCCGAGATGGTGCGCGACCGCGTCGCGTTCTGGCGCGGCGTCGACGTGGTCGTCGACTGACCCTGGCCGACCAGCCGGTACCGCGTCACCGTCGCCGAAGATCGGAAGCCGGGGACGGCCGCGTCATCGCCGGGGCGGCGTCGAGCCGCCGTGCCCCGGCGGAGTAAGAACGTCTGCATGCGACACCCCGCGGCCCTGATTCTCAACGCGCTGACCTACCTGCCGGAGCGGCAGATCCTGCAGACGCCCGCCGCGGTCGGCCTCGACTACACCGACCTGTCCCTGCGCACCGAGGACGGCGAGACCTTGCACGCCTGGTGGCTGCCCGCGCGGCGGTCGATCGGGCACGTGCTCTTCGCGCACGGCAACGCGGGCAACCTCGGCGACCGGGTGGCGATCTACGCGCTGCTCGTCGACGCGGGTTTCGACGTGCTCGCCTTCGACTACCGCGGCTACGGCCGCAGCACCGGGCGGCCCAGCGAGCACGGCACCTACCTGGACGCGCGGGCGGCGCGTGACGCGCTGCTCGCCCGGCCCGGAGTGGACCCGAATCGGGTGCTGTACCTGGGCAAGTCGCTGGGCGGCGGCGTGCTGCTCGAACTCGCCGAGGCGCATCCGCCCGCCGGACTCGTGCTGATGTCGACCTTCACCGGCATCCGCGACGCGGCCGGGTCGATCTATCCGTTCCTGCCGCGTTCGCTGATCCCCGACGCCTACCCGAACCTGCGGCGAATCGGCAGGCTCGCCGCGCCCGTGCTGATCATGCACGGCGACTGCGACGAACTGCTGCCGGTGCGCAACGCCGAGCGGCTGTACGCGGCCGCGTCCGGACCCAAGCGGCTGGTGGTGGTGCCGGGCGCCGGGCACAACGACGTCATCGCGCTGCTCGGCGCCGACTGGCCCGCCACGCTACGGGCCTGGGCGACCGAGGTGCTCGCGGGCTAGCGGGGAAGCGCGAACAGGGCGAGCGGTCTGTTCGGGTGCGTAGCCTGGCGTTATGAGCGAACGTAGTGAGCGAATCGTGTGCCAGCGCGCATCGCGCGTGCCGGAGCCGAGCGTCAGCGAGGCGCAGGCATGAGCGATACGAGGGAAATCGTGGCGCGGCTCGCCGCCTTGCCGGACGCGGAGCTGGTGACCGTGTTGCGCGCCGCGGTCGAGGGGCGCTCGGCACTGTGGGCCGTGCGCGCCGCGCTGGACGAGCTGGCCGGGGCCTCTCATGCGACGACCGATCTTGATGTGAGTCCCGCCACGTCCGATGCCTCGGCGTATGACATCGGCGAGGGCGCGGCGGCATCCGGGCAGGTCGGAGGCGGTTTCCCGGTACCGGCGGTACCGGTTCAAGCGACCGGTATTCCGGCGACGCCCGAGACCGGCGGATATTCGCCGTCCGGGGTACCTACTTTCGAGTCGGTTCGCGATAAGGTCGAGCAGCGCTTCGGCACTGCGCAGGGGATGGGTGAGCTCGACCGGCAGACCCCGGCGGGCCGCAGCGCCGACGAGCGATTCGCCGCGCGCGAGAAGGCCGCGCGGGAACGCCTGGACCAGATTCGGAAATCGTTGCGCGACAAGGGCGCCGACTGACGTGCGCTGGTCCGCCGGGTGCCGCCGTCGAGCACTGAGCCGGACCGAGATGAATGGGTGAAACGATGACCGAGCCGCGTGAGATCGCCGAACGGCTCCTGGATGCTCAGGTGGAATTCCTGCTGGCCGAGGTGACCGGTGACCGTCTCGCCGAGGTCGTCGCGCGCGATGTCGAGGCGGTGCTCGGCGTGGCCGACACACTGCTGTTCCGCGAGGTGGTGGAGCTCGACCAGGCGAAGCAGACCGTGGCGGCGGTCGTCGACCTGGTCGGCGGCAGCCCCGTGCTGGCCGACATGGTCGGCGTGTTCGCCGATTCGATCTACGACCACATCGCCGCCAACCACGACTACACCCTGGGCGAGGTGGTGGAGCGCGAACCGGTGGAGGCGGTGCTGGAGAAGCTCTTCGGCATGCACCAGGCCCAGGAGCGCATCCTGGACCGGCTCACCGAGAGCCCGCTGGTGGCCACCGTGGCCTCGAAGTTCGTGGACAAGCTGATCAACGATTTCGTGCAGGCCAACCGGGAGCGCGCCGAGAAGATCCCCGGCGTCTCCTCGCTGATGTCGCTGGGCCAGTCGGCCGCCAACCGTGCCAGGAAGGCCGCCGACGGCACGTTCGTCGGCGATCTCGCGGGCAAGGGCGCCATGTTCGCGCTCAAGCGCACCAACAACGCGATCCGCGAGATGCTGCGCGACGCCCCCGT
The DNA here is from genome assembly GCF_057708325.1 of Nocardia sp. bgisy134. Taxonomy (NCBI): domain Bacteria; kingdom Bacillati; phylum Actinomycetota; class Actinomycetes; order Mycobacteriales; family Nocardiaceae; genus Nocardia; species Nocardia sp. bgisy134. The sequence continues at coordinate 132,791 of NZ_JBYIRW010000016.1, forward strand.
GCACTCGGCCGCCATGGAGTTCTGGGATCTGCACGCCGACGAGCCGGTCAGCGGCCTGCGCGAATATCTGACCCAGAAGGATCTCAACGAGCTGGTGCTGCTGTGCTACGAGATCGCGGTGACCACCCGCGAGAAGGAGTACTTCGGCCTGCTCGTCGACGAGTGCGTCGAGGTGTTCTACGCCAAGTACGGCGACTACACGCTCGCGGCCATGCTTCCGGAGCTCGGGCTTTCCGGTGACGACATCGCCACCGAGATCCTGCGCTACGGTCCCGCCGTGATCGAGGGCGCGAAGCGGAACGGCGTGCTGGCCAAGCTGATCCGGGAGCGCCTCGAACCGTTCTACGCCTCGGACGCCGTGCTCGGCATCCTCGCCGACACGGTCGGCTGAGTCCTCGGCGCGGTGGTCGAGAGCGCTGGCGTGGTTGTTCGCGTGCGCTGGTGTGGTGTTCGTAGGCGCTGGCGCCGTGGTTGGTGAGCGCTGGTGCGGTGTTCGTAAGTGCTGGTGCGGTTGTTGGTAAGCGCTGGTGTGGTGTTCGAGAGCGCTGGCGCGGTTGTTCGTGAGCACTGGCGCGGTGTTCGTAGGTGCTGCTGCAGTCGTTCGTAAGCTGGCGCGGTGTTCGGGAGCGCCGACGTGATTTTCGAAGGCGCTGACGCGTTTACGACGGCGCCGACGCGGGTAATCGAGGATGTCGGCAGGCGCGGGTGCGGTGTTTCACGGCACCCGCACGGCTCGGCAGGCGCCGTCGCGACGCTCGACGGTGCTGGTGCGGTATCAGCGGGATCCAGTGCGGTATGCGAAGGCATTGTCGCGGTGCGGTTCCAAGCATTCCGCGCGGTTTGCTGGGCCGTCGGCATGGCGTGATTCACAGGGGCGGCGGTCACCGTATGGTGCGGCGCGGTGTGAGCGGATGGAAACCGCGAAAATACTGGATTACCAGCATGTTTAGAATGCCTGCTCGCGTCCGATTTGTCGGATTTTCGCGTTGACACCGCCCGCGCGCTGTGACAGCTTGCTCCTGATTCCGCGCATTCGTCCCCGAATCGTCGCGGTCGCTGTTCGCGAGGAACGGGGTGGTGCGTGTGCGTTGGAGGCCGCAGGCAGGCGGCGCGGCAACGGTTTCGGCCGCCACACCGGATGCGTCCGGTGTCGGCAGAATAGTTCGGCCGCGCACTATTCGTGGCCGTTTGGCCAGAATCCTGTTCGTTTCGCTGACCCTGGTGCTCACGCTGCTCGGCATCACCCTCGCCAGGGAGATCCAGGCGTTCCAGCGCAGTGGCGACACGGTGGACGCAGTCTCGCTCGCCTTGGTGGTGCAGGACCTGCTGCACGAGACGCAGCGCGAGCGCGGTCTGAGCAACGGCCTGCTCGGCGGCGACGTCCGGCTGTACCAGGCCGTCGCGGACCAGCGCGGGGCGACCGACCGGGCGCTGCGCGCGCTCGATGCCGAATTGTCCGGCGGTGCGGACGGTTCCGGTGAGATCCGCGCCGCGGTCGGTCAGCTCGCCGGCCTGCCCGCGGTCCGCGCCCAGGTGGACGCGGGCCGGATCGGGCGGGCGGCCGCGTTCCAGTTCTACACCGACGCGATCGACGCCCTGAACCGTCCGCGGCTCGGCCTGGACCAGGCGCGCGACGCCGAGGTGCGGCACGGTCTGCTCGCGCTGTACGCGCTCGGCGAGGCGAAGGAACAGACGGCGCGCGAGCGCGGTTTCCTCAACGGCGTCTTCGCCGCCGACGGCTTCGATCCCGGCGAATACGTCCAGTTCCTCGACATCCGCGCCGCCAAACAGGCCGGGCTGGCCGCGTTCGCGCGCGACGCCACCACCGCGCAGCGCGACCTGCTCGACGCCGCGATGCGCGGCGCCGACGGGATGCGGGCGGCCGAATCCGAGCGCGTCGCCATCGATTCCAGCGCGGGCCCGCTGGTGCGGTCGGTGGATCCGAGCCTCTGGTGGGCGCAGATGACGGCCGTCATCGACGAGCAGCGCGCCGTGCAGCAGACGGTCGGCGACGCGGTGCGCCAGCGCGCGGCCGAACTGCGGCAGGTGGCGGCGGTGACTCTCGCCGGGTTCCTGATCGCCGCGCTGATCGCGATGGCGATCGAGATCGTGCTGGTGGTGGCGGGCGTGCGCGCCATCGTGCGCCCGCTGGCCGCGCTCGCCGCCGAGGCCGACGATGTGGCGGGGCGGCGGCTGCCCGAGGTGATCGCCGCCTGGCACGCCGGTGGCGACACGCAGCCGCCCCGTCCGCAGCCGGTGCGGACGCCGCCCGGCGCCGCCGTCGAGATCGCCGCCGTCGCCACCGCTTTGGACCGGGTGCAGGCCACCGCCTACGACCTGTCCTCGGAACAGGCGCTGCTGCGCCGCAACAGCACCGAGTCGATGGCGAACCTGGCCAGGCGCAACCAGAACCTGGTGCGCCGTCAGCTGGGGCTGATCAGCGAATTCGAGCGCGAGGAGCTCGATCCCAAGGCGCTGTCGAATCTGTTCGAGCTCGACCACCTCGCCACCCGCATGCGCCGCAACGCGGAGAGCCTGCTGGTGCTGGTCGGCGAGGCCAGCCCGCGGCGCTGGGCCGAACCGATCGCGCTCACCGACGTGATCCGCGCCGGCCTGTCCGAGGTGGACGACTACCGCAGGGTCGTGCTGCGCCGGATCGACGACGTCTCGATCGCGGGCGCGGTGGTCAGCGAACTGGCGCACATGCTCGCCGAGCTGATCGAGAACGGACTCGCCTTCTCCCCACCGGATCTGGAAGTCGAGATCTACGGCCGCAAAGTGGCCGCAGGCTACCTGCTCGCGGTCGTCGACCACGGCGTCGGCCTGCCCCCCGACCAACTGGCCGAGGCCAACGCCCGCCTGCGCGGCGACCGCGACTTCCTGGTCGCTCCGACCCGCTACCTCGGGCACTATGTGGTCGGCAGGCTCGCAGGCCGGCTCGGCATCGACGTCGAATTGACGATCGCGCCGGTGAGCGGCGTCGTGGCCCGGCTGCTGCTGCCGACGGAACTCCTCGGCGGGCAGCAGAATCCGCCCGCGACGCCAGGCGGCGCGGCGGCGCGAAACGGTGTTCTTCGCCCGGAACCGGATGTGGCGGGCTCGTCTCTCGAACTCGTCGGAGCATCGAGTGGATTCGGGCCGGCCCGCGACGGTGCGGCGACCGATGGACCACCGCTGTCCGCCCAGTGGTCGGCCCCGTCCGGCTCACCCCGCGAATTGCCCGGTGCGTCACTGGAGTTCCGCACGAACGGCGTCGGCGCGCCCGACCACGGGCGACGAGCCGCCACGCACGTCTCGCGTTCGCCGATCGAAACGATCGACACGACAGGGGAATTCCGCTCGGATCCCGCCCTCGGGTCGCACGCGCGCCGCGAGGCGACCGCAGGACGCGAGTCCGGATCGAACGAGCGCGACCATCGTGCCCGCCACGCATCCAATGGGAACGGCCGAGGACCGGGCCCGGCCCACGCCGCCGCCGGCGAATCCCCGTGGTTCCGCACCGCACCGGGCGACGCGCAGCCGCCGGTGCAGCAGCGCACCCGCAACGGACTCGTCAAGCGCACCAAAAGAACTCGCTCCGCCGAAGCCCTCGCGACGCAGCGCCCGTCGGCCCCGCGCCCGCCCGTCGCCCCGGCCGTCGAGCGATCGCCGGAGGAGGTGCGCGGCATGCTGTCGTCGTTCCGCACCGGGCACCAACGCGGCGGCGCGCCCGCCCGCCGCCCCGCCGACCCGGCCGAGAACGTCACGTACGACGCCGATCTGGCCCAGACCACCGCAGAGCAATGACCACCGCGAAGGGGAGCCCGTGACCACACACCTGCAACAGACCGCCGACCCGCACACCTTCAACTGGCTGCTGGCCAATTTCGTCCGCAACACCGACGGCGTCCGCGACACCGTCGCGGTCTCCTCCGACGGCCTGCTCATCGCTATGTCGGAGGGCCTGGACCGCACCGGAGCCGATCGGCTGGCCGCCATGGTGTCGGGACTGGCCAGCCTGGCGAGAAGCGCCTCGCGCAGCTACGAGTTCGACGGCCTGAAACTGATCATGATCGAGATGAAGCGCGGCTTCCTGCTCGTCTCCGCGCTCGGTGACGGCAGCTGCCTCGGCGTGATCGCCGAGGGCGGCTGCGACGTCGGACTGGTGGGCTACGAGATGGCGGTGCTCGCCGAACGGGCGGGCGCCCTGCTCGATCCGGCCCTGATCTCCGAGCTGCGAGAGACGTTGCGCAGATGAGAGATCCGGACCGGCCGCGGCTGCCGGACCCGCGGATGATCCCGGTGACCGAGTCGTTCGGATGGTTCGACCCGAGCCGTCTCGCACCGACCCGTCCGGCCGAACCTGTCGCAGGCGCGGACGACTTCGTGCGTCCGTTCGTCGTCACAGCGGGGCGCACCACCCCGCTGCTGGACGGCCTGCGCATCGAAACCCTGGTGCAGTCGCCGCCCGCCGCGCTCTCGGCCCCGCTGCGCTTCGAACAGCGCACCGTGGTGGTGCTGTGCCAGCGGCCCCATTCCATCGCCGAGATCGGCACCGCGCTGCGGGTGCCGGTGGGCGTCGCGACAGTGATCGTCAGCGATCTCGCGACCGCGGGCCACGTCACCGTCCGTGACGCACCGGAGCTCTCCACCGCAGCCATCGAGAGGATCAGGGATCTTGTACGGGCACTCTGACTTGCGGGTACCTCCCGCAGACCCGGCCATGCCTTCGTCGGTGAAGATCGTCGTCAGCGGCGGTTTCGGCGTCGGGAAGACCACCTTCATCGGGGCCATCTCCGAGATCGAGCCCTTGGTCACCGAGGCCGCCATGACCGAGGTGGCGGTCGGCGTCGACGATCCCGGCCACCGCGCGGACAAATCGCAGACCACCGTGGCGCTCGACTTCGGCCGCATCACACTGGACAGCTCGCTCATCCTGTACCTGTTCGGCACACCGGGCCAGGACCGTTTCGTCTTCCTCTGGGACGACCTGGTGGACGGCGCGCTCGGCGCGGTGATCGTGGTGGACACCGACCGCGTCGAGGACTGCTATCCGGTGCTGGACTACTTCGAGGAGCACAACACCCCGTTCGTCGTGGTGGTGAACCGTTTCGAGCTCGGCCCACGCTTCGAGCTCGACGAGGTGCGCGAGGCGCTCGGTCTCGACGACTGGATTCCGATCCTGGAATGCGATGCGCGCCAGCGTGATTCGGTCAAGGAGGTGCTCGTCGGCCTGCTGGAGCAGGTGCTGATGCACCGCTTGGCGGCGCCGCATCTGGCGGCGCGCGAAGTCGGCTGAGGCGGCCGGGCGCGCCCGCTCGGCTAGCGTGGTCGAGGTGGGCGAGCACAAGCAGCGGATGCTGAGCGGGGAGTTGTACAAGGACAGCGATCCGGAACTCGTCGCCGAGCGCCGGCGCGCGCAGTCGCTCTGCGACGAGTTCAACCGGACCGGCCCGGAGGAGACCGAGCGGCGCGAGCAGGTGCTGCGGCAGTTGCTCGGCAAGCTCGGGGAGGGGTCCTGGATCATGCCCCGATTCCAGTGCGATTACGGCTATCTCATCGAGATCGGCGCCAACAGCTTCCTCAACTACGACGCCGTCCTGCTCGACTGCGCGCCTATCGTCATCGGCGACGACGTCTCCATCGGACCGCGCTGCCAGCTGCTCACCGCCCTGCATCCGATGACCGATCACGAGGCGCGGCGGCAGCGCTGGGAGTCCGCGGCGCCGATCGCGATCGGCGACAACGTGTGGTTCGGCGGCGGCGTCATCGTCTGCCCCGGCGTCACGGTCGGCACGAACACGGTGGTGGGAGCGGGCAGCGTGGTGACCCGCGACCTGCCCGACGGCGTGTTCGCGGCGGGCAATCCGGCGCGGGTGATCCGCTCGCTCTAGCGACGCGGGAGAGGTCAGTCCGCGGTGCGGGTGAGCACCGCGATCGGCAGCCGCCGCGAACTGAGCGCCTGGTAGGTGGCGAAATCCGGAACGCGGTCCACCAGCACCCGCCAGCGCGCCGCGTACTCGTCCGCATCGGTTACCACCCGCGCGGTCACCGGCCAGGACTCGTGACCGACCCGCGCCTCGCCGCCGCCCGCCGCGACCAGATTGCGCCACCAGCTCGGCGGCTCGGGGTGTCCGCCGAACGAGCCGCTGACCAGCAGATCGTCGCCGTCCGGGACGTACATCAGCACGACGGACCGCGGTGCGCCGGTCTTGCGCCCCCGCACGGTCAGCTGGAACACCGGCCGTCCCAGCCACTTGCCGAACCAGGTGCCGCCGAATCGGGCGTAGAGCCGACTGTGCAGGCGGCCCTGCAGCCTGGTGACCGCGTTCAACCTGGTGGCGCCGAAGTGGGTGAACCGGCCGGTGAAGCTGAGCCGGGCGGGCGTGCTCGGGGGCTGGTCGGCCATGAGAATCCTCCGGTTCGGTACCGTCGTGCCGCCCACGCTACCTGCGCGAACTCGTCGTGTCTCGCCCCTCGACGGCCGCGAGAGGAGCTGTGCGGCAAGTGTGATTCGGGCACTTCGTACCGCTGTTCGTCCGGTTGCGGCAGTAGGGTCGATGCCGTGAGCGAACGAAGTGAGCGAACCGTGTGTCAGCGTGCTTCGCGCATGCCGGAGCCGAGCGTCAGCGAGGTGTAGGCATGAGTGATCCGCGGATCGAGACCGAACAGGACGCGACCCGGCCGCTGCGCGATGACATCCGTTTCCTGGGTGGCGTGCTGGGCGACACCATCCGCGACCACGAGGGTCCCGAGGTTTTCGACCTGATCGAGCGGGTCCGCATCGAGGCGTTCCGGGTGCGGCGCGAGGAGGTCGGGCGCAGCGCCGTCGCGGAGATGCTGGGCGGGGTGGACATCGCGGTGGCGCTGCCGCTGATCCGGGCCTTCACCTATTTCGTGCTGCTTGCCAACCTGGCCGAGGACATCCAGCGCGATCGCCGCCGCGCCGCGCACACGACGGCGGGGGAGCCGCCGCAGGAGTCCTCGCTGGCCGCCACCTACCGCAAACTGGACGCCGCCGCGCTGGCCGGTGCCGAGGTCGCCGATCTGCTCACCGACGCGCTGGTCTCGCCCGTGATCACCGCGCACCCCACCGAGACGCGCCGCCGCACCGTGTTCGACGGGCAGACCAAGATCACCGAGCTGATGCGAAGGCGCCAGCGCTACGCGGACACCGAGCCCGAGCGCGCCGACCTGGAGCTCGGCATCCGCCGCCAGGTGCTCTCGCTGTGGCGCACGGCCCTGATCCGTTTGGCGCGCTTGCGGATTCAGGACGAGATCGCCGTCGGCCTGCGCTACTACGAGCTGACCCTGCTCGACGTGATCCCGGCGATCAACGCCGAGGTGCGCGCCGCGCTGCGCTCCCGCTGGCCGGGCGTGGAGCTGCTCGACCGCCCGATCCTGCGACCCGGCTCCTGGATCGGCGGCGACCGGGACGGCAATCCCAATGTCACCGCCGACGTGGTGCGGCACGCGGCCGCGCAGGCCGCGGGGGTGGCGTTCGGTCGCTACCTGCGGGACCTGGTCGAGCTGGAGAAGACGCTGTCGCAGTCCGCGCGCCTCGTCCAGGTGACGCCGGAGGTGGCCGCGCTGGCCGCGGCGGGCTACGCCGATCCGGCCGCCCACGCCGACGAGCCGTATCGGCGTGCGCTGCATGCCATTCGGGCCCGGCTGTCGGTCACCGCGACCGCCGCGCTCGGCGCGCTGCCCGCCGACGGCATTCCGGACGCCGACGCGTCGCCGTATCCCACGCCCCGGGCGCTGCTCGACGATCTCGACGCCGTCGACGCCTCGCTGCGGGCCAGCGGCGACGGCCTGCTGGCCGACGACCGGCTCGCGGCGCTGCGCCACGCCGTCGAGACCTTCGGCTTCCACCTCCAAGGCTTGGACATGCGGCAGAACTCGGAGGTGCACGAGCAGGTCGTCGCGGAGCTGCTGGCCTGGGCGGGCGTACACGCCGACTACCCGAGCCTGCCGGAGAGCGAACGGGTGGAACTGCTGGCCGCCGAACTGCGCACCCGGCGGCCGCTGCTCGGCCCGCACGCCCGGCTCAGCGATCTGGCCGCCGGAGAAGTGGCGATCGTGCGGGCGGCCGCCGAGGTGGTCGGCACCTTCGGCGCGGAGGCCGTGCCGAACTACATCATCAGCATGTGTACCTCAGTCAGCGACATGCTGGAGGCGGCGCTGCTGCTGAAGGAGGGCGGACTGCTCGATCCCGGCGAGCCGGACGGCCCACCGCACTGCTCGGCGAACATCGTCCCGCTGTTCGAGACCATCGAGGATCTGCGCGCGGGCGCGGACACGCTCGCGGCGGCGCTCGAGGTGCCGGTGTATCGAGAGCTGGTGTCCGCCAAGGGCATGCGGCAGGAGGTCATGCTCGGCTACTCGGATTCCAACAAGGACGGCGGCTATCTGGCCGCGAACTGGGCGCTGTATCGCGCGGAGCTGGATCTGGTCGACGTGGCCCGCAAGGCGGGAATTCGCCTGCGGCTCTTCCACGGTCGCGGCGGCACTGTCGGTCGCGGCGGCGGCCGCAGCTACGACGCCATCCTCGCCCAGCCCGCGGGCGCGGTGCACGGTTCGCTGCGGCTCACCGAGCAGGGCGAGGTGATCGCCGCCAAGTACGCCGAATCCGGTGCGGCGCACCGCAATCTGGAATCGCTCATCGCGGGCACCCTGGAGTCGACGCTGCTGGATGTCGAGGGGCTCGGTGCCGACGCCGAACCGTCCTACGAACTCATGGACGATCTCGCCGCGCGGGCGCGCGCCGCGTATGCGCGGCTGGTGCACGAGACTCCCGGCTTCGTCGAGTACTTCCGGCAGTCGACGCCCGTCGCGGAGGTCGGCGACCTCAACATCGGCAGCAGGCCCGCCTCCCGCAAACCCACCAATTCGGTGGCCGACCTGCGCGCCATCCCCTGGGTGATGTCCTGGAGCCAGGCCAGGGTGATGCTGCCCGGCTGGTACGGCACCGGGAGCGCACTGGAGGAATGGGTCGCCGGCGACCCGGACCGGCTGGCAACGCTGTCGGACCTGTACCGGCGCTGGCCGTTCTTCCGGACGGTGCTGTCGAACCTGGCGCAGGTGATGGCCAAGAGCGATCTCGACATCGCCGCGCGCTACGCCGAATTGGTCGACGACGTCGCGCTGCGCGAACAGATCTTCGGCATGATCCGCGACGAGCACGCCAGGACCCTGCGCATGCACGCCGCCATCACCGGGTACGACGAGCTGCTCGCGGACAACCCGTCGCTCGCGGAATCCATCCACAACCGCTTCCCGTACCTGGAGCCGTTGAACCAGATGCAGGTCGAGTTGCTGCGCAGGCTGCGCGCCGGTGACGACTCGGAGCTGGTCAAACGTGGCATCCTGCTGACGATGAACGGCCTGGCCACGGCGCTGCGTAACTCGGGGTAGGTAACTCGGGAAAGGCACAACTCGGGGTTGCCGAAACGTCGCGACGCGAAGTTTGTTTCGCGACGAGTCGAGGCACGGACCACGACCGGCCGTCTTTTCGTGTGGCCGCCGCGACGCCCTCTCGGCACAGGTCCGGACGACGCGGACTCGCGACGGCGCGGGCCCGAAGGAAGGAACACCGTGGCGATCGACGAGAAAGCCGTTGCCGCACTGTCCGATCGGGTCCTCGGTCCGGAGCACAAAGGGCTGCCGCCCGGCGCGTGGGGGCGGACCGCCCGCGAGTTCCTGGCGACCGAGCCGTTCCTCGACGAGTTCGAGACCCCGCTGCTGACCTTGGATCGGGACGCGCTGTCGACCAACCTCTCGGTGATGGGCGACTGGGCTCGTGCGGCGGGTGTGCGACTGGCCCCGCACGGCAAGACCACCATGGCGCCGCAGCTGTGGTCCGAGCAGCTGGACAGCGGGTGCTGGGGCATCACGCTGGCCACCGTCTGGCAGGTGCAGCTGGCGCGCGCGTTCGGGGTGTCGCGCATCGTGCTCGCGAACTCCTTGGTGGATCCGGTCGGATTGCGCTGGGTGGCAGCGGAGTTGGCGCGCGATCCGGATTTCGAGTTCTGCTGCTGGGTGGACGGCGTGGCCGCCGTGGCATTGATGGACGAGATCCTGGCGGGCGAGCCGGACGCCGCCCGCGTTCCGGTCGTGGTCGAGCTCGGCGGCCCGCACGGACGCACCGGAGCGCGTACCGGTGCGGACGCGCACGCGGTCGCCGACGCGGTCCAGCGGTCGCGCCGGTTGACGCTCGCCGGTGTCGGAGGCTACGAGGCCGCACTGGCCCACGATCGCGGTGCGGAGGGCCTCGCCGCGGTCCGCCGCTACCTCGACGAGCTCGTCCGGCTGCACCGTGCGTTCGCGGACGCCGGACGCTACGCAGGGCGCGCGATCGTCACCGCGGGCGGCAGCGCCTATCAGGACCTGGTGGTCGAATATCTGGCGGAGCTCGCGGACGAGCAAGGGGCACAAGGCATTCCGACCACGGTGGTGCTGCGTTCGGGCGCCTACCTGATCCACGACGACGGCTTCTACGCGGGAATCTCCCCGCTCGCCGCCGACCGCGCCGACCGGCCGCTGCGCTCGGCCATGCACGTGTGGGCCCGCACCGTCTCCCGTCCGGAGGCGGAGCTCGCGTTGCTCGATGCGGGCAAGCGCGACATGCCGTTCGATCTGGGTCTTCCCGTCCCGCACTATGTCGCGGGACGGGATTATTCGTCGCTGCCATCCGGCGCGACGATCAGCGCGCTCAACGATCAGCACGCTTTCGTGCGCCTGCCCGGCGGCACGGTGGACGATCTGCCGGTCGGCTCGGTGGTGCGGCTCGGTCTCTCTCATCCGTGCACGGCCTTCGACAAGTGGCGCCTCATCCCGGTCGTCGACGACGCGGACGCCGCACGCCCGCGCGTGGTCGACCTGGTGCACACCTTCTTCTGACGGACCGCACGGCGCTCGGTCTCATGGACCCCGCTGCGCTCGCTCTGGTGGACGGCACGGGGCTTGGTCTGGTGGACGGCACCGGGCTCGGCCTGGCGGACGGCACCGCGCCTGGTCCGACGGACCGCACCGCGCTCAGGCGGAAAAGTCCCGCACCGCGCCGGTGCAGCGGGTGGCTTGGGCGCGTAGCGCCGCGACGAGCTCCGGTGGTCCGCTCACCAGGGTGAAGTCGAGATCGACGGAAGTGATCATCCAGGTCAGCGCCTCCGGTGTGTCCGCACCGACGTGCAAGCGGCAGCGGTGTTCGTCCACGGCCTCGACGACGCCCGTGCCCGGCCAGATTCGGGGACCGGCGTCCTCGGCCGAGGCGTGCAGCAGCACGATCGCACGCCAGGGCCAGGCGCGGTCGGACAGCCGCATCGAAAGATAGGTCGCCGCATCGCCTTCCGGCAGTTCGCGCGGTGTGAAGCGCGGGCCGGTGGGGGTGCGCGGGGTGAGCCGATCCACCCGGAACGTGCGCCAGTCGGCGCGAACCACGTCCCAGGCGACCAGATACCAGTGGCGGCTGAAATGCACCAGACTGTACGGTTCCACTTCCCGCGGTCCCGTCGACCCGTCGTGTGCGCGATAGTCGAAGCGCAACCGCTCCCTGCGCTGACAGGCGTCGGCGATGGCCATGAGTGTGTCCGGTTCGACCGTCACCGTGGGCGCGCCGACCCGGACGGTGGCGGCGCGCCAGGTGCGCACGCGGTGGCGCAGCCGCGGCGGCAGCACCTGCTCCAGCTTGGACAGCGCGCGCAGCGCCGCCTCCTCGATGCCCGCGACCGTCCCGTCGGAGGCGCCGCGCAATCCGACCGCCACGGCGATGGCCTCCTCGTCGTCGAGCAGCAGCGGCGGCAGCGACGCGCCCGCGCCAAGCCGGTAGCCCGCCGTCCCGCGCGTGGCGTGCACGGGGTAGCCGAGTTCGCGCAGCCGGTCCACATCGCGGCGGACCGTGCGACCTGTGACGCCGAGCCGCTCGGCGAGTTCGGCCCCCGTCCAGTCCCGGTGGGTCTGCAACAGCGCGAGCAGTCTCAGCAGCCGCGCCGAGGTCTCCAACATGAGAAGAGAATGCCATCCACTTAGGAATGGAACTGTCCTAAGCGGCTCCTAGCGTGGCTCACATGACGACCGAACAGGACATCCGCCCCTTCCGCATCGAGATTCCGCAGGCACAGCTCGACCAGCTGCACACCCGCTTGGCCGACACCCTGTGGCCCGAGGAGCTGCCCGGCGTCGGCTGGGACAAGGGCATGCCGGTCTCCTACCTGAAGCCGCTGGCCGAGTACTGGCGCACCGGCTACGACTGGCGCGCCGTGGAGGCGAGGCTCAACGAGCTGCCGCAGTTCGTCACCGAGATCGACGGCGAACGGGTGCACTTCCTGCACGTGCGCTCGCCCGAGCCGGACGCGCTGCCGCTGGTGCTCAACCACGGATGGCCCGGCACGTTCATCGAATTCCTCGACGTCCTCGGCCCGCTCAGCGATCCGCGCGCGCACGGCGGCGACCCCGCCGACGCGTTCCACCTGGTCGTCCCGTCGCTGCCCGGCTTCGCCTTCTCCGGCGTCGGACCGAAGGTGGGGCAGGGATCCACGGAGCACTACGCGCAGGTGGTCGCGCAGCTGATGGCGCGACTCGGCTACGACCGGTACGGCGCGCAAGGTGGCGACGCCGGCTTCTTCGTCGCCACCGAGCTGGGGCGCATCGCGACCGATCACGTCGTCGGCATCCACGTCAACGGACCGATCACGCTGCCGTCCTGGGACGCCGAATCCTGGGACGGCGAAGCGGCCGACGGCGGTGCGTCTTGGGGCGGCGAAGCGGCCGACGGGAGCGGGTCCGGGGAGTCCTCGGGTGCGAAGGGCGGCGGCGCGCAGTCTTGGGGCGCGGGCGGCGATCAGTCGTCGCGTGGTGCGGAGCGCGAGACCAGCGACGGTGGTGCGGACGGTGACGAGGGCGTGCACCTCCGGGGCGCGGGCGGCGACCAGTCGTCGGGCGGTGCGAAGAGCGAGGCCGGCCACGGCGGTGCCTACGGTGACGGGGGCGCGCAGTCCCGGGGTGCGGCCGAGGGCGGTAACCAATCTTGGGACGATGCGAAGAGCGAGGGCGGCGGTCAATCCTGGGGCGGGGGCGATGGGGCGGCTTGGGGCGGCGGGCACTCCGCATACAGCCCCGAGGACCAGGCGAAGCTGGCGAAGCTGACCGGCGAGGAGAGCTTCACGCGCTACGGCTACGCCATGGTGCAGGCGGGCCGCCCGCAGACCCTGGCCATCGGCATGCACGATTCGCCAGCGGGCCTGCTGTCCTGGATCGTGGACATGTTCCAGCGCTGGACCAACCCGGCCATCGAGCTGCCCGAGGACGCGGTGGATCGCGACGCGCTGCTCACCAACGTCAGCCTCTACTGGTTCACCAAGACCTTCGCCTCCTCGATCCGGCTGTACGGCGAGGGCGAGGCGTGGGGCGGCGCGGCGAAGAACTCCGGTGTCCCGACCGCCGCGGCGATCTTCCCCGGCGACCTGTCGATCCGCCCGATCGCCGAGGAACAGCACACCATCGTGCGCTGGACCGAGTTCGACCGCGGCGGCCACTTCGCCGCCATGGAGGCGCCGGACCTGCTGACCGCCGACGTGCGCGCCTTCTTCCGCGACGTGCGCTGATCCGACGCGCGTTCCCGCGGGCCTCGGTCGGCGGGAACGCGCGTGTCGGTTGACCTCGAGCGGGTCGGCGTCGGCGTCGGCCGCATCGAGCAGGAGCGGGAGGTTGTCCTCACTGAGTTCGATCAGCTCGGCGACCGGTGCGGCGCGCTCGCACCGGATCGTGTCGGCTCGCTCGAGATGCTTCGGCGACCAGAAGGCGGCCCAGTCGGCGTCCTGGCCGAGCCCGCGGCGAATCGACAGCACCCGATCGACGAGAACGACCAGATCGGCGAGGGCGCGCTCGCTCTCGGCGCGGTCCACGAAGCCCATGTGAACGGCGGAATCGCGCACCGTGACGATCCGCGCGAGCAGCTCCTCCGGTAGGTGGACGTCGGCGGGTGTGGCGCGGCGTCAGATCCGCACTGCGTCGATTCGGTGCTGTGTCGGTTTGTTGCCGGGTCGATTCGGTGGCGCGTCAGATCGGCGCCGCGCGGTAGCGGTCGGCCGCCGCCGCGGTGCTGTATCGGTTCGTCGCCGCGTCGAATCGGTGCCGAATCAGATCGACGCCGCGCCGAATCGGTGCCGAATCAGATCGACGCCGCGCCGTACCGGTCCGCCATCGCCGCCGCGGTGCGTGCGAGCTGGGCGCGCAGCTCGGGCGGATCGAGGATCTCGGCGTGCTCGCCGAGCGGCAGGATCCCGTGCATCAGGACCGGATACGACTCGGCGGCCAGCGTCACGGCCACCCAGCCCTCGGCGTCCGGCTCGCTCATCGAGGCCAGCGCCTCGGCGACCGCAGCGGGTTCGAAGCCGAGTCGCAGCAGCCGCACGTGCTTCGCGTCGATCCGGCAGCGCGCCCGCACCCGCAGCATCGACCGCGCGAACTCGTGCTGCGCCGCCGCCCAGTGCGCGGCCAGCTCGAAATCGTCCGGCCTGCCGAAGAATTCGCCGGTCGGTGCGGCCTCGAGAATCCGGCTCACCCGGTAGGAGCGAATGTCGGCGCCCTGACGGGCCACGAGGTACCAGGTGCCTGCCTTGGACACCAGCCCGAGCGGGTCGAGCAGCCTGCGCACCTCGCCGTCCTTGCGTCCGTAACGGATGGCCAGCCTGCGGTCGTGCCACAACGCGTCGGCGATGGTGGCCAGGGTCGGCGTGTCCTCGGGGCGGTGGAACCAGCCCGGCGCGTCGATGTGCACCCGTTCCGCGATCCTGGTCGCCCGGCCGCGCAGTTCGGGCGGCAGCGCCGCGAGCACTTTGAGCTGCGCCGTGGCCAGCACGGTGCCGAGACCGAGGTCGGCGGCTGCGTCGGGCAGCCCGGCCAGTAGCACCGCGTCGGCTTCCTCCGAGGTCAGGCCGGTCAGCCGGGTCCGGTAGCCGTCGACGAGCCGGACACCGCCGCCGCGGCCCGGCTCGCTGTACACGGGGACGCCCGCCGCGGAGAGCGCCTCGACGTCGCGGTACACCGTCCGGACCGACACCTCGAGCTCGGCCGCCAGCTCGGGCGCGGAGACCCGCCCCCTGGTCTGGAGCAGCAACAACAGCTGCACCAGTCGACTCGCTCGCATACCCAGAAGACTAGCCGGAAACCTTGACGCGACCTGTCAGGTTTCGGGCGTAGCGTGCCCGGCATGACCTTTTGGACCCAGTTCACCGAAGAAGCGCCGAAGATCTCGACCGTCTTCCGCCGCCGCCACAAAGCGACCGGCAACCTGTGCATGCTGGCC
Organism: Nocardia sp. bgisy134; assembly: GCF_057708325.1. Classification (NCBI taxonomy): domain Bacteria; kingdom Bacillati; phylum Actinomycetota; class Actinomycetes; order Mycobacteriales; family Nocardiaceae; genus Nocardia; species Nocardia sp. bgisy134. The sequence goes on from NZ_JBYIRW010000016.1 coordinate 148,074, forward strand.
ACGCTCCGGGCCGACGGCTCGCCGCGGATCAGTCCCGTAGAGCCGAGGATCTTCGAGGGCATGCTGGTCGTCGTCGGCATGCCGGGCACCACCAAGTTCAAGGACCTCGCCCGCGACCCGCGGTTCTGCCTGCACACCGCGACGGTGGACACGATGGTCGGCGACGGCGACGCGAAGCTGTTCGGCGCCGTCACCGATCTGCCGGACCGCGACCTGCACGCGCGGTTCGCGCAGAACCTGTTCGAGGAGAGCGGTTTCGATATCCGCGGCCAGGAGTTCGACCATTTCTATGTCGCCGACCTGACCGGGGCGTCGTGCGTGGAGATCGCCGACGATCAGCTCGCCATCACGATCTGGAAACCGGGCCAGGGCGAGCGCGTGGTGCGTAAATAACGCGACGGCCCTGTCACCCGGGCGGGTGACAGGGCCGTCGAAGTCGGCGTTACGCTCAGAGGTAGGCGCCGCAGACCGGCCAAGCGCCTGCGCCCTGCGTGGCGAGCACGTTCTCGGCGACGCGGATCTGCTCCTCGCGGCTCGCGTTGGACGCATCGCCGGAGCCACCGTTGGCGGCCCAGGTGCTGTCGGTGAACTGCAGGCCACCGGAGAAGCCGTTACCGGTGTCGGTCGACCAGTTGCCGCTGCTCTCGCACTGGGCGACGGCGTCCCAGTTGTGGCTGGAGGCGGAAGCGGTGGACGTTGCCAGACCGAACGGGACGGCAACGAGGGCGCCCAGGGCAACGGTGAAGCCGGCGGCACGGGTGCTGAACTTACGGGTCTGAGACATGTGGTATTCCTGACTGCGCCCGCCGGCTCGACCAGCGATCGGTCGAGTCCCTGTCCCCAGTGAATGTCGGGGGTCTCGAACCGCGGGACAGGGTTGCCGGTGTTCGGCGGTTCGAGCTCGAGCCCGTCGTGTTCGATCGGGCCGTCACCGACGATAACGAATCAATCTCGTCAGATCACGTGGCAATAACGTCCGAGTTGTCAGAACGCTCGGTCGTACATGTCGGCATTCGCGCAGTTGAGGCCCGTGAAATGGGTAATCGCGCCGATGTGATTCCTAAACGAAAATGTGTCCCGGATCACTGAATAATTGTGGTAACGGTCTCGTTCACCGGAACGATTTGCGAGGTTTCGCGGTTGTCGCGGGTCGCTATCGGGCCGTGATAGGCGTGGCGTGATTGCGATGAAATACCAGGTAGATCCATATTTGCGCCGCTGTGACCCGCCTTGGAGGGCTCGGATGCTTCCGAAAGAGACCGGCATCACAGTTTTACATGTAGGCGCATCAGAAATGGTGTTCGGGATTGTTTCAGATTGTCGCGCTCGCCGATTCGTGGGTGTGTGCGTTCCCCTCCGTCGGATCGGTGTGTGGCGGGGTTGATTCGGGGAAATTGCATGGCGTGCGCGGTATTTCGGCAGAAATGATCTTCGCGTTGGTGGGCGCCGTTGGGGGAGTGTGGATTTCGGTGGGCGCGCCACCTCACGGCAACGAGTTCGCCTGAATGTCGCGATAGCTCGGGATGCCCGCGGCGACCGGTCGTCCCGCGCGCACCGCGTCCGCCACGTCGACGGCCGCCGCCAGCGCCGCCCGGTAGAGCAGGGAGCCGGTGCTGATCCGCCGCACACCGAGCTCTGCCAGCTCGGCGACCGTGGGGCCACCGACGGAGTACAGGATGTTGACCGGGAGCGGCACGGACGCGACCATCCGCCGGATCGCGTCCGGCTCGGTGAGTCCGGGAACGAAGAGCCCGTCGGCGCCCGCCCGCGCGTACCGGCCCGCCCGCTCCAGCGTGGACTCGGGGTCGATGCCGAGCCAGTGCGTGTCGACCCGCGCGTTGACGAACACCGTGGGCGTGCGCTCCTTGATCGCGGCGATCAGCGCGGCCTGATGTTCGGGGTCGGCCAGTTCGGTGTCCGCGCGCCCGTCCTCGATGTTGACGCCCGCGATGCCGAGCGCGTCGAGCGCCGCCACGAACTCCGCGACCTCGCCCGGTTCGTCGCTGAAGCCGCCCTCGATGTCGACGGTCACCGGCACGGCGAGCCGCGAGAGCCGCCGCGCCAGCGCCAGGGTCTCCGCACCGGTGACGCCGGTGCCGTCGGGCACGCCCGCGGCGGCCGCGACACCCAGGCTGGTGGTGCCGATCGCCGGGAACCCCTCGGCGGCCAGCACGGCAGCCGACGCGAAGTCCCACGCGTTCGGCAGCACCAGCGGGATCGCGCGATGGTGCAGATCGTGGAATGCCGTCACCTTGTCCATACCGCCGACGGTATCCCTCGAGCGCGGGCCCGGCCGGATTTCCCGGTCGCCGCCGCCACGGCCCCGACGCGCTGTTGTCCGCTGTGAGGCGCGCCGTGGCATGGCTGCGCGGCGGCGGTCCCGAGCGCGATCGCCACCGCATAAGGCCGCCTTATGGGGTGATCGGCATTGGACCACTACCCGCCGACGCGAGCGAGCGCAAAGATCATGAACGCCCCAGGTCGCGGGCCACAGGAACAGCAGAGGAGAAGATCGTGACGTTCGTTGTCGGTGCCGCCTGCGTCGATGTGCTGGATCGGGCCTGCGTCGAGGAGTGCCCGATCGACTGCATCTTCGTCGGCGATCGGATGGCGTACATCCAGCCCGACGAGTGCATCGACTGCGGGGCCTGCGAACCGGTCTGCCCGGTCGAGGCGATCTACTTCGAGGATGACATTCCGCCCGGGCAGGAGCAGTTCGTCCTCGAGAACGCGCGGTTCTTCAGCGAGCCGCTGCCCGGACGGCCAACGCCGCTCGGGCAGCCGGGCGGCGCGACGGGGATCGGAGCGTTGGGAGTCGATACGACCTACGTGCAGGAGTATCGGTCGTGAACGCGTGCTCGACGTGCGGCGGCGCGGTCGGCAACTCTCGATAGTCCGGCGCGCTGGCACCGGTTCGAATCCTTTCTCGGGCGGGGACGCTCTTATGGTCGTGACAATCGAACCGAGACGAAGGACCAGGGTGGATGTCCGCGTGGTCCTCTCCGCACCGCAATCGTCGGACACCGCGTCGGACGGTCGAGGAGGTGAGCGGAGTGGAACGCGGGTGGGCCGGTGAGCAGCTGGTGGCAGCGGCCCAGCGCGGTGACCAGGAAGCGATCTCCGCGATCGTGTACGGGGCCCATCCGCACGTGCGGCGCTTCGCGCACCACCTGTGCGCGTCCTCCGACGACGCCGAAGAGGCCGCCCAAGAAGCGTTGATCACCCTGTATCGCAAGATCGGGACGCTGCGCGCCACGACAGCCCTCGCGTCGTGGATGTTCCGCATCGTTCGCAACGAATGCCTGCGGCGCGCCCGATACCTGCTCGACCCCGGACCGCAGACCGCTGCCGACGCCGACGTCGTCGCCTCCGCCGAGGACGAAGTCTTGCGCAGGCTCGACGCCGACGAGCTCGCTCAGGCGATCGCCGTGCTACCCGATCTCCAGCGCAGAGTCCTGATCATGCGCGATGTGCTCGGCTACCCCGGGCGCACGACCGCCGACGCGCTCGGCCTGAGCGTCGCGGCGATGAAATCCCAGCTCCACCGCGCCCGCGCCGCGATCCGGCACAGCCTCCGCCACCATCCGTGACCTCGGCTGCCGCCGGACGCGACAGCGACTCCGCGGCCATCGATCGAACGACCACCGCCCTCCCGAATCGAAGGGAAGTCCCGCCATGCTCACCTCCGGATCCCCCGCGCCGGAATTGGAACTCGAAGACACCGCCGGTCAGGCTTGGCGTCTGTCCGACTACCGCGGAGCGCACAGCGCACTGCTGTACTTCATGCGGTCGACGTCGTGCCCGATGTGCAACCGGCATGTTCGCGATCTCATCGCGCACCGGAACGAGTTCGACGCCGCCGACGTCCGTGTCCTCGTCATGGTGCCCGAGGGTCGCGACGCGGGCCTGGCGTGGCAGACCGACAACGGCATCCCGTTCCCCGTCCTCGTCGGCCCGGCGGGAACTCCGCACGAGGCGGTCGGCCTGACCCGCAAAGTCTTCGGTTCGATGCAGCAGTCCGGCACCCTCCTCGTCGACCCGGACGGCATCATCCGCCACGCGCATGGCGCCACTCTGCCCACCAGCAGCTACGACAAGAAGGGCATCCTCGCGGCCGTCCACTCCCTGCGCAGCCGCGCAAACCCCTGACACTCGGCCGGTATCGGCTGGCGGGCCCGCCCCCGCCGATGCCTGCGCTCGGTTGTCGAGCGCGCACCGCATACGAGGGGGGCGTCGTGCCGGGGGGGGGGGGGGGGGGGGTCCCGCCCCCCCCCCCCCCCCCCGCCCCGTCCTGCGCTGCCCGCCCCGTCCTGCGCTGCCCGCCCCGTCCTGCGCTGCCCGTCCTGCGCTGCCCGCCCCGTCCTGCGCTGCCCGCCCCGTCCTGCGCTGCCCGCCCCGTCCTGCGCTGCCCGCCCCGTCCTGCGCTGCCCGCCCCGTCCTGCGCTGCCCGCCCCGTCCTGCGCTGCCCGTCCTGCGCTGCCCGCCCCGTCCTGCGCTGCCCGCCCCGTCCTGCGCTGCCCGCGTCGTCTCGCGCTGCCCGCGTCGTCTCGCGCTGCCCGGTCCTGCGTTGTCTTGCGCTGCCCCGGCCCACGTCGTCTCGCGCTGCTTCGTTTCGTCTCGCGCTGCTGCTCAGGCCGGGTGCACCATCTGGGAGACGCCGGTATCGTGGTCCCGGACTCCGCCCGCTCACTAGCGCAGCCGGCGCTCGCAGCCGCACCAGCGGCTACCCCGAGGCCCACTCCAGGCTGGAGACCATCGGCTCCGGCGTTCTCGATCCGATCTTCGTCGGGTTTCCAGAATCGGGTCGATTTTTCGGCCGTGCTGGGTAACACAGTGCTGTGGGTGTCGTTCGGGCTGTTCATCGCGGTGGCGAGGGTGCCGGTCGGCCCGCTGCCCGCCCCGTCGGTGGGGCGCTCGGCACCGCGAGTTCGAACGCTTGTCGCACCCCGTCCATGAATGGGATTGCATAGTCGTGCATAATCATTTCATGGCTGATTCGGATGCGCCCCCGTTGCGGGTTGCTGTTGCCGGTGCGAGCGGGTACGCGGGCGGCGAGGTGCTGCGCCTGCTGCTCGGGCATCCACGCTACCGAGCCGGGCGCCTCGAGATCGGGGCGCTGACCGCGGGTTCGAACGCCGGAACCACCCTGGGCGAGCACCAGCCACATCTGCTGCCGCTGGCCGACCGGGTGCTCGCCCCGACCACCGCCGACGAACTGGCAGGCCACGACGTGGTCTTCCTCGGCCTGCCGCACGGCCAGTCCGCCGCCATCGCGCAGGCGTTGCCCGAATCCACCGTGATCATCGACTGCGGCGCGGACTACCGCCTCCGCGACGCCGCCGCCTGGGAGAAGTACTACGGCAGCGCGCACGCCGGCAGCTGGCCCTACGGCCTGCCGGAACTGCCCGGCGGGCGGGACGCGCTGCGCGGCGCGACCAGGATCGCGGTGCCCGGCTGCTACCCGACCGTCGCGAGCCTGGCCATGGCGCCCGCCGTGGCCGCCGGGATCATCGAGCCTCAGGTGACGGTGGTCGCGGTGAGCGGCACCTCGGGCGCGGGCCGCAAACTGGACGTCGGCCTGCTCGGCTCGGAGGTGATGGGTTCGGCCCGCGCCTACAACATCGCGGGCGCGCACCGGCACACCCCGGAGATCGCGCAGAACCTGAAGGCCGCGGGCGGCGTGGACGTCGCGGTGTCGTTCACCCCGGTCCTCGCCCCGATGCCGCGCGGCATCCTCGCCACCTGCACCGCGCCGACCGCGGTGGACGCCGCGCAGGCCCGCGCCGTCTACGAGAAGGCCTACGCCGACGAGCCTTTCGTGCATCTGCTGCCCGAAGGCGTGCTCCCGCAGACCGGTTCGGTGCTCGGCTCCAACGCCGTCACCCTGCAGGTCGCGGTGGACGCCGACGCGGGACAGCTCGTGGTGATCGGCGCGATCGACAACCTGACCAAGGGCACCGCGGGCGCCGCGGTCCAATCCATGAACCTGGCCGTCGGATTCGACGAGACCGAGGGCCTCACCACCGTAGGAGTGGCACCGTGACGACAACCGCTGGGACCTCGACCGAGAGCGCGAACGGCAAACTCGTCCGCAGCCAGGGCGTGACCGCGCCGCTCGGCTTCCGCGCCGCGGGCATCGCGGCGGGTATCAAGGCGAGCGGCAAACCCGATCTGGCGCTGGTCTTCAACGAGGGCCCGGAATACGCCGCTGCCGGGGTTTTCACCCGCAACCAGGTCAAGGCCGCGCCGGTGCTGTGGTCCCAGCAGGTGCTGAAGTCCGGCAGGTTGCGCGCCGTGGTCCTCAATTCCGGCGGGGCCAACGCCTGCACCGGTCCCGGCGGCTTCCAGGACACCCACCAGACCGCCGAGAAGCTCGCCGAGGCGCTGAGCAACTGGGGCACCGAGACCGGCGCGGGCGAAATCGCCGTCTGCTCGACGGGTTTGATCGGCGATCGGCTGCCGATGGACAAGCTGCTGCCCGGTATCACCGAGATCGTGCACGAGATGGGCGGCGGCATGTCCGGTGGCGCCGACGCGGCTTACGCCATCATGACCACCGACACCGTGCCCAAGGAGGCCGCCTTCCACCACCGCGACAAGTGGAACGTGGGCGGCATGGCCAAGGGCGCGGGCATGCTCGCGCCCTCGCTGGCCACCATGCTGGTCGTGCTGACCACCGACGCCGCGGTGAGCGCCGAACAGCTCGACAAGGCGCTGCGCAACGCCACCCGGCTCACCTTCGACCGGCTCGACGTGGACGGCTCCTGTTCCACCAACGACACCGTGCTGTTGCTGGCCAACGGCGCCAGTGAGGTCACCCCGTCGCAGGAGGAGCTCGACGCCGCGGTGCTCGCGGTCTGCGACGACCTGGCCGCCCAGCTGATGGCCGACGCCGAGGGCGTCACCAAGCGGGTGACGATCACCGTCACCGGCGCGGTCGACGAGGAGCAGGCGCTGATCGCGGCGCGCGCGGTGGCCCGCGACAGCCTGGTCAAGACCGCGCTGTTCGGCTCGGACCCGAACTGGGGCCGGGTGCTCGCCGCGGTCGGCATCGCGCCGATCACGCTGGACCCGAACCGGATCTCGGTGTCGTTCAACGGGAATCCGGTCTGCGTCGACAGCGTCGGCGCGCCGGGCGCGCGCCAGGTGGACCTGTCCGGCGCGGACATCGCCGTGCTCGTCGAGCTGAACGTCGGTGACGGCACGGCCGTGGTCCGCACCACCGACCTGTCGCACGGTTACGTCGAAGAGAATTCGGCCTACAGCTCATGACGAGTCCGGCGATTCACGAACTCTCGGCGCTGGACAAGGCGCACGTCCTGGCCGACGCACTGCCCTGGTTGCAGAAGTTCCGCGACAAGATCGTCGTGGTGAAGTACGGCGGCAACGCCATGATCGACGACGAGCTCAAGCGCGCCTTCGCCGCGGACATGGCGTTCCTGCGCACCGTCGGCGTGCATCCCGTGGTGGTGCACGGCGGCGGCCCGCAGATCAGCGCGATGCTGAAAAGGCTTGGCCTGCAAGGGGAATTCCGCGGCGGCTTCCGCGTCACCACGCCCGAGGTGATGGACGTGGTGCGGATGGTGCTGTTCGGTCAGGTCGGCCGCGAGCTGGTCGGGCTGATCAACGCGCACGGGCCCTACGCGGTCGGCATCTCCGGCGAGGACGCCGGACTGTTCACCGCGACGCGGCGCACCGTCGACGTGGACGGCGAGGCGACCGACATCGGCCTGGTCGGCGACGTCACCGAGGTCAACCCGGAGGCGGTGCTCGATCTGATCGGAGCCGGACGCATCCCGGTGGTCTCCACCATCGCCCCCGACGCCGACGGCGTGGTGCACAACATCAACGCCGACACCGCGGCGGCCGCGCTCGCCGAGGGCATCGGCGCGGAGAAACTCGTGGTGCTCACCGACGTGGAGGGCCTGTACACCGACTGGCCCGACCGGTCCTCGCTGACCAGCCACATCGACGCCCACGAGCTGGCCGCCTTGCTGCCGAGCCTGGATGCGGGCATGGTGCCCAAGATGGAAGCCTGCTTGCGCGCCGTGCTCGGCGGTGTGCCGACCGCGCACGTGATCGACGGACGGGTCCCGCACTCGGTCCTGCTCGAGCTGTTCACCGGAGAAGGAATCGGAACGATGGTGACGCCCGTCCCGGCTGGGACCGGCGCACCGAACGGAACGAAATCATGAGTACTGTCGACGAATTGCAGCAGCGGTGGTCCGCCGCGATGATGAACAACTACGGCACGCCGAGGGTCGCGCTGGTGCGCGGCGCGGGCGCCGTGGTCTACGACGCGGACGGCAAGCGCTACGTCGATTTCCTCGGCGGTATCGCGGTCAACAGCCTCGGCCACGCCCACCCGGCGATCCTCGCCGCGGTCACCCAGCAGCTGGGCACCCTCGGTCACGTCTCGAATCTGTATGTCAGCGAACCGGTCGTCGAACTGGCCGAGCGGCTGCTCGCGCACTTCGGCGACGGCGAGGGCAAGGCGTTCTTCTGCAACTCGGGCACCGAGGCCAACGAGGCGGCGTTCAAGATCGCCCGGCTGACCGGGCGGCACAAGATCGTCGCCTGCGAGGAGGCGTTCCACGGCCGCACCATGGGCGCGCTGGCGCTCACCGGCCAGCCGTCCAAGCGGGCGCCGTTCGAGCCCATGCCGCCCGGCGTGGTGCACGTGCCCTACGGCGACGCGGCCGCGCTGGAGGCGGCGGTCGACGACGAGACCGCCGCGGTGTTCCTCGAACCCATGATGGGGGAGAGCGGCGTGGTGGTCCCGCCGATCGACTACCTGGTCAAGGCGCGCGAGATCACCGCGCGGCACGGCGCGCTGCTGGTGCTCGACGAGGTGCAGACCGGCATCGGCCGCACCGGAAAGTTCTACGCGCACCAGGCCGTCGGCATCGTGCCCGACGTGATCACGCTGGCCAAGGGGCTCGGCGGTGGTCTGCCGATCGGCGCGGTGCTGGCCAACGGCCGGGCGGCCGAGCTGCTCACGCCCGGCCTGCACGGCACCACGTTCGGCGGCAACCCGGTGTGCGCCGCGGCGGCGCTCGCGGTGCTGCGCACCATCGACGAGACCGATCTGCTCGCCCACGTCGAGTCGGTCGGCAAGCGGCTCAGCGACGGCATCGAACTGCTCGAGCACCCGCTGATCGATCACGTGCGCGGCGCCGGCCTGCTGCTGGGAGTCGTGCTCACCCAGGACGTTTCGGCACAGGTCGAGGCGCGGGCGCGGGAAGCGGGGTACTTGGTGAACGCGCCCAAGCCGAATGTCATCCGGCTGGCGCCCCCGCTGGTGCTCACCGAGACCCAGTCGGACAATTTCGTCGCCGACCTGCCGGAGATACTGGACGGCGCCGCGGCGGACGCGAAGGAGGCCCGGTAATGAGCGAACGAAGTGAGCGAATCATGTGCCAGCGCGCCCCGCGCATGCCGGAGCCGAGCGGCAGCGAGGCGCAGGCATGAGCGAGCTGCGGCACTTCCTGCGCGACGACGACGTCTCGCCCGCCGAGCAGGCCGAAATCCTCACGCTGGCGGCGGAGCTCAAGAAGAACCCGTTCGCGCACCGCCCCCTGGAGGGCCCGCGGGGTGTCGGGGTGATCTTCGAGAAGAACTCCACCCGCACCCGCTTCTCCTTCGAGATGGGCATCGCCCAGCTCGGCGGACACGCCGTGGTGGTGGACGGCCGCGACACCCAGCTCGGGCGCGAGGAGACCCTCGCCGACACCGGCCGGGTGCTCTCCCGCTATGTCGACGCCATCGTCTGGCGCACCTTCGAGCAGGTCCGCTTGGACGAAATGGCCTCGGCGGCAACGGTTCCGGTGGTGAACGCGCTGTCCAACGAGTTCCACCCCTGCCAGGTGCTCGCCGACCTGCTCACCCTGCGGGAACGCAAGGGCGATCTGACCGGGCGCAACCTCGCCTACTTCGGCGACGGCGCGAACAACATGGCGCACTCGCTGCTGCTCGGCGGCGTCACCGCCGGGTTGAACGTGACCATCGCCGCGCCTGCGGGTTTCGAGCCGCTGCCGTGGATTCTGGAGGACGCGCGCAAGCGGGCCGCCGAGACCGGGGCGACGATCACCGTCACCGGCGACCCGGTGGCCGCCGCGGCGGGCGCGGACGCGCTGGTCACCGACACCTGGACCTCCATGGGCCAGGAGAACGACGGACTGGACCGGGTGGGCCCGTTCCGCCCGTTCCGGCTCGACGACGCGCTGCTGGCCAATGCCAAGCCGGACGTCGTCGTGCTGCACTGCCTTCCGGCGCATCGCGGCGAGGAGATCACCGACGAGGTGCTCGACGGACCGCACAGCGTGGTCTGGGACGAGGCGGAGAACCGCCTGCACGCGCAGAAGGCGCTGCTGGTGTGGCTGCTGGCCAGACGCGGCGGTGCGGCGTGATCGGGCGACGTACCGTGCCGGTGCGGGAGGGGCGACGATGAGCGAACGCGGTAGCGAATCACGTGCCCGCGCCTCGCGCATACCGGAGCCGAGCATCGGCGAGGTGCGGGCATGAGCGAACGCAGTGAGCGAATCATGTGCCAGCGTGCGACACGCATGCTGGAACCGGGCGTCAGCGAGGTGCAGGCATGAGTGTCGACGCGACGGTGCCTGGCAAAGGTCCCGCGATCGCCCGAACCCGCGCCGGACGGCAGTCGCGCATCGTCGAACTGCTGTCCGCGCACTCGGTGCGCAGCCAGACCGAACTGGCCGCGCTGCTGTCCGCCGAAGGCATCGAGACCACTCAGGCGACCCTGTCGCGTGACCTCGACGAGCTGGGCGCGGTGAAGCTGCGCGCGGCCGACGGCGGCGCGGGCGTCTACGTGGTGCCCGAGGACGGCAGCCCCGTCCGCGGCGTGACCGGCGGCACCGACCGCCTCTCGAAGCTGCTCGGCGATCTGCTCGTCTCGACCGACGCCAGCGGCAACATCGCCGTCCTGCGCACCCCGCCGGGCGCCGCGCACTACCTGGCCAGCGCCCTCGACCGTGCTGCCCTGCCTTACGTCGTGGGCACCATCGCGGGCGACGACACCATCGCCGTCATCGCCCGCGAGCCCCTCACCGGGGCCGAACTGGCCACCCGCATAGAACAACTCGCGTAAGCGGGGTCGCTCGACTCACCGGGCAGGTCTCGATGGTCAGCACCCGGACCTCCCGGGGTCGGCGAGCCGTACCGGTCCGCCGCCACGTACTTCTCCTGTTGTCGAACGATTGCGTCCGGCGTCGCAGCTCGTGACCGACGGTGACCGGTGGCGTGACCGACCAGGACTACTCACTCGGGTGCGAGGACCCGCACGGTTCGGTCCGATTCGCAAGTGACATAGACGTGATGAGTTGTCGTGTCCACAGCGATGCCCTCCGTGCAGGAGGGGGACTTTGCCAAGCGGCGCGAGGCGGTGACTTTGCGGACAATGGTGTCGATCATCGTGACACTTTCGAACGCACCGGAGGTGACGTACACGGTGTGCTCGGTGGGATCGATCGCCACGCCGAGGGAAACGTCCATTCCCAGCTCTATCTTGCCTGCGGCAGTGCGTTTTTCGGTATCGATGAGCGTCACCGAGTGCCCTTCCATGCGGGTGACGTAGGCGGTGCGCGAGGCCGCGGCGATGGCGATGCCCTGCGGTGAACCATCCACCGGGATCGTCGCACTCACGGTGTAGGTGCCGGGGTCGACGACGGTGACGCCGTTCTTGGTGACGACCCAGAGCTGGTGGGAGTTCGGGTCGACCGCCACTGCGGTCGGCTCGCCGCCGACCGGGATGGTCGCGACGATGGCCCGGGTACCGGTATCGATCGCGGTCACGGTCCGGTGGTAGCGGTTGGCGACGTACACGATGTGGCGCTCGGGGTCGATGGTGACGGCGCTGTGGTCGCCGCCCGCCTCGATCTTGTCGATGACGGACCGGGTATTCGGATCGATGATCACCAACTCACGATCCGAGCCGTTCAGGATCAGGTAGACCAGATGAGTGGCCGGGTCGATCGCCATCGGCTGGAGGCTTGTCGTGGGCACCCCGATCTCTACAGTGCCGGTAACCCTCTGGGTGGCCGTATCGACGATGTACACCGACTCGTCCGCGCTGCTGGTGATGTAGGCATGCCCAAGCCCGGAATCGATCGCGACACTCTGCGGATCGTCGATGGTCTCCAGGCTCGCCAGAATTCGATACGAACCGGGGCCGACGTCGGCATACGGGTTCGTGGCGGGGTCGGTCGTGGTCGGAGTCGTGGTCGAGGTGGTCGGGAACGTCGTCGCGTGCCGGGGAGAGGCGCAGCCGCTGACGAAAATCCCGACAGCCACCGCAAGGCCCACACCCCCGATTAGCCTTGTCCTGAAACGCATTCACAAAAATCTAGCACCGCCGAGCCGAAGTGATCGCCCGCCGCGCTCTCCGTGCACCGCGGTCTGCCAGGCTCGATCGGGGCCATTCTGCCGTCCGATCACCGCGGCGGTTGTGCGGAATCGAGAATGGGGCAACTCGCCTGACGGTCGGCGGTTGTCGCCGCCCGGCCGCATTCGCCGCGGGCACGTAGCATCGGGGCGTCGCGAAGATCGTTGGGCGCCTTGATCAATGGCGTGACCGGAAAGTGGGCGAATGGTCGAGAACTGGGTGCGTGCAGCGGAGTTGTTGGTCGAGGAGGTCCTCGATCGCGCCGCCGGGGAGGTGGATCGCAGCGGGGTGATTCCGGCGAGCCATTTCGACGCGCTCGCGGAAGGCGGGTTCTATGGGTTCCCGCTCTCGGCGGGGATGACGCCCGGCACGCTGATCGACACTGCCGCGACCCTCATCGGCGGTTGTCTGGCAACGGGTTTCGTGTGGGCGCAGCATCTGGGCGCGTTGCGCGCGGTCGCGGTCGCCGACAATGCCGCCCTGCGCGAGCGCTATCTGGCGCGAATGACGGCAGGGACGTACCGGTGCGGTGTGTCGTACGCGGGCGCTCGGTCGGCGCCGACGCTGTTCGCCGAAGCCGTCGACGGCGGCATGGCGATCAGCGGCACCGCGCCGTTCGTCACCGGATGGGAGTACGTCGACGCGGTGGTCGTGTCGGTGCGCACCACCGGAAACGGCTCGGAATCCGTTGCGACGGTGCTGGTTCCGACGCGGGACCTGGAGGGCGTCGCGGTCGAGCGAATCCCGCTGATCGCCGCGGATGCCAGCGCCACCGTGCGGATCACCTTCGAGCGGGCGTTCGTGCCCGACGAGAACGTCCTCGGGGTGAAATCGCTCGACGAGTTCCATTCCGGCCGTGGCAGCCTCACCGACTGGATCAACGGCGCACTCGCCCTCGGCGTGCTGTCGCGCTGTGTGCGCGAGCTGAAGGGACTCGGAATTGATGCCCACGACGACCGATACGCCGCGCTGCGCGAGCGATTCGCCACCGTGATGGGCGATGCCGAAGCGACCTACGCCTTGCGCGCCGACATCGCGCAAGCGGCGGTGCTCGCCGCGGCCGCGGGCGTCGTCGCGACAGGCAGCCGCGCCACCCTCGCCCACACCACCGCCGAGCGACTGATGCGGCAGGCGAGCTTCGCACTCGTCTGCACCACCCGCGAACCGATCAAGGACGCGCTGCTGGACCGCTTGCGTCCGGCCGACCTCGGTTGAGCCGCGACCGATCATCTGTCAGTACTTCGTGCTGGTGGGCACCGCTTCCGCGAACACCGAGTTCGCGACCGCGGGCACATCGAGCCCGGTGTCGAGCATGTCGACCGAGACAGCTCGGATAGCGGAGCCCTGGGGAGGCCCGACGCCAATCAGCACAGGCGGGACAACCACGAAAGCCGGGTCCGTGGTCGAGTCCGGTTCGAACTGCAATGATGTCCGGTATGAGCGCTCCCGACGAGCTGCGTGTGACGGCCGAGGAGTTCGCCGAAGGGGCGACTGCCGAGCTCGGTGACATCGAGATCGTCGATGGGCGCGTGGTCCGGCTGGTGGCTCAGAGCCCGGCGCACAGCCGCGTGGTCCGGCGACTGGCAGGGATGCTGGAGGCAGCCCGGCGCGACGGCGGGCCGTGCATGGTGGTGGACTCCGACGTTGCCGCACGATTCGCCGACGCGGAATCCGCAACAGTGGATCGGCGGTTGAACATCCGCTACCCCGATATCTGGATCCGGGACACCGAACCCTACGACGTCGACACCGTGCGTGAGCACATCCTGCTGGTGGTCGAGTTCACCTCCGAGTCGACCATCGATGCCGATATCAACGACAAGCGAATTCAATACGCAACGGCAGGAATTCCTCGGTACCTGATCGTCCGGCTGGACCAGAAGGAAGAACGCATCGAAGAGATCGAGGAATACCGTCTCGACTGGTCCGGTCGCCGCTACGCTGCCCACACGGTCCACCGACGTGTACTGCTCCTCGACGACCCGGTCGAGGCGACCGTTCCATTCGACGTACTGGAACAACCGTAGCGACCAGCCGCTCAACCCCTGGGCGCGGAATCGCAAAATCCGCCCGCTGGCCGCGGCCTCGCCGCTCGCGAGTCCGGTTGCTGCTCGTAATTCGGCTTTTCACCTTCGACATCGGGGGCGGTCGCTGCTCCGTGGTGTCGTAGCGTGCACGGACGATCGCCTCTGGTACTTCGTCGCAGGTGATGCTCGGTCGGCGTGACCGGCAGGGCCGGGATCGCACTGTTCGATCCCCGTCGGCGCGGGCCGTGCGTGGCCCGGCAGTATTCGGGCACACTCGGGGCTTGTCCGTAAATTACTGTCGGAGTTGATCTTTGGGTCGACGTGCCGGGTGGCAGCGGGAAACTTGGGTATGTGTCGTCTGCGAGATTGTCTATCCGCTGCCGAGTTGCGGGTCAAGTTCGAACGGCTCCTGCCGCATCTGGATGAACGCCGTCGTCGGCTCTACCTGGCCAGCGAGGCGATTGCGATGGGCCACGGCGGATTACCGTGGTGGCCGCCGCCTCCGGCGCCAGCACCGCTACCGTCACGCGCGGCATCTGCAAACTGACTGCGAATCCCGCACCGCCCCAACGCGTCCGGGCTCCGGGCGCCGGTCGCAAGCCGCTGGTGGTGACCGACATTGGCCTGCTGCCGGCGTTGGAGGCACTCATTGAGCCGCATACGCGCGGCGTCCGGTTTCTGCGCTGCGCTGGACCACGCTGTCGCTGCGCACCTTGGCTGCGGCGCTGACCGACCAGGGACACCCGGTCGGCGCCACGACAGTCGGGCACCTGCTGCACGCACAGGGATACCGTCTGCAAGGCACTGCCAAAATCAACGAAGGCGCCTGCCATCCAGACCGCGACGCGCAGTTCGCACACATCAACGCGACCGCCACCGCCCTCCTCGACGCCGGACAGCCGGTCATCAGCGTCGATACCAAGGCCAAGGAGTGGATCGGCAACCGCGACCGTCCCGGACGCACCTGGCGCCCGGGCAAGAACCCGATCAAGGTGGACTGCCACACCTTCGTCACCGACGATCAGCCGGTGGCCATCCCCTACGGGATCTATGACATCGCCACCAACACCGGCTGGGTCAACGTCGGAACCGACCACGAAACTGCCGAATTCGCGGTGGAATCCATCCGCCGCTGGTGGCGGCGCTGCGGGCGGCAGCAGCTACCCGGACGCGACCCGGCTGCTGATCACCGCGGACGCCGGTGGCTGCAACGACCCCCGCCGCTGGACATGGAAGAAGCACCTGCACGCCTTCGCCATCGACAGCGGCTTGGAGATCATGGTCTGCCACTACCCTCCCGGAACTTCGAAGTGGAACAAGATCGAGCACCGGATGTTCTGCCACATCACCGCCAATTGGCGCGGCCGACCGCTGACCAGTTATCAGGTCGTCATCGAGACCATCGCCGCGACAACAACGAGCACCGGATTGACCATCGGCGCCGACTTGGACACCAGCAGTTACCCACTCGGCGGCACCGGCACCTCCGCCGAGTTCCACGCCCTGCCAATCACACCCGACGCCTTCCGCGGCGACTGGAACTACAGCGTGGCCCCCTGCGCGCCGCGCCCGGCCGAGCAAGCCCCGACCCACCGCAGGCTCGATCCCGCCGTGACCGACATGCTCACCGATCCGGCTCTGACCGGTATGTCTCGAGCGGACTTCGCGCACCTGGCAGCGGTCTCGGAACCGTATTGGGACGCGCTGGCAGAAGCGGCCTTCCAACGTCGCTTCCACCGCCCCCGCGGCTATCTGCATCCGCAAACCAGCAGCGTCGACCATTTCCACCGGCTCCTGACAGCCTTGCTGCGGCGGCGAAGAGCCGCCACCAGCACGCTGCTGGCCCAACTACTCGGCATCACGCGCACCAATCTGTCCAACCAGTTCCGCGACGGCCACCGGATACTGGACCTGCACCGGATCGACGTCTCACCGATGCCCGGATCTCCCGCCCGCACCCTCGAGCAGCTACAGGCACGCCTCACAATCGCCACCCAACCCAAGATCAACTCCAACAGTAATTTACGGACAAGCCCCGGGCCGGATCGAGAATTGCCAGGTCGCGGTGTTCCTCACGGATGCCACCTGCACTGGGCACGCGTTCCTGGATCGGGCGTTGTATCTGCCGCAGTCGTGGGCCGGTGACCCGGACCGCCGCGACGAGGCTGGCGTACCCGAGGATGTGCATTTCCGCACGAAACCGGTGCTTGCGAGCGCTTGATCACCGATGCCCTCGATGCCGGGAACCCGGCGCGGTGGGTGGCCGGGGACGAGGTTTACGGCAACGACCCGAAGCTGCGGAAGGCAATCGAAACCCGCAGCGTTGGTTATGTTCTCGCGATCAGTTGTAGTCATCGGGTCACCACCGCTACCGGGAAGATCCGCGCCGACATCCTGACAGCCGGGCTGCCGAAACGGGCCTGGCAGCCGCGCTCGGCCAGCGACGGTGCCAAAGGGCCGCGGATCTATGACTGGGCATGGATCGAGATCGCCGGCGACGACGACAAGCACACGACCGGCTGCCGGTGGCTGCTGGTGCGCCGCAACCAGCACAGCGGGGAGTTGGTGTTCTACCGGTGCTGGGCACCCGGCCCGGTGACCCTGGCCCAACTGGTGAAAGTCGCTGGTCGCAGGTGGTCGATCGAGGAGAATTTCCAGACCGCCAAGGGCCTGACCGGGCTCGACCAGCATCAGGTCAGGCACTGGCGGTCTTGGCACCGCTGGACGCTGCTGGCCATACTTGCCTACGCCTTCCTGTCCATCCTCGCCGCCGGTCAACGCGAGCTGGAAAGACCCAGCGACGGGTTGATCGCGTTCATCCGCAACGAGATTCGTCACCTCTACGCGGTACTGATCCAGCCAGCCCACACGATCAGGCACCGACTGCACTGGTCCACCTGGCGCCGCCGACACCAGCACCGCGCCCCCACCAGCCACTACCAGCGCCGATCCCAACTCACACCATGATCACGAAATCCGGCTGGAGTATTAGAGCCCGGTCATAACCTTCTGCGCATCGTCGCGGCACCACCGCGCAGGAAGTTGATGACGAACACCGATAATCGAGCCCTCCCCCTGGGAATACTTATCCACATTTCACCGGCTACCCGATCGGCCACCGCGTCCCGCTGGCAGTGGTCCGAGTCACTCTGCTCAGCAAAAACTGAGTTGGGCAATAAATTCCGACTTTGGCACAAGCGCGATCCTCATAGCCAACCGCTACCAATTCCTCGAACAATGAGCTCATCTGGCAAGAATGATCATTCATTTTCGGCCCCGTGCCCCGGCGCGGCACCCCTCCCGCTGATGCGCGCGAGTCCGCCCGCGCGGTGGCGATCCGGCAGCACCCTTCTCGCGGGCGGCCGCTCGACCGTTGCGCGGCGGACGTCGGATGTCGGGGAGGGCTGTGCGTAGAGGGGGTGTGCGTCGGGAAGCGCGCCCTGTTAGCCTGTCTCGACAGGGGATCTGGATGGGAGCGGAATCGCATTGTGCTGTAGTTATTTACGAACGATGTATCACCCGGGGGCTTGCGGCGATCATCGTCCGGCGTATTGCGATAGGAAGGCAAGAGGATACCGATGAAAGACGATCTGCCAACCGCATTCGGTCGGCTGCATGCCTTCGCGCAAACCCTTTCGGGCCTCATGAAAGAGGCGCAGGAAGCGGGTGCCGAACAAGCGACCGGTCGCGACAATACCGACTGTGTCACGGTGACTATAGATCGATCGGGCGCATTGCTGTCCATTGATGTCTCGGACAACTGGGCGCAGAAGCTGGATCCCAAAGATATCGGCCCGGCGGTGCTGCGCGCGGTACAGGATGCGCGGGTGCGGCAGCTGGAGAGCTCGATGGATTCGGTGGCCGAGAGTGGGCTGCTGGCAAAGATCGAGTCACTGAACATCGAAGATATGACGCCCACCGATATCGAGCCGCCGCGCCCCTTGCGCGGACCGACAGTTGCTCCCGGCCAACTGGTCGACGAGATCCTCCAGGCGATCGAGAGTGGCGGTACGCAGGCGCGGCCGGCCACATTCGTCGGCACCGAGGATGTCGACGACGACATCGCGGCGCGGGTGGAGCTGGATTCCACGGGGATCATCGACTGCTCCGTCGGTATCGCCTGGGGAAAGAGCGTCGGGGGAAGCACCATAGCCTGGGCCGTGCGGCAAGCGTATGACAAAGCCTACGAGGACGTGCTGGCTTCGGCCGCGCGCGGAACGGGCCCGCAAGGTGGCTTGTTCTCGGAAGCGCTTCAGGTAATCAATTCATTGCAGACGCCGCGAGGACAGTAATGGGCCAAGAAGTATCGGTAGCCACGGACACCCTTCGTAAAGAGGGGAAGGTCTGGATGAACGAGTCCGACTCGCTGGAAAAGGTCAAGGGCGATATCGAATCCATCGGATTCAACAGGGTGGAAGCCGGGATATTCCAGGCGATCGTCGACGCGCACGCCAAGATAATCGAGAAGATGATGACGCTCTCCGGGCAGGGGGCCATGCGCTTCGACCAGGTCGGCGAAGTCTTGCAGAAATGCGCGGATACCTACTATGCCGAAGATGCCGCGGGGAAGCACAGGATCGACAACCTCTGGTGAGGTGAAAGGTTTCCGTAATGTCGAACGAATTCGATAGCGCTGCCTACCAGCAGATCTGGGACAAGCTGGTCGGGTATGCGCAGGACGTCGATACGCTGTTCGCGCAGAGCGCGCCGAACGCGATAAACGACGGGCTGAACACCCCTTACGCCGACTGGATTCCCGGTCTAGCCAATCTGATCAAGACCGCGGGCCGCAAGATGCTCCAAGCACTCAAGTGGCTCTGGGAGAAGATCATGGATCTCCTGGAAGGGGTGGCCGCCCCGCTCTTCATGGCGCAGCGAGCGTTCGAGTGGTCCGATGCGAAGGGTGCTTTCGCGGATATCTCGTCCGCGATCAACCCGGATCTGCTGCTCGCCCCGAAGGAATGGAAGGGCGATGCCGCGGACGAGTATGTGAAGACCGTCGGAAGTCAGCGGACCGCGATCGGCAAGATGGAAGAGATCTGCGAGACCTGCAGGAACCATCTCATCGCCGCGGCGATCGCGGGATTCGTACTCTATGCGGGCGTCGCGTCTGTAGTTGCTCAGTTCCTCACGGCCGTCGCTGTCGAGCTCGGCCTGATCGCGGCAGGCTTCACCGCAGCGGGAGGCTTCGCCGCATTCTGGGCGACGACCGGTATCACCGCGGCCGAACTCAGTGCCGCCGCGGGCGTGGCAGTTGTCTTCGTCGGAGATCAAACGAAGGCATGGAACGATATCGACGCGGCGGCCAACAACAACTCCGGCTTCCAGAAGGACCCGGACAGTGGAGCGGTCAACTGGCCGGACCCGAACACCAAGTACTTCGACGATGCCTCCGTGGACGATGACAACGAATCCAAATGGCGGTTGAATCCTGACAAGTGACGTGGCGGGGAAAATCGTGCGTGACAGTAAGAAGGCCCGGCGCGGCACCCTGCTCCAAGTGGGTGTCTCCTCGATGATCCTCAGCGGCGGATTGGCCTCCGTCGCATTACTTCTCGGCGAATCCGGTGCTCCGGTGGTAGCGGCGGTCATGTCGGTGACCTTCGTCGTACAGTTGATCGGCATCGTGGTCGGGTGGCGTTCGGCTCCGACCGGGGCGGTGCGCGTGGCGATATGCGGTGCTTTCGTCGCGGTGGGGCTGGCGATTCTAGGGCTGGTGGTCGCCGCCTTACTGAAAGCGATCAGCCTGTTCATGCCGGGTATGTACCTCGCGGCCCTGTTCCTGCTGTTCCTGCAGGGCTACCAGTGCGTGTGGCGAGGCCGTGCATGAATCGATCCTCTACAGATCCACGATCTTCCAGATCGCTCTGTCGGCTTCGGCAGAAGGAATACCGCTTCTGCCCCAGGGCTACGGCGTTCTCGCTGAATGCCTCGTGGCCTGCGGGTTTCCGGGTTGAGTAGGTGGATGCCGCGGTGGGGGTGGAATGCGGTGTCGCGGATTGCTTCGGCGATGTTGGCGGCTCCGGCGAGCCGGTGGAGATTGAGCGCGGTGCTTCTCATGGTCGCCATGACTTGCGGCCCGCTGCGAACAGCTGCCCTTGAGCGATCCTCGTCGTAGGTGACATCACGCACCCAATGGATGGAATTTTCAATCCCCCAGTGCGACCTGATCCAGACGGCGATCTGGGCGGGTTTGGCGTGTTCGAACGGCAGGCTGCAGACCGCGTAAATGATCTCGGAACTGGCCTTCCCGGTGGCGATTTCGAGACGCTCGCGGGTTATGCGGATGACCTGTTTCGCATACGGCCACCGGATGCCTCGGGGTGCGGTGACGATCTGGAATCTGCGGTGCTCGTCGCGGCCGTGCCCGTGAGTGTCGTCGGTCGCGGCGACGGGAATATCGTGCCAGGGCAGGGCCGAAACCCGTGCCAGCAAACCGGCCTGGTTGGCCTTCACGACCATCACGTAGTGCGATTTCAGGGTGCGGCAGATCAGCTTCGCGGTCGCTGTCTGGGTATGGATCGCATCGGTCACCACCAGCAGCGGGACGCGCGGGAATCGTTTGAGAAGCGTTCGCAAACAAGGTATTTCGTTGCTCTTGGCGTCGATGGCCAGCTGTCCCAGCACCAGACGGGTGTGGTGGGCCAACATCGATACCAGATGCGAGGCGAGTGCGCCGGCTTTGCGGGCACCCTCGAGGGTCTTGCCGTCCAGCGACACCGCCAGCAATCCGTTCCCCTCGGCAGCGGCCACGGCCAGCTCGGTGAAGTACACGCCCAGCCGCCGGTCCAGATCTGCGGCATCGAGCATCGACAGCACCCGCCGCAACGTCTTCTCGCTCGGGCGGGTGTCGCGGGTGATGCCCAACTCGATCATCACCTCCACCGGTGCGGTGCGCGCCCAGGTGGCGAAACCGGCATAGCTGCGCATCCCTGCCGCCACCGCCAGAATCGCCATCGCCAACAGCGCCGATAACCGATAGCGGCGCCCACGCCGATCGCGTGGATCAGGCACCGACGCCAGCACATCCATCAACGGGAAACCCAGCGCCACCGACCCGTTGACTACCGTCCAGCGTTGCAGGGTTTCCGAAATCGGTGCGGCAGGAGATACTTGGACAGCAGGCAGAGCGACTCCGGTGACGGGCTTGTGTGAGAGCTGGATCGTTACACAGTCGCTCGTGCTCCCGTCTTCGAAGCCCCAAGAACCCCAGTCGAATTCACTCGACATCGACGCAGGTAACGACTCCGTCAACGACGTTGCCGGAGCCCTGCGGTGCGTGCCTGGTCCGACATCGGTAGCGGTTCGGGCCATCCCGCCTTGCCACGGAATCCGAGGAGGCGAGGTTCGGGCCGTCCGGGTTGGGGGCTTGTCGGCTGATAGAGTCGGGTGTCGGAGTCGGCGGTCGAAGGGGAGGGCATGGCACGCGGGATCGTGGGGGGCGTTCTGGCGGCGGCGGTCGTAGCTGTTGTCGCGGCTTGTGGTGGGACGACCGAGGGGTCGCCATCGACCAGTTCCAGCGCCGCGGAAGCTCCGTTGTTCAACCCGTGCACCGGGATTCCCGATGATGTGCTGCGGTCGGCGGGGGTTGATCCGGCGACGGAGGAGAGCGGGATCGCGGGGGTGCATCAGCACGGGTGGGAGATCTGCGGTTGGAGGGGGAAAAAGTACACGATTACGGTGTATTCGACGGGGCGGTCTGTGGCGGAGTTCGAGAAGAAGCCCGGCAATGTCGACTTCCGGGACGTCACGGTTGCCGGACGCGAGGGGCGGCAGTTCAAGGTAGAGGGGGCTTCCAAGGACCTGCACTGCGATGTCCTGTTCCCTGCGTCGCAGGGCGGAGTCCTGCAACTATCGGTCTCGAACAGGGTTGGACTGGATGGTCTCGAAGAACCGTGTTCGGTTCTGTATCGGGTGGGCGAGTTGATCGTTCCGGTCTTTCCACGTTGACGAGAGGAGGGGGAAGTCGATGAGTGAGGGTGACCGGTCGCAGTGGCAGCGTTTCTCTGAACAAGCAAGGGCGGGGGAGCTTTATCTTGACGATGAGGCGGCGGCTCTACAAGCTTTGGCAGCTTGCAACCGTCGCATTGATGATCTACAGGGGTTGGCCGATCTCGCCAAGCGGTGCCAGAATGTTTCCGGCTTCGGCGATTTCGATATGGCGGATGTGCTCGCCGGAAAGTTCCGTAAGCAGGCGATAGGCACCGACAGCTCGATTGATGCGATCATCGCGAAAGACGTCGAAGTCGTGAAGGACATGCGCGACATCATGGCCATCTCCATCGCGCGTCTCCGGGGCCAGGACTACACGAATTCAGCGGCGATCACCGCGATCATCGATTCCGTGGGGGAGTAGATCGTGACGGGCATGAACGGCGGCATGTTCAGTTGGAGCGCAGGGGATATGGGCTCAGCCATGCTGGAGAGCCTGACCGACTGGATCGCTGGGGAAGAGCGGGAGCCGGGCATCAAGCCGGGCGACATTCAGGGGCGATTCAACCGGCAGCGAGACGACGTCCGCGGCAAAGCGGATGACACCGGTTTCGAGGGTGCGTTCCATCCGAAGGAAGTGCTGAGACAAGACGAGTTCGAGAAAGACGATGTCGCCACACTGCGCACCAAGGTCGACGCGATCGATCTGACAGCCGTCGGCAACCTGATCACCGCCTGGCAGGCAGTCGGCGATCGCGCTCGCGAATCGCTCGGCACCTTCACCGCCGCTATCACCCGGTTGACCGAGGACGGAGTGTGGCAAGGCGCGTCGGCCGATGCCGCCGTCGCGGGTGTGCGCGATTACGCCTCCCACGGTGCGCAACTGCCGAACGCCGCGGCGCTCACCAGCAACAAACTCGCCGAACTCAAAACAGGATTGGAACCGACGAAGCTGCTGGTCCCGCACGCGCCGGACGATCGGTCCTTCACCGACAACGCGCGTTCGTGGATCGCCGGCCGCGGCTGGCGCAGCAACTCCGAAGCGCAGGACACCGCGAAGACCGAGGCACTGCGGGTGCTGACGACGGTGTTCGCTCCGGTCGTCCGGGAATCCGACACGAACGTGCCGGTGCTTCCGCAACCGTACAACCCGGTGCAGCCCGGTGATCAACCGCCGATAACCGGACCCGGCCCTGGACCGGGCGGCCCTGGTCCAGGGCCCGGTGGCCCCGGCCCGGGCGGCACGCCAACGGAATCCAAACCGGAGGCCCCGACCGTGGATCCGGACGACTCGGATCAGACGAATCCGAGCGGAACCAACTCGACCTCGACCGATCCGGCATCCACGAATCCGGCGTCGACAACTCCGGCCTCTACTCCCACGACGAATCCGGCGGGCTTGCCCGATCGTCCCGGGCCTGGCCCGGGAACCCCGGGTCCGCCAGGTCCGGGCGGGACGCCCGCTGTGCCCTCGCCCGGTCGGTCCATCCGCGGGGTGCCGGTCACGGCCACCACCGGCGTTCCGGCCTCGGCGGCGAGTCCGGCGACTCGCGCGGCGATGAGCGGTTTGGGCGGTCTCGGAGCTCCCGGCGCGCGCGGCGGCCGATCCGAGGACGAGTCGAGCAAGGGTGTGCCCGACTACCTGATCAACCAGGAACACGGCGAGGAACTGACGGGACTGAAGGACCTGCCGAGGGCGGTGCCCCCGGTGATCGGGGAGTGACAGGAATCGCTGTTCGTCTGTGCACGAGCGTTTTTCGACAGGACGCACCGCCACGGATGACGCGGCCGAATGGGGCGAGATCATGAAAACCGTGCGACAGTGGCGGTTCACCGCGCTCGAATTCCGGACGCTGTGGGAATCCACGGGCCGCGACGTGTTGCCTTATCCGTTGCGCCACTGGTTCACCACCCGCTACCGCTCGGACAGCCTGCGCTTGCGGCAGGCGGCCGCGCTGGCGGTGCGACCGCAGCTCGACGACGACCTGGTGCGGGCGGTGCACGTGCTGTTCGCACCCGAAGCGCGCATCGAGCTGGCGGGGTATCTCGGCGCAGGCCGGGACCGTGAGCTGCGAGCCCACGCCGGCGTGCACGACGAGCACGGCGCGCTTGCCGTGCAGGAGCACAGCGTCGACGGGTATGGCGACGTGACGCTGACGTTCCTGCCCGCCGCCCGGGTGGCACGTGCAGTCGTCGATGTGCTGCCGGAATACCCTGCGGGACAGCGTGAACCGATGACGATTCCGGTCGAAGAGCTGGAGGGTCCGCTTCCCGCGGTGCGCGACGCGTGGCGGCCGACGCCGCGCGAGGAGTTCGCGAAGTTCTTCGCCAGGCCCGTCCGCGCGAGCGTGCACGTCGGCGTCTACCCGTTGGGCAGCGCCGACAACCGGCACATCAAGGGCCGCAAAGACTTCCAGATCACGGACTTCGAAGGCGACGGCCGCTACGTCACCTTCGGCTCCCGTATGGTCATCGCCAAACCCACTACCCGCGAACGCATCACGGCGACGATGCACGAGATGATCGGCCGCACCGTCGAAGAAGTCCGCGCGGGTGACCACCCGCCCCGCTGACTCCCGACGCGGGAGCCGACGGCGCTCACCTGAAGGCGGCCGCCGCGCCCGTCCTATCCCAGGTAAGGATGGCCAGGGCGGGCACGGTCTCCCGCCGTTACTCGCGTGACAGCATGGCGACGGCTTCGCGCTCGAGGTCGACGTACGGCTCGCCGCTGACGTCGACGGCCACTCGATGCAGCGTGCCACCGGTGAACTCCCACGGGGAGGTTCCGGGGTAGTCGTCGGTGACGGCCTCCGCGCTGTCGCGGCCCGCGTTCAGGCCTTCTCCCGCGATGCTGAACTTGCCCGGCTGGGTCCTGATCCGACCCTCGCCGACCTTGCGCTCGCCGTAGTAGAGGGTGAGGGTGCCTCGCGCCGTGCCGGGCGGATCCTCGCTCTCCTTGTCGAAGGAGGCGGCGAGGATGAGGTTATCACCGGTCGGCAGGTCCTCGTCGGCGCTGATCCGCTGCTCGTCGCTGCCGAGGAAGTTGTAGACGTAGTGCAGCCGGTTGTTCTTGATGTACATGGCATGTCCGCCGAACCGGCCACCGTGGGAGAACAGCACCCCGGCCGCGCCAGGGCCGGGCAGGTCGACGAGCGCGCCGATCGAATACGAGCGGTTGCGGATGTTGACCGCGACCGACTCGGGCACCTCGGCGCCGCCGGGACGGTACACGTAGCGGTTGCGCGGCGGCGCGAGCTGGGGGCGCTGGGTGGTCAGGATCTCGACGCCGGAGCGGTCGTCGAGCGGGAACGCCTGGTTGGCGCCTGCCTCGTAGAACCACAGGCCGATGAGTTCGGCGAGCTTGCCGGGTTCCTCGGCGGCGAGGTCGTGCAGCTCGGCGCGGTCCACGTCGGTGCGATACAGCTCCCAGGTGTCATCGGGGAAGTGGCTCCACCCGCTGAGGGTCGGGTGGGTGGTGACCGCTTTCCAGCCGTCGTGCCAGATGCCACGGCCGCCGAGCATCGAATAGAACTGGGTGTGTTTGGCGGTCGGGATGGTGGCCGCGTCGAAGCTGTAGCGCATGCTCACCCCCTGAATCGGCGTCTGGGCGTGGCCTTTCACCGTGTCCGGGAGCTCCACGCCGAGGCAGTCCAGCAAGGTCGGCACCAGGTCGACGGCGTGGTGGTACTGGTCGCGGGTCTCGCCGTGCGCCTTGATCCCGGCGGGCCAGGAGATGAGGCACGGATCGCAGGTGCCGCCGTTGAACGAGTACCGCTTCCACATCTTGAACGGGGTGTTGAACGCCATCGCCCACCCGTTCGGGTAGTGGTTGTAGGTCTTGGGGCTGCCCAGCTCGTCCAGTTTGGTCATGTTCTCGGCCAGGTCGTCCGGAACGCTGTTGGCGATCTTGTTCTCGTTGACCGAGCCGTCCGGTCCGCCCTCGCCGCTGGCCCCGTTGTCGGAGACCAGGACGATGATGGTGTTGTCCAGCTGCTCGATCTTCTCCAGGTAGGCGAGCAGGCGGCCGATCTGGTCGTCACAGTGCGAGAGGAAGCCCGCGTACACCTCGGCCATGCGGGCGAACAGGCGCTTCTCGTCGCTGGAGAGGCTGTCCCAGGGGCGGGTGTAGTCCAGCGGCGGGAACGGCTGACCGTCGGGCCCGCTGCGGGTCTCGGGGGTGCCGATCGGGTTGAGCGGCGGCAGCTCGGTGTTCTGCGGGACCAGTCCCATCTCCTTCTGCCTGGCCAGGGTCTGCTCACGCATCGCCTCGTAGCCCGCGTCGAACCGGCCGCGGTAGCGCTCGATCCATTCGCGCGGCACGTGGTGCGGAGCGTGCGCGCAGCCCGGCGCGTAGTAGAGGAAGACCGGACGTTCGGGCGCGATCGCCTTGACGTCGTCGATGTACTGGATGGCCCGGTCGGTGATGTCGACGCTGAAGTGGTAGCCCTGCTCGGGCGTGGCAGGCTGCTCGACGGGGTGATTGTCGTGCACCAGGTCCGGATACCACTGGTTGGTTTCCGCGCCGAGGAAGCCGTAGAAGCGCTCGAAACCGCGGCCGACCGGCCAGTTTCGCTTGGTGGACGCCAAATTCATCTCGTCCTCGGCACACAGATGCCACTTGCCGACCATGGCCGTGCTGTAGCCCCGCTCGACGAGGATTTCGGCAAGGGTGGCGCACTCCGGCGGGATGTGGCCATTGGCGCCGGGGAAGCCGACCGCGCACTCGCTGATGCAGGCCATGCCGTTGGTGGTGTGGTTGCGGCCGGTGAGCAGACAGGAGCGGGTCGGTGAGCACAGCGCGGTGGTGTGCCACTGGCTGTAGCGCAGCCCGTTCGCGGCGATCCGGTCGATGTTCGGTGTCTCGATCGGTCCGCCGTAACAGCCCATGGCGCCGAAACCGACGTCGTCGAGCACGATGTACAGCACATTCGGCGAACCGGGCGGGGCCGTCGGCTGCTCGTACGGGCCCCAGTCCGGGATCGAGTCGCGGATGTCGAGGTTGACCACACCGCGGAAAGGAATTGCCATGGTGTTCTCCTCAGCAATAGGCCGCCCCCGCACGAACGTAGGTAGCCGCGAAGACGATCGCCTCACCCGCGACGGGTGATAAGCGATGACGCCTCCCGGTGTCCGGTGCGACGCTTCAGAACACGGTCGCCCAGTCGTTCCCGATACTGACGACCAGCCAGCCGTTCGCGTCGGCCAGCTCGAGTGCCTGTTCGGCTCCCGCCACATAGTCGAACTCGCGGTCGGGGTCGTCGTGGCCCACCAGCATCCGTAGCGACGGCCGGTCCGGCTGACCGGTGAATTGCAGCATCGGGATGTCCCCGTTGGTGTTCCCAGCCGCCAGCAGCGGGCGCCGACCGATCCGGCTCCAGATCCGCACCGGCTTCTGCGGGCCATCGTCCAGGACATCCAGCTCGGCTTTGCGGACGACCGCGCCGGCTTCCCAGGCCAACGAGACGCTGCTGCCGATGACACGCTCGCGGGGAATGCCGTAGACCTCCCGGCTGATCGGTCGCATGAAGTCGCGGCCCCCGCCCGAGGCGATGTAGTTGGCGAACCCCTTGGCCGCCAAGAAGCCGAGCAGCTCGATCATCGGTGCATAGCCGCATGCCAGGTAAGCGCGGCCGAGGGTGGGGTGCCGGGCCGTACGCAGGAACCGATCGGCCAGGGATTCGAACTCCTCCACTGTCACACCGCTGAACGCGGCAAGCACACCGGAAGCGAGTACGCCCACCTCGCTGTCATCGCCGTGATAGTGCCTGGTGATCACGCCGCCCAGCCAGTCGTAGTTCTGTGTGTAGGCCGCCTGCCACGGCTGACGCGTGCGCAATGCCGGGTCCTGATCGGCCATGGCGACCAAGCGGCGCAGGATGAAATCGAGCTGGATGGGCATCGGCTTCTCGCACCACAGCGTGCCGTCGTTGTCGAAGACCGCGATCCGGTCCTCGGGCGGTACCGCGTCGGGCCCGCCCGTCACCCGGCCGACGAAATCCAGGATGGCCTGTTTGACGTCACCGTCACGCCAGCTTGGGAGAGGGTCGGCGGCCGAGACCGGGGTCTCGCGGTGTCCCGAGGCGTGCGCGACATCTTTCCGGTGCGCTGCCATGCACCGACTCCTTCCCTCCGTCCGACGGCTCTGCCCGCGACCCTCCCTCGATCGTGTGGCGGGCACATCACCCGCAGCGGGCGAGGCGCCCGGCGAAAGCGCGAATGATCACCTGCGCTCTCACCCTTGCCGGATGAGGAATTGCGCCGCCGCGGAGGTCAGACTCCGAGCAGAGGCCGGAGACCCTCGTCGAGCCATACCGTGGCGACAAGCTCACGAATCGGCAACCGCTGCACACACGAAGGAGGTCGCATGGATTCCGTGGACCTCTCGACCATCGCGGTCTTGCTGCTCGCCTTCGCGATGGCCTCCCGCAGACTCTCCGTCTTCATCACACCCGCCATCTTCTTCACCACCGCCGGACTGATCGCAGGACCCGTCTTCGGACTCATCGAACTCGACGTCGGTTCCTCGACGCTGAAGCTGCTCGTCGAGGTCACCTTGACGCTGGTGCTGTTCTCCGACGCGTCCCGGATCTCGCTGCCCCGGCTTCGCGGCGAGCACACCGTGCCGATGCGATTGCTGGCGGTCGGCCTGCCGCTGACCATCGCCGCGGGCACACTCACCGGGTTCGCGGTGCTGCCGGGCGTAGGCGTTGCCGAAGCGCTCGTGCTCGCGGTCATGGTCGCGTGCACCGACGCGGCACTCGGGCAAGCCGTGGTGACCGACGAGCGACTACCGTCCCGGATCCGGCAGGGACTCAATGTCGAGAGCGGGCTCAACGACGGACTGTGCGTGCCACTGTTCTTCATCGCCCTCGGATTGGCTCAGGCAGAAGAGGGCGCGCTCACCGCGCACGGCGCGGTCCAGATGATCCTCGAGGAGATCGGCTACGGGATCGCCGGTGGCGTCGTCGCGGGAGTGCTCGGTGCGTACACACTGCGGATCGGCTCGAAACGCGGCTGGATCGAGCCGTACTGGTTGCAGATCCTCACCGTCGCCACCGCACTGCTGAGCGCAGGCATCGCCGTCACTCTGCACGGCAGCATGTTCATCGCCGCATTCGTCGGCGGCCTGCTCTTCGGCACGCTCCGCGGCGACGTCGGCGGGCCGGTCACCGATCTGGTCGATCAAAGCGGCGAATTTCTCGACGCCGTCACCTTCCTCGTCTTCGGCGCCGCGATCCTCGGCCCCGTCCTGGACCAGCTGACCTGGCGGCTCGCGCTGTACGCGGTACTGAGTCTGACCGTCGTACGCATGCTGCCGGTGGCGCTGTCCCTGCTCGGAACCGGAGCGCGGCGGCAGACGACGCTGTTCGTCGGGTGGTTCGGCCCGCGCGGCTTGGCCACCATCGTCTTCGGCGTGCTGCTGATCCAAGAAGCGGACCTGCTGAACGAGCAGACGCTGCTGCTCGCCGCCGTCACCACCATCGGCGTGTCCGTCTACGCCCACGGCCTGACAGCCACCCCGCTGACCAACCGCTACGTCCAGTGGTACCGATCCCATCCCGACGAACGGCAACCACGTATGGAGAGCGTGCCTGCCGCGTCGCACCGCTGGCGAACACCCCGCCGAGCGGCACGATAGGCACACGCCGGGTCGGCTGAGTACCGTTTTTCAGTGTGGCGCACGCGCACCGAGGTGGTCTGTGGGATTCGGGCGGCGGCCCAGCCGGATGTGCACCCGCCACGCCCTGCCGCGGGATCCGACCAGGGGACCCCGATTCTGAATGGGATTGCATCGTCGTGCATAATCATTTGCAGACGGGCGCGGGTCGCCTGACCTGCGCGCCGGCGCGACCGGCCGGGGCCGCCGAACGCGGCGGCCCGAGACACATCCGCACGAAACCGAGGAGCACACAGACATGTCCGAGCGCGTCGTACTCGCCTATTCCGGTGGGCTTGACACCTCCGTCGCGATCAGCTGGATCGGCAAGGAGACCGGCGCCGAGGTCGTGGCCGTCGCCATCGACCTGGGCCAGGGCGGCGAGGACATGAACGTGGTGCGTCAGCGCGCGCTGGACTGTGGCGCCGTCGAGGCGATCGTGGTCGACGCCCGCGACGAGTTCGCCGACGAGTACTGCCTGCCCACCATCCAGGCCAACGCCCTGTACATGGGTCAGTACCCGCTCGTTTCCGCCATCAGCCGGCCGCTGATCGTCAAGCACCTGGTGGAGGCGGCCAAGTTCCACGGCGCCACCACCGTCGCGCACGGTTGCACCGGCAAGGGCAACGACCAGGTGCGTTTCGAGGTCGGCATCGGCGCGCTCGCCCCCGACCTGAACGTGATCGCCCCGGTCCGCGACTACGCGTGGACCCGCGAGAAGGCCATCGCCTTCGCCGAGGAGAACAGCCTCCCGATCAACGTCACCAAGAAGTCGCCGTTCTCCATCGACCAGAACGTGTGGGGCCGCGCCGTCGAGACCGGCTTCCTCGAGGACCTGTGGAACGCGCCGACCAAGGATGTCTACGACTACACCGCGGACCCGACCGTCAACTTCGAGGCGCCGGACGAACTGATCGTCACCTTCGACAAGGGTGTTCCGGTGGCCATCGACGGCCGCCCGGTGAGCGTGCTCGAGGCGATCGTCGAGCTGAACCACCGTGCGGGCCGCCAGGGCGTCGGCCGCCTGGACATGGTCGAGGACCGCCTCGTCGGCATCAAGAGCCGCGAGATCTACGAGGCGCCCGGCGCCCTCGCGCTGATCACCGCGCACCAGGCGCTGGAGAACGTCACCATCGAGCGCGAGCTGGGCCGCTACAAGCGCCAGGTGGAGCAGCGCTGGGGCGAGCTGGCCTACGACGGCCTCTGGTTCTCCCCGCTCAAGCGCGCGCTGGATGCCTTCGTGCAGGACACCCAGCAGCACGTCTCCGGCGAGATCCGGATGGTCCTGCACGGCGGCTCCGCCGTGGTCAACGGCCGCCGCTCCGAGCAGTCGCTCTACGACTTCAACCTGGCGACCTACGACGAGGGCGACACCTTCGACCAGTCGCTGGCCAAGGGCTTCGTGCAGATCCACGGCCTGTCGTCGAAGGTCGCCGCGCGGCGCGACCTGAACCAGAAGTAGGAATCGGGCCCGGTCCCGGGTCGGTGCCCGCACCGATCCGGGATTCGGCGTGTGCCCGTACCTCTCGCGCCGACGGCCGTGGTTACGGTAGTCATCGGCGGAACCTGCCGCGCGTCCTGTCCGCAAGCGCGGCTCGAGCACACCCACGCACTTTCGACCGAGGAGACGGCACACCGATGACAGAGGGCGGCAGCACACGATGACACAGGGCGGCAGCACGAACACCGGGGCCCTCTGGGGCGGACGTTTTGCGTCCGGACCGGCGGAGGCGATGGCGGCGCTGAGCAAGTCGACCCACTTCGACTGGGCGCTGGCTCCCTACGACATCCGCGCGTCCAAAGCGCACGCCCGGGTGCTGCACAAGGCGGGACTGCTGTCGGAGACCGACCTCGCCGGGATGCTGACCGGGCTCGACCAGCTGGCCGCCGACGTCGCGTCCGGCGCCTTCGGCCCCGCGGAATCCGACGAGGACGTGCACGGCGCGCTCGAACGCGGGCTGATCGAGCGCGTCGGCGCCGAACTCGGCGGGCGGCTGCGCGCGGGGCGCTCGCGCAACGACCAGGTGGCGACGCTGTTCCGGATGTGGCTGCGCGACGGCGTGCGCCGGATCGCGGCGGGCGTGCTCGACGTGGTCGACGCGCTCGTCGCGCAGGCCGCCGCCCATCCGGACGCGGTGATGCCGGGCAAGACGCACTTGCAGGCCGCGCAACCCGTGCTGCTCGCGCACCACCTGCTCGCGCACGCGCATCCGCTGCTGCGCGACATCGACCGGCTCCGCGATTTCGATCGCCGGGCCGCGGTGTCGCCGTACGGGTCCGGCGCGCTGGCCGGTTCCTCGCTCGGCCTCGACCCCGAGGCGATCGCCGCCGAGCTGGATTTCGCTGCGGCCGCGGCCAATTCGATCGACGCCACCTCCGCGCGCGATTTCGCCGCAGAGGCCGCCTTCGTGCTCGCCATGATCGGCGTCGACCTGAGCCGCATGGCCGAAGAGGTGATCATCTGGAGCACACCGGAATTCGGCTACATCACACTCGCCGACGCGTGGTCGACCGGCTCGTCGATCATGCCGCAGAAGAAGAACCCGGACGTCTCCGAGCTCACCCGCGGTAAGGCGGGGCGCCTGATCGGCAACCTCACGGGTCTGCTCGCCACCTTGAAGGCCCAGCCGCTGGCCTACAACCGCGACCTGCAAGAGGACAAGGAGCCGCTGTTCGATTCGGTGGCCCAGCTCGAGCTGCTGCTGCCCGCCATCGCGGGCCTGGTCTCCACCCTCACCTTCCACACCGACCGGATGGCCGAACTCGCCCCCGCCGGTTTCACCCTCGCCACCGACATCGCGGAATGGCTGGTGCGCCAGGGTGTTCCGTTCCGCGTCGCGCACGAGGCGGCGGGCGCCTGCGTCCGCGCCGCGGAAAGCCGCGGCGTCGGTCTCGACGAACTCACCGACGAGGAATTCGCCGCCATCGACCCGGCGCTCACCCCCCAGGTCCGCGAGGTCCTCACGGTCCAGGGCTCCATCGCCTCCCGCAACGCCCGCGGCGGCACGGCGGGCACCCAGGTCGCCGTGCAGCTCGACGAGATTCGCGCGTCGGCGGCGACAGCCCGCACCTGGCTGAACTGAGCTTGCGACCGGCGGTCGATCGGCACGCGGCCGACCGGCCGCCGGTCCGCGATAGCGGCGGGCATCCTGAGCGGGCCGCCGCCATCGCTGTTCAGAGGAAATCGGCTGTGTCGAGCTCGAAATCGAACGGGGCCGGAAGGTGTAGCGGCGCACCGAATTTGGCGACGGCCTGTTGGGTGTACTGGCCCCGTTCGGGTGCCAAGAAGACAGTTACCTCGCCGTGATGGCGGTCGACCAAGAGGTACACCGGAATCGCCGCCTGTGCGTAGGCATCGCGCTTCTCGACACGGTCGACCTCGGCATCGCGATCGCGGCCGGACGTGATCTCGAGGATCAGCACGACACCGGACGCATCCGCCCATGGCGGCTCGGCACGGAAATAGCCGCGTGGCGCAACCGCTCCGTCGACTCGGGCGCGGCCCTCGCGGTACGCGGGGATGCGCAGGCCACGCTCGTGAAAGAACTCGAGTCCGGTCGAACCGACGATCTGGTTGCGAATCGTCGCGGCGAACTCGTCGTGCTCGCCGTCGGGAACGGGTACCGCGTAGATCCTTCCGTTGATCAGTTCGACCGACACCTCCTCCGACGATGCACGCTCCAGTACCTCGAACTCCGCGAGGCTCACGTCGGCGTCCTGGATACCCATGAGCCCAGGGTAACGGGGTGGTGGGCGGTCGGAGCGCGACTCGTGCCCGGCGATGGTCGCCACGGGGACTCCTCTCGATGGGGATTGTTCTGTCTCGGAGTTGGACGAGGCGCGCGGTCGGCGGGTTCCCGCCACCTGCACGACACGCGGAGTGTTCTCACGAAGAGGTCGTGTTCGGCGACGACGCCCGTGTGATCATGCCGCCAGTACGTTGTCTGCCAGCCTCGAAGGTTTCGTGTCGGAGCGGTTCAGTCGGCGGGGGCGAATGCGCCGTCGACGCGGAGCGGAACGGCTTCGCCGGCGTCCACCTCACCGGCGATGGTGACGTCTTCGGCGAAGCCTCCATCGCGGAGTTCGCGACCGGACGAGCACTCCGCCAGGGCGGCGGCGATATCACTGGTGGCTTCGAAAGCTGCTCTGGCGATGGCCGATTCGGGTGACAGCGGTCCCGCGCCTGCGGCCTCCAACGCGGAGACGACGGCTCCGGGCCCCAGTAGGTCTTCGATGCTCGGTCGCAACGCGTCGCGTCCAGGCCACCGTTCACCTGCGGCTATCACGGAGACCGGCTGATCCACTGTGCCCCAACCCTGTCGGCGCATCCATCGGGCGACCGCGGACGCGTTGCGCAGCGATGCGGCGAGCACCGGAATTCCGGTGACGGCAGCGGAAATGGCCGAACCGTTGGGAGAAGGGAGGACCAGTCGCGGCACCGGTGGGGCGCGGCGCAGCGCCGCGGGCGATAGTGACCACGGCCGCTGCTCGGTGACTGCGCGGCGGCCGACGGCGAGCACCGCGTCATGGGCTGCGGCGAAGGCCGCCGCGCGCTCGTCGCGCCGGCGAAACGGATAGACCCGAGTGCCCGCGTCGACCGCGACGCTGACCGACGTGGTGAACGACAGTACGTCGACGACGACCACGCACGCACTCCTCGGCGCCAGCGCGACCGCCCCCGCCTCACCCCATTCGCAGCGCACACCGAAGCGCTGCTGCCCGAACCATTCCTCTCCTACCACCGACCGTTCATATCAGAGATCCACGGTGGGCGCCGTACGGCCGCAGCTGCCCGCACCTGGCTGAATTGAACGGAGGCCCGGCTGATCGCCCCCGATCGTGCGAAGCCCGCGACCGACTGGTCGCTCGACGGCGCGGATCGGATCGTGCGGGCCCCGCAATCGGGAGTCCACCTGGCGTGCCGTGCGTCCGGAAAGGCGCAGTCTCGCCGGGCCCGGCTCGCGATCAGCGAGACGAGGCGCAGCAGCTGAGCGGCCAGACCGGGAATCGCATCGGGACCGCGGAGCCGACCGGCTTGGTAGGTGAGTAGTTCGTGCCCCGCACTCGGAGATCCACCTGGCGTGCCGGCGGCCGCGCCGTCGCTCAGTGGGCTCGGCTCTCGATCAGGGAAGCGAGGTGCGGCAGGGGAGCGGCTAGATCGGGAATCGCGTCGAGATCGTCGAGCCGACCGGTTCGGTAGGTGAGCAGTTCGTGCCCACAGTTGGTCGTCCATCCGGCGCGTCGTGCGGCTGCGCTGTCGCTCAGCAGGCTCGGCTCTCGATCAGGGAGGCGAGGTGCAGCAAGGGAGCGGCCAGGTCGGAGATCGCGTCGGGATCCTCGAGCCGACCGGTTCGGTAGGTGAGCAGTTCGTGCCCCGCGAGGCTCCAGCGGGGAATGACGCCCGCGAGGTGGGCGGCGATGACCGGGGGGCCGACGAGCAGGCGAGCATAGTTCGCGTCGACGGCCATCACCCGGAAGCGATCGTCGAATTCGCGGTGGCCGGTCGTGATGGGCGCGTCGCAGAACAGCGCGCTTCCGGGCTGGGAGAGCGCCGCGACATCGACGACGGCGACCGGAGGATAGGGGCGTTCCAGCAGCATCGCCACCACGACGTACCGGTGGGTGGTGGTGGAGACGATCTCGCCGGTCCAGGCGTTGGTCTGGAAGCAGTAGTCGGCGACCGTGACCTGGCGCCCGCCGAGCTCACCGGTGAGCGTCACGCCGAGCCCTTCGGGATCGTGGCCGGGCAGCCGCGCCGTCCACGACTCGTGCGGAGAGTGCGCGAACCGCCACCCGTGCCGCGTCGCCCACTGATCGAACGTTTGACCAGCAGCCCGCCTGGTACGCGCGCGCAGCGGCAGCAATACCCCGAAAACCGCCGTCAGCAGCACGGCGACGAACACGATGAGACCGATCCGGAACGCTTCCACCACAGGTCATCACATCCCTCGGACGACGGATCTCCCCATTGTCCGCCGAATCACTAGGCTGCCGCCATGACCTTGCTGTTGCTCGCCCTGGCGATCGCGTCCGAGGTGACCGCGACCGTCTCCCTGAAGTTCTCCGAGGGATTCACCAAGCTCGTCCCTTCCATCGTGGTCGTCATCGGGTACGGCGCGGCGTTCTTCTTCCTCTCCCAGGCGCTGAAGCGTGGCATGCCCATCGGCGTCGCCTACGGCATCTGGTCCGCGGTCGGCGTCGCCGCCATCGCCGTCATCGGCGTCCTCTTCCTGAACGAACGACTCACCCTCACCCAAATCGGCGGCATCGCCCTCGTCATCCTCGGCGTCCTGGCCCTCGAACTCGGCGGCGCCCACTGACCTCGCAGTACTCGCCGACGCTTCGCAGCGCCTACCCCCGCTGCGGAGTGTGCGAACGCTCTGCGACCGGGCGGGTCAGTCCTGAACGCGCACTGTGTAACCCGCGTCGGTGAGGGCGCCGAGGACGGCGTTGCGGTGGGCCGGGCCGCGGGTCTCGAGGGTGAGCGCGACTTCGACTTCGTCGACGGCGAGCCAGGTACCGGTGCGGGAGTGCACCACGTCGACCACACTCGCGCCTGTTTCGCCGATCACGGTGAGCAGCCGGGAGAGTCCGCCGGGGCGATCCGAGATCGTCACGCGCAGCGCGAGATAGCGGCCGGCGGCGCTCAGACCGTGGTTGACGATCCGGGTCAGCAGCAGCGGATCGATGTTGCCGCCGGAGAGCACCGCGCAGACCGGTCCGCGCAGGTCGAGTTCGGTTGGGGCGTAACTCATCAGCGCGGCGACGGCGGCCGCGCCCGCCGGTTCCACGATCAGCTTCGCACGTTCCAGGCAGAGCAGCAGCGCCTCGGACAGCGACTCCTCGTCGACGGTGACGATGCGCGGCGCGTACGCGGCGACGTGCGCGAACGGCACCTCACCCGGCAGGCCCACCGCGATGCCGTCGGCCATGGTCGACATCCGCTCCGCCCGTACCGGTTTGCCCGCCGCCAGCGAATCCGGCCATGCCGCGGCCTCGGCGGCCTGCACGCCGATCACCCGCACCTCCGGCGCCAGCCGGTGCAGGGCTATCGTGATCCCGGCGAGCAGTCCGCCGCCGCCGGTCGGCACGAGCACCGTGCCCACCCGCGGGAGTTGCTCCAGAATCTCCAGTCCCACCGTCGCCTGTCCGGCCACGATATCCGGGTGGTCGAAAGGATGGATCAGCGTCGCCCCGGTCCGCGCAGCGAAATCCAGTGCGGCGTCCAGTGATTCGTCGATGGTCTCGCCGACCTGCCGCACCTGCGCGCCATAGGCCTTGGTGGCGGCCAGTTTCGGCAGCGAAGCGCCGATCGGCATGAACACCGTGCTCTCGATGCCGAGTGTGGCGGCCGCCCAAGCGACGCCCTGCGCGTGATTGCCCGCACTGGCCGCGACGACACCGCGGGCCCGGTCCGCCGACGGCAGGTTCGCGATCCGGTTGTAGGCGCCCCGCGGCTTGAACGAGCCTGTCCGCTGGAGGTTCTCGCATTTCAGCCAGACATCCGCGCCCGCACGCTCGGACAGCACCCGCGAGGCCACCACCGGCGTGCGCCGGATCACCGGCGCCAGCA
The DNA here is from genome assembly GCF_057708325.1 of Nocardia sp. bgisy134. Lineage (NCBI taxonomy): Bacteria > Bacillati > Actinomycetota > Actinomycetes > Mycobacteriales > Nocardiaceae > Nocardia > Nocardia sp. bgisy134. The sequence goes on from NZ_JBYIRW010000016.1 coordinate 185,666, forward strand.
GCGCCGCGGCCGATTCGATCCGCTCCAGCCCGATCAGATCCATGGGCTCATGCTGCCATCACGGGCGGATACATCCCACGACTTCGCACGGTATCGGGCAGCCAAGGCGCGCTCAGTTCGCTTTCTTCGCGAGATTGTGGGCCAGTGCGCCGAGCCGGGCCAGGCGTGCGTCGCCGAGCGGGGTGAGCTTGCCGCCGAGCCGGTTGGTGACGAACCCGAGCGACATTCCGGTGGACGGGTCCGCGAAGGCACCCGAACCGCCGAGCCCGAAATGGCCGAACGCCGAGATCGGCGCGGCTTTGGAGGGCATCATCGGCACGCCGTGGAAACCGAGACCCCACGGGATGCGGAAGGCGAGCACGTAGTCGGGCGTGAAGACTTGACGCTCCCGCATCTGATCGATGGTCTCCGCGCCGAGCAGCCGGTAGCCGTCGAGGCTGCCGCCGATCGCCAGCGCGCCGTACAGCCTGGCCAGCGCCCGCGCCGAGAAGACCCCGTTCACGCCCGGCATCACCGAATCGTGCAGCCGCGGATCCTCCATCAGCTCGGCGAAACCGCTCGGCGTCGTGTCCACGGCGGCGGCGAGGCGGCGGCTGCGCCCCATGATCCGCGCGCCGAGCTCCCAGCTCATTCCGGCGACCGTCAGTTTCGGGAAGTTGACGGCGATGCGCGTCCGCTCGGATTCCGGTACGCGGAACCACAGTTCCTCGGCGCCGAGCGGTTCGGCGATCTCGGTGCGCAGCAGGTCGGTGAAATCCGCACCCGCGACACGCTGGACCAGCTCGGCGACCAGGTGACCGAAGCTGATGCCGTGATAACCGCTGGTCGTGCGGTGCCGGGGATCGGGCGTGGCGGCGGCGAGCGCCGCGGTGACCGCGGCGTCGTCGAAGAAGCGCTCCGGCGGGCCGGGCAGCAGATTGCGCAGCCGGTGCAGGCCTGCGCGGTGACTCAGCAGCGCGCGCACGGTGATGTGTTCCTTGCCCGCCGCGGCGAATTCGGGCCAGTACTCGGCGACGGCGTGGTCGTAGTCGAGCAGTCCGCGTTCGGCGAGACGATGCAGCAGCGTGGCGGCGACGCCCTTGCCGGTGGAGTACGCCACGGCCAGGGTGTCGTGCTGCCACGGCAGACCCGGTCGCGCGAACCCGGCCCAGACGTCGACCACCGGCTCGCCGTGCAGGTAGACCGTCAGCGCGCCACCGCCGTCGCTCGGACTACGGAAGAGCCGGTCGAATTCGGCGACCAGGCCGACGAAGCGACGATCCACGAACTGCGTTGTCGGAGGTGTCGGCATCGAAGGTTCCTTTTCTGTCCCTCTCAGACTAGAGGCGGACAGATTCGACCCCGCCGGTTCCAGGCCTCGGGAACCGGCGGGGGAGAGGGGAACGTCAGGCCGCCAGGGCGGCGGTGCGCAGCGCGCGGAGGGTGTGGGCGGGTTCGGCGACATCGATGACGAGCCGGGTGAACTCGGAGCCCCTGAGCTCGACGCGCACGCCGCTGCCGTCGAAGCGGGTGTCCCAGAACTCCTTGCGGCCCTTGCCCCGGAAGGTGCCCGCCGCGATCACGCCGGGGAAGAAGGTGCCCGGCGCCCGCACCCACGGCGGCCGCAGGTCGACCTCCGCCGGGGCGACTTCGATGACGTCGCGCAGGTCGAAGGTGAGCTGGTCGCGCAGTGCCAGCAGTTTGTGCCCGCCCTGCACCCGGACCGTCACCGTCGTTCCCGTGACCTCGATCTCCACCATCGCGCACCTCGCAATCGCCCCCCGGACTTTCGTACATTCCCCAGCATGGAGTCCGCCCCTGGACTGAGGCTGTGCCGATCCTGTGATTTCCCCAAGCTTCCGGACGGGCTAGTGAGATGCCGCTACATAGATATGCGCATTGAAACATGGATGCGCGATATTCGAGGCGGAGACCGGTACGAGCCTGTCCGGCGCTCGAAAACCGGCAAGGACCGGGAGGAGGCCCGCAGCCGAATCGCGCTCGATGCCGGGTAAGAAGCCCTCGTCGAGCGACACTAACTGTGCATGATCGTTCATTTGCGGCAGCGGACCACACCCGCGGGCGCACACGGGTTGTCGGCCGATGTCCGGGATTGGCGTAGACGCTGGCTCGTGGCGTCCGGCTTCCCGGCACGGTTGGCCGAGGCAGTGAGCTCCGATCCTGGGTTCGATATGCACGCGTTGCTACAGCTTGTCGACCTGGGCTGCCCGCCCGAGCTGGCGGTGCGCATTCTGGCACCGATGCCCGAGCAGGAGACGCTACTGTGAGCACCGTGAACCCCACGACCTCCGGCGTGGCGCGCAGACAGGACGACGAGCAGTGGCTGGCTGATCTGACCGACAACGGCCCCGCCGGTCGTCATGCGGTGGCGCGGCTGCGCGAGGTGTTGCTGCGGGCCACCCGGCATCAGGTGTGGCGGCTGCGTGATCTGCTGCCAGGGGTTGGAGCAGGCGATCTGGAGGACTTGGCGCAGCAGTGTGCCAACGACGCCGTGGTCTCCGTTCTTCGCCGGCTCCCGACGTTCGAGGGGCGCAGTCGTTTCACCACGTGGGTCTACAAGTTCGGGGTGCATCACGCCGGTGTGGCGGTTCGCCGCCAGGCATGGCGGCACCGGGAAATCCTGCTGCCGGACGCGCTGACCTCGCTCGCCGACAGGTCACCGACCCCGGAAACCGTGGTGGGCGCCACCGAGCTCGCCCGCGCCGTCGAGGCCGCGATCGCCCGGGACCTCACCCCGCACCAGCGGCGCATCCTGCTGGCGCTGGTGGTCGAGCAGGTGCCGATCGATGTGCTGGCCGACCGTTTGGGCAGCACCCGCAATGCCCTCTACAAAACGTTGCACGATGCCCGCCGTCGGCTGCGATCCGCGCTCATCGCCAGCGGACATCTCGATATCAGCCCCGACCGGAGCATCTCATGACCGACCCGAAACCGGCTTCGAGCGCCGAAACGATCGCCGGCTTGTTGGCCGACACCAGCCCGTACCTGTCCTGCGACGACTGCTTCGCGATGCTCGACGAGTACGTCGAGCGCCGCCTCGCCGACCCTCGCTACGAGGATCTCGCCATGCAGGTGCACCTGGCCGGGTGCGGCGCCTGCGCCGAAGAGGCACAAGCCCTGCGCGAATTGCTCGACCAGTACCCCGACTCGTCGGAGTAGCAGCACGAACACCGCGAGGCGAAATCTTTTCCTCCGCCGGTAAGACCTTGGCAGCCGCGGCCACTAACAGATGTGGACCGGTTCAGGTCGGCAAGCAGCTCGGTGCACCCGCATCAGGGCCCCGACCAACCGGATTCATCGGCTCCCGCATCACCTTCCAAGGAGAAAAGATGACTGTGCACACCGATCGCACCCGGCCCGCGCCCTCCCTCACCGATCCCGGCTACCAGGCGTTCTGGGCGCTGCGTCTCGGTTTCGGCGTCCTGCCCATCTTGTTCGGCCTCGACAAGTTCGCCAACATCCTCACCGACGACTGGACCCGCTACCTCGCCGAGTTCTTCGACAAGCTCGTGCCCGGCGATGCGCACACGGCGATGAACCTCGTCGGCGTCGTCGAGATCGTCGCGGGCATCGCCGTCCTCGTACTCCCGCGCCTGGGTGCGCCGCTGGTCGCGGCATGGCTGGGCCTCATCATCGTCGACCTGCTGCTCGTCGGAGGGTACGGCGACATCGCCCTGCGCGACTTCGGGCTGATTGCCGCCGCACTCGTCCTGACCCGCCTGGCATGGGCCTACCCGAACGGACTGCCCACGCGGCAACCCTGAAACCCACGACGAAAAGGCCCAGCCCGCGGAATCGCCGGGCTGGGCCGAGACGTGAATCAGTGCGCGGACCGACGCCCCGCGTGGTGTGCCGCGTCGGCGATCTCCAGCACGTCCGCCAACCACGGCGTGTAACTCGCCGGATCGTCCGTCAGCGCGGCGCGCAGTTCCTCCGGCTGGATCCAGGCGTACGCGGCCACCTCGGCGGGATCGGGCCGTGGCATGCCCGCGTCCAGCAGGCCGACGATCACGTGATCCCACTCGTGCTCGACGCGGCCGGTGACGCTGTCCTGCGCCTGATAGCGGAAGACGCCGACCTCGGTGAGCGTAGTGGCCAGCCCCAGCTCCTCGGCGAGCCGGACCGCGGCCGCGGCCAGCACCGGTTCGCCAGGCGCGGGATGCCCGCAGCAGGTATTGGCCCACAGCAGGGGAAAGCGGGTCTTCACGGCGGCCCGCTGCTGGAGCAGGACCCGGCCCGCCGAGTCGAAGAGCAACACGGAGAACGCGCGATGGAGTCGCCCGGGCGCTTGGTGCGCCTCCGAGACCGGGCACGCGCCGACCGCGCGGCCCGCCTCGTCCACGAGCTCGACGGGCAGGGCCTCGCGGTCGGTCAGCGGCTGGGCGAGGGTCTCGGTCACCTCCCCACCTTATCGGCGGCGATGAGCAGGTATTGGAAGCTGCCCTCCCGGTAGGCGGTGAGGAACGGCTTCTCCACACCCGTCGCGAGCTCGGACTTCGTGCGCAGATCCCAGTACGGGATGGTGGCCGCCGTGAGGTCGACCACGTCGATCGGCACCAGGCCGTTCTCGGCCATCGCGCGGAAGTACTCGCTGCGCGGATGGATCATGCAGCCGTAGTGCGCGTCGATCCAGCTGACCGAGGAGGAGCGCCCTCCGGTCACGTCGTTGGAGCAGCCGGTGATGCAGACGTAGCGCCCGCCGGGCTCCAGCAACCGGGAGAACTCGCGGAACAGATCGAACAGGTCGACGTACATGGTCGTCTCGTTGGTCCAGATCCCGCGCATCACGCCGCTGTCGAAGCCGGTGTCGAGCATGTTGCGGAAATGGAACCGCACCTTGTCCGCGACGCCGCGGTGCTGCGCCTGGTCGTTGGCGAAGCCGACCTGGTATTCGGAGATGGTCACGCCGTCCACCTGGCAGCCGAAGCGCTGGTTGGCCATGAAACTGGTGCCGCCGCGGCCGGATCCGCCGTCCATCAGCCGGTCGCCGGGGCGGACGTCGCCGAGGTGGTCGAGCAGCAGGTCGGCCTGCGCGGTCTCGAGCCGGTGCAGTTCCTCGACGATCCGTTCCTGACGGGTGTTCTCGGGGCCCTCCAGTACCGAGAGATCGGGATCGCCGATGCCGTAGTGGTGGTGGTAGAGCCCGTCGACCTCGCCGAGCACGGTGTTGACCCGGTCGTCGTTGGGGTTGTTGTTCCAGTACGCCGCAACGGATTTCTGATAGTTGGTGCGCAGCACGGCCTCGGCCTGGGGGTTGAGCATGGTCATGCGTGATCATCCTCTCTCGTTGCGGTACTGGCTATTCGGCATCTTTGTAGCGACGGCTGTCGGCATGCCAGGCGCGATTGCCGCCCATCCACGCCCACAGACCGACGAGGAAGCGGCGCAGTTCCGGCGAACCGCCGGCGGCCAGCGGCGCGGCCTCGCGTTCGAAGCGGTGCACGAGTTCGTCGTGGACCGCCGCGGTGTGCAGCACCGCCTCCCTGCGGGAACATCGCTCCTCGGCGGCGAGCACCGTGGGGAGGTTGAATTCCCTTCCGTTGGAAAGGTCTTCGCGTGCCATCGAATACAGATCGTTGACCATCTGGGCGGCCAGCGCCGCGGTTGTCGTGACGCGCCGCACGGCGGGATGGGTGTATTCCGCAGCGGGGACCTCGTAACCGCCGAGTGTGTCGATGGGCGCCATGCACGGCAGGAAGCTGTGTGGCTGGCGGTTGGTGAGGTATTCCCAGACCGGTGGCATCCGGCCCGCGCCTCGCCAGCCCGCCTCGGCACCCAGCGCGATGAACCAGCCGCCGATCTCGGTGCGCAGCCTGGCCAGTTGCGCCGGGGTGGAGTACTGGGCCAGGTGCTCGAACGAGGTGCGGAAGGCCCGCAGGATCGGATCGGCCTGCAACGCCCGCTCCAATTGCGGGGCGTAGCGCGCGGGCAGATGAGCGGGATCCATGACGGCCATGCAGAGTTCGAGCCGCGGGCCCAGCTCGGCTTCCGGACTGGACGGGGTGCCGTCCGGTGCGCGGTCGTCGGCGTCCGGCTCACAGTAGTAGTCGTCCACTGACCATTCCGAGACCGCGCATTTGGCCGCGGCCAGCAGCTGGTCGGCGTTGGAACAGTCGGGGTGGGCGAGCATGATGAGCCGTCCGAAGTCGGCCTTGCGCAACTCGTCGAGCCTGCCCTCGTAGAGCCCGATGTCCTCGGCCCACGCCAGCAGGCCCTCGTTCACCGCCTCCGCCAGCGCGGGATCGTCGCGCAGCGGCGGCGGACAGTACAGCGGCGGAATGCGTGATCCGCTGCCTACCTGTGTCGAGGCGGTGCCGAGCCCGGACGGGCCCGGTGGCGCGCTCGGCGGCGTGGGCGGCGCGTCCGCGGCGGGCCGTACCGCCGTGGACGCTGTACCCAATCCGGTGGGCCCCGAGGGAATTCGGGTGCGCAGCGACCCCGTCGCGGCCTCCGCTCCGGCGAGAGTGACATCCCCGTTGCTCTCCGGTGCGGCGACCCGGTCGGCGACCGGCACCGCCGGGCCGGACGGAATCGGCGGGCCGGACGGAATCGGCGGGCGTCGCGACTCCGCCGGACCGGCCCCCTGCGCCGGGCCGACGGAGGTCGCGACGTTCCCCTCCGGCGGGCTTGCCGGGGGCTCGACGACGCCGTCCGTGACCGGAGCGGCGCCGGGTTGGGACGGGCCGATCGTCACGGCCTCCGGCGCCAGATACGGCGTGGTCGGTTCGGCGGCGTGATCGGCAGGCGCGGGCAGCCGCAGTGCGGCGGCCCCCAAGCCCCGCGGGCCGAGCAGCCGGACCGGCGTCGGGCCGGCCGCTCGTGAGGGCGGACTCGAATCATTGGGCGGCGCGGGAGCTTCCGTTGCCGCATCGGTGAACAGGTCGGCGGGCGCCGGGCTGTCCGGGTTGGTGAGCAGCGCCGCGATGTCGGCCGCCAGCTCGTGCGTGGCGGCGGGCGCGGCGGCGCGGGAGAGCACCGACATCGGTCATCACCCCGGCTAGTCCGCCTGCCGTGCGACCAGGACATTGTCGAGCACCCCGAGGGCGTCCGGGACCAGCACGGCGGCCGAGTAGTAGCAGCTGACCAGGTACGAGATGATCGACTGGTCGTCGATGCCCTTGAAGCGCACGTTCAGACTCGGCTCGAATTCGTCCGGAATCCCGGTCTGGTGCAGTCCGATCACGCCCTGGTCCTTTTCGCCGAGGCGCATGGCGAGGATCGAGGTGGTCCCGTTCTCGCTGACGGGGATCTTGCCGCACGGGTAGATCGGCACGCCGCGCCACGCGGGCACCCGATGTCCGTCGACGTCCACCGGGTCGGGGTAGATCCCGCGCTTGGTGCATTCGCGGCCGAACGCGGCGATCGCTTTCGGGTGCGCCAGAAACATTTTCGTGCTGCGGCGCATGCTCAGCAGCTCGTCCATGTCGTCCGGGGTCGGCGGGCCGGACTCGGTGTAGATGCGCTGCTTGAGATCGCAGTTGTGCAGCAGCCCGAAATCGGGATTGTTCACCAGATCGTGTTCCCGGCGTTCGTAGAGCGCCTCGACGGTCAAGCGCAGCTGCTGTTCGACCTGATTCATCGGATCGTTGAACAGATCGGCGACGCGGGAATGCACCCGCAGCACGCTCTGCGCCAGGCTGAGCTCGTATTCGCGCGGGGAGGCGTCGTAGTCGACGAAGGTGCCTTCCAGCAACGGCTCGCCGGCATGACCCGAGGAGATCTCGATGTCGGCCTCGCCCTTGGAATTCTGCCGATGAGCGGGCGCCGCGGCGACGCGTTCGAGTTGCTCGCGCAATGCCGGTGCGTTCTCGACCATTTCGTCGAGAGTTTGCCGGGGGAGTATCAGTATGGTCGTCTTGGTGACCGTCTTGACCGTCACCGGCCAGATCGCGGAGGAATCGATCAGGGTTTCGGAACCGAAATAGTCACCGGCGCCGAGCATGCCGACCTTGGTTTGCTCGCCGAATTCGCCCGCACCGATCTTGGCCAGCTTGCCGTGCACGATCAGGATGACCTGATTCATCGGATTGCCGAATTCCGCGACGACTGTGCCTGGTTCGAGGTCGCGCTGTTCGAAGCGCTGCGCGAGCGCGGCCAGCGTTTCCTCGTTGTCGAATCCGCGCAATTGCGGAAGTTCTTGCAGCTCCAGTGGAATCACCCTGGCCTGGCCGCCGTCGACGACGAATTCGACCTCACCGTTGCCGACGGTGTGGGTCAGGCGCCGGTTCACCCGGTAGATACCGCCGTTGACCTGCACCCAGGGCAGCGTGCGGGTGAGCCAGCGCGAGCTGATGCCCTGCATCTGCGGTTCGGATTTGGTGGTGTGCGCCAGCTGATGGGCGGCGCCCGTGCTCAGGGTCTTGCGACCGTTGGTTTCCGCTTGGACTGGCATTTCTATGGTCATGCGTGGTCCTCACCTCGAGGGGTCACCGGGACAGGTCGATGGTGTTTCTTGGGCACGACGGATCAGCAGACCGGAAAGGCCTGCGAGAAAACGAGTCGATCGGGGTGGAAAAGAGTTACGCGACAATGCGTTCCAGACGGCATAGATGCTAGGTGGCGGAAGTGTTGCGGCGCAGCAGAATTCGCAGAATCGCCCCATATCGGATTCGGATGGTTACGACATGCGTTCGATCCGGATAACGGCAGGTAACGTCTCGGGATGAATCGCGGATTCGCCGAACTCTCGCCGGTGGCTGGCTATCTTGTTGTCCCATGTTCACCTGGGTCTACGGGTTGCCTATCTGGCTGACATTCCTCATCATCACCGGCAGCGCAGTGCTGTTGACGGCCGCGGGCATCCTCGTATCGCGCAACTACGTCCTCCGGATCTTCGGGCCCGAGCCCGGCAAGAACGACACCGTCACGATGGTGCTCACCGTCGGCGGCGTCTTCTACGGACTGCTACTAGGCCTGATCGCGGCCGCGACCTACGAGTCCTATGACACGGCGCAGAGCCTGGTCGCCGACGAGGCCGCGTCGCTGGGCACGCTCTACCGCGAGGTGAGCGCGTATCCCGAACCGCAGCGCAGTCTGCTCCAGAAGGATCTGGTCGACTACGCCGACAACGTGCTGACCGAGGCGTGGCCAGCGCTGCGCGAGGGTCGCGAGCCTATGGGCGGCACGGCGCTGGTGACCCGGTTCCAGGTGAACCTGCTCGCCTTCGAGCCGAAGACCACCGCGCAGGAGATCGTGCATGCCGCCACCATCGAACAGTTCGCGCGCTTCGACTCCGATCGAAGGCACCGGATCAACGCCACCGCGGGCGGCCTGCCCGACGTGCTGTGGTGGGTCATCCTGGTCGGCGGCGCGATCAACGTGGTGCTGCTGTGCATGTTCAGCCTGAACCGCGACGCGCACCTGCTACTGGGCGGACTGTTCGCCTTCTTCCTCGGCGCGATGATCTTCCTGATCGCCGCCATGGACTATCCGTTCCGCGGTGATCTCAGTATCAGTCCCGACCCGTTCGAGAGCATGTACATCAACGTCATGGGCCGGTGACCGCCCTCATCCGACATGGAACCTGTCACAGCCGACACATGGGGGACACCCGATGTGGGAAGCTCGTCTATACGCATAGACGGCATGCTTCTCGGGGGCCGGAAGGGTGTCTCTTCGCGCCGAGCGAGTGCGCGGAGGTCGTGTGCCACATTGCAGGGTAGGGCCAGGAGCGATGGTGAACTTCGGTAAGGAATTGGTGGGTTCGGTGCAGCGGTTGATGGCGACCGCGCAGAACGGCCTGGAGGTGATCCGCTTCGGCGGTCTCACCCATGATGTCGAGTCGTCGCCCTACGAGGTGGTCGAGCGCCGCAGGATGTATCGCCTGCGGCATTACTTCCCCGACGACGCGACGCCGGGCCGTCCCGTCGCGGTGCTGGTGCCGCCGCTCATGGTCAACGCCGACATCTGGGACGTGAACGCGGAAGGCGGCGCCGTGGGCATCCTGCACCGCGGCGGAATAGATTGCTGGGTGGTCGATTTCGGTTCTCCGGCGAGCGAGGAGGGCGGCTGGGAGCGTGACCTCGCCGACCATGTCCTCGCGGTGAGCAGCGCCATCGACACGGTGTGCGAGGCGACCGGCGCCAGTGTGCACCTGATGGGCTACTCGCAGGGCGGCATGTTCGCCTATCAGACCACCGCCTACCGCTACGGCAAGGGCGTGGCGAGCATCGTGACCTTCGGCAGCCCGGTCGACATCGTCGCGGGGATCCCGTTCGGCCTGCCGTACGGGCTGGTCTCGGATGTGGCCGACTTCCTGGCCGACCACGTGGTCACCCGGCTGCCCATCACCGACTCGATGGTGCGTCTCGGCTTCCAGATGCTCGACCCGGTCAAGACCGCGAAGTCCAGGGTCGACTTCCTGCGCCAGCTGCACGACCGCGAGGCGCTGCTGCCCAAGGAGCGCCAGCGCCGCTTCCTGAACAGCGACGGCTGGGTCGCCTACGCCGGGCCCGCGGCCGCCGATCTGCTCAAGCAGTTCGTCGCGCACAACCGGATGATGCTTGGCGGGTTCGTGATTCGCGACCAGCCGATCTCGCTGGCCGAGCTGAAGTGCCCCATTCTCGCCTTCGTCGGCGAGGTGGACGACATCGGCCAGCCCGCCGCGGTGCGCGGCATCGTGCGCGCGGCGCCGAACGCGGAAGTGTTCGAGGCCAGCCTGGTCGCGGGCCACTTCGGTCTGGTGGCGGGCAGCATGGCCACCAAACACACCTGGCCGCTGGTACGGCAGTGGGTGGAGTGGATGGACGGCGGCAAGCCGCTGCCCGCGGAGATCTTCCGGATGACCGAGCACGTGCCGACCAACCGGCCGCGCTCGGCGGCCACCCGCGTGGTGCACACGGCGGGGACGCTGGCGGAGGCGGGCGCCGGGGTCGGCAAGGCGCTGGAAGGCATCGCGAACAACACCGTGCGCGGCTCGATCGAGCTGGCGGGCGAGGCGGCGCGGGCGCTGCCCCGGCTGACCCGGCTGGGGATGATCCAGCCCAACACCCGCATCTCGCTCGGCAAGCTGCTCGCCGAGCAGGCCAAGCGGGCGCCGCTGCGCGAGTGCTTCCTCTTCGACGATCGCGTGCACACCAACGCCGCGGTGCACGTCCGCATCGACAACGTGGTGCGCGGCCTCATCTCGGTAGGCATCCGGCCCGCGACCCGGGTCGGCGTGGTGATGGAGACCCGTCCGAGCGCCCTGGTGACGGTGGCGGCGCTGTCGCGTCTCGGCGCGGTGGCCGTGCTGCTCGCACCAGGCAGCGAGCTGGGCAGGGCGATCGAGCTGACCGGCGCCGAGACGGTGATCGCGGACCCGGAGAACCTGCGCATCGCGGCGGCGACCGGCGCGCGGGTGCTGGTGCTCGGCGGCGGCGACGCGCGCGGACTGGATATCCCGGTGAGCGGCAATGTGATCGACCTGGAGCAGATCGATCCCACTCAGGTACAGGTGCCCGCCTGGTACCGCCCGGATCCCGGCCTGGCGCGTGAACTCGCCTTCGTGCTGGTGACCGGCACCGGCGATCGGCTGGAGACCAAGTACATCACCAACCACCGCTGGGCGCTGTCGGCCTTCGGCACCGCGACCAGCGCCGACCTGGACCGCAAAGACACCGTGTACTGCCTCGCGCCGCTGCACCATTCGTCGGGTCTGCTGGTCAGCCTCGGCGGCGCCATCGCGGGCGGCAGCCGCATCGCGCTGGCCAGGTCGCTGGACCCGGCCCAGTTCGCCGAGGAGGTGCATCGCTACGGCGTCACGGTGGTGACCTACACCTGGACGATGCTGCGCGACATCCTCGACGCCGGCGTGTTCCCGGCCGGGCACCGGCATCCGATCCGGCTGTTCATCGGCTCCGGTATGCCCGCCGGACTGTGGCGGCGCACCACCGAACAGTTCGAGCCCGCGCGGGTGCTGGAGTTCTACGCCTCCATCGAGGGCGACGTGGTGCTGGCCAATGTGACCGGTGCGAAGGCGGGCTGCAAGGGCCGCCCGGTGCCGGGCACCGCCAAAGTCGAACTGGTGGCCTACGACCCGATCGCGGGCCGCATCCTGGTCGACGAATCCGGGTTCGCCCGCCGCTGCGCGGACAACGAGGTCGGCCTGATGATCGGCAGGGCCTCGGAGGGCGTCGACATCTCCGCGGGCGGCCTGCGCGGCGTGTTCGGCGCGAGCGACTCGTGGATGCCGACCGAGAATCTGTTCCGCCGCGACAGCGACGGCGACTTCTGGCTGGTCGACCGCAAGGACACGGTGATCCAGACCGCGCGCGGCCCGGTGTTCGGCCAGCCGATCGTGGACGTGCTCAACGACATCACCGCGGTCGACATGGAGGTGGCCTACGGTCTGCCGGTCGGCGACCACTGCCTCGCGGTGGCGGCGGTGTCGGTGCGGAAGGGCTTCACCCTCGAGCTGAAGGACGTCACCGAGGCGGTGCACGCTCTCGATCCCGATCAGCGACCGGACCTGGTGTACGTGGTCGACGAGATCCCGCGCAGCGCCAGCTACCGCCCGTCGACCCGCGCGGTGCAGGCGGCAGGGCGGCCGGAGCCGGGGCCGCTCACCTGGTGGTACGACCGGAAAACCGAGAACTACGAGGTGCTCACCGAGACCGAGGCCGCCGACCTCCTCGGCCACTGAGCCGGAACGCGTTGTAGATCCGTCGGATTGGCCCCCGGCACGCGCACCCGGACAATTCGCGCACGGGCGTCGGCTGGCATAGTTTGTGCCGGGGTCAGCCCGCGCGGCGCCGGAGGCCGCACCCGACGTCCGACAACCGTTCAGGGGTATTTGGTGAGTGAGAGCCTCATCTATCGCAATCGCGCCGTGTACGAGCTGCTGATGCGCGGACTGTACGGCCGCCACTACGCGGCCAGGTACGGCGCGATCGCCGGGCTGGTGCCCGACGGGGCCGAGGTGGTCGATGTGTGCTGCGGTCCGGCGACGCTGTACACCCGCTACCTGCGCGCCAAATCGGTCGCCTACACCGGGCTGGATTTGAACGAGCGTTTCGTCGCCGGTGTCTCCCGCGCCGGCGGCCGCGGACTGGTCTGGAACATGCGTTCGGACGCGCTGCTGCCGGAGGCGGATTACGTGGTGATGCAGGCCAGTCTCTACCACTTCCTACCCGAGCCGGGCCCGGTGCTGGACCGGATGCTCGCGGCGGCGCGCAAGTCGGTCATCGTCGCCGAACCGATCCGCAACCTGGCGACCAGCCGCAACCGGGTCCTGTCCACCGTCGGCCGCCGCTTCACCAACGCGGGCGACGGCCGTCAGGCGCATCGCTTCACCGAGGCCACCCTCGACGAGTTCTTCCGCCGCTACGAGCCGCGCGTCGCGCAGCGAGCGCTGATCGCGGGCGGCCGCGAGAAACTGTACGTGCTGTCCGCCTGAGTGTCCCGGCATCGCGTCGGGCCGAGGTGACACTCGGCCCGCGTCGCGCGGCGGGTCAGACGGTGAAGGCGGTGACCGCGTCGATCACCCTGCCCACCTGGTCGTCGCGCAGATCCGGCCACAGCGGAAGACGCACAACGGTTCCGGAGAACTCGGCGCTGCGCACGCACGGCTGCGGCGTGCGGCCGAGCTTCAGGCCCGCGGGACTGGAGTCCAGCGGCACATAGTGGAACGGGGCCGAGATGCCGAGCCCGGCGAGATGGCCGATCAGGTCGTCGCGGCGCTGCTCGGTGGGCGTGCGCAGGTAGTACAGGTGCGCGGTGTGCGCGCGGTCGTCGGGCACCGTCATGAGCTGGACGTCGTTGCGCGCCGCCCAGTCGGCCAGTCCCGCGGCGTAGGCGTCCCACACCCGGTGCCTGCCGGATTGGATCGTGTCGAACTCGTCGAGCTGCGCGTCGAGCACCGCGGCGTTGAGCTCGCTGGGCAGGTAGCTGGAGCCGATGTCCTGCCAGGAGTACTTGTCCACCGCGCCGCGCAGGAACCGGGCGCGGTCGGTGCCCTTCTCCCGGATGATCTCCGCGCGGGCCATCAGGATCTCGTCGGTGAGCAGCAGCGCGCCGCCCTCGCCGCAGTGCACATTCTTGGTGTCGTGGAAGCTGAGCGTGCCCAGCGTGCCGATCGTGCCGAGTGGGCGTCCGCGATAGCTGCCGCCGAGCCCGTGCGCGTTGTCCTCGACGACGGCGAACCCGTGCTGCGCGGCGAGCGCGAGCAGCCCGTCCATGTCCGCGGCCACACCGCCGTAGTGGATGACCACCACGGCCTTGGTGCGCTCGGTGACCGCGGCGGCCACCGATTCCGGGTCCAGGTTGCCGCTCTCCGGGTCGATGTCGGCGAAGACGCAGGTCGCGCCGCGCAACGCCATCGAGGTGGCCGTCGAGGTGAAAGCGAAGCTCGGGACGATCACCTCGTCCTGGGGGCCGAGTTCGAGCAGCAGACCGGCCATCTCCAGCGCGGAGGTGCAGGAGGTGGTCAGCAGCGCGTGCGGCGCCCCGGTGATGGTCTTCAGCTTCGCGGTGGCCGACGCGGTGAACTGCCCGTCGCCATGGCTGTGGTCGGAGGCCAGCACGGCCTCGAGGTTGGCCAGTTCCCGGCGCGCCCGGAACGGGCGGCTGAAGATGACGCGGTCAGTGCTCAACCCGGTCGGTCCCCCTGCTCGTGGTCGTGGTCAGTTCCCGTGCCTCGGGCGCAGGCGCGGTCACGTCCTCCGCGATCGTCGGTTGCGCCGGGCGCGGCGTCGGTGAGTCGACGGTGAGGTACAGCGGCTTGCCCACCAGGATGTGCAGGGCGACCCCGAGATATTCGGCGATGAGGCCGAGCGAGAACAGGATCGCTCCGGAACACAGCAGCAGCACCACGATGGTGGAGGCCCAGCCCTCCGGCGCCCAGCCGTCCATGGTCAGCGCCTCGTACACGACGACAGCGGCCATCACCACGCCGGCCAGCGCCAGCGTCACGCCGAGCATGCTGACCAGGCGCAGGCCGCGGGTTCCGCTGCACAGCACCATCTTCCAGAACAGCGAGAACAGCCTGCGGTAGTTGTAGCCGGATTCCTCGCGGCCCTCGGCGCGCAGCACCACCGGCTCCTGCGCGACCGTGCCGACCACCCAGGTGAGCGCCACGTCGAGGTACACGCCGTTGGAGGCGACCTCGGCGAGCTGGCGGCCGATGTCGCCGCGGATCAGACGGTAGCTCTCGAACCGGGTCGAGTCGGGGAAGGCGAACAGGGTCGCGAGCACGATCTTGGCTCCGCGCGAGGTGAGGTTGCGCAGGAAACCGTGCGGGCGGGTGTTGGTCGGCTTGGAATAGACCAGGTCCGCGCGCTTGGTCAGCGCGGCGTCGAGGAACGCGCCGATGAAGCGCGGATCGTGCTGACCGTCCTCGTCCATGGTGACGATCCAGTCGCCTCGCGCGGCCGACATTCCGGCGATGGTGGCGGCGTCCTGACCGAAATTGCGGCTCAGCCAGACGGTGCGCACCGCGGGATAGGTCCGCTCCAGCTCCTGAAGGACGACATCGGAGCGATCGGGCCCGTTGTCGTGCACCAGAATGATTTCCTCGACCACGAACGCGATGCCGCCGGGCGTCTGGGAGCCCGCGGTGAGCGCGTGCAACTCGGCGGACAGTGCGCCGATGGTGTTCTCGCCCCGATACACCGGCACCACAACGGAAATGCCGTGCGGCCGGTCGACGCCGGGACGTCCGTTCGCGACGATGTCGGAGCGGAGCGGGCGAGGGGAGGGAATCGGCATCAGCTGGATCAACTTTCGATGACGGTGCGTGCCGGTACTGCCCGCTGGACAGCGGAGCCCGAGCCGCGGTGAACTCTAGCACGACGCGTCCGGGGCCTTCCGGTGCTGCTCATGCCAGACGGCGCTTCGTTCATCGGACCATCATCAACACCTCGGCGGCCGATGCCAAGCGCTGCGGTGGGCTGTAGGGTTTGGAACTCGTGACCGACAGTGCAGTACTCGACTCGCGGCCGCACTCGCGACGGGACGTATACCGGTGGGGCGCTATCACCGTGATCGGGGTGATCGCGGGGTACGCGGCGGTCCTGCTGGCCAACGTCCGCCACTACTTCACCGACGACACCGAATCGCAGTACACCGCGCTGTGGATCGGCCTGGGCCGGGCGTTGCGCGACGGTCAGTTCCCGGTGATGGTGCCCGAGCAGTGGATGTCGGGCAACAACACGATGGACGACGCGGGCCTGTTCAATCCGCCGCAGCTGCTGATCGATCTGATCGCGCCCTCGGTGGACAACGTGGCGCTGTACGCGACCGTCGTCAAGCTGATCTTCTCCATCATCGCCGCGACGGGCGTCTACCGGATCTGCCTTGTCTACGGCGCCCGCCCGGCCTGGTCGGCGGTGGCGGGTGTGGCGTTCCCGCTCTCGGGCTTCTTCCTGTTCTTCGATCAGGCCAGCTGGATGACGGCGCTCACCGGCACCGCGTGGATGGTGCACGCGTGGGCGTCGGCGGTGCACTACACCCGAGGGCCGGGCGCGAGCGACGAGCCCGGCTCGCGTCGCCGCCGCATCGCGGGCGGGCCGATCCCGGTCTTCGTCTTCCTGTACCTGACGATCTCCACCCAGTACATCTTCCCGGCCGTCGAGGCCGCGCTGATGCTGCTCGCGGTGGCGGTCGGCGAGCTTGTGTACCAACGCAAGTGGCAGCCCGTCGCGCGGCTGACGGCCGTCTCCGCGTGCGCGGGCCTGGCCGGTCTGCTGACCTTCCTGCCCAGCATGCTCTCGGCCAAGGTGACCTGGCGCGGCACCGCGCAGATCAACAACGATCAATTCCTGACCGTGCCGTGGTCGGAGTCGCTCAACGCCAGCCTGCCCAGTTCGCTGCCCGCCTTCACCTCCTGGTGGGGCTACGTGCAGCCGATGCCGCTGACCTACATCGCGTGGTTCCTGATCCCCGCGCTGGCGTTCATCGACTGGAAGCGGGCGCGGGAGTCGTGGCGCGAGCTGAGCGCCGTCGCGCTGTTCGCCCTCATCATGCTGATGTGGACCGCCGGGCCCGGCTCGATCGGTCCGCTGCGCTGGCCGGTGCGGGTGCTGCCGATGCTCGCCATCGGCCTGCTGGTGCTGGTGTGCGTGCTGCTCGGCCGCTACGGCACCTTCCAGAACTGGAAGAACCGGGGCATCGCGGCCGGTGTGCTGATCCTCGCGCTGTGGGTGCGGTCCTTCTCCGCCGACCCGCATCACGCGCTCTGGCACGTGGTCGCGGCGCTCGGCATCGCGGCGGTGGGCGCCGGGGTGGTGTGGCTCGCCCGCGACCGCGGCATCGCCGCCGCGGCTGCGCTGACCATCGTCGCCATGTTCCCGATCGCCTACTTCCAGGTGAGTGCCGCGCAGCCGACGCCGATGCCGTGGAACCTGCCCGCCGACCGCGCCGAAGCGATGGCGAAGTTCCCCGATTTCACCGGCACCACCCTCCAACTCGGCGAGCGCGGCCTGCTGCAACCCGCCGACCGGGACATCGACGCCGCCTACGGTTCGCTGGTCTTCGGCAACTACGCCAGGACGCTGGAGCTGAAGTACGTCAACGGCTACACGCCCACCGGCCACTTCTACTTCGGTGAGCTGCTGTGCATGCGCTGGGACAGCAGCGTCTGCCCGGACGCCTACCGCAGGATGTTCGCGCCGGAGCAGAGCACCGGACGCCCGCTGGTCGACCTGATGAAGCTCGACAGGGTGGTGTTGCAGCGCGCGCTGTTCCCCGACGCACGCGAGCAGGCCGCGCCCGAAGGCTGGAAGTGGGTGGACTACCCGGGCCACGAGCGCTACATCGCGGTGCTGGAGCGCGTCGACGGGCCCGTCTCCACGGTGAACGGCCGGGTCTCGGACGCGAAGAACGTGACCGCCACGTCGATCTCGGAGACCGACACCACCAGCCGCGTGCGGGTGAGCTCCGAGCAGGGCGGACGCGTCGTCTTCGCCCGGCTCGGCTGGCCGGGGTACCGGGTCACCTTGGACGGTAAGCAGATTCCGATCACCACCGTCGCCAAGTCGTTCGTCGCCGTCGACGTCCCCGCGGGCACCCAGAACGCCGAATTGGTGCTGACCTGGCGTCCCCCGGGCTGGAAGATCGGCATCGCGACCACGGTGGCCGGGCTCGCAGGTCTCGGCCTGTTGCAGTGGATGTACGTGCGGTCCCGGCGGCGCGACGACGACACCGGCGTCGAGGAGCGGCCGACGGGCGAGCCGGAGCGGGAACTCGTGGACGTGGTTTCGTGAGCGAGCGTCGGCGAGTGAACCATCGGCGCAGTGCGCTCTCGCGTACGACGGAGCCGAGCGTCAGCGAGGTGGAGTCGTGAGCGCGCGCGGCGAGGTGGGGGCGTGAGCACGGACCAGCGTGCGAACGCGGCCACCGGGGCGGCCGAACCGCCCGCGTCGGGGCTGCTGCTGCGGCTGGTGCGCAGGCAGGAGGTCGCCTTCGCCCTGATCGGCGCGTTCAACACGGTCTTCGGCATGGCGCTGACGGTGGCCTGGCTGACCGTGCTGCCCGACGCGGGCTGGGCGCCGCTCGCCGCGGTGCCGCTGGCCTACGCCCTCGGGATCACCGTCGCGTTCGTGCTGCATCGCACCCTGGTGTTCCGGGTGCGCGGCCACGTGCTGCGCGATTTCGCGGGCTTCGTCGCGGTGAACTCGGGTGGTCTCGCGCTGAACACGGCGCTGCTCTACCTGGCTGTCACGGTGTTGCACCTGCCCGCGCAGCTGTCGGCGGTGGTCGTGATGGGCCTGGTCGCGGTGGCGAGTTACTTCGGGCACCGGCACATCTCGTTCCGCCGTCGCCCGGTCGTCGAGGGCGACGGCTCGGTCGGGTAGGTTCACGATCATGCCGGAGGAAACCGCGTTGGACGCCACGCTGCTGAGCCTGCTCGCCTGCCCGCAGGACAAGGGCCCGCTGCTGCTGGTCCGCGACGCCGCGGGCGCCGCGCTGCTCTACAACCCGCGACTGCGCCGCGCGTACCCGATCGAGAACGGCATTCCGGTGCTGCTGATCGATGAGGCGCGCGATGTCACCGACGCCGAGCACGAGGCGTTCACCGCCTGAGCGCACGGAACGGGTCTGCGCCCGGGCGCTGGCGGTAGGTCAGCGCACCGCGCGGACCGCCCCGGATTCGCTTGCGGCCGTGCCGATATCGCCGGTCAGATAACGCTGCAAGGTCGGGCCGACGGCGGCGACGAGCTCCGGGATCGGCATCGACGCCATCGGTTCGACGCCGATGATCTTGCGGGCCACCAGCACGCCCATCATCTGCGAGGCGGCCAGCGCGACCCTGGCGCGGCCGTCGTCCTCCGGGGTGGCGATCCGCTGACGGACCCGCTCGAGCACGACTTCCAGCACGAATGTCCGGGCCAGGGCCGGTTCGCCGCCGGTGAGCATGCTGCGCACCATCGCGACGATGCCGGGCCCGGCGGGGGAATCCCAGACGCCGACCACCGCGGCGAGCATCGTCGCGCCGAGCCGGTCCAGCGGCGCGGTCTCCAGAATGCGCAGGGTCGCCTCCGGGTCCACCGGAAGCTCGACCACCGCCGCGAACAACTGCTGTTTGGTGCCGAAATAGTGGTGCACCAGCGCCGGGTCGACGCCCGCGTCGGCCGCGACGGCGCGGATCGAGGTCTTGTCGAAACCGGCCTCGGCGAATCGGGCGCGGGCGGCGGCGAGGATCGCCTCCCGCGCGCCGGATCTGCCCGGTCGCCGCCCCGAACGCCCTTGCCGTTCGGCGACACCGCGTTTCGCCGAAGCGCGTTCGCCCGTGCTCATGTGGTCCGCCGCCGTAGGGTCGCCGCGCCGAGCGCCAGCGACACGATGGCGAAGGCGGCGACGATGGCGATATCGCGCCACATCTGCGCGGTCGCCTCCGGATGGGTCGAAACCTGTTGCAGCGCATCGACCGCGTAGCTCAGCGGCATCAGGTCGCTGATCGGTTGCAGCCAGCCGGGCAGCTGGTCGCGCGGAACGAGCAAGCCGCACAGGAAGATCTGTGGCGCGACGACCACCGGCATGAACTGCACCGCCTGGAACTCGGTGCGGGCGAAGGCGCTTGCCAGCAGACCGAGCGCGACGCCGCAGATGGCGTCGACGACCGCGATCAGCACCACCCATGCCGGATCGCCCGCCGCCTCGAGGTCTAGCAGCCCGAACGACACCAGGCAGGCGACGGTCGCTTGCGCGGCCGCGGCCAGCGAGAAGGCGGTGCCGTAGCCGCCGAGCAGATCCAGTTTGGACAGCGGCGTGGTCAGCAGCCGTTCGAGGGTGCCCGAGGTGCGTTCGCGCTGCATGGCGATCGCGGTGATCAGGAACATCACGATGAACGGCAGGATGCCGAGCATGCTGATGCCCACCCGGTCGAACAACGTCAGCGGCTGGTGCGGCGCGGTCGGGGCCTCGGCATAGATGAAATACAGCAGCGTCATGAGCAGCGCGGGGACCACCAGGATCATGGCGACGGTGCGATGGTCGTTGCGCAGCTGGCGCAGGATGCGGGTGGTGGTCGCGGCGTAGGGGCGCAGCGTCCACCGGGGTGCGCTCGGGTGCAGGGCGGTGGTGGTCATGCCGCTTGTCCCATCGTGATGAGGGTGAGGAAGGCCTTCTCGAGGTTCTGTTCGCCGGTCTGTTCGCGCAGCTCGTCGGGGCTGAGCTGGGCGAGCACCTTGCCCTCGCGCATGAGGAGCAGCTGGTCGCAGTGCTCGGCCTCGTCCATGACGTGGCTGGAGACCAGCAGCGTCGTTCCGTTCGCGGCCAGCTCGTGGAACTGCTTCCACAGGTCCACCCGCAGGACCGGGTCGAGCCCGACGGTCGGTTCGTCGAGGACGAGCAGATCCGGCTGGGCGACCAGCGCGCAGGCCAGCGACGCCCTGGTCTGCTGCCCGCCGGAGAGCTCGTCGCCGCGCTGGCCCGCGTGGTCGAGCAGGCCGACGGCGGCGATGGCGATGTCGGTGTCGTCGCGGTCGCGGCCGTACAGCGCGGCGTAGTAGGCGACGTTGTCGCGCACGCTGAGGTCGGGGTAGATGCTCGGCGCCTGGGTGACGTAGCCGATGCGCCTGCGCAGCTCGGCCGCGCCCGCGGGCAGGCCGAGCGCGGTGATCTCGCCGGACGCCACGATCTGGGTGCCGACGATGCTGCGCATCAGGGTGGTCTTGCCGCAGCCGGACGGCCCAAGCAGCCCGGTGATCGAGCCGCGCGGGATGGTCAGCGAAATATCGTGCAGGACTTCGCGTTTGCCGCGCTGGACGGTCAGGTTCTCGACCTCGACCGCGGCGGAAGACGGGGGATGAGACATGTCGGCCTCAATTCATCGAGTGTTGAATTCACTGTACGATGAATTTACCGCTCGGTATCCGCCCGCGGCAAGAGGTGGCGTGTCAATGCCCGTGGCGATGCGTCGGACGCCCGGCCGCCCCTCCGGGCTCCACGACGACGAACTGGCCCATCATGCCGAGGTCCTCGTGCCAGAGCAGGTGGCAGTGATACATGTACGGCGTGTCCGGATCGGCGGGCCCGTCGAAGCGCACCGCGAGGCGCACCGTGTCGTTCGGCGCGAGGAAGACGGTGTCCTTGGGGCCGGACAGGTGCGGCGGCGGTGCGCTCTCGCCGACCGCGAGCACCTGGAACTGCACGTCGTGGATGTGGAAGTTGTGCGGCATGCCGTCGCGGTTGTGCACGATCCAGGTCTCGGTGGTGCCGCGGGTGACGGCGAAATCGATGCGGTCCATCGCCATCGGCGCGCCGTTGATGCCGCTCAGGTCGAGTTCGAAGCGCCGTTCCGTCACCGAGTCGGCGCCGTCCGGGGTGGACGCGGGCGCCAGCGTGGCGGGCAGCGCGGGGGAGGGGCGCAGCGTCGTCGCCGCGCGCAGTTGCAGGATGTCGAAGGTGTCGCCGCCGCCGCCGAAGCGTTGCGTCCAGAAATCGAGACCGGCGTCCAACTTGTTGCTGCGCAACACGGTTCGCTCGCCCGGGCGCATTCGCACCACGATCTCCGCGCGCTCGCCCGGCGAGAGCGGCAGCTGGTGCATGCTGGCGGGGCGGTCGAGCAGGCCGCCGTCGGTGCCGATGAGAGCGAAGGCGCGTGCGTCGTCGAAGCCGAAGGTGTAGACGCGCGCGGTGGAGGCGTTGAGCAGCCGCAGCCGGATCAGTTCGTCGCCGACCTCGCGGTACGGGGTCAGCGTGCCGTTGACCATCGTCTGCTCGCCGAGGAAACCGACATCGCGGAACATGCTGTGCGCGCCGTCGAGAGCGGCGCCGCGGAAGGTCACGTCCTGCACGATGACCGGCAGGTCGTCGACGCCGTAATTCCTTGGTAGCGACAGGCTTTCGGTCGACTCGTCATCCAGGAGGAACATCCCGGCCAGCCCGCGGCGCACATGGTCCTCCGTCTCGCCGTGCGGATGCGGGTGGTACCAGAGCGTCGCGGCCGGCTGGTCCGCCGTCCACTCGGGCGTCCACGTCGCGCCGGCCTCGACCATCTGGTGGGGGCCGCCGTCCATGGCCGCCGGGAGATGCATGCCGTGCCAGTGCACCGTCGACGCCTCGGGCAGCCCGTTGCGGACGCGGACCCTGACCTGTTCACCGCGCCGGGCGCGCAGCGTCGGCCCGAGGTAATCGCCGTTGAAACCCCAGGTCGGCGTCACCTGTCCGGGCCGGAATTCCCGGCTGCCCGTGCGCATGTCGAGCTCGAACAGGCGCGTCCCGTCGGGCTCGAGGCGGGACTCGGCCAGCGGCGGTACGGCGAGCTCGTTGCGAAACTCGGTGCGGCCGACGGTGGAGACCTCCGCGTCGACGTAGACCCAGCCGACGCAGCCGCTCACCGCGGCGAGTATCACCGCGACGAGCGATGCGAGTACCAGGAAGAGCCGCCGCCACCGGCGCGGTCGGGAAACCGAAGACATGCACCGACGGTAGGAATTTCGCGGTGGCGGCGACATCGGGGACGGCCCCCATTTCGACCCTGGATGGACCCCGGAAAAGACCACGCGCCGCTGTGCGCATGCCGTGTGACTCAGTTCACAACCAGGGCTGTCACGTCCGGCGCGGGTCGTCTGTCCCATGGTCGTCACCCACCAGCGACCCAGCGATCGGAGCAACCGCCATGAACACCGAACACCGCATCGTCATCCTCGGCGCGGGCTACACGGGCATGCTGGCCGCCGTGCGGCTGGCGCGGCGCACCCGCCGCCTGCCCGTGCGCATCACCTTGGTCAATCCGTCCGCGCGGTTCACCGAGCGGCTGCGCATGCACCAGGTCGCCGCGGGGCAGGAGCTGGCCGACTACCGAATCCCCGAGATCCTCGCGGGCACGGGCATCGAATTCGTCCAGGGCTGGGCCACTTCCGTGGACCCCGAGGCGCGATCGGTCACTGTCGACGACGATCGCGTGCTGCCCTACGACGAACTCGTCTACGCCCTCGGCAGCGCCACCGACACCGAGCGAGTGCCCGGCGTCGCCGAACACGCCTGGGCCCTGAACGATCCGCGCGTCGCGCATCGCTTCGCCGGACGTCTCGCGGAGGTGGCCGCGCAGCGCGGTGCGGTCGCGGTCTGCGGTGGCGGGCTCACCGGTATCGAGGCCGCCGCCGAGATCGCCGATCAGCACCCCGGTCTGCGCGTCACCCTGATCAGCACCGGGGAGCCCGGCGCGATGATGGGCGAGCGGGCCCGCGCCTATCTGCACCGCGCGCTGGACCGGCTCGGCGTCACCCGAAACGTCGGCCAGGCGGTCACCAAGGTGCTGCCCGACGCCGTCGAATTGGCCGACGGCACACTGGTTCCCGCTGATCTGACGCTGTGGACCGCGGGCGTCCGCGTCGCGCCACTTGCCGCGCGGGCGGGTATCGCGACCGACGAGCGCGGGCTGATCATCGTCGATCGGACGCTGAAGTCGGTATCGCATCCGACTATTCGCGCCATCGGCGACGCCGCGGCGGTGCGTCAACCCTGGGGCGTGATCCACGGCACCTGCCAGAGCGGCATGCCCACGGCCGCCCACACTGCCGACACGATCGCGAAAGAGTTGCGCGGCAAGAAAATTCGCCCGTTCCGGTTCGGCTACTTCCACCAGCCGGTCAGCCTCGGCCGCCGCGACGGGGTCATCCAGTTCACCCGTGCCGACGACACCCCGGGGCGGTTCCACCTCACTGGACGCGCCGCGGCGCTCTACAAGGAGACCGTCAGCAGCACGCCGCCGAAGGCCTTCCGGCTCAGCAAGAAGATGACCGTCGCGGTACAGCTCTCGCACGGCGGCCGCGCCACCCGCGTAAAAGACTGACCGGTTTGCCGACTCGGTCCCTTACCGAGGAGCATGGACTGATGCCCGAGACGCCGGAACCCGATCCGTTCATCGAACATCGGCGGCTGCTGTTCGCCACCGCCTATCGGATGCTCGGCACCGTCACCGACGCGGAGGACGTCCTACAGGACGCCTGGCTGAAGTGGAACGAAGCCGATCGGTCCGCGGTGCGCCACCCCAAGTCCTACCTGGTGCGCACCGTGACGAATCTGTCCCTGAACCGGCTCACCTCGGCCAGGGCCACCCGCGAGACCTACGTGGGACCATGGCTGCCCGAACCACTGCTCACCACACCCGATTTCGCGGAGGATGCCGAGCTGGCCGACACCGTCTCCACTGCGATGCTGGTGGTGCTCGAAACCCTCACCCCGGTCGAGCGCGCGGTATTCCTGCTGCGCGAGGTGTTCGGCTACAGCCACGCAGAGATCGCCGACACCCTGGACCGGCCCGAGGCCACCATCCGGCAGATCGCGCACCGCGCCCGCACCCACGTGCAGTCCCGCCGCCCGCGCTTCGACACCGACACCGCCGAACGCGCGCAGGTCACCCAGCGGTTCATGGCGGCCTGCGCGGGCGGCGACCTGAACGCGCTGATGGATCTGCTCGCCCCCGAGGTGACGTGCTGGTCCGACGGCGGCGGCGTGGTCACCGCGGCCCGCCGTCCGCTGCACGGCCCCGATCACGTCGCGCGCTGGATCCTCGGTGTGCTGGCCAAGCCCGAGTCGGCGGGCATCGTGCTCGAGCCCACCCACATCAACGGCGAACTCGGCGCGCTCGCCCGCATCGGCGAAGTCCCGGTCGCGGCGTTCACCTACGACCTGGTGGACGGCCGCATCGAGAACCTGCGCTTCCAGGTGAACCCGGGGAAGTTGAAGGGACTGTCCATGGGCGCATCGACGTTGGGTTGATGGGCGCGTCCGTGTGCTGGATCGATGAGCGCCGGATGCTGGGTCGTTGCCTTGATGGCTGGACCGTTGGGTCGGTGATCGGCGGTGCGCTGCGTTTCGTGGGCGCGCAGGCGCTGAGTCGACGAGTAACTCAGCGCCGGGGCGATCAACACCGGGCCCGATCGACGAGCGGCGGCCGAGCGGCTGACGGCGCGGCCGGGGAGAATGGCCGCGTGCCTGTCGATGATCTCGTGGTCGAACCGCCCGCCGCCGCCCGTCGCCTGCTCGGCGCGACGCTGCGGTCGGGGCCCGTGGCCGTCCGGATCGTCGAGGTCGAGGCGTACGGCGGCGACCCGGCCGGGCCGTGGCCGGACCCGGCCTCGCACTCCGGGCGCGGACGGACCGCGCGCAACGCGGTGATGTTCGGTCCCGCGGGGTTCCTCTACGTGTATCTCAGCTACGGCATGCACACCTGCATCAATGTGACCAGTGGACCCGACGGCGCGGCCAGTGCGGTGCTGGTGCGGGCCGGTGAGGTGATCGATGGCCTGGGGGTCGCACGTGGGCGTAGGCCCGCGGCCCGCTCCGACACCGACCTCGGCCGGGGCCCGGGGAACCTGGGGACCGTCCTCGGCATCACCCTGGACGACTACGGCACGCCGCTGTTCGATCCGGCCTCGCCGATCCGGCTGGAGCTGGACGGCGTCATCGACGCTGCCCAGATCGCCAGCGGCCCGCGCGTCGGAGTCAGCGTGGCCGCCGATCGGCCGTGGCGGTTCTGGTTGCCGTCCTCGCCCGCGGTCTCGGCGTACCGGCGGAGTCCGCGCGCGCCACTCGCCGCCGCCCCCGCTGTCGTCCCCGGAGCGGGTGGACACGTTCGGCGGAACACTCGAGGCGGTGCGATGAATTAGGCGCGCGTCCCCCGTCTTATCGGGAGAACGCGCCGCGCCCGGCGCGACCGAACCGAAGGACACGGACATGACCGCCATCACCGCCCCCGCCCCGACCACCACCCGCCCGGGCACGATCCGCAATCGCGTGCTGTGGACCCTGCAAATCCTGCTCGGCCTGTTCTTCGTCATCGCCTCGGGAATCCCGAAGTTCGTCGCCCAGGCGGACGCCGTGCGGGTCTTCGACGCGATCGGCTTCGGCGACTGGTTCATGTACTTCACCGGCCTCGTCGAGGTGGCGGGCGGCCTCGGCCTGCTGATCGGGCGGCTGGCAGGCGCCGCCGCGGCCGGACTGTCGATCACCATGGTCTTCGCCGCGGCCACCCAGGCCTTCGTCCTGGACGCGCCCTCTTATGCCGTCTTCCCGCTGGTGCTGGCCGCGATGTTCGCCTGGCTCGCGTGGGAGCGCCGTGACGGTCTCGTCGCGCTGCGGGATCGCTTGTCCCGCTGAACGATTCGACGTCCACCCGGTGGTCGGAAGGCGCGCCCTTCCGGTCGCCGGGTCGTCGCGTGTGCGGCGTCCCCGGAGCGCTGAGCGCAAGGCGGTGGCGGTTCTGGCCCGCTCAGCATGTCCGCGAGCTCGCCGCAGCGCAGGCGTGCGGGCTGATTTCGGTCCAACAGGCGGTGCGGGACCCGCGCGGCGGAAATTCCCTGGCTCTGCGGCGGCGCCGCGCGGAGAATCGCCCCCGGTACCTGCGCATCGGCGCAGGACAGCGGTGCGGAAAGATGGGACGGCGTGAGCGGCGACATCATCGACGAACTGACCTGGCGCGGACTGATCGCGCAGTCCACCGACCTCGACGCCCTGCGCGCGGCGCTGGCCGACGGGCCGTTGACGCTGTATGCCGGTTTCGACCCGACCGCGGCCAGCCTGCACGCCGGACACCTGGTCCCTCTGCTGGCGCTGAAGCGCTTCCAGCGCGCCGGACACCGGCCGATCGTTCTGGCCGGCGGCGCGACCGGCCTGATCGGCGACCCGCGCGACGTCGGCGAACGCGCCATGAACTCGACCGACACGGTGGCCGAGTGGGCGCAGCGGATCCGGTCGCAGCTGGAGCGGTTCGTCGACCTGGACGACTCGCCCACCGGCGCGATCATCGCCAACAACATGGACTGGACCGGACAGCTCACCGCCGTCGACTTCCTGCGCGATATCGGCAAGCACTTCTCGGTCAACGTCATGCTGGCCCGCGACACCATCAAGCGCCGCCTGGACGGCGAGGGCATCTCGTACACCGAGTTCAGCTACATGCTGCTGCAGGCCAACGACTACCTGCAGCTGCGGCGCACCCACGGGTGCCGGTTGCAGGTCGGCGGCTCGGATCAGTGGGGCAACATCATCGCCGGCGTCGAACTGAACCGGCGGGTGGACGGCGAGGCGGTGCACGCGCTCACCGTGCCGCTGGTGACCTCGGCCGACGGCAAGAAGTTCGGCAAGTCCACCGGCGGCGGCAGCCTCTGGCTCGATCCGGAGATGACCAGCCCGTACGCCTGGTACCAGTACTTCGTCAACACCGCCGACGCCGACGTCGTCCGGTACCTGCGGTGGTTCACCTTCCTCGGCCGCGAGGAACTGGCCGAGCTGGAAAAGGCGACGGCGGAACGTCCGCATGCGCGGGAAGCCCAGCGCAGGCTGGCCGCCGAGATGACCAACCTGGTGCACGGGGAGGAACACACCCGCGCCGTCCAGCTGGCGAGCCAGGCCCTCTTCGGTCGCGGTGAACTGCGCGAGCTGGACGAGGCGACGCTGTCCGCCGCGCTGCAGGAAGCCGCGATCGACGGCGCCGTGGCCGAGGTCGCGCCCGGTCAGGTGGACACCATCGTCGATCTGCTGGTCGCCACCGGCCTGTCCGAAAGCCGCGGCGCGGCCCGTCGCGCGGTGAACGAGGGCGGTGCTTCGGTCAACAACCAGAAGATCTCCGACCTCGAATGGACCCCGGACGAGGGCGACTACCTGCACGGACGCTGGTTGGTGGTGCGCCGAGGCAAGCGCAATATCGCGGGCGTCAGGCGTGCGACCGCTTGATGATCTTGGTGTCTTGGGTCACATTCGTGTGGCCCAAGCCGTTTGTCGGCCCCATCGCAAGCTCCTGACCTGCGGAATTACATCCGTGTAGTGCGGATTTGACGCCGCGTTCCCCGCCGCGTAACTTATTCAACGTCAGAGCGACACGGACACCGACCCGGAGCCGAGACGCCAAGCCGAGAGGCTGGGCGAGGACCGGGACACGAGGTAGGACGAGGAGCGCCTGGCGGCCCGCAAGGACCAGGACGATCGAGCAGACTTGACTCTGCGAGGGAGGCCGGTTAGGCTGGGAAAGTTGCCTCTCAGAAGCACCGGGTAAGACTGGCGCGGACGG